>NZ_NEFD01000001.1 GCF_002252155.1 Wohlfahrtiimonas sp. G9077
GTGAATATTGCCGCTAAAGGCGACAGAATTACCGTGAATTCAAAAGATGATTTTAGCTTGAATAATCATCTCACAGGCACAGGATTATTGGATGTTAAGGCAGATGGTAACAGCTTTAACTTCGGCAACGCTGTTGGCAAAGAATTTGCCGGCACGGTGAACCTAGAAAATAGCATCTTTGATTTAAAGGGTAATAATACAAACGCATTAACCAATGCAACATTGGTGGTTGGCAATGGCAATATCACCACGGTTGATACTGCGAATCAAACAATCGGCAATTTGACCTTGCAAGGTGGGCAAACGGTCTTTAATGGTAAAGGTTCGATCAATACCAATACCTTGGCAAACAATGGCGCAAGCATCATTAAAGTTGATCTAAATGCCATTACGCCAACAGATGGCTCAGCTGCGAATCTATTGGATCAAAACAAAGGCCAGCATACTCAACTCATCACCGCTAAAAATAATGGCGATCTTAAAATTAATGAATTAACGTTACAGAAATTAGATGGCAGTGATATTGGTGCAGGTACGATTAGAAGCATTGACCAAAATGGCCAAACCGTTGCGAAAGGCACTTACAATTACGCGCTCAATAAAACTGGTGGTTTAGGTGTGAGTTATGGCCTCAGCGCCTTGGAGATTGCAGATGGCCAAACGCTCGCTTTAGATGCAACGAATGCAACCAATAAAAATATGACAGCCATTATTAATGGTAAAGGTAATTTGACCTTAACCAGCGATGCTACAGGCTTAATTCTAACCAATGATAAAAATGCGTATACAGGTGCAACAAATGTGACCGCAGGTTTGGTAACTGCGGGCAGCGACAATGCATTCGGTCACACATCCAGCCTAAATCTCGCAGCAAAAACAACCGTTAATTTAAACGGTAAAACACAAACCGTTGGTAGTTTAACGAATGCTGGCTCTGTGGATTTGGCAGGTGGATCATTAACAGTGACCAATGCAAATGGCGCATCCTCAACGTCTACAGGAATTTTAAAAGGTAACGGTGATCTAAGTATTTCTGCTGGTGATTTAAGCATCACAAAAGCGAACACAGATTTAAATGCAAACATTGCAATCGATTCCGGTGCTGCAATTTCATTGTCGGGTGCGGGCACATTAGGCTCAAGCCAAATTACGCTGGATGGTGACTTAAATTTAAATGCGGATACTTCTTTGGGTAACAATCTAGCTGGTAATGGCTCAGTGAATACCAAAGCAGATGTCACATTAACAGGCAATAATGCAGGTTTTACCGGTACACAAAACATTGGTAATAACGCATCTGTCACCGTTGCCAACCAAGCGGCATTGGGTTCTGGGCAAGTGAGTTTTGCAGCCAAGTCATCACAATTGAACTTAAATGGCATTACTTCAGCCGTTCAAAATGTGTTGAGCGGCGCGGGTATTATTAATATTTCTGAAAAATCTGCCATTGATTTTAGTGCTGATAATCAAGGTTTTGATGGCACATTTGTAGTTGATGGCGCAAGTAGCTTAACAACCACAGATTTTAGCCAATTGGGTAAAGGTTCAGTGAGCGTTGTGCAAGGTGGTGCTGTTAATTTAGATAAGATTACTGGCGAACTCACGAATATAATCAGTGGAGATGGAAATTTAAATTTATCTGGCACTAATTTATTATTGAATTCAGGTAATATTCATCTTAAAGATTTAACAGGTGCAATTAATATCACCAAAAACTCGAATTTAACACTAGCTGAAAATGGTCAGTTAAATGATGCTGCTAAAGTTAACATTACCGCGGTTGGTGACAGTGTCACAGTGAATTCAAACAGTGATTTTAGCTTTAATAATAATTTAGTGGGATCAGGCTTATTAAATGTTCAAATAGCCGGCAACAGCTTTAACTTTGGCAAAGATGTAGGCAGTGACTTCGCAGGCACTGTGAATTTATCAAACAGCGCGTTTAACCTAAGTAGCGATAATACTACAGCATTAAAAAATGCAACATTAGTCATTGGCCAAGGCAATACAACCACAGTTGATACAGAGAATCAAGCCATTGGAAATTTGACATTAGAGGGCGGGCAAACGGTCTTTAATGGTAAAGGCTCGATTAGCACAGATACCTTGGCAAACAATGGCGCAAGCATCATTAAAGTTGATCTAAATGCCATTACGCCAACCAGCGATAATGCTGCTAACTTATTGGATCAAAACAGTGGCCAAAGCAAACAATTAATTACAGCAAAAAATAATGATGGCCTGAAACTCTCTGATTTAATGCTACAAGAACTCAATGGTAGCACTGTGGGCACTGGCACCATTAGAAATATTGATCAAAATGATCAAAAAGTTGCTGAAGGTACCTACAATTATGCGCTGAATAAAACCGATGGTTTGGGTATCAGTTATGGTTTGAGTGCTTTGAATATTGTGGATGGTCAAACATTGACGCTAGATGCAACAAGTGCCGCCAATAAAAATATGACAGCAACCCTGACTGGCGCAGGTAACTTGGTATTAATCAGTGATGATAAGGGGCTAACTTTAACCAATGAAAAGAATGCTTATACAGGTGCCACAAATGTAACAGCTGGCTTAGTTACGGCAGGCAGTAATAATGCTTTTGGTCAAACTTCCCAGTTAAATTTAGCAGCCGGTACAACCGTTGATTTAAACAGTAAAACTCAGATTATTGGCATTCTAACGAATGAGGGTAAAGTTGATTTTGCTGGTGGTACATTAACCATTACAAATGCCAATGGTGCTGCATCAACGTCATCAGGTGAGTTGCTTGGTACCGGTAGTTTAATTATTTCTGCGGGTGATTTAAGCATCACATCTGTAAATAATGATTTAGCAGCAGAAGTTGCAATCAATTCTGGCGCTGCAATTTCCTTGTCAGGCGCGGGCACATTAGGCTCAAGCCAAATAGCGCTTGAAGGTGATTTAAATTTAAATTCGAGCACCACATTTAGTAATCAATTAGCTGGTAATGGCTCAGTGAATACCAAAGCAGATGTCACATTAACAGGTGATAATGCAGGTTTTACCGGTACACAAAACATTGGTAATAACGCATCTGTCACCGTTGCCAATCAAGCGGCATTGGGCCTTGGAAAAGTGAATTTTGTAGCCGAGTCATCCAAATTAAATTTAAATGGCGTCACTTCAGCGGTTAAAAATGTGTTGCATGGTGCGGGTAGTGTGAATATCGGCAATAATGCTGCAGTTAATTTCAGTGGCAATAATGCTGGCTTTACCGGCACATTTGCAATCGATGGCACAAGCCAATTAACAGCGACTAACTTTAATCAACTTGGCAAAGGTTCTGTTCAAGTGGCACAAGATGGCGCAGTGCACTTAAACAATATTACAAGTGAATTAACCAATGCCATCAGCGGTGCCGGTAACTTAAATTTAGCGGGCACAGATTTATCCTTAAATACCGGTAATGTAAAACTGAAGGATTTGACAGGTTCAATTAATCTCACGAATGCTTCGAGCTTAACATTGGTTGAAACAGGTCAGTTGAATGATGCTGCAAAAGTGAATATTGCCGCTAAAGGCGACAGAATTACCGTGAATTCAAAAGATGATTTTAGCTTGAATAATCATCTCATAGGCACAGGATTATTGGATGTTAAGGCAGATGGTAACAGCTTTAACTTTGGCAACGCTGTTGGCAATGCATTTGCCGGTACGGTGAACCTAGAAAACAGCATCTTTACTCTCGGCGGCAGTAACACCGATGCATTAACCAACGCAACATTGGTGGTTGGCAATGGCAATATCACAACCGTTGATACTGCGGATCAAACAATCGGTAATTTGACCTTGCAAGGTGGGCAAACGGTCTTTAATGGTAAAGGTTCGATCAATACCAATATCTTGGCAAACAATGGCGCAAGCATCATTAAAGTTGATCTAAATGCCATTGCGCCAACCAGCGATAATGCTGCTAACTTATTGGATCAAAACAAAGGCCAGCATACTCAACTCATTACAGCTAAAGATAATGGTGGCCTCAAGATCTCTGATCTGACGTTACAGAAATTAGATGGCAGTGAGATCGGTATAGGTACAATCAGAGACGTTAACCAAAATGGCCAAACTGTTGCGAAAGGCACTTACAATTACGCACTTAATAATACAGATGGTTTGGGTGTGAATTATGGCCTCAGCGCCTTGGAGATTGCAGATGGCCAAACGCTTGTTTTAGATGTAACCAATGCAACTAATAAAGAGATGATGGCTGCCATCACGGGCAGCGGTGATTTGACCTTAACCAGTGATGATAAAGGCTTAACTCTAACAAATGATAAAAATGCTTACACGGGCGCAACGACTATTACAGCAGGTTTGGTAACTGCGGGCAGCGACAATGCATTCGGTCACACATCCAGCCTAAATCTCGCAGCAAAAACAACCGTGAATTTAAACGGTAAAGCACAAACCGTTGGTAGTTTAACGAATGCCGGCTCTATGGATCTCGCGGGTGGATCGCTCACTTTAATGAATGGCGGCCAATCTACTTCTGATAATGGTTTGTTAGGCGCAGGCAAAGTAACGGTAACGGCCGGAAATTTATCAATTGAGGGCAAAAATGATGCCTTAACCGCAGATGTGGCAGTCAATTCTGGCGCTGCAATTTCCTTGTCAGGCGCGGGCACATTAGGCTCAAGCAAAATTGCCCTTGAAGGTGACTTAAATTTAAATGCGGATACTTCTTTGGGTAACAATCTAGCTGGTAATGGCTCAGTGAATACCAAAGCAGATGTCACATTAACAGGTGATAATTCAGGTTTTACCGGTACACAAAACATTGGTAATAACGCATCTGTCACCGTTGCCAACCAAGCGGCATTGGGTTCTGGGCAAGTGAGTTTTGCAGCCAAGTCATCACAATTGAACTTAAATGGCATTACTTCAGCCGTTCAAAATGTGTTAAGAGGCGCGGGTATTATTAATATTTCTGAAAAATCTGCCATTGATTTTAGTGCTGATAATCAAGGTTTTACCGGCACATTTGCAATCGATGGCACAAGCCAATTAACAGCGACTAACTTTAATCAACTTGGCAAAGGTTCTGTTCAAGTGGCACAAGATGGCGTAGTGCACTTAAACAATATTACAAGTGAATTAACCAACGCCATCAGTGGCGCCGGTAACTTAAATTTAGCGGGCACAGATTTATCCTTAAATACCGGTAATGTGAAACTGAAGGATTTGAGAGGTTCAATTAATCTCACGAATGCTTCGAGCTTAACATTGGTTGAAACAGGTCAGTTGAATGATGCTGCAAAAGTGAATATTGCCGCTAAAGGCGACAGAATTACCGTGAATTCAAAAGATGATTTTAGCTTGAATAATCATCTCACAGGCACAGGATTATTGGATGTTAAGGCAGATGGTAACAGCTTTAACTTTGGCAACGCTGTTGGCAAAGAATTTGCCGGCACGGTGAACCTAGAAAACAGCATCTTTGATTTAAAGGGTAATAATACAAGCGCATTAACCAACGCAACATTGGTGGTTGGCAATGGCAATATCACAACCGTTGATACTGCGGATCAAACAATCGGCAATTTGACCTTACAAGGTGGGCAAACGGTCTTTAATGGTAAAGGCTCGATTAGCACAGATACCTTGGCAAACAATGGCGCAAGCATCATTAAAGTTGATCTAAATGCCATTGCGCCAACAGATGGCTCAGCCGCAAATCTATTGGATCAAAACAAAGGCCAGCATACTCAACTCATTACAGCTAAAGATAATAGCGGCCTCAAGATCTCTGATCTGACGTTACAGAAATTAGATGGCAGTGATATTGGTGCAGGTACGATTAGAAGCATTGACCAAAATGGCCAAACCGTTGCGAAAGGTACTTACAATTATGCGCTCAATAAAACCGGCGGTTTAGGTGTGAATTATGGCCTCAGCGCCTTGGAGATTGCAGATGGCCAAACGCTCGCTTTAGATGCAACGAATGCAACCAATAAAAATATGACGGCAGCCATCACGGGCAGCGGTGATTTAACGTTAACCAGTAATGATAAAGGTTTAACTCTAACCAATGAGAAAAATGCGTATACAGGTGCAACAAATGTGACCGCAGGTTTGGTAACCGCTGGCAGCGACAATGCATTCGGTCACACATCCAGCTTAAATCTATCCACCACAACAACGGTTGATTTAAACGGTAAAACACAAACCGTTGGTAGTTTAACGAATGCTGGCTCTGTGGATCTCGCGGGTGGATCTCTTACTTTAATGAATGGCGGCCAATCTACTTCTGATAATGGTTTGTTAGGCGCAGGTAAAGTGACGGTGACAGCCGGGAATTTATCAATTGAGGGCAAAAATGATGCCTTAACTGCAGATGTGGCAATCAATTCTGGCGCTGCAATTTCCTTGTCAGGCGCGGGCACATTAGGCACAAGCCAAATAGCGCTTGAAGGTGATTTAAATTTAAATTCGAGCACCACATTTAGTAATCAATTAGCTGGCAAGGGCACTGTTAATACAAAAGCAGATGTCACATTGACAGGTGATAATTCAAGTTTTGCAGGTGTATTTAACATTAATGATAAAACTTTATCCGTCACTTCCGAGAAACAGCTTGGCACGGCCTCAATTGTGAATCATGGCGCTTTGGACATTCGCTTGTTGGTGGATGGCCAATTGGTGAATACCATGACGGGCACAGGTGATTTCATTAAATCTGGCCATGGTACCTTAAGTGTGACAAATGAATTGCTGCACACGGGGCAAACGCAGATTCATGAAGGCACATTATTCTTAGAAAAAGGTGCCGTTTTGGGCGGTGCCCAAAGTGTGGGCAGTGTTCACATTGCAAAAGATGCGACATTGGCCGGCAGCGGCACCATCAATCAACGCGTGTATAACGATGGCACCATTGATGTCAATTTAAATGGTGTGAGACAAGGGAGAGCGAGTGCAGGTGGCAATGCCAAACTCACCATTAATCAGGATGTTTATAACAACAACAAAATTTATATCGGCAGTCATCACACAGCAGCTGGCAATCAGTTGATCATTAATGGCAACTATATAGCCGGTGAAAATGCGGTGTTGTATATGAATACAGACCTTGGCAACAGCTCAACAAGCGTGGTGGATCAATTGATTGTCTCGGGTGATGCCTCGGGTAAAACTCAATTACACATCACGGATCTTGGCAATGTTGCCGGCGGCATGACATCGCCTTTAGGGGTCAAAATTATCGAAACGGGCACCTCAGATGCACAGGCCTTTGCACTGCAAAATGCTGTCATCAAAGGCATTTATGAGTATGAATTGAAACAAAATGAGAATGATCAAGATTGGTATTTAACATCTTATCGAGAGTTGTATCGTCCTGATGTGGGCAGTGCAATGGCCAATAGCATGGGCACAATGCGTGCGCAATTGCCCGGTTATGGTGCACACACTTCAGGTGCGTTGGCTGCAGGCTCAGGCGGTTTGCGCGCTTTAAATCGCAACATGACGGCAGATGGACAATATCTCGGCTCTGTTTGGTTCAATGAAACTGGCACTCATGATGAAGGCGATATCGCCGGCAATCAGATCCATTACAGTTATAAAGGGTTTGCCTCTGTATTAGGTGCAGATACTGGCTTTAGAACCGGTAATGGCTTGGTGATCATAGGTGGCATGATCTCAACAAGCTCGATGGACTCTAAAGGTTGGAATCGCATCAACGAATCTCGCAGCACAGGTTCCATTAAGGGACATGCATTTGGCGTGTATGGCAGCTGGTTTAAGAATGCAGATGATGCTTTAAGCCCATTCATTGATTACACGATTTCCTATGGTCGATATGACAATACGGTGAAAACCCTCAACAATGCTTCAAGTGCGTATGATTCAAGATTATGGACAGTGAGCGTGCAGGGCGGTTATCCGATGGCAGTTGGTGAAAACTTAGTGATCGAGCCACAAGCACAAATCAGCTATATCGATTATAAAGTGGACAGTTATCGTGATTTTAATGGCACGCAAATTACTGAAAAGCAAAATGGCCATGTCATTTCAAGGGTTGGGGCGTACATTTACCCAAAAACAGGCGATGTGAAACCTTATGCTGCCATGAATTTGTGGTATGACGATGTCTCCTCTAAAGTGAGCTACGATGACAGAAGCTTATCCTCCGGCAAACCTGGTTTGTTCTATGAAGCAAAACTCGGCGTACAGGCGAAGATGAGTGATCACTTTACGATCAACGCTGAAGCAAACTATCGTCAAGGCAAGCACAAGCATAAAAACTATAACTTTAACGTTGGTTTTAAATACCAATTCTAAGATGATTGAGAGCAAAACACCCCAAAGTTCATCAACTTTGGGGTGTTTTTTAATGAAGAATTGAATTTTGTGAGGATTCTAGCTGACAGGAGAGGATATAGAGCCCTTACAAAATATAATCAGCCATTTTATCCAATCTTGTTTTCACAGCTTCCCATTGTGGCATCACTTGATGCATCAGACGATAAAACTGCTCACTGTGGTTATGCTCAGCAATGTGACACAGTTCATGCAATATTACATAATCAATGCACTCTTTCGGGGCTTTGATCAGATTGGGATTCAAAGTTAAATGACCTTTGATGGAGCAGTTTCCCCACTGGGTTTGCATGGCCAATAATTTAAGATGAGGTAAGGCATCGACCCATAATGTTTTTGCCAACATTGCATTGAGTCGCTCATGAAAAATAAGGTGCGCTCGTGCTCGATACCATTCATTCAGAAGCTTTTGTATGATTTCTGGGTTTTTTTGTCGCACAGTGATCATCAATTGACCACGCAATAACTTAACAGATGATCGTTGTATGGGATCTTCAATGATTTTGAGCATATATTGCCGGCCAAGGTAATAATGGCTTTCACCACTGATGTATTGACGAGGTGTGACAAACTCTTGCTGAGCCTGAAAAGATCTGAGTTGTTTAAAAATCCATCTGGCGCGCTGCTGAACAGATGCACATACAGATTGATCACTGGCATCGCTTGGCGCACAAACAATCACCTCTTGATTCGGTGTCACTTTAATGATGATTGTTCGAGAAGGTGATTGTTTGGCCACGCGCTTAAATGTTATGAGGTGATGGCTATACTGTATCGATAATGGGCGTACAGCGTCTTGTTGCATGGTTACCTCGCTAATCCTACACGCACAATTTGTACAACTTGCTCGATGATGTTTCGAGCTTGATCCATGCCATAGCCGTGACTTTTACACTCTGTAAACAACTTAGGCAACAGTCGTTTTCTAATGGATGATTCAATCTCTGGTGGATTAATGGAGTTTTCTGCGACCGACGAGTCCACTTCTTGATCCATCCACAAAGAGAGATCAATCCATTTTTGATCATTGTGATTTTGATGATTAAAGAGAGCAGGGAAGGTTTTTCTAAACAGTCCATAATAAGCTTGCGCATGTTGATTGCCATTAAATACATTGGGAACTTCATTGAGTTGACGTTTTGCAACTTTTTGTTCAAATTCATGAAAGAGCATATATTGTTTGAGAGGATGGTCAAATAAATTTTTCGCCTCTTCAATCGCATGGCGCAACAATTGAGAAAAAGTCTCTTGTGCATAAGGATCATCGACAAGCTCTTGTTCAATCATGCGGGTGATTCGGGTTTTAATAATGTCCGTTTCATTGCGTGTTTTGTCATCGCTCCAATCGTCAGGATTGCTCGATGTGGGTTGTCCCATTTTATTGACTTCATACGTGCCGGATGCATTTTGAATCTCTACGCCCACTACATGTTTATTGAGCAGTTTTTTAACCTGTTCGGCATATTCATCATAATCTATGCGTTCGCCTGCATCTTGTTGTGCCAATTGTCTTAGGCTTGTAAATTGTTTGACGGTCTCTTTGTAGTGTCGACGATCTTCATCAGAAAAACTGTGATCTTCAAAAAATGTGGCAGATTGTAACGCCACTTTTAAGCAACTGGCAAACTCAGAGAGCGCATCATAAAAATCATCGCGCACTTGCTGATGGATATCAATATATTCACCATGATGCAGCATCATTTTTGGCACCAATACTTGGCGCAATTGTTCAATGTCTTGAGGGTTCTCCACATCTTTGAAAATGGCCCATAATTCTTGATACAACATCGGCAATCGTTTGTATTCAGAACTCATTTGGCGATATAAACCATCTAGGTCATCAATGTCGTATCCACCTTGCGTACGTGATGCTAAATCTTGATATTTAGCAATGGTGGTATCTAATTCAGCCAAAATACCTCGATAATCAATGAGTAATCCAAACTCTTTTTGATCATGCAAGCGATTGACGCGGGCAATGGCCTGAATTAAATTATGTTCTTTCAGTGGCTTATCAATGTACAAGACGGCATTTTTAGGTTCATCAAACCCTGTTAATAATTTATCCACCACAATCAGCATCTTCAAAGGATCATTCGCATCGGCAAAGCGCTTGACCATCATATCGGTATATTGGATTTCATCCATATTGCCAACATGATCTAGCCACCATTTCGCGACAATGGGCATTTCATGATCATCAATGCCAATATTGCCTTCACGAGTATCGGGCGGGCTCATGATCACTGCCGATTCAAACAGTCCCACTTCATCTAAATATTTTTTATAAAGAATGGCGGAAAGCTTGCTATCACAGGCCAGTTGTCCTTTTAATCCATCAGCAATATTGTCATCAAAGTGGCTTGCAATGTCGAGTGCAATTAGTTCAATGCGATTTTCTGTGGCATATAAAGCCCCTTTTCGAGAGTACTTTTTCTTTAAGTCTTGTTTTTGAGCTTCCGTTAAATTTGCGGTGATTCGATCAAACCATGTATCAATGGCACGTTCATTCACATCCAAATCAGGCACGCGTTCTTCATATAAAAGTGGCGTGACTGTTTTATCATCCGTGGCTCGCTGCATGGTATAAGCATGCAAAATGGGGCCAAATTTATTGGTGGTTTTATCATCTTTTAATAGTGGCGTGCCAGTAAATGCAATGAACGATGCATTCGGTAATGCTTGTTTCATTCGGATATGATTTTCACCACCTTGACTGCGGTGGCCTTCATCAATTAAGACAATGATGTCGGCGCTGTCATTATGGCATTCAGCTTGTTTCGTGGCGCTATTAAATTTTTGGATTAAAGAAAAAATAATCCGTTCATTGCCATGGCCAATTTGTTCAGCTAAGCGCTTGCCGGATGTGGCCATGGCATTCATTTGGTCTTGTTTGTTCTCTAAAGCGCCACTTTGTGCAAAGGTGAGGCTCAGTTGTCTTTCTAAATCTGTGCGATCCGTCACCACGATGATTCGGCATTGCTTTAAACCATCATATAAAATCAGCGCCTTGCTCAAAAATACCATGGTCAGTGATTTGCCCGATCCTGTTGTATGCCAAATCACGCCACCTTCACGCCCGCCATCGGGGCGTTTTTTTTCAATGCGTTCTAACAATCGTTTAATGCCAAAAAATTGTTGATAACGTGCGGCGATTTTCCCATGGCGTTGGTCAAAGATGATAAAAAACCGTATAAATTCTAACAAACGGTTCGGGGATAATAAGCTGATGATGAGTTTATCTTGTGAAGTGATCTGTAATGTGCCAGAGGACCAGCCATTAAACCATTGGCGGTCAATGGCACGGCGATCTTGAAAAATTGCATCGAGGGTTTGGGGATCGACAGGTGAATTTTTAATGCGCGACATTTCAATCTCAGAAATATCCTCTTCATCCCAACTGGCCCAAAACTTTTTAGGCGTGCCACAAGTCCCATAACGGCCATCAGAGCCATTAATCGAGAGTAACAGCTGGCTATAAGTGAACAGCAGGGGAATTTCATTGTGTCGTTGGTTGCGTAAGCTCTGGGAAATGCCTTCATCAATGGTTGGGGATTTTTTCCCTTGATTGTCGGGGCGTTTTGCCTCAATGATCACCAATGGAATGCCGTTGACAAAACACACAATGTCAGGCCGGCGCGACTCTGCCCCCATTCTAGAGACCGTAAACTCTTCTGTATAAAGAAAACTATTGTTAGAGATGTTCTGCCAATCAATGATCGCAATGGTTGGGGAGATTTTTTTGCCATCAATGAACTCAGTCACAGCGATCCCATAGAGCAAATGATTATAAATGCGCTCATTGGCCTTCATTAATCCTTCATTTAAGCCCGGCTGGCAAATTTGATTTAATAAAAAATCAATGGATTGATCCGATAAAGGATATTGTTTGGCGCCATATGTAAAGGTTCGTTTTTTTAATTCCGTTTTTAAAATAGATTTTAAAATCACCTGATCTGTTTTTTGTTCACGCAATTCTAAGGACGCTTTAGAGGAAATAAAAGTCCAACCTAGATTGGCTAAGAGGGTTAGGGCAGGGATCTTGGCGCTGTATTCTTCTTGGAATTTAGGTGCATTATTTTTCACGTTTTGTATCCTTTAATATATTCTCAAGGGTATAAAAGTCACTATTTTCCCCTTTTAATTCTTTGAGCTTTCTGCGCCCTTCTGCAAAGGCATCATATTCTAGTTTAGCTTTTTCATCTGCTTGTTTCTTTGTTATAGAGCCTGCACCGTTCAACACTGCGCGATCATTAAATTCTAAAAACTGATCTAATTTATCCGTCCAATCTTTCAGAAAGACTTGTTTTCTTCTTTTAGCCTGATCTTCTGCAAAATCCAACCACATATTCACAATACGATTCAAGGAATGAATTTCTTCTTCTGTTAAGTAATTTTTCGCAACAGTTACATCACCTTTTAAAACTTCTTCGCCTTTGAAGCTTGTTAGCCCCATATTAGGTGCTTCAGCATTTGCACGCGCAGCAATGATCTCAGCCGCTGTCATGCCTGTGGCAGCATAATGCAATTTATTTTGGATGAACTGAAAGAATCTCGTAGTTTCAGGTAAGCTTGGCTCATAATCTGCTGCCATTGCGAATATTTCACGCACACGTAAATAAACTCGACGCTCACTCGCACGAATATCACGAATGCGCTCGAGTAATTCATCAAAATGATCAGAAGGTACAGAATGTGCCACAACTGGATTCTTCAGGCGTTCGTCATCCATCACAAAGCCTTTTATAAGGTATTCTTGCAATGTGCTCGTTGCCCATTTACGGAACTGCGTACCACGCGTTGAACGCACGCGGTAACCAACCGCAATAATTGCTTCTAAATTATAATGATCAATTTCTCTTGAAACCTCGCGATTACCTTCCATTCGAACTATCCGGAATTTCCGGATAGTTGAATCTTTATGCAATTCAGCTTCATCATAAATATTAGAAAGATGCTCGTTAATGGTACGAACATCTTTGCCATATAGCTCAGCAATTTGTGCTTGAGAAAGCCATAAAGTGGCTCCCTCAAATCGACATTCAACACGCGTATCACCTGATTCAGATGAAAATATTATGAGTTCGTTATTGCTCATTGTTATCACCTGTTATAGATACTGAGAGCTGATCTTGAATATGTTGAACCCATGAAACTCCTTCGCTTGTATTTCTACTATCTTTATCTACCAAAACTACCGATATATTTTTAGAGGCACTTTTAGATATTCGCAATTTTGTCGTCAATGATCTAACTTCTGAATCAGGAGATTGACCATTATCTAAGGTTACTAAGAACAGTTTTTTGCTATGTGTTTCTAGTAATTCTCTAAATAAGCCATTTATATGACTATCATCCTTTTGGAATCCAAAACCTACGATTACAATAGCATCTGAATCTTTGTATAAATCAAATAATTCTACATATCGACGAGACATTTCTACAGAAGTAAGAGGTTTCAAGCCGCTTTGTGTAAGAATGAAAGGTACGTGAATTTGTGATTGATCAAGTTTACTACTATCCTCGGTTGTAATAACAGAATTTTTATATGGATTATAATAATCATGTATAGATCCATTTAAATGTATAACTTTTGGTAGTGTTATTTCTGTATCTTTAAAAATTCCACTGATAAGATTGTTATAATTCGATGTTCCTATCACACTCGCTTTTTTCTCTGAAAATAAAGTATTTAGATCATGGTAATATCCTGTTGAGGGTAAATCCTCTTCTTTTGGTGCTTGTTGATGGATATATTCTCTTGCAATATTCAGAAATATTACCATTTTTGTAAATTTTGCCCACTCAGTGGATGGGTTAAATAAATATCGAAAATGATCATCTATTAGCTTCTGATAATCTAAAACAGTTGTGAATAGATTTTCCATAATTTGTTGCGCAATAGCAGACATTAGTTCTTCTAATGTTGCTGTTTTTGGGTCTGTATTAAACTCTCTTTTTTCATCTAATAGCAATTCTAATGCCATTGCTCCTACGCGATTAAACTCTAATCTAAACATTCCAACAATATCATCAAAAATTGGTAAATCATCTGGGGCAGATTCAAATAATTCTTGATTGAGTTTTTGTACCAATTCTTGCCCGTGAGCACCAATTAATAATTGTAGAAAAGCTGTAACATAGCGTTTGAGATCATCGCAATTATTATTTAACTTAACTATATCCAATAGAGCTGAATAATACTCAGAGCTGAATAATGCTACATCTTTTGCTAAAAGCTCATTGAGTTTGATCGTATGGGTATATACTCGATCACCAATAGAAGTATTGGTAATTTCTAGAAATTTGTCCTCTAGATGTTGTCTATCGATTGATAGTTGCTTTAAAGCATAATCAAATTCTTCATCAAACTTATTTAGTCTTTTAATAATTTCACTTCTTTTGTATTCAATCGAAGATTCAATAATAGAAGTAAATTCATTTTTTCCAAATGCATAAATACTACGTGTTTTATAATTATCAGGTAACCAATTAGTTGCATATGGAGTCATTGGATCAATATGATCTGTTAAAAGTTTTCGTAATTGAGTTTTATGAGAAGTAGGATCTTGCCTAAATAGATCTATAGCAAATTTTCCACCGCTAGGTAAACCATACCCAACTTCTGCACCTGCACCAAAAAAGAAACCTATTTTCATTGTATAACCTCCCTTGGATCATTATTTTAATTAATCACAACTCGACGCTTTCCAGTCAATAACTGTTGCATCAGTGCTTTTTTCTCTTGTTTTAAATGCTCAAGTTTTGCCTTCAATAGCTCAATCTCACGATCAGCATTTGACAGAACTTCAGCTATTTTTTCTTGTTCAAAGGTGCTTGGTAGGTTAAATGGAATAGCACATAATGCATCGAATCCAACCGACTCTCGAACAGAACCTTGTGTACTATTTTTAATGCGCTGATTAGCTTCTCCTGATCCCATCCAGAATAAAAAATAATCACTATGTACTTTTGATGCATCAACATTAAAAATCACATACATCGGGCTTAGAATACCGTCTTTATATTGGTCTAGGCGACCAAATGAGCCTACATTTAGTCGTGATGGGTTATATCCAAACTGACCATTTTTCACAACTTTATAATTTTCTACATTATTACTAGCGACACGTTTTGAAAATTGTTCTTCAGGTAATATAAATCCACTATGATTAGTAATACTCAATACTCGTTTAATATTTGAGTTTTTATTTCTCAATGTAGATTCTGTTAAAAATGTTTTTAGTTGCGTTCGTTTCCACTCCCCACTAAACCTAACACCATTCTCATCCAGCAAACGTTTTTTTCCTGTTAAAAGCTGTTGCATCAAAGCCTTCTTCTGCTGTTCGCTATTCACAATCAACTTTTCTGTGCTTGTAATTGCCTTGTCCCATGTAGAAAGAATTTCGGCAATTTTTTGTTGTTCTTTGATAGGGGGAATATGCACAAACAATGATTTAATAATTCCAGAGCTTAGATTTTTTTGGCTTCCATCGTTAGATAAATCTCTGAGAGCTTCATATAAATTAGATAGATAATAAAAAAAATAGTCTGAATTGTTATTATCATTCAATATTATTGCAGCACAAGCTTGGTTAGTGCATGCTTGTATTCCAAGCTTTGCTACTTGACCTCGTGTTTTTCCTTGACCATACATTGCAATTAAAAGCGTATTTGGCTCAAATAATTTAGCTGATGAATTATTTAATCCTTCTAAAGTAATGAATTCTGCTGATTTGGTGATAGTGTTGAATTGTACTTCAGAAGTTGTAACCCAAGGAATTGTTCCATTTTGCCAATATTCAACTTTAGAACGACTAGGTGTTCCACCTGATGTAACACGGGCAATTTCATCTAGCCTTTTAATTTCCCAATCATTAGGCACCATAACCCAACTCCTTTAAGTATTTAGCCATTTCTGTTTCTAGGGCTTCTAATTCAGCTTTTAGGGCAATGCGTTCTTTGCGCACGGCTTCTAAATCGATTTCTTCCTCTTCTTCGAATGTGTCCACATAGCGGGGAATGTTAAGGTTGTAATCGTTCTCTTTGATCTCATCGAATGATGCTACGTAAGCATATTTATCAACATTTTGACGAGCTTCATACGTTGCCACGATTTTCTCGATATTTTCATCACTCAATGCATTTTGGTTTTTACCTGCGTCAAATTCACGGCTCGCATCAATGAATAAGACATCCTTTGAGGTTTTATTCTTTTTAAAGATCAATAGTGCAGCGGGAATGCCCGTGCCATAAAAGAGCTTTTCAGGCAGGCCAATCACCGCATCTAACAAGTTTTCATTGATCAATTGTTCACGGATTTTCCCTTCAGAAGAAGCGCGGAACAGCACGCCATGTGGCACAACAACGCCCGCACGACCATCTTTCGGGTTCAAAGTTTCAATGATGTGTGTGATGAATGCATAATCACCTTTAGATTTTGGTGGCAAACCACGATGAAAACGTTTATGCACATCTTTCTTAGCCTCTTCCTCGCCCCATTTGTCTAATGAAAATGGCGGATTGGCAGCAATGACATTAAACAAGATTAAGTTGGCATTTTGATCCAATAATTTAGGGTTGCGGATTGTATCGCCCCATTCGATTTTATGGTTATCTTCGCCATGTAAAAACATGTTCATCTTTGCCAATGACCAAGTGGAACCAATGGCTTCTTGGCCGTAGAGCGCGTAGTTTTTGCTATTAAATTTCTCGAAAATACGGCGTCCGCATTTCATTAATAAAGAGCCTGAACCACATGTAGGATCACAAATTAAATCACCCACTTGCGGATTTAATAAACGGGCAATTAAGTCGGACACTTCAGGTGGTGTATAGAACTCGCCTGCTTTTTGTCCGCCGCTGGCTGCAAAATGTTTAATGAGGAACTCAAATGAGTTGCCAATGACATCTAAATTACCAATGCGGCTGGGTTTAAGATTCAGCACGGGCTTTGCAAAATCTTCTAATAAAAGGCGCAAGATGCTGTTTTTTTGTTTCTCTTCGCCCAGTTTATCGCTGTTAAATGAGATGTCTTGGAAGACGCTTTTACCTGCATCACGCAGCTTGGTGCCGTTGGCTTCTTCGATGGCATGCAGTGCTTGGTCAATGCGTTCACCATTACCGGGCTCATTGCGACGCGCATAAATGTCATAAAAACTGGCGCCGCTAGGGAGCACAAAACGCTCTGTTTTCATCATCTCAGCGATGAGTTCTGGTTCATCGCCATAGGCTTGTTGATATTTTTCATAGTGATCCTGCCATACATCGGAAACGTATTTTAAAAAGAGCATGGTTAACACATAATCTTTATAGGTGTCTGCACTTACGGTGCCACGGAATGTGTCACATGCTGAGAATAAAGCTTTATTAATGGCAGATTGTTCTGCAATGTCAGTAGTGATGGGTTTCATAATGTATCCTTAATGATTAATTTTTTGTGCAATAGCGGTCATCATGCGTTCATTGTTATGCATGAGTTTAGAAAACAGTAAATGTTGTTTGGATTGTGCGCGGGCTAACTCAACGATGGTTTGTTGTGTTGTAATGTCCGGAATGGCGATGGGGAGCGCCTCTATGATGGGGCGGCGAATGTTTTTTGCAGCAGTGCCCTCGCTGTTTTTCTCAAAATATTGTTGGCAAATGACTTGGTTTAACTGCCAAACAAGAAAATCAGGTAGAATGCTTTCATCGGTGATGCGAATGATGAAAAAATTGAGTGATGCGATATAATCGTGCTTTTGCGCCTGATCTTTTTCAAATAACACGGCATAATTTTGGCTGCTGCGCGCGGCAAAAAGAATGTCTTGATCTTGTAGATGATGGCTCATTTTGCTTGGCACGTTAACAAACGTACATTGCGTGTATTCAATGCCGTGCTCGATTGAGCAGTTTCGCAATTGAATAACAGGGATGGCATTGTCAGAGTCGGGATTCACCTCTTCGACCTTTCCGCGAAAAGGATAGCCGAGGCTTAGATTGGCGATTTCTTTCAGTGTCTTTTTCATTATTTTGCTATATTCTCAGTAGAACATTTTTGTTCGATGGGTGAATAGTAGACTTTTAAGTTGTGATCGTCAACTGATATTTTGCATTATTGCGAATATAACTTTTTTGGTGGATGCAAACATTGCATCAAGGATGAAAAATCAAGGCTTTTATGATTTTGACACCACTTGCACACACAATGGCTATAATGATCGCATAATCACGAAAAAATAATCATTAAGGATACATTATGAAACCCATCACTACTGACATTGCAGAACAATCTGCCATTAATAAAGCTTTATTCTCAGCATGTGACACATTCCGTGGCACTGAATGTGGCTGTGCGTCGCTCGCTAGATGCAGATTACGATGAGATGATCAAAGGGCAATCATGAAAAATTTCTCCATCACGCCCATTCACACAGCAACATTACCTGCTGCGCGCAATATTCTGTTTGTCAATGGCTTTTTAAATGAAGCATATGCAGATTTCACCGATTGGCTGGCCAGTGAATCTGCGTTAGATGCCACTTCTAATGTGTATGGCGTTCAGTGGCCTTCTAAATCAATGGCAGACATCACACAGATGATGCACTCACTGATGCACCGCAGATGGCGGGCATTGTTGGCAAATCCGTGGCACGCTGCAATGCAAAATGCCGAATCGGCGGGGCAAGCGCTCAGTGATGCCTTGTCTCAGATGACCTTGCCCGTGACATTGGTGGGGCACTCTTTAGGTTGCCGCGTCATCTATTATGCATTGTGTGCCTCATCGCAGCCTGTTGAAGATGTGATTTTGTTAGGGGGCGCGGTGGGCAATCAACGCAAGGATTGGGAAAGGGCTGCATCTGTGGTGGATGGGCGGATTTATAATTGTCATTCAAGGCACGATGATGTGCTGAAATATTCCTATCGAACGTCGATGGCATGGTTGAGCGATCCGATCGGTTATGTGCCGATTGAAACAAATCACCCTAAAATTGCCAACATTGATTGCAGCGCATTGATCACAAGTCATGGCGATTGGAAGCATCATTATGGAAATATTTATGATAAATTGTATAAAAATTATCAAAATATTGAATCGTTGTTTACTTAATGACACAACCGTGCAAATATAACGGTTATTATCTATTCATAATGTAATTAATGAATAAATATACTAAAATAATAAGGTGGATATATTGGAATTGATGAACCCTAATCTAATGAAGATTAGGGTTTTTTATTTTTGTTCATTGGTTATATAATATCTTGAAAATAAACCTAATAATGATAAGGATTAGATAATGCCAATTCCATTTAACACCAAACTCATTTTTGAATGTAAACATTGCCATTTTCGCTTTAAAATCAAAGGTGATCATTTGAGCTTGCCGTCTAAATGCCCAAAATGTGGCGCTTGTGATTGGACATTGAAAGGGTAATCGATGAAAACAAAAAATACACAGTTGGCACATCGCCTTGGGGAGATTTTGGCCAAACTGAATCTTGGCAGTCGTTTAGAAGTGGCAATGCTGGCCGAAGAGTTTAATGTCACAGAGCGCACCATCATTCGTGATCTCAAAGAGCGCCTCGTGTTTTTGGACTGGGAAGAGCAGGGGCCAAAGTATTACAGCCTCTCTAAATCATCATTAGGGCAGCTGTATCCTGAGGATGTGGATCGTTTTGCACATTTTGCAAGCATTCAAAACTTGTTTCCGAAGCTTGATCGCGAGTTCTTTCAACAAAAACTGACGCAAAGCGTATGTGTCAAAGGCTATAATTATGAGGACATTTCCCATAAAAAAGGGGACTTTGACCTCATTAAAGCGGCGATTGAGTCACAAAAGTTGATCTGTTTTAGCTATTACAAAAATCAATCAAAAAGCCACAAAAGTTATCGTGTGGCGCCCTATATTTTGATCAATCGTTCCGGCATTTGGTATTTGATGGCCGATGATCAAGGGCAGATCAAAACGTTTTGTTTTTCGCGCATTGAGGGGCTTAGCGTACAAAATGAGCATTTCACACTGGATCAAGCCATTTTGGAGGACATCAAAAACATTGACAGCGTCTATTATGGCAATCAGATCAAAGCGGTCACAGTATTGGTCAAGGGGGATGTGGCCATTTACTTTAAGCGCCGTAAATTATTGCCCAATCAATCGATCATTGAGGAGAAACTCAATGGTGATTTGGTGGTGATGAGTGAACATGTCAGCGCACAAGAGATTCTGGCATTGGTGCGTTATTGGATTCCGAATGTCAAAATTCTCTCACCTGAAGGCTTACAAGCGGAACTTGAAGAGATGCTGCGCCTCTATTTGTTGAGCACAGAGTGATCTTTCCTCTATAATGCCGCTTTAATCATCACTAGGACATTATGCAAACGGCCATCAATACGCACGAAGAGGGAACAACAGAACTGGCAGCCGTTCTGATTGCCGTCACAGAGTCACAAGCAAAAGTGCTGACGGTGGCAGAGGGTTGTTCATTGCCATGTGGCCCTTTGTCGCCCATTCATCGCTCTTTGCAAGCCGGCGTGCGTCAATGGGTGGAAACCCAAACCCATCAGCCGCTTGGATACGTTGAGCAGCTGTACACATTTGTGGACACACAGCGCAAAACATCCACCGGCCATTATCTAATTTATATCAGCTATTTAGGTTTGGTGCGAGAAGAGAAAAATCATTTAGAAACGGGGGCCATTTGGCGCAATTGGTATGATTATTTTCCTTGGGAAGATCACCGAAATGGGCGCCCAGATTTTATTGATCAGCACCTGTTGCCGCTGTTTCGCCATTGGATCAATGGTGGCAATAGCGTCTCTGAGCAGCGCTTTCGTGAGGAGCATGTCAAATTGTGTTGGGGCATTGCCCCTTTTACATGGAATGAAGAGTATGTGCTCCAACGTTACGAGTTGATGTATGAAGTGGGTATGATTCCTGAATCCACCGCCTCTGATGCCCCATTGCCACCCCAATATTCAGGTCAACCGATGCATCATGATCATCGTCGTGTGTTGGCATCAGCGATGGCGCGCCTGCGGGCTAAAATCAAATATCGCCCCGTAATTTTTGAGCTTTTACCGCCCACATTTACGCTGTTGCAATTGCAACAAAGCATTGAAGCCCTGGGCGGCATTGTCCTGCATAAACAGAATTTTCGCCGTTTTATTTTGCAACAAGCCCTGATTGAAGAGACCGGCACCCTTGATCATCATGGGCAAGGGCGCCCGGCGCGTTTGTATCAATTTCGTGATGATGTGCTGCTTGAGCGCTCTTTATCCGGCAGTAAATTACCAATTGCCCGTTAATCACGCAGGCCCAATATTTTGAAACAGTGCGGCGTATTGTTGCGGATTGCTTTGTGCCTGTAGATTCACTTTGCGCTCCTCTGCAAATTGAAGCATGCGATCGATGCTGCGTTTCGCCTGTGTTGCAATGGCGGCATCCACTGTGATTTCATGCGCAAATGTGGTGAGGACAGCTTCAATCTTTTCCAAAGTGTTCATCGCCATCCATGGACAAAGGGCACAGCTCTTACATGTGGCGCTGTTGCCGGCGGTGGGAGCAATGATGAGAGTTTTATCTGGCACGGCTTGTGCCAGTTTATAAAAAATGCCTTGATCTGTGGCGACAATGAGCGTTGATGCATCCATGTGTTTGGCGGCCTTAATGATCTGAGCGGTGGAACCCACAAAGTCTGCTTCTTGGATCACTGCTTCACAGGCTTCGGGGTGCACAAGCACTTTGGCATTTGGATGTTTGAGTTTCAGTTGCTGTAATTCAAAGGCTTTAAATTCATCATGCACAATGCAATGGCCTTGCCAGAGCAGCATATCTGCGCCCGTTTGTGCTTGGATGTATGCGCCTAAATGGCGATCTGGCCCCCAAATGATGGCATGGCCTTGTTGATGGAGCATGCGCACCATCTCAACGCCAATGGCGGAAGTGACCACGTAATCGGCGCGCGCCTTGACGGCAGCGCTGGTGTTGGCATACACCACAACGGTGCGATCCGGATGTTGATCACAAAAGTTAGAAAATTCATCAATCGGGCAGCTTAAATCTAACGAGCATGTTGCCGCTAAATCTGCCATTAAGACGCGTTTATGTGGGCTTAAGATTTTTGCTGTCTCCCCCATAAAGCGCACGCCAGCGACGATGAGGGTTTGTGCTTTGGCATCACGACCAAAGCGCGCCATCTCTAATGAATCTGCCACGCAGCCGCCTGTTGCTTCTGCCAGTGCCTGAATGGCAGGGTCAGTGTAGTAATGGGCAATCAGCACAGCATCATGTGCGGCCAATTGCGCCTTGATTCTCTCAATCACAATCACTCCTATCCTCTGTGGGTTTTATTATACTCATTTTGAGCATAACTTTTTTATTTCACCTTTTCAATGACTTTTTATCTGATTTGTTTTATTGTAGCGGCATGATTAAAAATATATACTCAAAATGAGTATATGTAACCTAAGGAGGAAAAATGGTTGCCCCATTGCCAGATGTATTGTTAGAGCCTTATGTGAATGCCGCATTGGCTGAG
This sequence comes from Wohlfahrtiimonas sp. G9077, assembly GCF_002252155.1. Taxonomy (GTDB): domain Bacteria; phylum Pseudomonadota; class Gammaproteobacteria; order Cardiobacteriales; family Wohlfahrtiimonadaceae; genus Wohlfahrtiimonas. The sequence goes on from NZ_NEFD01000001.1 coordinate 22,864, forward strand.
GATTTAGGTCGCCGCGGTGATGTCACAAGTTTAGCCACCATCGGTGAAGATCAACATGCCACATTGCATATCATTGCAAGGGCGGCAGGAATTGTTGCAGGAATGGATTTAGCGCGTTTAGCATGGCATCGTTTAGATGGCGATATTGTCTATGAGCCACATGTTAAAGATGGGGATGCAGTCGTACCCAATCTGTGTTTGGCCAAGGTTACGGGTCCGGCGCGTGCACTTTTAGCAGCAGAGCGTACAGCGCTGAACTTCATGACGCATTTGAGCGGCATTGCCACACAAGTGCACCAGATTGTGCAAACAGTCAAAGGCGAGAATGTGCAAATCACTTGCACCCGAAAGACTTTGCCCGGTTTACGAGTGTTACAAAAATATGCTGTGCGCGTTGGGGGCGGGCGCAATCATCGCATGGGCTTGGATGATGCAATTTTGATCAAAGACAATCACATTGCGATCGCAGGCAGTGTCACAAAAGCTGTGATGGATGCCAAAGCCTACGCAGGACATCTGATTCCCATTGAAGTTGAGGTCGATACGTTAGCGCAGCTAGAAGAGGCATTAGCTGTGGGCGTGAACCTTGTGTTGCTCGATAATATGGACATCAACACATTAAGGCAAGCGGTGCGCTTATGTGAAGGGCGATGTCAAACCGAAGCATCGGGCGGCATTACGCAGGAAAATGTGTTGAGCATTGCAAAAACCGGTGTGAATTTCATTGCCATCGGTGCATTGACGCACAGCGTACGATCATTGGACATTGGTTTGGATTTTATGCCAACCCCATAAAAAATGCCCGATCACTCGGGCATGATCTTTAATGGGACGATTTAAAATTTAAGCATGGCTTCTTGCAAAGCTTGATGCCTCTTTAATCAAATCGATCGATGGACGAACGCCCGTATAAAGCACAAATTGTTCAAGGGCTTGAATCACTGCTACATCCGCACCGCTGATGATGGTTTTATTGAGGGTGCGCGCCAATTGAATCATGGGCGTTTCCACCGGCAGTGCCACCACATCAAAAATCGTTTCGGCGGTTTCAATGTGCATCGGGCTAAAGGCAAGGGCATCGGCTTCTTTGCCACCCTGCATGCCGAGCGGTGTCACATTGATGAGCATCATGCCTTCTGTGGAGGCAATGACCTCTTCATCATTCATCCATTCATAGCCATACAAATCTGCGAGCGCTTTGCCTTTAACAGCATTACGTGCAATGATGGTGCCATGCTTAAAACCTTGATCATATAAAGCACCTGCCACCGCTTTGGCCATGCCGCCGCTGCCTTTGAGTAAAAAAGGTGTGGCAGGATCAATGGCATAATCTTGCAATAAATTTGCCACAGCGATGTAATCTGTATTGTAGGCCGTTAAATGGCCATCATTGTTGACGATGGTATTGACAGATTCAATCGCGGCAGCTGATTGATCTAATTCATCCACAAATTCAATCACCGCTTCTTTAAAGGGCATCGAGATGGCGCAGCCCCGTATGCCAAGGGCACGCACACCGCCAATTGCCGCGGGTAGATCAGATGTGGTGAACGCTTTATAAATGTAATCGAGCTTAAGCTGATCATACAAATAGTTGTGAAAAAGCGTCCCAAAGTTACCGGGGCGACCGGCAAGTGACATGCACAATTGCGTCTGTTTAGTGATCATCTTTGCCTCCTCGTTTTTTACGGCTGACCACAGCGATGATGCCACCGAGCACAACGGCAATCAAGAAAATCATGCCGGGTAATAGATAAGGCTGCAGTTTCATCAATGCAGGTGCTGCGCCGCCTTGACGAATCTCTTTGACCATATCCGCCGTGACGCCCACCGTTGGATTACCATATTGTTGATAAACAAATTGCACAATTTGGGCAATCTGCTCATCGGATAAGGCTTGTGTGGCCGATTGTGGGCCAAAGCTTGGCATGTAAATCTCTGTGCCATCCACTTTCTTATTGACGCCATATAAAACTGCGGCAATGGCATTGCTGGGATTGACATCGCCCGTTGCGGTGTTGTGAAAGAGTGAGGGGTAAAATTGATCTTCAGTGCCTGAACCCGTATTTTGATGGCAACTTGAACAGTAAGCACTGTACAGTGCTTCGCCACTTTTCAGATTTTGATACGCATCCACAGGTGCGGCGCCCCTTAATAACAGATCCACATCAAACGGCTCGCCATATGTATCGCGTGGCGCACTTTGAGCAGGATTGTCTAAAGCAGGTACAGAGCGAATGTAGGTGGCGATCGCTTCAAGATCTTTGGCATCCACATGTTGGAAGCTGTCCACAACGGCTTCACCCATTGGGCCAGCGGCTTGTGCTTTACCTTTGAGGTGACCTTTTTGTAGATAAGTAATCAAATCAGCATTTTGCCATGAACCAATCCCGCCATTGATGCTTGAGGTGATGTTTGGCGCAAACCAAGGCCCTAAGCTACTGCCACCTAAATAATGGTCTTTCTCTTCTGCCATCATAAAGTTACGCGGTGTGTGGCACGTGCTACAGTGGGCAAGGGCTTCGACAATATACGCGCCGCGATTCCATTCATCGCTTTGATTGGGATCTGCTTTAAAAGGTGTATTGTCTAAATATAATGCATTCCAAACTGCCATCACAGAGCGCATATCGAAAGGGAATGGCAGTTCTGTGGTGTGCTTAGGCGGCTCATCGACAGGTTGAACAGATGTCATGAAATACGCATAGAGATCTTTAATGTCCGCATCGGTGAGTTTAGCGTACGATGGATAAGGCATCGCAGGATAGAGATGCGCACCATCTTTACGAATCCCATCGCGCAGTGCACGGGTAAAATCCTCAAGGGAATAGCTGCCAATCCCGTATGTTTTAGATGGCGTAATGTTTGATGAGTAAATGTCGCCCATCGGTGAGCTGATGGGATAACCGCCCGCAAAAGGTTGGCCATCGCCAGCTTTGTATGTATGGCACGCTTGGCAATCGCCTAAAATGGCGAGCGTTTCACCGCGCGCCGCATTGCCATCATCGGCAAGTGCTGCACTCATCATTGGTGTACTGAGGAGCGCCGCTGTTAAGAGGGTTCGAATGATTTTCATTTCGCTAAGCTCCTTAACACGTCATCGGCTGCACGTAGGCCAAGGGCAGCCATGGTTAATGTGGAATTGACAACACTTGAAGAGGGAATTGCACCGCCACCTGGCAACCATAAGTTTTCATGATCATGGGCGCGGCAATAACTGTTAACGACACTGTTTTTTGGATCATCACCCATGATGCAGCCGCCCATGATGTGGTTATTGGGCACAAATTCAGAGGTGACATCCACATCCGTACCGCCAAAGAGATGGGCAATCTCACGCAGTTTTTCTTGTGCTGCGGTGCGGCCACGGCGCACATAATCACCCACATCATAATAAACATCCGGGCATGGAAGCCCTAAAGCATCTTTACGGGTTTTGCTCAAAGTGAGGCGGTTGCTCTCTTCAGGCAAGACTTCAAGCATGATGTCCCAATAGACTGAGTGAATGGTGCTTTCGCGCACAGCATGCGGTAAATGTTCACCCATCGTGCCATCTGCCAACACTTTTTGAGTTTGGGCGAGGTTTCGATTTAAGTTATTCATGATGATGAGGAATGCTGCGTGATCTTTTCTAAAAGAACCATCACGATAGCCCACCATGGCTGCACTTTGTGCAGGGCCACGACCAACCCACATCGGTTTTTTCGACGTGAATGAACAGTGAATGCCTGAGTGATCCATCATGTTGCGCCCAACGCAATCAGAGGTGTTATTAGCGATCCCGCGCGGGTTTTGTTCATTGGCCGCCATCAAGAGTAAACGCGGCGTTTCGATGCCATTGCAGGCAAAGACAAATTTTTGTGCCGTCACTTTATGGGATTTGCGTTCTTTGTCATAAAAATGGATGGCAGAGAGATTGTTTTTCTCATCGGTGTCCACTTTATAAACCACCGCTTCAGACACAACAATCGTGCCATTGCGTTCTGCTTTTTCCACATGATGGATGCCATTGTACATCGCGCCAATTGGGCAAATGGGCATACAGTTGTTATTGCCACAACAAATGGGGCGATTTTCCCAAACGCGTGTGCTGCGTCCTTGTGGAATCGGCACTAAGTGGCAGCCAAAATCTTTGGTGGTGTCATAGACGGTGCGCTCAAAGTACGACCACGGCACCATATCCATCGGATAAGGCTTGCTGCGTTCAGGGGGCGATTGCATGCTTTTATCCCTTGGGCCTGCCACGCCAATGGCATATTCTGCGCGCGTATAATATGGTTCCATCTCATCATACGTGATCGGCCAATCGCGCCCAACGCCGTATAGTGTGTGCATTTTAAAATCATTCGGTGCATGGCGCCATGAAGAGGCTGCCCAGTGCCATGTGGTGCCGCCCACAGTTTTCAAATAGTCTTGTGCATAGGCGGCGGCATTTGGGCCCGATAGACCTAAATAACCATTGTTGGGGAAGTAGAGTGGGAAGGGTGCTAAGGGCGATTGAGGATACAGGCTTTGATAATCGATGCCTGCACGATTTTTTTCAGGCATATTGCGAGAATTTTCCACAATTTGCCCGCGTTCAACACGCAAGCCGGCATCTAACATTAAGACGCTGTAACCTTTGGCTGAAATTTCTGTCGCCATCATGGCGCCCACAATGCCGCTGCCGACAATGACAACGTCTGCTTGCCAATCTCCATTGGCCAATTGTTTTGCTTGATTCATGATTGCTCCCTAAAATGTTGCAGGTACAGTGGGTTCACGCGTGATGCCAGGTGGCAATGCACTGAACCATAATTCACCTCTAAAACAGTAGGTGGGCACGGGTAAACCATCCGCCGTTGGGCGATACATCAAGGCATCTTTATAAGCAATGACTTCTACGGCATCGTCCTGATTAGGACCCACTGTGCCTGTATACCATGCATGAGTGATGCGCATCGCCCATTCAGTGTTGCTTTTATTGTGAGCAATGCGGCTCATGACAGTTTCGCCATCGCCAAGGGCAGATAAGTGCGTCGAAAAGTCCGGGTAAAGATTAAGCATTGCCGTCAGATAACGCTCTGCTAAAATGGGATTTAAATCTTGGTAGCCCGTCAGCGCTTGAGAAATGCTGATGAACTGAGTCAGTTGTGATTCGGTGGGTTTGACTGCAGCAAAGGCGAAACGCCCCATTGGGGGGAAGAGTGCAGCGGATAGGAGAAGACCGCCAACACCAATGAGGCGACGCCGTTGTAAGTTAATCGTTTTCATAATAATCTCTCTATAATCTTGGATGCCATCATGAAGTAGGATCAACATCATTGAGATATTGATGCTTTTATTAATATAATATCTATATCAGTTAAAGCAATATTAATCTAATTTATTATATAAATATTTTATAATTTTTATAGTGTGGACGGTTTTCGTTGATATTGAGAGATGCCTAAACCCATCAGCACCAATAGAATGCCAAGGGCAGACAATAAGGTAATGTGCTCATGGAGAATGAGGGTTGAGAAGATCACCGTCACCATGGGTACAGCGTTGATGTAGAGGCTTGTTTTAATGGCGCCAAGAATTTTAACGGCCAGATTCCATGTCACAAAGCAGAGGGCGGATGCCCCTAAGCCTAAAAATAGAAGGTTGAACATCACCACAGGCGATGCATATTGATGCACATAGTTTAAGAGAGCATCATAAGAGAAATCTACGTTTTGCCAAGAGATCATGGGCAACATAAAGAGTAAGCCGTACCAAAATGTACGGCGCGTGGTTTGAATGGTATTGTAACCAAAGCTGCCCATTTTTTTGGAGACAATGGCATAAATCGACCAAATGAAGGCGGCACCAAGTGCCAATGCATCACCTTTTAAGCTCAATTCAAAGGATTGTAAGCCACTGAAACTCATAAGTCCCACGCCCACAAATGAGAGCAACATGCCCACATAAAATATGGGATGGATGTGTTCTTCTTTTAAAAAGAAACGGGCAAGTAGCACCGTAAAAAATGGGGAAGTGGAGGAGATGAGGGCCGCATTTGCCGCAAGCGTATAGAGCAATGCATGATTCTCAAACCAAAAATAGAAGGTGGTACCACATAAGCCAGCAAGGGCGAAACAGAGCTCTTCGCACCATGTGGTGCCTTTTAAACGCTTTGGATACAAGAGCATCAAAAAGCAAGCACCCAATAAAAAACGCGCCCCAAGAATCTCTAAAGGTGAGAGATCGTGCTGTAATAAAATTTTGGTGGAGACAAAGGTTGTCCCCCACAGCACAATCGTCAAGAGCGCCAGTAAATGGCCGCGCGCTTCGGTGCTCATGGATTATTTTTGTAACTCAATGGCATCTTTATGGATGATGATTTTTTTGTTTTTATAAAGGGCGCCAATGGCACGTTTAAACGCCGCTTTACTGACGCCAAAATGGGACATGATCACATCCGGATCACTTTTATCGCTCACGGGTAAACGACCCTCTTTATTCGCTTTAAGTGCCTTTAAAATGGCGCCTTCTAAGCCGTGGCGCGCTTCATTGGTTTTGATGATGGGAATCATGGAAACATCGAGCTTACCATCTTCACGTACCGGTTTAATGTAGCCTGTGAACTCATCGCCAATGTGAATCTCACCCACGATGTCACTTTGATAGACAACGCCCCAATAGGCATGATCCACAATCACTTTTAAACCAAGCGGTGTTTTGCTTTCCACTAAGACAGAGACTTTATCGCCTGTTTTATAGTGGGGCGCAGTGGCTTGTACATGGCGCTCATATTTCGTGGTGGCAGTGATTTTATGGGTCACAGGATCAATGTAGGTGTACACGATGACAAAATCATCCACTTCTAAATCAACTAATGACTCACGAAAAGGCAATAAGAGATCCTTTGGCAAGCCCCAATCTAAGAAGTAACCAAAACTCGCCACTTCCACCACTTGTAGATCCGCAAATTTACCCACTTCTGTGTAAGGTTTATCTGTGGTGGCGATCAACTCTTCTTGGTTGTCCACATACACAAAGACTTCGAGCGGTTCACCAATTGTGACCACTAAATCTTCAGGAATGGCGCGGTTGGGCAAAAAGACATTGCCCGCAAGCATTAAGCCGCGGGAGGTTTGTTGTTCGATGGTTAAGCGATTGATGTGTCCAACTTTGGGTGTAAATGGAGAATGAGACATTTGACCTTAATCTATAATAAAAAATAATCGTGCCCCATTATAATCCTTAGTGCAAAATCATTCAGAAAGATTTATGCACAGCATGAAAAGGGCGGTGACCAATAACGTGCCTGCAAGATGTCCACTGATGGCGCTCAGCATCAACCCAAGCCCTAAGAGCAAATAGTACCCTAAACCCAATAATGCGCCGGCAGTGCCCCGTGCGTTGTGATAATCATCGAGCACATGTGCCAGAATATTTGGGATGGCGATGCCATAGCAGAAGGTCATGATGCCCATTGGCAATAGTAACCACAGGGAATGACGTAAGCTAAAAGCCATCAAAGCGCTGATGAGCAGAACCATGGTGGCGATTCTAATTAATGTGCGTGCCGGCACGTGTGCTTGAGTACAGCGGCGATTAATGAGGGCACCAAGCAATGAGCCTGCCCCCAATAATAATCCTGTGTAGCTGAAGAGTGTCATCGGATAACCTAAATCGGTGAGCCAAAAGGGTGCCAATTGATAATAACTAAAGAGCATCAGATTAAAGCCCGCAATCATCACCATGTGACGCAGTAAAACACCATCTTTAAGCATCGCGCGGGCAATTGGTAGTAATGCCACTCGCTGCATGTTGTGTGGTCGTGTTTCTGGTAGGCTCAGAATCGTCCACAGCAGTAACATGAGGGCAAAGAGCACCAATGCCATAAAAATGGCACGATAACCCAAATGCATCTCGAGGAGGGTGCCCATAAAAATGCCCAACATGGGGCTGATGGCCATTAAAATGCCCACAATGGCAAAGGTTTTGCGAAGTGCTTCGCCGGAATAAGCATCACGCATTACGGTTTGTGTGCCAATTGAGCCAATCGCAGCACCTAGCGCCATCAACATGCGGCAGATTAAAAGGGCAGAAAAGTCCGTCACCCATAACGCCGTTACTGCACCCACCGCATAGACTGACAGTGCAAAAATGAAGGTGATGCGCCGCCCGAGTCGATCACATAAATGGCCCCATAAGACAATACCAAAGGCAAATGCCATAAAATAGAGGGATAAGGTTTGCCCGGCTGCCGCTTCAGAGACAGTAAATGCCGAGCTCAAAGCCGGTAAAATCGGGCTGTATAAGGTTTCCACAATTTGGGGGAACATCAGTAAAGCCATCAATAAAAGGCGTGTACTTTGTGTCATGATCTTCGGTTCTCAAGGAAAACCGCTAGGATAATGAAAAGTCGAATGTGATGTTTTATAAAATATGACTGATTTATTATAAAATCAGTCAATCTTTCAAGGATGGAATTATTCTAAACGCTTGGTGCGCGCTTCATGCTCTTTTTTACCAATTTGCCAATAAGCGCAGCCATAAAATTCATCTTTGGTGTAGCTCAATGTGTTGCGTAGATGATCTCTAAATTGTTTGACGGTGTTAAATTCCGCCGTGACATGCACAAAATGGTCAGCATCAAGTGTGTTAATCAAAGATTTTGCATGTTCAAAGAGATCACTGCCATTGTATGGATAAAAATTGGTGTGCCAATGAAGCGTCAGTGTTGCCGCACTTTGATAATGTTCAGGATAGATGTCCACTTCGCCCAATACTTCTGTGATGATGGTGGCATGGGCATCTTCTGGCAATGTTGAAACAATGGCCGCAACGGCAGGAATGCCCGTCATGTCTGTCACAAATAGATAATCTTTGACGGTGGGCACAAGGGCTTTATTGCCCAGTTTCATGGCATAGCCCACTTCATCACCAATTTTGGCATTGAGCGCCCATTGGCAAGCGACAGATTCTCCTTCATGCACTGCAAAATCGACACACAATTCTTTGGCATCTAAATCAAAAGCACGATGTGTATAAGTGCGCACCGTTGGGCGCAATGCTTCATCGACGACTTCCCATTGCTGCAATTGTGCATTAAAAGTAGGCATTTGTACCGTAGATTGCCCGATTGGGGGGATAAATAGCTTATTATTTACGCCAATTGGCACATCTTTGTAGCGCTCAGCGTCATCACACTTTAGAATAACGCGTAGAAAATTTGGGGTGATGAACTCTTTACGAGCAACACGAACAACGGTTCTATGAACTTGCATCAATGAAGATCCTCCTATCTAACGAATGGGAGGTATCTTGCTGTATATTGTTATTAAATGCAAATGATTATTATTAATGTTTGTTTTTGCTCATGTTTGTTGAGCAATAGGATGAAAAGGTGAACAAGTGGCATGGATAGATGCAAAAACAGAATTTAACCCAGATGCGATGGATCAAGCCATCATTGGCATTGCATCAGAATTGGTCAGACACGATTCGGGTGAGCATGTGCATCAAAAGGGACAATTTCTGTTTGCTCAAAAGGGCAGTATGCGCGTGATGATGAATCGACAGTTGTATGTCGTGCCGCCTCAACGTTTATTGTGGATACCTGCACATATGCCTCATCGCGTCTTTTTTACAGAAGTGGTGGGTTATCGCTCCATCTATTTAGATGAGCGTGAGAGCATGCGTTTGCCAGATCATCCGATGATTTGGGTGGCCACCAATTTGATGCGCGCGGTGTTAGAAACCATCGCTTCTGCGCCGTGGGACACCGATTGGCAATTGCCATCGCGTGGGTATCATTGGTTATTGGTGCTGTGGGATGAGTTGGTCAGCGCAAAACGTGAGCACATGTATTTGGATTATCCTGAGGATTATCGCCTGCAAAAATATGACTTATTGGCACAAGCGCCGCCTTTGTCAGAATTAGCCTTGCACGTTGGCGCAAGTGAACGCACGATTACGCGCATTTTTCAAAAAGAGACGGGCATGAACTATCAATCGTGGCGCCAGCAGTGGCGTTTACTGAAAGCCATTGAGTTATTAAGTGAGCATCAACCGATGATGGAGATTGCATTATCTTTAGGCTTTGGTAGTTACAGCGCTTTCTCAACGTTCTTTAAGAACATGACGGGCATTTCGCCGAAAAAATATTTATAAGTGCAACGATTGCCATAAAAAAAGCCCAACATTTGTTGGGCTTTTTTAGATCACGGGAAAAATATGATTATTTAGCCGCTTTTTGTTTTGCGATCAAGTCACGCAATACGTAATGTAAGATACCGCCGGCTTTGAAGTAATCCACTTCGTTTAATGTATCGATGCGGCACAATACGGTAAATTGTGTCTCTTTACCTGTTTCAGGATGAGTGGCTGTCACAACGATGTCTTGATGCGGTTTGATGTCATCATTAAATTCGATGTGGAAGCTTTCAGTGCCGTCTAAACCTAAAGATTCAGCATTGTCGCCATTTTTGTATTGAAGCGCTAAAATGCCCATGCCGATCAAGTTAGAACGGTGAATACGCTCATAGCTCTCTGCAATCACAGCTTTTACACCCAACAAGTTAGGGCCTTTTGCTGCCCAGTCACGGCTTGAACCAGAACCGTACTCTTTACCCGCTAAGATGATCAATGGTGTTTGATCTTCTTTATACTTCATCGCAGCATCATAGATCGCCATCACTTCGCCAGAAGGTAAGTATTTCGTCAAACCACCTTCAATGCCAGGGATCATTTTGTTACGGATACGGATGTTTGCGAATGTACCGCGCATCATTACTTCGTGGTTACCACGACGAGAACCGTATGAGTTGAAGTCTTCAGGTTTCACACCATGTTCCATCAAGTAACGACCCGCTGGGGAATCTTTCTTGATTGAACCGGCAGGAGAAATGTGATCTGTTGTGATGGAGTCACCAAACACAGCCAATACACGTGCTTTATCAATCGCTTTTAATGCTTCAATCGGTTGATCGATGTGTTCAAAGTAAGGTGGATGTTGAACGTATGTAGAGTTTGGATCCCATTCGTATGTTTCACTGTCAGTGACAGCTATGGATTGCCATTGTTCATCACCATCAAACACGCCTTCATAACCTTTGGCAAACATGTTGCTTGTGATCATTAAGACTTCTTTGGCGATCTCTTCGTTTGAAGGCCAGATGTCTTTTAAGAACACATCATTGCCATTGGCATCTTTAGCGATTGGATCTTTGGTCAAATCAATGTTCGTTGAACCGGCAATTGCGTACGCCACAACCAATGGTGGAGAAGCCAACCAGCTGCCGCGGATTTGTGGATGGATGCGGCCTTCAAAGTTACGGTTACCAGACAATACGCCAGACACAGTCATGTTGTTTTCATCAATGGCTTTGGCAACGGCAGGAATCAATGGACCTGAGTTACCGATACATGCTGTACAACCATAACCTGTTAAGTAAAAACCGATGTCTTCTAAATATTTCATAAGACCGGCTTTTTCTAAGTATTCGCTGGCCACTTTAGAGCCAGGCGCTAAGGATGTTTTCACCCATGGTTTACGTGTTAAGCCAAGTGCAGCGGCTTTTTTCGCCACTAAACCTGCCGCCATCATCACGCTTGGGTTAGATGTATTGGTACAAGATGTGATGGCTGCAAACACAACATCACCATGGTGCAATTTTTCTGCTTTGCCATCGATGTTGATGTCTACGGCCAAATCAGGATTTTCAACGCTGTCTGCAATGAATTTTTTGCTGGTTGCAGGTAAATCACCTAATACAACGCGATCTTGTGGACGGCTTGGACCAGCAATACTTGTTTCAACAGTGCTTAAATCTAATTCTAATACATCTGTAAAGACAGGCTCATCACCAGCATTGCGCCATAAACCTTGTGCTTTTGCGTATGCTTCAACACGTTTAACGGTATCATCAGAGCGGCCTGTTAAGCGCATGTAATCCAATGTGATTTCATCCACAGGGAAGAAACCAACTGTTGCGCCGTATTCAGGTGCCATGTTAGAGATTGTGGCGCGGTCTGCCAATGGTAATTCAGCTAAGCCATCACCAAAGTATTCAACGAATTTACCCACAACGCCTTTTTTACGAAGCATTTGTACAATTGTTAACACTAAGTCTGTGGCAGTTACGTGGCTGCGTAATTTACCCGTTAATTTAAAGCCCACAACTTCAGGAATGAGCATTGAAATTGGTTGACCTAAGATCGCAGCTTCCGCTTCAATACCGCCAACGCCCCAGCCCAATACAGATAAACCGTTTACCATTGGTGTGTGTGAGTCTGTGCCGACGCAAGTGTCAGGAATGACCCATTCTTCGCCGTCTACTTTAGAAACCCAAGCAGTTTTGGCCAAGAATTCTAAGTTCACTTGGTGACAAATACCTGTACCAGGAGGCACAACGCTGAAGTTATCAAATGCTTTTTGACCCCAACGTAAGAAGGCATAACGTTCACCGTTGCGTTCCATTTCCATGTCAACGTTTTCAGTAAATGCATTGTTGGTACCAAAATGGTCGATCATCACAGAGTGGTCGATCACTAAGTCAACAGGCGACAATGGATTGATGTTTTCTGGGTTTTCCCCCGCTTTAACCATCGCATCACGCATTGCAGCTAAGTCAACAACAGCAGGAACGCCTGTGAAGTCTTGCATCAATACACGTGCAGGACGGTATTGGATTTCGCGGTCAGATTTACGATCTTTCAACCAATCGCGGATCGCTTCAATGTCTTGAAGATTCACTGTTTTGTTATCTTCGTAACGTAAAAGGTTTTCCAATAAAACCTTCATGGATTTTGGTAATTGAGAAACATCCCCTAATGTTTCTGCCGCTTGCGCGATTGAGTGATAGAGATACTCTTTATCCCCAACTTTTAGCGTTGCTTTAGACTTCAAACTGTCGATATGACTCATGCTCCACTCCTTATAGTTCGTATGAATGACTAACCTAAAATCTTTATCTTGGAAAGATTACGGATGCCAACTTTAATATGTTGCCAAAAAGTAATTTTTTCAAGACTCAATAATCTTGGTTTATTATAGGTGAACCTTGGGCTAATACAATCCTATTTGAGGTAATGTTGATATTTGAAGTTATTTATCAACCTGATCAAGATTATTAATATGACAAGCCGATAAAAATTATGAATAATGGTTCCATCAAGTGGAAACACACACGATTTTTACAACAATTTTAAGGAGATTGAGATGTCAATTGATGCATTAAAAGATATGTTACCTGCGTACGCAAAAGATATGCGTTTGAATTTAAGCAACGTTTTGAGTGAAGCGGGCGCAGAAGGTTTGACTGAAAAGCAAATCGCTGCGATTGCCGTTGCGGTCTCTTTGAGCACACGTTCAAAAACTTTGATTGAAAACATTGAAGCGTTTGCAGCCCCAATTTTAACGGAAGAAGAGCTAAATGGTGCAAAAATTGCGTTCAGTATCATGAGTATGAACAACATTTACTACCGTTTTGTGCACTTAACAAGCAACCAAGAGTATGCCACGATTCCTGCGCGTTTACGCATGAACAGCATGGCAAACCCAGGTATTGATAAAGTGACATTTGAATTGGCTTCTATGGCGGTATCAGCCGTCAATGGTTGTGGCATGTGCTTAGATTCACATGAGAAAAACTTGCGTGACCACGGCGTGACCACACAAGCGATCCAATCCTCTGTACGCATTGCTGCGGTATTGTTCTCAGTGGGCGCTACATTAAACTAACAAAATGGGGCTTTGTCCTCAATTGATCAAAAAAAGAGGCCATTGGCCTCTTTTTTTATGCATCAGATATTAAAAATATTTGGCATCAATCACACAATTGTTGATGTGGATCAGCTTTAGGTATTCGCCTCCACCATCCAAATGAGCGGTTTGAGCTCTTGGCCAGTGAAGGGTTTGGTTTTTTCACTGCTTGGAATGGTGGGATCTAAACGCAATTTAGTGAGCATAATGAGTTCGCTGAATTCCGGAATGCTCGTGGGATCTTTATGGAGCTGCTCAAGAGAGTAGCCTAAAATTGCCAATTGCGAGAGCACCGATTGCTGGCGGATCATAAATTCATTGTAATAGTGAAAATCCCCATGGAATTTTTGTGGCTCTTTTTGCATGCGCGTCAATGAATTTGAGAGCTGAATCACCAGAGATTGCGTATCTTTGAGCTTAATGTAAAACTCAGAAGGCTCGGCGCTCTTTTTGATCCAAACGGCTTCCAGAGTTTCGAGCACATCATACATGTGATAGCGAATGCGCTCAGCTAAGCGCGGCGCTTCACGTTTTTCCCAAGAAGGCAAAAAGTAGATGGTGAAGAAAATGGCAATGACGGCGGCCACGGCAGTATCAATCACCCGCTCAATGGCAATGGAAGCACCGGATAGATCATCGGTCATGTTCAATGTCAGCAATACATAGATCGTCACAAACATCACGCACAATTTATAGTCAAGGTTGACTAAAGCATTGCTGAGGATGATGGACACCATAATGTATAGCACAATGTAAGAGAGGCTTGGCTCAAAAGAGACAATGATGCCAACGAGAATGCAGCCAAGCACCGTGCCGATGATGCGCGCTTGGCTGCGTTCTCGGGTGATGCTAAATCCCGGGCGCATTAACGTGACTAAGGTAAAGGCAATCCAGAAACTGTGGGCTAAAATCTGCTTTTGATCGAGCACCAAGCTGATAAAAGAGAGGGTTGCGAACATCGCCACTGCCGTGCGAATGGAAAAGCGCATAAAATCAGAAGAAAGCGTTAAATTCTCTTTGACAATGTTCCATGACCAATGACTGTGGGAGATGTGCTTTTTAAAGTGATCGCCAAGGGTGGGAATGTCGGTTTGTCCTAGGAGCAATTCACGCACTTTATCCAATTGCCGATTCATCACCCACGCTTTGCGGTAATGGGCAGCAAGAACACCATATGCTTCAGTGGCCGCTTCATCTAATTCGGTGTTTTTTAAAATCTCTAATTCAAATTCAAGGGCTCTGAGCTCCGCTTTAAAGCCTAAGCGGCGAATCATCTCGCCGCCGCCTAATGTGTGTAGGCTCATCTCTTCTAAGTTATTGGCCGCTTTGCGATAAAGATCACGCAGGAAGATCTGAATGTCTGAATTTTCATAGGCGTGACGAATGGTGGTAAAGTCTTGGAAAGGTGCCACCATGCGGTCATACACATCGGTCAGTAATGTCAATTCGCCCGCCATCTTTTGAATCTTTGGGTCCGATTGATTGGTGGTGCGATATAAAAGATCGCGGGTTTGCTGAAATTCTGCAATCAATGTGGTTTGGGTTTCAATTAAATTGGCAAAGGATTTCTCTAAATCACTGTTTTGACGATAACACTCTGAAATTGCTTGCAAATAGCGTGCTAAATGCACATAACAAGAAGAGAGCGTTTGGCGAATGATGTAGTTGGCAAAGACTTTAGAAAACAGCAGGGCATAGATCACATAGAAAATTGCCCCAATGGAGAAATCAATGATGTATTCGGTGACATTATAAGTATTGCGCCCCGTAATCATGGCAATGAAGATGAAGGTAAAGCCAATGGTGCCTGCTTTTGGACCAAAGCAGCTCATGAAATTACTGAAAAACACCACAATGGAGAGGGAAATGATGAACAAAAAGGGCATTGTGCCCATAAATTGCGCAAAATAGATGGTGATGAGTAAGGTGCCCACAAGCGTAATGAGCAGCTCATTGCGTTTGTGTTTGAATGAGCCAATTTGGTCAGCAATGCCAATGGTTAAACTGGCGTAGCCCACCGTAATGAGATTTTTCGTCTCTCCACCCAATAAATAGACAATGAAGACCGGGAGAAACACCCCGATGCCTTTGTACAAACCTATTGTGAAATCATAGCTGAAGAAGAAACGGTAGATGTTTGTGAGTGATCGATTCATGCGAAGTTAAAGAACTTTAACTAGGAAGAGATAAAGCTCATCATTATAGATGAGCTTTAGGGGAGAGGCCATAGTCGGTGCTTAATTATTTTTTAAAAGATAATCAAGGTGTTCAATGAATTGATCTGCAGGCACAGCACCCATCACGCGGTATTGTGGCATCTCATTGCCGGATGCATCAAAAAAGAGCATCGCAGGCGGGCCAAAGAGATTAAAGTGCTTTTGCAACTGCTGATCCACTTTGTTGTTTTCGGTCACATCAGCTGTGATGAAGTTAAGCTGTGCTAAACGGGTTTTAACTTCGGGATCACTGAACACATATTTTTCCATCTCTTTACACGCCACACACCAATTGGCATTGAACTCAAGGAGCGTGATTTTGCCGTGATTGTTTTGCAGCGCTTCATTGAGGCCTTTTAAACCCACAATGGGCGTTGCCGCTAAGCTCTCATGCGTTTTTAGGCTTTCATACACAAAGTAGCCAGAAAATGCGAGAGATAAAAGGACCGGCAGCACAAAGAATTTCGGCAATTGCTGCATTTTAAAGATTTTGATCACAAACCAAATGGCAAGGGAGAGCGCAATCACAGCATAGAGCATGTTTTCCCAAAAGAGTGGCAAAATGCGCCCAAGGAAATAGGCGGCTACGGCCAACAGAATAAAGCCAAAGAACTCTTTGATGGCATTCATCCATGCACCGGCTTTTGGTAAGAGATAACCTGATGAAACCCCAAGGATCATTAAAGGCACGCCCATGCCTAAACTCATGGCAAAAAGGGCAAAGCCGCCCAAGACATAATCTTGAGTTTGGGCAATTAAGGTGATGATGCCGATGAGTGGCGCCGTCACACAAGGGCCCACGATGAGGGCAGAGAGTGCGCCCATGATCATCGCGCCAATGTAAGTGCCACTTTTTGATTGGTTGGCAAAACGATTGAGATAATTTTGGATGAAAACGGGCGTTTGAATCTGATAAACACCAAACATGCTCAAAGAGAGCAGAACAAAGAGCGCTGCAAAGCCCATCAACACATATTTATTTTGAAAAGCAGCCGCTAAACCACTGCCGAGCATCGCGGCGACAATGCCGATGGTGGTGTATACAAGCGCCATTGCGATCACGTAGGAAAAGGAAATCATAAAACCACGGCGTTTAGTGAGGTTTTTTTCACCCGTTAAAATGCCCGATAAAATTGGCAGCATTGGTAAAACGCACGGCGTAAAGGTCAATAAAATGCCCAGCAAGAAAAAGAGCGGCAACGCGAGATATTGTTTTTCTAATAAAAATGAGGCCAAGCGATCATGCTCATTTAAAAGGGGCGTCGCAGTTTCAGTTTTCAATTGATCTTTTGTGGTCACCTCAGGATTCATCACCACAGTGCGCTCCCATTGATGTGGCGGAAAGCATAAGCCAGCCTTTGCACAGCCTTGTGCTTCAATCTCTAAATGAAGCGTATGGACATCGGTTAAAGGTTGCTTAAAGCGAAGCGTCATCTCCATTGTGTGGTTATAAATGGGTTGGCGACCAAAGAATTCATCATCATGCATCACCGCTTCTGGCCAAATGATTTCAGCAATCTCGACATTTTGATTGAGCGGCGTGATGTGAATTTTATCTTTGTATAAATAATAGTCAGGATTGATCTCCCAAATCAGATTGATTGCTGAGTCAGAAGCTTTAAAAATCTCAGGTTTAAACACCTGTTCTGGCGGTAAGAAATCTTGGCGGGCAGCGGCCGGTAGCGTTTGCCCATCTTTTTTTGGGGTCAATAATGACTGAGAGAAACTTTGGGCAACACTTTGATTACTAAAGGTAATTAAAGCAAGCATCAGCCACACAAAGGCAGCGATTTGTTTAATAGAGAGATGTTTCAAAACAGCACCTTTCTGAGTTAATGAGTCACGAATGGGCAATTATCTCATAAAAAACTAAAATGACTAAATTCTATGCTTGACCTAAAAAAATTAGACGCTATAATTACTTCACTTTCTGCGGGAATAGCTCAGTTGGTAGAGCACAACCTTGCCAAGGTTGGGGTCGCGAGTTCGAGTCTCGTTTCCCGCTCCAAATTATTAGAACCTCATCAATGATGAGGTTTTTTTATTGTCTGGACAAAAGCGCAATAAAAAAGCCTGATTGTTCAGGCTTTCATAAAATGAGTGGTTATTGTTCAGCAATGATCACGGCACGCAGCGGGGCAGGATAGCCCTCAATGGTTTTGTTGTGATCATTTGGATCTAAGAAATCCTCAAGGGAGAGATAAGTCATCCAATCTGTTTTGCGTTGCTCTTCAATGCTGGTTTGATTTAGATCCACGCATCTAACGTGTTTAAAGCCGACGCGTTTTAAGAAGATCTCCAACATTTTTACCGATGGAATGAACCATACATTGCGCATTTGTGCATAGCGATCATGAGGGATCAAGCACGCGTGTTCATCGCCTTCAATCACCATGGTTTCGAGCACCAATGTCCCTTTTTTATTTAATAAGCGTTTTAGATTCGTTAAATGATCAATCGGGGAGCGACGATGATAGAGCACGCCCATGGAAAATACCGTATCAAACCACGCCAATTCATCTGTGATGGCTTCCAGTCCAATTGGTAACTGCCAAATGGGTAAATCGGGCGCATAGTGCTTAAAGGCTTTAAATTGTGCCAAAAATAGCCAGTTTGGATCAATGCCAATGACAGATTTTGCGCCAGCGCCAAGCATGCGCATGCCATAATAACCATTGCCGCAGCCAACATCGAGCACATTTTTTTGATGAAGATCAATGTGTGGCGCCACGCGATTCCACTTCCAATCTGAATGCCATTCTGTGTCAATGTGCGTGTCGCAAAATTGCCAAGGGCCTTTGCGCCATGGCATCAATTGACGCAATGATGTTTCTAGTTGTGCTTGATCTGTTGAGCCTTGTAAGATTGCGCCATTCACTAAATCAAGGGTGCAATCATCAATCGGCGGTAATTGATCTAATACCGCTTGCCATTCATCAAAATTGCCATGAATGTGCTCATCAATGTATTGAGGTAACCACGTTTGAAGATTTTGCGTCCATTGACGCAAGCCTGTGGGGCGATAAAACTCGGCAATAGCTGCGTAATCAATCATAGGATTTTGGAAATAATGTCTTTAAGGTAAAGCAACAATGGAGATGAAATTCAGGCATTGAAACCATTGATAAACGCGTGTAAAGCCAGCTTCGTGTAAGCGTGCTTTATGGATGGCAAAAGAGTCAATGCGCATCACATTTTCAATGGCTTCACGTTTTTGCGCGATCTCAAGTTCTGAGTAGCCATTCGCGCGCTTAAAGGCTAAATGCATGTCATCGAGCACCGATTGCTCTTCGGCATCATCAAAATAGATTTTTTCTGATAAAAAGAGGGCGCCCGTTGGCAATAATGCCTGACGAATTTTGGTAAGCAGCGCTAAACGCTCGGAAGGTTCTATAAATTGTAGGGTTAAATTGAGCACGATGATGGCCGCTGGATCAAACTCAATGTGACGAATGTCCGCTTGCTTGAGTTCAATGGGAATGAGGCCATCGTGCACTTGATTCTGTAATTTAAAAAATTGTGTAGCCTTTTCAATCATGGGCGCTGAGTTGTCCACCGCGATGATTTTGGTATTCTCTGTGCGGATCGAATGGCGAAGGGCATTTGAGACAGCACCAAGAGAACAGCCTAGGTCATAAATGGTGGCGTTATCTTCTGCAAAGAGCGGCGCAAAGCGGCCAATTTGCTCAACGATCATCGGGTAACCCGGCGCTGAGCGTTTGATCATGTCTGAGAAAACATTGACCACTTCTTCATTGAAGACAAAGTCAGCTTTTTTACGTTTCTCAGAGAAAATGGTATCGACAGGCATCATGATTGATTGAGTTCAACTAAAGTGTCATGGTAGCGATCCACCAAAACAGGTAGCGGCTCTAATGAGCGCGTTTTGGCATACTTTAATCGATAAGTAAGGTGGGGCGCTGTTTCGTCTGCTAAGAATAACTCAAGTTGGCGCGCACGGCATCTGTGGACAAAAGCATCTTCAGGATGTGCAGCGTCGAGATCATCCGTCAGCGCATTGTAACCTTTTGGAGGCGCTGTGATTAGAGGTGCATCTTCATAATGATAATCATCATAAAAATGTTCAAGCTCTGGCGTTGCACTCACAGCGCTCGTTGAATCGGATTTTAATGTTTGGTCGATGGCAGCGCGAGAGTTACGAAGGGTATCTTCGGTGGAGTGGCGCGCTTCACGCAATGACTTTTTCACCTCATCTAATTGAGTGGTGTCATTGATTTGCTTTGTAAAGCTCTGCTTTGTCTCCTCAATCGAGCGCTTGAGCTCATCGGTTTCAAACTCTTTTGAGACTTCATTTTTCACTTGATCTGCAAAAGAACGGATTTTATTGACGATACTGCCCACCGCACGAATGGTCTCTGGCAACTTTTGTGGGCCAATGACGATCAATGCGACAATAAAGACAATCAGAAATTCGCTAAAACTAATACCAAACATTGATGGACTTTACTGTACGTTGTCTTTTTTCGTTTCAGAAGCATCTACTTTAGGTGCAGCTTCAGTAGATTTGTGCTCAACGGATTCAACTTTTCCGTCTTTGTCACCCTCTTTTTTCTCATCTTCTTTCATGGCGTCTTTGAAGCCTTTTAACGCTGTGCCCAAATCACCACCCATGTTGCGCAGTTTTTTGGTACCAAAAATTGCCAATACAACGATTAATACAATGATCCAGTGCCAAATGCTAAATGAACCCATAACAAGTACCTCTTTATGATAAAGTCATTCTAAAAAATTCGCTTCATTATAAAGGTAATGAGGCGTAAGGTATAGACTAACTTTAACTATTTTTATCCATCTGATGGATTCTGGGCAACATTTCACCAAAACCAATCCATTGCAGTTTTGATTTGATGTGCTATATTAATAAGGTCAGTGTTTAAGCGGTTTTGCATATAAAGTGAGCAAAACAAGAATTGTATAATAATTCATCTTGATTAATCATTTTAATCGCTTATAATACGCTTCTGATTTGCAGTGCGGGAATAGCTCAGTTGGTAGAGCACAACCTTGCCAAGGTTGGGGTCGCGAGTTCGAGTCTCGTTTCCCGCTCCAAAAAATGGCTGAATAGCATAGGGGTAATGCACCGGTTTGCAAAACCGTGTACGCCAGTTCGATTCTGGCTTCAGCCTCCAAAAAATATTATGGTGACCCACATTGGTTTCCTCGCAGTGAATTATTACGCACCGTGTCAGGTCCGGAAGGAAGCAGCACACGTATTAGGTTTGCGTGCAGAGGGTGAGCTGGTGTGGGTCATCTCCATTTTGGGCAGAAAAACATTAGGAGTTCATCCCCATGGCAACTCAAGCCTTAGCGCGTAAATGGCGCCCGAAAAACTTTCACGAAGTTGTTGGTCAAAAGCACGTTGTCACTGCCTTAACAAACGGTCTCGATAATAATCGTCTTCATCATGCATTTTTACTCACCGGTACACGCGGTGTTGGTAAAACAACGCTTGCGCGCATTTTAGCGAAATCCTTAAACTGTGAACAAGGCGTCAGCTCTCATCCTTGTGGCGTTTGCAGCATTTGTCAGGAAGTGGATCAAGGTCGCTTTGTGGATTTGATCGAAATTGATGCCGCATCGCGCACAAAAGTCGAGGACACGCGTGAAATTTTAGACAATGTCCAATATGCACCAACGCGCGGTCGTTATAAGGTTTATCTCATCGATGAAGTGCACATGCTCTCTAACAGCAGCTTTAATGCCTTATTAAAGACATTAGAGGAGCCACCTGAGCATGTTAAATTCATTTTAGCCACCACCGATCCACAGAAATTACCGGTCACGGTGTTATCGCGCTGTTTGCGTTTTCATTTAAAGAAAATCCCATCCCCTGAAATCACAGGTTACTTAACGCACATCATGGATGCTGAAGGCATCGATTATCAACCAAAGGCGTTAGAATTGATTGCCAAAGCAGGGGCAGGGAGCATGCGCGACAGCTTATCCCTATTAGATCAAGGCATTGCCTACACCAATGGCCATGTATCATTTGAGCCCATTCAAACCATGCTTGGCCTCATTGATGATCAATATGCATTGATGATTTTGCGTGCATTGGCAACGCTGAATCAATCTGCATTGCTTGCCGCCTCTAAACAGGTGATGGATTCTGGCGCTGATCCATATGCATTGTTAGAGGCTTTGATTGAGGCTTTCCATCAATTGACACTGTTACAAATTGATACAAGTTTTATTGATTTAGATGACACCCATCAAGAATCATGGCTAGCGCTTGCTCAAGCCATGAGTGCAGAAGATTTACAGCTGTATTATCAAATTGCGTTGCATGGCCGTAAAGATTTAGAGATGCATCCTGAACCGTTGATTGGGCTGGAGATGACTTTGCTTCGCATGCTGCTTTTTACGCCAAAAGACGCACCGAAAAAGGCCGCAGCGCCATCAGCTAAAACGCCACAAGCAGAACCCATTGTTCATGCGCCAAAAGCGCATACCGATGCAGAATCTGTGGCGTCATTGACCGCTTTATTAGATGATGTGGCCCCGCAGCCTGCACCTGTTGATGTTGAGCCTACAAAAGAGGCGCCTGCCTTACCGGTTGCACCCCCTGAAATTGTGACAGAGTCAATGCCCATCGATGATGCACCAATCTATGACGATGTGCCACCGTGGATTGATGCGGAAGCGTATGAATCCATCACAGCTGTTGAGTCTGCACCATCCGTTGAGCCAGAAGTGATCGCACCTGTGGCATCTGCGCCCGCTGAACCGATCGTTCAACCATCTGAAGTCAATTATCCTTTAAATAACAATGAAGATTGGCTTGAGATTGTGCGCAATCTCTCCATTTCTGGGTTAACACAGGGCATCGTGCGTAACTTAGTGCTTGAGCGTTTTTCTGATGATTGGTTGGTGTTAAAGCGTTCGACAGAAGATCATGCTTTTAACATTCCGGCCGCAGAGGCGAACATTGCTGAAGCCGTCAGTGAATTGTTGGGGCGTCAGATTCGCTGCTCAATTGTGGCCACAGAACAAGTGATTGAAGAAGATGATTTTAATCATCGGGCAGAGAAAGAGTTGGCCGCACGTAAAGTGCAGGTGCTTTCTGAGATTCATGCCGATCCTGTTGTACAATTTTTAGTCAATACGTGTGATGCAGAAGTGTTAGATTCAACCCTTAAGCTCAAACACGAATAGTGTATAATACAATTTTTTAATCAAGGAAAACGATTATGATGATGAAAGGCGGAATTGCTGGGATGATGAAAAAAGCCCAGAAAATGCAAGAAGATATGGTGAAAGCACAAGAAGAATTGGCGGACATCTCTGTGACTGGCGAATCAGGCGCAGGTTTAGTGAAAATCGAAATGTCTTGCCGCCACGTTGTGCGTAAAATTGAAATTGATGATTCATTGTTGTCAGACGATAAAGAGATGCTTGAAGATTTAATTGGCGCAGCATTTAATGATGCATTGTCGAAAGTGGAAGTGGCTTCTCAAGAAAAAATGAAATCTGTGACAGGTGGATTTGAATTGCCAGCGGGCATGAAATTGCCTGGTTTTTAATGAGCAATACACTTTATCCGAAAGCCCTTAAAGTGTTGGTGGATGCTTTAAGGGTTTTGCCCGGTGTGGGGCAAAAGTCAGCGCTGAGAATGGCGCTACATTTGCTTGAGCGCAATCGAACAGGTGCTTTGCAACTGAGCGATGCCATTACGGGGGCATTAAATCACATACAAAAATGCAGTATTTGCCGCAATCTATCGGATGAAACAGTGTGTTCGATCTGCCAAGATCCAAAGCGTGATGAATCCTTATTGTGTGTGGTGGAAAACCCGATGGATGTGTTCGCATTGTCCCAATCGGTGGATTATAAAGGGCGTTACTTTGTGCTCATGGGCAATTTATCACCGTTAGATGGCATTGGTCCTGAAGAAGTGGGACTTGATCTTCTTGAAGCACGCTTGCGTGAAGGGACGATTAAAGAGCTCATTTTAGCCACCAATCCAACAGTTGAAGGGGAAGCGACGGCATTTTATATTGATGAAATGGCCAAGCCGTATCATGTGACTGTCACCCGCATTGCACATGGCGTGCCCATGGGCGGTGAGCTTGAATATTTAGACAGTGGCACCCTTTCCCATGCGTTCAGAGCAAGACAAAGATTTTAAGGAGGTGAATGATGAGTACAATTTTTACCAAAATCATCAATAAAGAGATTCCGGCCACCATCATCTATGAAGATGAACAGGTGCTCGCTTTTCGTGACATTGATCCAAAGGCGCCAGAACACATTTTGGTGATTCCCAAAAAAGAGATTCCAACGGTCAATGACATTGAAGAAGCGGATGCCGCTTTAGTGGGTCAACTGTTTTTAGCGGCGAAAAAGATCGCAAAAGAGCTTGGCTTTGCCGATAATGGTTACCGTTTAGTGATGAACTGCAATGAAGATGGCGGTCAAACAGTGCATCACATTCACATGCACATTTTAGCAGGCCGTCGTTTGAACTGGCCTCCAGGTTAATGGCAAGAGTATGAATTTAAAAGATTATATCATCAGTATCCCGGATCATCCATTGCCGGGAATTATTTTCCGTGACATCTCACCACTTTTAGGCAATGGTGAAGCTTACCGTTATGCCACTGATCAAATCGTTGAGTATGCCAAAGCAAAAGGCGTGCAAAAGATTGTGGGGCCAGAAGCGCGTGGTTTCATTGTGGGTTGCCCTGTGGCATATGCCATGGATGTGGGTTTTGTGCCTGCGCGTAAAAAAGGCAAGTTACCCCGTGAAACGGAATGCGTTGAATATGCGTTAGAATACGGATCTGCCCTCATTGAGCTTCATAAAGATGCCATTCAACCCGGTGAAAAGGTGTTGATCTGTGATGATTTATTGGCCACAGGTGGCACGATTGCTGCCGTGATTGAGTTGGTTGAAAAACTTGGTGGCATTGTGGTGGGTTGTGCATTTTTAGTGGAACTGACGGATCTCAACGGTCGCGAGAAGATCAAGCATTATGATACTTTGACTTTGATGGAGTTTTAGTCAGATTTTGGCCAATTGATTGAAGAAGATTTAGGTTACGCCCTTGAAAACAATACGTCAGCGAAATAAATTATACATTGCCCTCGTCATCGGGTTAATGCAAGCGCCTGTGATGGCTCAAACACCGCAAACAGGTGCTTTAGGTGTGTGCCGAATCAGCCCATTAAAGCAATATTTACAGCCCACGAATCAAGTGATTGAGGATGGCACGGTCTATCTTTCAGGGAATTCTGCCGACAGCGATGAGCGTTATGCGAATGTTGAGGGCGATATTGTGGCGTATTATGGCAACAGCCGTGTCGATGCCAGTCGCATCACGTTAGATCGTACCAATAATATTCTCTCAGGGCATGATCAAAACATTCGCTATGCGTCTGATTCTGTTGTGCTTGAGTCCAAAAGTTTTACATCGCGTTTAAATGATAAAGAGTACGAAGGCGATGATGTCACGTATTACTTACATCAAGCAGAAGCGCAGGGGCGCGCGAAATATGCCATCAGTCGACAAATTGCAAAAACGGCAGATTTTCAGGAAGTGACGTATTCAACATGCCCAACGGATGAAGAGGTTTGGCAATTGTCAGCGGCCGATCTTCATCTGGATGAAAATACAGGGCGCGGCATTGCTAAGCATGCCAAATTTGCACTCTTTGGTGTGCCGATTTTATATACGCCATATTTTTCATTCCCCATTGATGATCGCAGACAAACCGGTTTTTTATTCCCAACCATCTCTTATGATCGCGATGGTGGTTTAGCGGTGCGTGCACCTTATTATCTAAACTTAGCGCCGAATTATGATGTGACGTTAAATCCAGGGTTTTATACACGCCGTGGTTTGATCTTAGGGGCAGAGGCACGTTATCTCAATACATGGCAAAATTCGGTGTTTCGTTTTGATTTTTTACCGGATGATCGCCGCTTTAAAAATCAAGAGCGTGCGCGCATTGCTGCGAATGATCCGAAAGATCCTTACAGCAAAAAATATCACTCAACGCGCTGGTCTGTGTTTTTCAATCAGCAGCTCAATTTGATGCCTAAATTGCGTGGGCGCATCTTGTTTCAACAGGTTTCTGATCATCGTTATGTGGAAGACATTCAAGATGCTGTGGGCCTATTGACCGAAACAAACTTAGAGCGCGTCGCAGAGCTCACTTATTCGGATCGCAATTGGCAAAGCACATTGCGTGTACAGCATTATCAAGTGCTGGATAAAGTGATCATTCCTGAAGCGCCGTATGCACGCATGCCGCAATGGGTATTGAGTGGCGAATGGGTGCAAAATGGCATCATTTATGGCGCAAATGTGGAAGCGGTTCAGTTTAGAACGCATATTAAACCGAATGATCGTAACAAAGCTCGCCCTAAATCTGCCACTCGTTTAGATTTATTGCCATATGTGGGCTTTCGTTTAGAAAATTCTTGGGGCTTTTTTGAGCCAAAACTGGCCTATCGTTACACCCATTATGATTTGGATTATCAAGACATTAATGGTGTTGCGCCGAATAAACCGCATAACTTGCATCGTGGCACTTCCATTTTCAGCATTGATACCGGAATTGCGTTAGAGCGTGATGTGAGTTTTAGCCATTTATTTGGCGGTGGTCAGTTCATTCAGACTTTAGAGCCTCGTCTGTTTTATTTAAATGTGCCATATCGCCGTCAATCGGACATTCCGATTTTTGACACCGGTAACGTCACACCAAGCTATGACAATTTATTTGCCACCAATCAATTTACCGGTGCTGATCGTCAAAGCAATGCCAATCAGCTGACCACAGCGCTGACCACGCGTTTTATTAATGATGAAACAGGCGTGGAGCATTTTAGATTATCATTGGGACAAATTTACTATTTTCAGCAGCCACGTATTACCATGGGGCGTGATTTATTACCGAAAAATGAGTGCTTGAAGGGCTATGAAAATAATCCTAAGCAGGGATATGCGGCAATTAAATGTCAGAGTGGCCG
This sequence comes from Wohlfahrtiimonas sp. G9077, assembly GCF_002252155.1. Taxonomy (GTDB): domain Bacteria; phylum Pseudomonadota; class Gammaproteobacteria; order Cardiobacteriales; family Wohlfahrtiimonadaceae; genus Wohlfahrtiimonas. The sequence continues at coordinate 49,796 of NZ_NEFD01000001.1, forward strand.
TCATTCTGAATGGTTTGTGGAAAATCATATTGTCTTTTCTGATGACTTTAGCTCGCGGGTGATTTGGCAATGGTCGCCAGATGTCAAACGAACCACGCGTTTATCGTATGATCTGCGTTATCAGCCAGAACCTCGCAAAATCATTAATATTGCACAGCGTTATGACCGAGTGATTCAAGCAGGATCTAAAGACAGTGTGACAGATCAAATTGACATCACCTCTTTTTGGGAAGTCAATAACAATTGGGCTTTGGTGGGGCGCTATAACTATTCTTTAGAAGAACGCCGTATGGATGATTCTTATGTGGGCTTTGAGTACAGCGATTGCTGTGTGGCAACGCGTGTTGCCGCCCGTTATTATCGCACCAATATTTTAGATGATAATCAGCGCTTTAAGAAGCGTTGGAAAGCCTATTTGCAATTTGAGTTTAAAGGCTTAGGCAATGTGGGACAAAGCACCGATTCTTTCTGGGAAGAGAGCATTCCTGGCTATACGCCAAAATATTTAAGCAACACGCGCGGATTTTAGATCAAAAAAAGCCCTCACAATGTGAGGGCTTTTTTCATGTGTTGTGTTAGAGAATGAAGCGGCTTAAATCTTCATTGTCAGACAATTCACCGAGTGAGTTTTTCACCATCGCTTCATCGATGGTGACCGTTTCACCACTGCGATCAGATGCTGTGAATGAAATCTCTTCCAACAAATGCTCTAAAATCGTATGCAAACGACGTGCACCAATGTTTTCTGTCTTCTCATTGACGTTGTAAGCGATTTTAGCAATCTCAGCAATCGCACTATCGGTAAAGGCCAGTTCCACTTCTTCGGTTTTCAATAAGGCTGTGTATTGCTTGATGAGGGCAGAAGATGGCTCTTTTAAGATGCGTTCAAAATCTGCTGCCGTCAATGCATTGAGCTCAACGCGAATCGGTAAACGGCCTTGCAACTCAGGAATCAAGTCAGAAGGGCGAGCAACATGGAATGCACCCGATGCGATGAACAAAATGTGATCGGTTTTCACAGGGCCATATTTCGTGGAGACTGTGCTGCCTTCAATGATGGGCAATAAATCACGTTGCACACCTTCACGGGACACATCTGTGCCAGAGCTTTCACCGCGGCGACACACTTTATCGATCTCATCAATAAAGACAATGCCGGTGTTTTCAGCAGCTGCAATGGCTTGTTTTTTTACATCTTCTTCATTCACTAAACGGCGGGCTTCTTCATCTTGTGCCGCTTTTAAAGCATCTTTGATTTTCATCTTTTGCTTATGTTTTGGTGTGTTGCCCGTTTGACTGAATAGGGATTGCAATTGCTCTGCCATCTCTTCCATGCCAGGAGGCGTCATGATGTTCATGCTTGATGCATGTTGTTGCGTCAATTCAATTTCAATCTCTTTGTCATCTAATTCACCACGAATGATTTTTTCACGGAATTTTTGACGCGTGCTAGAGTTGTCAGTGCTAGGCGCACTTGGTTCATTGTCAAAGCCCACAGATTTAGGGCGAGGAATGAGCACATCTAAAATGCGTTCAATGGCGGCATCTTCAGCTTTAGGGTGCGCTAATTTCACGGCATCTTCACGCGCTTTAGTGATGGCAGCTTCCACTAAATCACGAATGATGGAATCCACTTCGCGGCCCACATAACCCACTTCTGTAAACTTCGTGGCTTCCACTTTAATGAATGGCGCGTTTGCTAAATTGGCCAAGCGGCGAGCGATTTCAGTTTTGCCCACACCTGTTGGCCCGATCATTAAGATGTTTTTTGGGGTGATTTCTTTACGCATGTCGCCGGTGACTTGTTGGCGTCTCCAACGATTACGTAAAGCAATGGCAACGGCGCGTTTTGCATCGTTTTGGCCCACAATGTAGCGATCGAGTTCTTGAACGATCTCTCTTGGTGTCATTTCACTCATGATGTCTTCCTAAAATGTTAACTTTTCAATCGTTTGATTGTGATTGGTGTAGATACAGATGTCCGCGGCAATGCTTAAGCTTTTGCGAACGATGGATTCTGCATCTAAATCTGTATTGTCTAAAAGGGCAAGGGCTGCACTTTGTGCAAAGGCACCGCCAGAGCCGATGGTGGCCATGTTGTGTTCAGGCTCGATCACATCACCATTGCCGGAGATCACTAAAATGGCTGTTTCATCGGCCACAATTAAGAGCGCTTCTAGGCGACGAAGTTGTTGATCTGTTCGCCAATCTTTGGCCAATTCCACCGCAGCGCGTGTTAATTGTCCATTGTGTTGCTCAAGCTTTGCTTCAAAGCGTTCAAACAAAGTAAAGGCATCGGCTGTACCACCTGCAAATCCGGCAATCACTTTTCCATTGTATAAACGACGCACTTTTCTGGCATTGCCTTTCATGACAGTATTGCCTAACGAGACTTGGCCATCGCCACCGATGACAACTTCATTGCCACGTCTAACTGCGCAGATCGTGGTACCACGATATTGTTCCATTTGAACTCCTTGTTCATGTTTCATTGACGTCCATTCAAAATGAGGATGGATTTTTGAATTTCAAGGCAATCCATGAAAATGGTCATCATTTAGACGATGGGTCGCTGTGTTTTTTGCTTAAGTTTTGAATCATGGTGGTGATGTAAACTGTAAAAATGGGGAAGATGGTGATGCCGGCCACTGCTAAAATGGCGGTGCTGATTTTACCCGCGGTGGTGACGGGAATGATGTTTGACCCTAAAGTGGTTGCCGTCATCGATGCCCACCAAATCACATCGCCATAGTTTTTCACCTGCGGATTGACCGAGATTTCAAAGAGATAAAAGAGCAATGTTTGCAGATAAGCGATGGAGAAAAATAGGGTTAAATAGGAGACAAATAGCCCGGTGATACGGTCACTGATGAGGAGTTTGACCAATAAAAAGAGGGCAATGACGCCGCGAAAAATCGGTAAAAATTTTAGTAAATAAAAGGCTTGTGTGGACAGCTCTAAATGAAAATAGTTTAAAACATTGATGTAAGGAATGGAGACTAAAATCAAAAAAAGATAACGGCGAAAATACTCTAAGCGATGATCAGAGAGAAAAAAGCCAGATAATAAGTCTAATAAAAAGTAGATGCAGATCCAAAATTGTAAATGATTGTTGCGCACCAATGAGTTGTTTTGGATGTTTGGAATGTCCACAAGCGTGATGTCGATGATCAACACAATCGATGCAAAGATGGCAAAGAGATAGAGGATTTTTCGGGCAATTGTTTTAAAGGTTTCTAGGCCCGTTGCGTGCGTTGTATTGGTGGTCATGGTGGGTCTTTATGATCTCAGTCAAAACATGATTGGAGTATAGCACTTAATTGGCGGATAAACGTTATGCATTATGATATACTTCGATCTTTGTTGATGATCCATGGAGAGTAAGATGCAGCGTTTTCGTAAAACTTTAGCATGCACGGCATTATTGGCCACGACGTTAAGTGCGGCATTTGCCGATGCGCTCTTTGTCTATTCCGGTGCTGGCCTTAAAAAGCCCATGGAAGAGATTGCAGCGATCTTTCAACAGCAGCATCAAGATGCCACCATTGAATTTAATTTTGCAGGTTCCGGGCAGTTGCTCGCACAATTGGCCACAACGGGCAAAGGTGATCTGTTCATTGTGGGCTCAGAAGTCTCTTATCAAGCCGCTGAGAAAAAGGGATTGGTTGGCAAAGCATATGGCATTGCGCATCACACGCCAGCGATTGTGGTGCTCAAGGGCAATCCTAAAAACATTCAAAGTTTAGAAGATTTAAGCCGCGATGGCGTAAAAGTGATTTTAGGTGAGCCAAAAGCCAATGCCATTGGGAAAACGGCACAAGCGATTTTAAAGAAAAATCATTTAGAAAAGATCAATGACAATGTGGTTTCAACGGCAAATACAGTCAATGAAATGGCTGTACAACTCACGCTTGGCACGGCAGATGCCATGATTGCCACCATTGATGCCGTTTACAATAACCCAAAAGTTGAGATCATTGAGATTCCCGCTGAGCAAAACATTGACCAAATTGTCACAGGTGGCATTGTCAGCTCAACGCAATCTCCTGAATTGTCTAAAGCCTTTATGGATTTGGCCGACTCACCGGAAGGACGTCAAATCTTTGCCCGTCACGGTTTTGCCCCTGTCGCGGAATGATTCGTCCCCTCTTTTATATGGTTGTCATCGTTGCGCTGCTGTTTATTGTGGCGCCACTTTTGATGTTGATGAAAGAGGGCATGGCACAATTGCCAACGGCAATTGAATCCACTGAAGTGCAATTTGCCATTGCGCTGAGCCTTAAATCCGCTGTCATCTCAACGATCATTTGTTTGCTGTTGGCCGCACCGATTGCACAATTTTTGCATCACAGTTCCATTAAATATTATGTGATGCCCTTTCTCTATTTGCCATTGGCATTGCCACACATTGTTTCAGGTGTGGCTTTGCTCCTTTTTTTTGGCCATTTGGGCATTGGTGGATTTTTAGAGCGCCATTTTAATCTCTCTTTTGTGTTCACGCAGCAAGGCATCATTCTTGCGCAAGTCTTTGTCAATTTACCGTTTGCCATTCAGCTTTTAGTGGTGGGGCTTGAACGGCTCAATGGGCGACAAATTTTTGTGGCGCGCACATTGGGCGCCTCACAATGGCAATGCTTTTATCATGTCACGCTGCCACTTTTAAAAAGTACGTTGATCGCCACCATTATTTTGACATGGTCACGGGCACTGGGTGAGTTTGGTGCGGTGATGATGGTGGCGGGTGCAACGCGCATGAAAACAGAGATTTTACCCACATCGATTATGCTCAATTTATCCACCGGGGAGCTTGATTTAGCAATGGCGATAGCCGTGATTTTAATGCTGATCTCTTTAACGTGTTCTTTGATTTTTGAATATATCTTTAGGCGGACAGATGCTGCAGCTCGATAAACTCAGTTTGACGGTGGGCGCATTTGCCTTAGATGAGATCTCGCTCACATTAAAGCCTGGAGATTATTGTGTGATTTTGGGGCGCACCGGTTCTGGTAAAACATTGCTGCTTGAATCGATCGCAGGGCGTTATCAAAATGTTAGGGGGTCGATGTTGCTCAATGGGCAATCGTTGTCTCATCAACGCATTGAAGATCGTAACATTGGCTTTGTGTATCAGCATTTTGAGCTTTTTGGCCATTTAAATGTGCGAGAGAACATCGCTTTTCCCTTAAAAATGCGTCAAGTGCCCATGGAGATTCAACATCAGCGCACGTTGAAAATGGCCAATTTATTGGGCATTGCCTATTTGTTAGATTCAGCCATCACACATTTAAGTGGTGGTGAGCGTCAGCGCGTTGCCTTGGCGCGAGCCCTCATTTTTGCGCCGGATTTATTGTTGCTAGATGAACCCACAAGTGCCCTTGATTACGTCACGCGCCATGAAATGCGCCGCGTGTTGCACAACATTCATCGCACATCAATGCCCATCATTGTGCATGTCACCCATGACATCAGCGAGGCGCTGGCGTTGGCCACACACATTGGCGTGATGAAAAAAGGGCGTTTGATCCATTTTTATCCCCTCACCGATGCCTTAAAAGCAGACGGCGAGGCACGATTATTTGAGCAATTGACTTAAAAAAGGAGTGATGATGTTTATGACCACCGAAGAGATGGAACGCTTCATCCGTGAAGATGTTCCTTACATTGATTTAACCTCAACACTGTTGGGCATTGAGGCAACTGCCACAGAAATTCAGTACGTGACTCGAAGTGGCGGTGTGGTGGCCGGCACAGAGATTGTGGCAAAATTGTGTGAGCGTTTAGGCATTGAAGTCGTGAACATGAAGCCTTCGGGCGCCCGCATTCATGCATGCGATGTGTTATTGACAGCCAAAGGGCGGGGAGATGCCATTCACATCCTTTGGAAAGTGGGGCAAAACATTTTAGATTACACCTCAGGCGTTGCCAGTGCGACTCGCAAAATGGTGGACATTTGTCAGAAAGCGCCTCAAAAAGTGGCACTATTGACCACGCGTAAAAGCATTCCCGGGACAAAAGCCCTCGCCATCCATGGCATTGTGGCAGGGGGTGCGATGCCGCATCGTTTAGGTTTATCTGAAACCATTTTAATTTTTAAACAGCATCGACAGTTTTTTAAAGATGATGCAGCGTTGACTGAACAATTGTTGCAGATTCGCCATTTAACCTGTGAGAAAAAAATTGTGATGGAAGCCGATTCTTTAGAAGAAGCAAGGCGCTTTGCAATGATGCCCATCGATGCCATTCAGTTTGATAAATTAACACCAGAGCAATTGAGTGCAGCCGTCATGTACATGCGCGCGCACCATCCTCAATTGACATTATTAGGCGCAGGTGGCATTAACTTAAGCAACACTGAAGCTTACGCGCAAACAGGGGTGGATGGCTTGGTGACTACAGCGCCATACTATGCCAAAGCGCTTGACATAAAAGTCAATATTTTGTCCTGATCTGCATAATATTTGATTGAAGTATACGGAATATGTACGCAATTTTTGCATAATAGCTTAGAATAGCGGACTTTCTATTGTACTTAAGCATTCATTTTTGAGGTAATGCATGGATTGGCAACAAATACTCTTCCAATTTCTAGGTGGACTGGGCCTGTTTCTTTTTGCAATCAAATTTATGGGCGATGGGCTTCAAAAGTCAGCGGGTAACCGCCTTCGCACCATTTTAGATCGCTTTACCACAAACCCATTTATGGGGATTTTGGCAGGTATTTTTGTCACAGTACTCATTCAATCAAGCTCTGGCACCACGGTGATCACAGTGGGGCTTGTGAGCGCAGGATTAATGACATTGCGTCAAGCGATTGGCGTCATCATGGGGGCAAACATTGGTACCACGGTGACGGCATTTATCATCGGGATCGACATTGGTGAGTACGCCTATCCGATTTTATTGATGGGTTCGGTGATGCTCTTTTTCTTCAAAAAAACGAGTGTGCAAAACTTAGGGCAAATCTTCTTTGGCTTTGGTGGCTTGTTCATCGGGCTTGATCTGATGAGTAGTGGATTGGCGCCATTGCGTGAATTACCGCTCTTTACGCAACTCATTTTACAGATGAGCCACAGCCCGATTTTAAGCGTTTTTGTGGGCACAGTGTTTACCTTGATTGTGCAATCTTCAAGTGCCACCATCGGGATTTTGCAAGGCTTGTATGCTGAGAATTTGATTTCACTGCAAGGCGCATTGCCTGTGCTCTTTGGGGATAACATTGGGACGACGATTACAGCGGTATTGGCAGCGATTGGCGCGACTGTGATTGCAAAGCGTGCTGCAGCTATCCATGTGTTATTCAATGTGCTTGGCGCCGTGATTTTCCTCATTTTTTTGGGGCCATACACGCATTTTATCATGTGGATCACCGGGCAATTGGCGCTTGAACCTAAAATGCAGATCGCCTTTGCACACGGGACATTTAACTTAGTCAATACATTGATTCAATTGCCATTCATTGGCGTTTGGGCATATTTGGTGACAAAGCTATTGCCAGAGCGAGAAAAGCCACAAGAGAAAGTGGCACTTTACTTAGATGAAACCATCATTGAAAAATCTCCAAGCATTGCCATTGGGCAAGCGAAAAAAGAGCTCATTCATATGGGTAATTTAAGCATCGATGGTTTAAAGCGTTCGCTTGAATATTTAAAAACCAACAATATGGATGATGCGGCATTTGGGCGAATTTTAGAGAAAAACATCAATATTTTGGATGAAGAGATCACTCGTTATTTGGTGAAGATTTTCCCCCATTCGATCACGCCGCAAGATTCAAATGATCTACAAGCAATGCTCAACTTAGTGTGTGACATCGAGCGCATTGGCGATCACTTTGAAAACATCATCGAACAGATCGATTACATGGGTGAGCACAACATTACTTTGAGTGACGATGCGAAAAATGAGGTCTTTGAGATGTTTGAGCTCACCATTCGCTCGGTTGAACTGGCCATTACGGCGTTAGATAAGACCGATTTATCGAAGGCGCGCCGCGTTTATGAATTAGAAGATGAGATTGATGATATGGAGCGTTATTTGCGTAAGCAACACATTCGCCGCCTCAATCATGGGGAATGTACGCCAAAATCCGGTTTAACGTACACAGATTTAATCTCAAATCTTGAGCGCATTGGCGATCATGCCCACAATATTGCTGAGATGCTCTTTGAGAAACATCAACATTAACGGAATTATCTAGCAACTCAATCAAGCCTCTTCTATACTGAGTGAACATCATTCATTAGGAGGGGCGTTATGGTTTTGGATATTTCTCGGCGTGGCTTCATAAAATTGGGCACCGTTGCCGGCATCACCTTGATGCTAGGGCGCTTGCCAACGGCAAATGCCACACAAGTCAATTCAGGACCCTCATCCACCGATTGGATGGGCAAAAATGGTCAAGCAAAATTCAGATGGGATGGCATTCGTAAAGTCACGGGGCAAAAGAACTTTGCGCGTGATTATCGTGCCCGTGATTTAGAGGGTTGGCCAGATCAGCAGTGCTATGCATTGATGCTCAAAGTCACCAAGGCAGATCGCACTTTTGAAGGGGTGGATTTATCTGTGCTAGGAGATCTTCAGCCTGATCGTTTGATCCTGCAAGAGGATTTGGTGTGCGATGGCTTTAACATTCCGCAAGACACGAGTATGGGTAAAGGCTTTTATGGGCAAAATATTTTACTGCCAAAAGGCATGACTTCGCCCATTTTAGGCCATCCTGTGGCGATTTTAATTTATAAGGATTTCCCACGCTTCAATGCTGCGGAGCGCCTATTGCAATTTGATGACAGCGTCATTGAATATGGTGAAGTGACGGGCATTCGCCCTTTTAATAACTATGGGGCGGCGCGTTATGTGCGCATTGGTGGGGCAACGCCGTATGATCCATCAGTGTTTTCGCCGTATCAAGATGCTGCCATTAAAGGTAAGTTTAAGGGCAATACCGTGATTTGGCCGCCTGAGGCAAAGCCGGATGATACGATGGTGCCAAGCTTTTTCCATAAGGATCGGGGCGGCGGTTTCTTACATGCCTTGCAACAAGCCCATCAAAAACCTGAAACGCAAAATAAAGGGATGGAGCATGCACAGGAAATTTCGCAAATGGTTGAGGCTGCGAAAAATGATCCGAATAAATTTGTGTTAGAGCGCCACGGTTTTTCTCAATCCATTGATCCTTGTGCGTTAGAGCCCGATAACTGCAATGTTTGGTTTGATGAACAAACAAAAACATTGCACATTTTAACCGCCACGCAATCACCGGCAGGCGTTGCGAACATGGCGGCGGATTTAGTGAAGCACAATCGCGCAGTGGATGTGAAAAACATTGTGCTGCTGACGGGATCTACGGTGGGTTACGGCTCTAAAGATTATTCAGTCTTTCCAATTTATGCGATGGCGGCCAGTTTTTACAGTGATGGATTGCCAGTTCGGATGGCCAATAACCGTTATGATCAATTTCAAATGGGCATGAAGCGCCATTCAGTGGAGATGGACGTCACCATTGTTGGAGATAAAACCACAGGAAAATTTGAGATTCTCAAAGGCACCTACAACTGTAATGGCGGCGGGCGAGAGAATTTATCGGTGGCGGTGTCTCATGTGGCGGTGCGCGGTGCACAATCCATTTACTATTTTCCAAAATCTGATCTCACAGCATTAGCGATGGCAACACCGGCGGTGGAAGCCGGATCCATGCGCGGCTTTGGTTCATTGCAGTCGATGGCCATCACAGAGATGATGGTGGATGAATTGTCCGAGATCTTAAAGATCGATTCCATGACGCTGCGTCGAAACAATGCGATGCTCGAAGGATATCCGAATACGCAAGGGGGTATCATTGCTGGGGATCCGCGCAATGTGGAGATGCTTAATTTAGCAGAGCAGCACCCGATGTGGCAAAACCGTGTGCGCGATAAAATTCGTTATGAAGCCAATCATCCTGGCTTTTTATATGGCGTGGGATTTGCACAGGTGCAGCAAGTGTATGGCTCAAGTGGTGTACCCACCATTTTATCCTTATCGTTTGATGAAAATGGCAAGCTTACCATGCGTCATTGCATGCAGGAGATTGGTACAGGCGGCACCACCGCGCAACAAGTGATGGTGTGGCAAGCCCTTGGTAAAGCGCCGGATGTGGTGGAGTTTGGCGTGACAGAATTTCCTGAGTTGCCATTACACACAAGTTGGGCAGATCAAAAGAAACAGGATGAATTGGCCAAACACGATCCCTATTGGACGCCAGGTTTAATTCCAGATATGAGTTCCTCAAGCGGCGTGTATTACATTGGCTTTGGCACGCGTCAAGCGGGTAAATTCTTATTGGAAAATAGTTTATGGCCCGCAGCTCAAGCCATTTGGAGTCAAGGCGTGGGCGGTGGCGCGATGAACAGTTTGAATCTATCTTTATCGGATTTACGTGTGACAGCGCTGGGCATTGGCGGTGGCGGCATGAAGCCCATTCCGTTTGATGTATTGGCGAAAAAAGCGCATGAGATGGGACTCATTACTGGTGTCGCGGTGCATGCTTATTCCAGTTGGCAATGGGCGCGTGCGGAGTTTGACATTCCCACCGTGGGCGCCTGCAATTTGCCATTGGATGCATTGGCTGTGCAATATGGAAAGGGTGCACCCAAGCATTTACGCGATCAAATGACGACCGGTGGCTTTCATTTCATTGCCCGAAAGCAGGCATTTTTCCCACCAACAGATCGAGGCGGTGCGGATCCGACCACTGTAACGCCGGCTGCTTGTTTAGTGGCGTTGGCCATCAATCAAGGGACGGGCGCTGTGGAAATTTTACGCCATCACATGCTCATGAGTCCTGGGAAGATGATTGTGCCGCAGTTGGTTTCTGGGCAGATTCAAGGCGGGACAGCGATGGGCATTGGGCATGCATTGATGGAAGAATTGCCCTTGTATGATGATGGGCCTGGCAATGGTACCTGGAACTTTAACCGGTATATTTTACCGCGCGCTAAAGATGTGGCGGTTTGGCAACAAAGTACAGAGTTTTTACCGCCCTTATCAGAAACATCTCCGCCAAAAGGTATGGCTGAGCTTGGCATGATTCCGATTTTACCGGCCATTGGTAACGCGGTTGCACATGCAACGGGGCATCGTTTTTATGAATTTCCGATCACTGCAGAGAAGATTAAGCGCGTGCTACAAGCAAAGTAGATCGTTAGGGTGGTCGATGTCATAAATGGCACCAAAATCATCCGTTTCGATTAAATGGCAAGTGTGTGCTTTGACCACTGCACTTGCCCCTTGATCGCCTGTCAGTTGTTTTAATTCAGGAAATAAACTGTGATCAAACCCAACGGGATGCCCCATTTGTCCATTATAAATGGGGCGGACGATGGGCGATGTGGCAAGGGCACATTTGACGCGCTCAATGGTGATGGGCTGAATGTAGGGTAAATCCGCTGGTAAAATCAGGATGCCTGTTGTATTGCTAGGCAGGGCTTGAATGCCTTGGCGGATGCTCTCGCCCATGCCATCGCTTTCGATGATTTTAATGGGGCTGCCCAATGTTTGTACCAATGCAATGACATCCGCTTCTTCTTGATTGACCACAATCAAAATCTCATCAGCGTTGAACGCTTTTAATGCTGCTTGATGGGTTGTGGCTAAAATGGGGCGCTCAAATTGTGGCGATAAATGGCATAATTTATGCCCATTGTGCTGAGCTTTAAAACGGCGACTGTGGCCAGCGGCAAGCAGTAATAGACGGATCATGGGTAATTTTGACTCACGCAAAGGGTTACCTAACGGTAACACAGATCCTTAAATAAAGGGGATGAATCATTGAAAAGGGCAAAAGGTCTTTGAATTATTTAAAAAAATCATGGCAAAATTTATACAATAAATAATTGATTTATATTAATTAACTGAATAATTGGTATACATCGGGTAACTTGTGGCGCTATAATGACATGACTCTCTTGTAGGGGGTCGGTAATTTAGCCGATTTCCCCGCAACGTTTTATGAAGAAAGCTTCAATAAAATGGAGGGGGGTCTTAATTTGAAGATTTAATTTATTTCTCAGGCTGATTTAAAGATTAACTTTTTAAATCATTCGGTAAAGAAGTATAGTCAAGTATCTTTTCTATTGATAGGAGTCAATCATGGCATTCGCAACAGTTAATCCTTACACCAATGAACTCGTTAAAGAATTCCCAAGCGCGACAGAAGCAGAGATTGTTTCTGCCATCGACAAAGCGGATGCAGCATTCCAAAGCTGGAAAAACTTACCCGTTGCAGAACGTGTGAGCATTTTAGGCAAAGCGGCTAAACATTTGCGTGACAACATCGATGAGCATGCCAAACTCATCACTTTAGAAATGGGTAAAGTGTTTGCTGAGTCTAAAGCAGAAGTGGAATTGTCTGCACAAATTTTAGAATACTACGTAAAACACGCAGAAGAACAATTACAACCGCGTAAACTTCCTGTGATGGATCCTGCGGAAGGCGAAGCCTCTTTAGTGTACGAGCCTTTAGGCGTATTGCTTGCCATCGAACCTTGGAACTTCCCGTATTATCAAGTGGCGCGTATTTTGGCACCACAATTGTCAGCGGGTAACACATTGATTTTAAAACATGCTTCAAACGTACCACAATGTGCTGCGGCGTTTGAAAAAATGATGTTAGAAGTGGGCTTGCCTGAAGGCGTGTTCATCAACTTATTTGCTGAGCATCATCATGTGGAAACCATTTTACAAGATCCACGCGTGTGTGGCGTTGCATTGACAGGTTCTGAATTTGCAGGTTCTGCCGTTGCACAAGTTGCGGGTAAACACCTTAAAAAATCTATCATGGAATTAGGCGGTGCGGATGCATTTGTGGTATTAGACGATGCGGACATTGAAAAAACGGCCAAATGGGGCGTGTTTGGCCGTCATTGGAATGGTGGTCAAGTGTGTGTATCTTCTAAACGCATGATTGTGGATGCTAAAGTGTATGATGAATATTTAGAAAAATACACAGCAGGCGTGGCGGCATTGAAAGCGGGTGATCCGATGGATCCTGCCACACAATTGGCACCATTATCTTCACAACGCGCGAAAGATGGTTTGTTAAAACAGATCGAAGAAGCCGTTAAACACGGCGCAACAGCCATTGAAGTGGGCGAAAAAGTTCCAGCTCAAGGTTGCTTTGTTCAACCCACTATTTTAACAAATGTGACGCCAGATAACCCTGCGTACTATCAAGAGTTCTTTGGTCCTGTGTCCATGATCTTTAAAGCGAAAGATGAAGCCGATGCCATTCGCATTGCCAACGATTCACCTTTCGGTTTAGGTGGCTCAGTCTTTACATCTGATAATGAACGTGGTCGTAAAGTGGCACTCCAAATCTCAACAGGTATGGTATTTGTGAATCACCCAACCATGGTGAAAGCAGACTTACCATTTGGCGGTGTACGTCGCTCAGGCTTTGGTCGTGAATTGATCGATTTAGGCTTAAAAGAGTTCGTGAACCAAAAATTAGTGGACATCGTGGACATTGATGCACCATTCTAAGCACTCATTTTTGAGATGATAAAAAGCCTCCTTCGGGAGGCTTTTTTGTGTCTTGTCATTTTGTGGCTTATATTGATGCCTAAAGGAGGATTTATGAATCGACAAACAGCAACCTTGATTGGCATCAGTGCCATTGTGCTTTGGAGTGCAAATGTGGGATTGCTTCGCCAAGTGGCGGTGAATTTTGGGGCAGTGGGCGGTGCTGCGTTAACGTATTCAGTGGCGAGCATTTTTTTGCTCATCACACTTGCGCGCCCAAGCATCAAAGCCTTTAGTAAAACGTATCTCATTTGGGGCAGCGTATTGTTTGTGGCGTATGAAGTCTGTTTCTCACTTGCCATTGGTTATGCCAACACCGCAGAACAAGCCATTGAAGTGGGCATGGTCAATTATCTATGGCCAACTTTTACGATTGTGGCGGCGATTTTATTCAATCATCAAAAAAGCAACCTTTGGATCATTCCAGGATTCATCATCTCTTGCGCTGGCATTGTGTGGATTTTAGGGGGCGATGCGGGCATTAGCCTCTCGCAGATGCTGGACAATATCAATGACAATCCTTTAAGTTATGGTCTTGCCTTTGTGGGTGCATTGATTTGGGCGGCTTATTGCATCGTGACTGCACGACTTGCGAAGGGGCAAAATGGCATCACGCTCTTTTTTATATTGGTGGCGATGACGCTGTGGCTGCAATACGGATTGACAGAGCAAGCAAGCTTTGAGTGGCATTGGATGGGCGCTGTTTATCTATTGTTAGCAGGTGCAGCAATGGGTTTTGGTTATGCTGCGTGGAATGTGGGGATTTTGCATGGCAATGTCACTTTACTTGCCACCGCCTCTTATTTTGTGCCTGTGTTGTCAGCTGTATTGGCGGCGATTGTGTTAAATGCGCCATTATCGTTGTCCTTTTGGATGGGTGTTGTATGGGTGTGTTTAGGCTCCATCATCTGTTTATGGTCCACGCGAAGCGCTATGCGTTCTAAATAATAATGGCATAAAAAATCCCGCACAAGGCGGGATTTTGTTCATCAAAGTGAGTCAATTAGTAACCCACGTGATGATCATGCTCGATTTTACCTTTAAAGATGCGATGCACATAGAATGTGTATGCAAGGATCATTGGCAATACAATGGCCACACCCCACAAAGTGAATTCTAATGAGGCAGGTGCTGCACTTGCTTCCCAGATGGTCAATTGACCTAAGATGATGTCAGGGAAGATGCTGTATGAGAAACCAATGAAGGCACACAATACAATCAATACCGCACATAAGTAAGGCACCCAATCATATTGGTAAGTCGTGTCCACAGCGATTTTAGGCAACATACGGAAGATGATGAAGGCTAAAATCACACATGCCAATGGTACAGGCGCTAAATAAATGATGTTCGGGAATGTGAACCATTTATTGTATACAGTTGTGCTCACAAGTGGCGTTGCTGCAGAGATCAACACGATCGCTAAGAAGGCTAAGAAAATGCTGTTTTTAACAGTTTTAATGGCCATTTGGCGGATGTGATCTTTAGATTTAAAGATCAACCATGCAGAACCAAGCAATGCATAACCAAAGCACACAGAGATGCCCACTAAAATGGCAAATGCCCAACCATATAAAGAGGTGTCTAAACCTGTGGCATATAAACCCACCATCACACCTTGTGATAAAGTGGCGATGTATGAACCAATGGAGAACAATGCATCCCATAAGCCTTTGTGGTGCTCTTTTGCTGTGTTACGAAAGTCAAAGGCTGCACCACGTAAAATTAAGCCACCTAACATTAAAACAGTTGGAATGTAAAGGGTGACTAAGATGTCGCCATAAGCTTTTGGAAAGGCAATGAAAATGACGCCAATGCCAAGGACAATCCATGTTTCGTTCGCATCCCAAAATGGGTCGATCGTGGCCACCATAGAATCGCGATCGGCACGATTTTTCACAAATGGGAACAATAAGCCCACGCCTAAATCATAACCATCGAAAATGATGTAAAAGAAGACCGCCGCTGCCATTAAAAAGGCAAATATGACGGGTAGAATCGTTGCTGCATCCATGACCATGATTATGCTCCTTGTTTCGCAGTGTTATTTTTGATTGCTTTATGAGTCATATAAAACAATACAGATAAGTAACTCACTAAAATGAAGACATAAAGTAAGCTATACATCAATAATGAAGAGATCATCACTGTCATGCCGTGTGGTGCTGCAGCATCTGCTGTTTTAAGCACGCCGTAGACCAACCAAGGTTGGCGACCGATTTCTGTCACATACCAGCCGGCAATGACGGCGATCCAACCTGAGAATGTCATGGCCACTAAGCCTTTTAACATCCAGTTAGAGACCTCTTTTTTACGCCATAATTGGAACGCTGCAATCCATGAAGCAAAGAGCATTAAGAAGCCAATGCCCACCATGATTCTAAAGCTCCAGAAAACTTTGGCCACAGGAGGATGTTCTGCAAATGTATTTAAACCACGAATTTCGCCATCCCATGTATGAGTCAAAATCAAGCTGCCTAAGTGTGGCACAGCGATGTCAAATTTATTTGAACGGGTTGCTTCATCAGGGAATGCAATGAGGTTTAATGCAGCAGGTGCTTCTGTTTCCCAGATGGCTTCAATGGCGGCCAATTTGTCTGGTTGATGTTTTAACACCAATAAACCTGACATGTCACCGACAAAGATTTGTACAGGGATTAAAATGGCAGCAACCACCACACCTAAATGCATGGCATGACGCGTACCTGCCGCGCGGTCACCTTTGAGCATGCGATATGCGGAGATACCTGCAACGATGAAGGCAGCCGTTAAGCCAGAGGCCAATAACATGTGCGCTAAGCGAGTCAAGAAGCTTGGGTTGAAGATCACTTCCCACCAGCTGGTGACATGGGCAACGCCATCGATCATTTCATAGCCTGCAGGGGTTTGCATCCAAGAGTTCAAGGCAATGATCCAGAAGGCAGAGAACGATGTACCCACCGCCACTAAAATCGTTGCAATGTTGTGCGTACGATCAGAGACGCGATTTTGACCAAAGAGCATCACACCTAAGAAGGTGGCCTCTAAGAAGAACGCAGTCAATACTTCATAGCCCAATAACGGCCCTGCAATATTACCCACGGTTTCCATAAAGCCCGGCCAGTTTGTACCAAATTGGAAGCTCATGGTAACGCCTGTCACAACGCCAATGGCGAAGCTCAATGCAAAGATTTTAACCCAGAAGTTATACGCATTTAACCAAGACTGATCTTGCGTTTTCTGATAACGTAGTTTAAAAAATAAAAGCATCCATGCCAAAGCGATGTTAATGCTTGGGAAGATGATGTGAAATGTAATATTAATGGCAAATTGTATCCGTGCCAGTACGGTTGGATCTAGTTCCATTTTTGAACCTTTAATTTACAGTGGGGGAGGGCCAACATTATAGGATATTTTTATAGAATAGGGGGAGGCTTTCTATAAAAAAACTTTTATTTTGTCGTATTTTCGAACAATTTTGTAAAAATTGTGTAGATTGTTTAAGGGCTTATCCATAAAAAATGTAAAATTGATCAAGGAGACAGAATCATGAACCATATCAAAAAAGTGTTAATTTCTTTAGGGGTGATGAGCCTTGTGGCTGCGTGTGCATCGAATGATCCTTATCGTGATCGTGGCACCCGTGAAAATGTGGTTTCTGGCGCATTGATCGGGACAGCTGTGGGTGCGGGCGTTGGTGCATTATCAAGTAAAAAACATCGTGGGCGCAATGCCGCAATTGGTGCCGGTATTGGCGCGGCAGCCGGTGCAACAACGGGCGCAGTGGCCACGCAGCGCGACCATTAATTGATGAATCATAAAAATAGATAGGAATGATATGAAAAAACAGGTGATGATACTCTCAGTATTGGCCATTGGCTTGGCAGGTTGCACAACGAATCCTTACACAGGACAAGAACAAGCCGCAGACACGGGGGTTGGCGCAGCCATTGGTGCAATTGTGGGCGCAGGCATTGGCGCTTTATCGGATAAAGGCAAACCTGGGCGCGGTGCTTTGATTGGCGCAGCCGGCGGTGCTGCTGTGGGCGGTGGCATCGGTTATTATTTGGATCAGCAGGAAGCAAAATTGCGCCAAAGTTTAGAGGGCACAGGTGTGAGCGTGACGCGTTATCCAGATCGCATTGTATTGAATATGCCAAACAGCTTAACCTTTGACACCAGCAGCTCTGTGCTCAAGCCCTTTGGCGTACAGACCTTAAAAAGCGTGGCGGCTGTCTTAAAAGAGTACAACAAAACGGGTGCGCGCATTGTGGGTTATACCGATTCCACCGGCACGATGGCGATTAACCAACGTTTATCGAATGAACGCGCACAAAGCGTTGCCAATGCATTGGTATTGCAAGGCATCAGCGCCACTCGCTTGACCACATATGGCGCAGGCCCCAGTGATCCGATTGCCTCGAATGCAACGCCAGAAGGGCGCGCGCAAAATCGCCGCGTAGAGATTACGTTGTATCCTTTACAATAATTAATAAATCAAGCGAAGCGGCGCTGACGTTCTGTGGGCGCCGTTTTTGTATGCTAAGTTTAATGACTCTCTTCAATATGGCCTAAAATCTCACCCGCTTTAATGGCCACCCACAATTCCACAATGTCCGCCGTTGAATTGATGGCGCGTGTTGTCATCTCTTGAATTTTCTGCATGCGGTACACTAAGGTTTGTTTATGGATATGCAACTGCTTGGCAGTTTTCTCCCAAGCGCGATCATTTTCTAAAAACACCTTTAATGTATGCACATAACGGGTATTTTTCAGCTGATCTTGTTGATGCAGGGCACCTAAATTGAGCTCAAAAATACGCTCGGCATCTTGTAAGTTCTTTGGCAAGGTGTAACGGCTGTAATTTTGTTTTGCATAATGCTGCACAGGCACAGCATCTGTGGTGTTTTTGTACGCAAGTTTTGCTTCAGAAAAAGCATCATTGATGCGTTTGATCTGTTTAATGGGATCGCTGATGCCCATGTACTCAAAAAGATTGCTGAGCTTTTCAACATTGTGTGCCTCTGTCAATAAATACACGCGCTGCTTTTGAAACAGGCACAAACCGCGAATGGCGAATTTGAAAAAGACTTTTTGATAATTGATGTCAGGCTTACATTGGGCAATGATGGCGATGCAATTATCAATGCTGACATTGTAATTTGGCAGCTTTTTTTCGATGTAAGCATCACTGATGCGTTCATTTAAAATATCGTCTAAAAACTCACTGGAAAGCACGCTGCGTTGATAAGAGCTCTCTTTACGCATCTCAATGTATAGGCTAAAGAGCAGCGTTAAGCTTTGTAACAGTTCGCTGCTGATGTTGCTGTCTTCGATCACAAGGCTGATGCCATGAGATTTGAGGGGAATGATGTTGAGGGTGGGGGCGGTTTTTTGGTAAATCTTTTGGGGCACATCAATCTGTAGATCAATGGTGGACAGCAGTTGTAAGCGTGCCTCGCTTAAAGGCGCAAAGCTAAACAGCGTCTCTTTCGGATTGATGCTATTGACCAAATCAATCGGCATGTTTAAAAGGGCAGTGACGCGCGCGGTGAGTTCTTGCACATTGTGCTCACGAATCAATTCTTTGGAGTGCTCATATAATAATTTGACCAACTGATTGTTGATCACCTCTTTTTTGTCTTTATTGGCATCGATGATGATTTTAGCGATCTCAATAAAGGGCACATGATAATCAATGAATAACACCGGAAAATCATGGTCATTTGCCACTTCAATCAGCATTTTGAGATCTTTTGGTGCACTCATGTGGGTGGAGATCATCAAGCCCGCTAAATCTGCGTTGATTAACCGCATGATGTAGTCTTTTTGTTTTAAACCATTTTTGGGGATACCAAGACCGGTGGTCATGATTAAGTGGTTGGGCAATACCCATTCGCTGGGGTTTTCTAATTCTGAGGTGTGCGCCCAAACAATTTTACGATGTGTACCCTTGTGACCGCCCATTAATACGATCTTAAGCTCTGGTCTGTCGATTAAATCACGAATGGTGAGTTGCATGTTACGCCTTTAAAATGAATCATACGATCGTATGAATTTATCATACATTTCATTATTTTTATCTAATTGTTATGAAATGAAGAACACAATACTATCGAATCAGTGATGAGAACTGAGTTTTGAAAGGATGAAATGGCTATAGTGATTTGAAAATATGTGAAATTTTTTATTCATAAATGTATTGTGAGACTTCAGAATAGCTACAAATGGCAAATAAGAATCAAGAAGCTCATCAAAGTGATTGGGGAACGAGGAGAAAATATGAGGACTGTGAGTATGGAAGGATTAGCAACGCCTTCAAACCGAGAGATCAGCGCAGACAGCGTTGAAGGACAGGAGACGGAGACATTAGTCACCAAAAAATTAACATTGCTAGAAGGCGTGGCCATGATTGTGGGCACGAACATCGGCGCAGGTGTATTGGCCATCCCTTATGCATCGCGCAATTCAGGCTTTTTGCCACTCTTTTTGTGGCTCATCATCATTGGCATCATCACCACGATCACGATGCTTTATGTGGCAGAATCTTCGCTTCGCACCAAAGCGCACCATCAATTGAGTGGGCTTGCGCGTAAATATGTGGGTAAAGTGGGTTCATGGCTCATTTTTATCTCAATTTTTGCCAATACAACGGGCGCATTGATTGCTTATATGGCGGGCAGTGGCCGATTAATGAATGTGTTGTTTGGCATTCCGAATCAATTGGGCAGCATTTTGTTTGCCATTCCGGCAGTTGGTATTTTATATGCAGGGCTCAAAGCCATTGGTAAAGGCGAGAAATACATCAGTATTACGATGGTGGTGCTTATTTTGGTGCTCTCATTTTCCACCATTTTTAATGTCAATACCAAAGTTGAACATCTGATGGAAGGGCGCTGGTCTTACATGATTCCCATCATCTATTTAGTGGTGTTCAGTTATTCTGCTCAATACATTGTGCCAGAGATTGCCCGCGGCCTGGCACATCGTCCAAAAGCTTTGCCAAAAGCCATCATGATCGGCATGGCGTGTACATTCATCTTATTAACAACTGTGGCATTGTCTGTGATTTCACTGGCTGGCATTGAAGGTGTGGATGAAATTGCCACCATCACTTGGGGCAAATATTTAGGTACATGGGCAGCATTGATTGCCAATTTCTTTGCGTTGTGTGCCATGCTCACTTCGTATTGGGGATTGGCTGGCAGCTACTTTACCAATATTTTTGATCAATTTAAATTGGGCTCAGAAACCCATAAACTTCGCCGTTTAACCGTGCTTGCCGTGATCTGTGTGCCACCTTTTATTTTGGCATACCGCGAAATGGTCTCATTTGGTCGAGCCCTTGAGTTTGCCGGCGCCGTTGGCGGTGTGATTTTAGCGATTTTACCCATCATTATGCTGAAAAATTCCCGTAAAAATGGCGACATTCAGCCCGATTGGCAGTGCAATCGCTTGATCACCAGCATGCCTGTGCAAGGCGTAATCGTCGCACTTTATACCTTTGCTGCGTTATATGCAGTCAGTGATTTGCTCTATAACATCAATCTTTTGCCAACACCGGTGGAAGAGATGCTCGTGAGCCTTAATGTGTTCATCCCAAAATAATAACGATCGACACGACAACCATTTTATTGAATTGATTTAAATCTAAGGAGTTTCAAATGAGTACTTTACCTGAATTGCGCGAAGAATATGTGGCTCGCGGTGTCAGCACTGGTAACTTAAACGTGGCCAAAAGCGCCAAAAATTCAACCATCATCACACAAGATGGCAAAACCTTCATCGATTTTGCCGGCGCCATTGGCGTGATGAATGTGGGTCACAGCCATCCTAAAGTGATCGAAGCGATCAAAGCACAAGTGGAGCATTTTACGCATCCTGGTTTTAACGTGATCATGTATGAAGGTTATGTGGAAGTGTGCCGCCGTTTGTGTGAAATCACAGCAGGGGATCACAAGAAAAAAGCATTGTTATTGAACTCAGGCGCTGAAGCGGTTGAAAATGCCGTTAAAATCTCCCGTAAATACACCGGTAGAAGTGGCGTTGTGGTGTTTAATCGTGCATTCCATGGCCGCACAAACTTAACGATGGGTATGACGAGTAAAGTGAAACCCTATAAAGAAGGCTTTGGCCCATTTAACTCAGATGTTTTCCAAGCGCCGTTCCCATTTGTGTATGAACGCCCAAGCAGCATGACAGAAGATGAATATGTGGATGAAGTGATCGCGCGCTTTAAAGAGTTCTTTAAAGGCACTGTTTGCCCAAGCATGATTGCCTGCGTTGTGATGGAGCCGGTTCAAGGCGAAGGCGGCTTTATCATTCCACCTAAACGCTTTGTGGAATTTGTGTATCA
This sequence comes from Wohlfahrtiimonas sp. G9077, assembly GCF_002252155.1. Classification (GTDB taxonomy): domain Bacteria; phylum Pseudomonadota; class Gammaproteobacteria; order Cardiobacteriales; family Wohlfahrtiimonadaceae; genus Wohlfahrtiimonas. Next base: position 71,688 of record NZ_NEFD01000001.1, read on the forward strand.
CTTCTGTCAAGAGCACGGCATTGTATTTGTGGCCGATGAAATTCAAGCCGGTTTTTGCCGCACAGGTAAACTCTTTGCCATGGAACATTTTGGCATTGTGCCTGATTTAATGACCACATCAAAATCGTTAGCTGCCGGCATGCCATTGAGTGCTGTGGTTGGGCGCGCTGAAATCATCAATGAACCGACAGCGGGTCAATTAGGCGGCACCTTTGCCGGCAACCCAATTGCCTGTGCCGCTGCCCTTGCGGTGATGGACATTGTGCAAGAAGAGTCATTGAATGAAAAATCAGAAGCCTTAGGGGCAAAACTTGAAGCCTTCTTGGTAGAGATGCAAAAAGATTATCCATTCATTGGAGACATTCGCCGCTTAGGTGCGATGGTTGCTGCAGAATTAACAGATCCTGCCACAGGTTTGGCCGACTCAAAACGAACCGGCATCATCACAAAATATGCGAACGACAATGGATTATTGTTATTATCAGCGGGCTTACACGGCAATGTCATTCGCTTCTTGTCACCTTTGACCATCACTGATGAAGAATTGGCTAAGGGTTTAGCGATTCTCAAAGATGCATTTGTGGAAGCGAGCAAACAGTAGAAGGACAAATTTCAATGAATGAATTAAAGGTTTACAATCCCGCAACGGGCGATCTATTGGCGCAATTGACAATGGACAGCACGGAGCTGATTGAAACAAAACTCAAAGCAGGGCATGATGCCTTAACGGCGTGGCGCAAAACTTCAGCCTATGAGCGCTCAGCCTTATTGACCAAGTGGGCAGCGCTCATTGTGGCCAATAAAGCTGAGATTGCAAAAATCATGACGGAAGAGAACGGTAAGCCATTGAAAGAATCCCTCGGTGAAGTGGATTACGCTGTGAGTTACTTAACGTGGTATGCAGAGGAAGCCAAACGTATTTATGGCCGCACCATTCCGGCAAGCTCAACGAATAAACGCCTCATTGTCACGCGTCAAGGTTTGGGTTTAGTGGCAGCGATTACGCCTTGGAACTTTCCGGCAGCGATGATGACGCGTAAAGCAGGGCCTGCATTGGCAGCTGGCTGTACGTTTATCGTCAAACCTGCAGAAGATACGCCATTGACCATGATTCGCTTAGTGGAATTGGCGCACGAAGCAGGCATCCCGAAAGATGTGTTGCAATGCGTGATTGGTTATGGTCATGAGGTGGGTCCCGTATTGACCGCAAGCTCATATGTGCGCAAAATCACTTTCACGGGCTCAACGCCAGTGGGCAAACGCCTCATCAGCGAAAGTGCGGCGACTGTTAAGCACATGTCGATGGAATTAGGTGGACATGCGCCGTTCATCATCTGTGAAGATGCGGATATTGATTATGTGGTTGAGCAAGCGATGGCTTCAAAGTTCAGAAATGCAGGGCAAACGTGCGTCTGTGCGAACCGTTTTATCGTGCATCAATCCGTGCTTGCAGAGTTCAGTGAGAAGTTTGCTAAAGCTGCCCGCGCCCTTAAAATGGGTAATGGGATGGATGAAGCTACAGACATTGGTCCGCTCATCAATCAAAAAGGCTTTGATAAAGTGGTTTTTCAAATTGAAGATGCCAAAGCCAAAGGCGCCACAGTTTTAGCGGGCGGCAATAGCTTTGCGGATCACGAAAAGGGCACGTATTTTGTAGAACCAACGGTTCTTGGCAATGTGACGCTTGAGATGAACATCATGAGTGAAGAGACATTTGGCCCTGTTGCGCCCATCATTGCTTATGAGAACTTAGAAGATGCGATCGCCATTGCCAATGGCACGCCATTTGGTTTAGCGGCCTATTTCTTTACGGACAATTATAAGCGCGGCATTTATCTACAAGATCAATTGGATTTTGGCATTGTGGGTTGGAATGATGGTTTGCCAAGTGCAGCTCAAGTGCCTTTTGGTGGCTTTAAAGAGAGCGGGCTTGGCCGAGAAGGTGGCATTGAAGGCATTGAGCCTTATTTAGAAACCAAATACCTTTCCATTGGTCAATTGTAAGTTGTTTCATTGAGTCGTACCTAGATTGATCCCACTTTGTGGGATCTTTTTTTATAACTATAAAAAAGCCCCAATTGAATTGGGGCTTTGGAGTTAAGCATCAGTGATTACTGGCTGTTGTAATCTGAATAAGGCGTAACGGCCATCATGTCTTGCTGAATGGGTTTGGCCGCTTCAATGACAATCGCTAAGCTCATGCGATCAAACACTTTATACACCATCACCATGCCGGCCGCTTGTCCTGGAATGCGTAAACGCTTACTTGGATCAATGGGATCATTTTTATAAATGTCAGGTTGTTGCACCAAAAGTAAATCACCTGGGGATAAACCTGCATCTAATCCTTTGTCTAACACCACATTCCCACCTGCCGCAACGCTTTTGAGCATGCCTGGGGTATTGACCACTTGTGCTTCGGTTTTTTGTGGGGCAGATTTGGGTTCAAAATAAAGGTTGCCGATGTTGCTCGTTTGCGGTTTTGGCACCACATATTGCCCCGGCGAAATGCCGCGGTTGACGGTATTTTTAATGTAGACCGTTGAAATACCATCTTTGACATTTTCAACCACAATCTCACCAGTTTTGATCAACTCAGTTCCGATGTCCACATCTTTTTTCTTTTTACCTTTGCTGATGTCATCGAGCTTTAAGCCTTTATGTGTGATGCCGCGCTCATAAACATTGTAGGTTTGTCCGGGTTGTAAATCACCTTTAATGAAGGCTTTCAGATTCACATGACCAGTTAAACGATTGTCTTCAAATGCCACCACATACGGTAAGGATTTGAGTTGATTGGCATCGACAATTTCCATGTCCACAAACTTACCACGAAGATAATCATAAGAGATCACCGGTAAACCTAAGTCAATTGGTACTTCGCGCATTTCAGGGGAGAGCTTAACAGTTTTAAGGCCGCCTTGCTGTTTGGCATTGCCGCCTTTGAAGTTGCGTTTATAGACAATCTTGCCATTTTTGATGCTCAATTCATCGCCAGGATAAATGCGGTTTGGGTTCTTCACTTGTGGATTGCTTTTCCACAATTGACGCCATTCCCACGGATCATCCGTGTACTTTTTCGCAATGCTCCATAAGGAATCCCCAGGCTGCACCACATAGTGTTGAGGCGCATCTGGTTTGAGCGTTGCCGCCATAGAAAGGGATGCGCACAACAAGCCAGTTGCAATGAGCAGGCGCTTTATATTCATAAATTATCCTTATTAATATTAATGCAAACAAAAATTTGATAAGATTATCTGAATTTTTTGAGCGTTTAGCAAGCCACCTGACCAAATTTAAGGCGTGCGTTGAGCGCTTCAAATCAGCGGTTTTTTTATTTTTTGATATGAATGGGTAGTTTTTAATCAATGTCTAAACTTGATGTAATTTATGTGCCACATGAGACGCTTCGTCAAACAGCAAGCGTTGTTACCACTTTTGATAAGGATTTATATGAGTTAGCTAACGGAATGTTAGAAACCATGTATGAGAATAATGGCATCGGCTTAGCGGCCAATCAGGTCAACGATCTGCGTCGCATTTTTGTCACTGACTGTACAGAAGAAAAGAACGATCCTATGATCTACATCAATCCTGAGATCATTTGGGAATCTGAGGATGTGGCAGAATCAGAAGAGGGCTGTTTATCTTTGCCAAGCATTTACAGTGGCCCGATTGAGCGCCCATTTGCTGTAAAAATCCGTGCACAAGACATTCATGGCGATTACTTTGAGCGTGAAGCAGAAGACTTATTGGCTCGCTGCATGCAGCATGAATTAGATCACTTAAATGGCATCTTATTCATTGACTATTTATCTCGCTTAAAACGTGAACGCGCTTTGAAAAAATTGGAAAAATATCTCAAAGAGATGGGGAAAAAGTGATCATGACAGCACCGAACGCAACAAGAGTGATCTTTGCGGGCACGCCTGAATTTTCAACAGGCACATTAGAGGCTTTGATTGAGGCAGGTTACGATGTGGTTGCTGTATACACACAGCCAGATCGCCCCAAAGGTCGTGGGAAAAAGTTGGCCAAAAGCCCAGTGAAAGAATTGGCAGAAAGTCATCATATTCCTGTGTATCAACCGTTGAGCCTTCGTCAAGAAGCGGCGCAAGCTGAACTTGCTGCCCTAAATGCCGATGTGATGATCGTGGTGGCGTATGGTTTGATCTTGCCTGAAGCTGTATTGAGGGCGCCTAAGAAAGGCTGCATCAACATTCATGCTTCGTTATTGCCAAGATGGCGTGGTGCTGCGCCCATTCAGCGCTGTATTGAAGCTGGAGATTCTGAAACCGGCATTGCCATCATGCAAATGGATAAAGGTTTAGATACCGGCGCCGTTTGGCGTGAAGCCAAAGTTGCCATCACACAAACCATGACTGCAGGCCAATTGCACGATGCGTTAAAAACTGTGGGGGCGAATCTTTTGATTGAAACGTTGCCGACAATTTTGGCCGGTGAATCACAGCCTGTGGCGCAAAGTGATGTGGGCATCACATATGCAGAAAAACTCACTAAAGAGGAGGCGAAAATCATTTGGTCAGAGCCTTCTGAAATCATTGACCGCAAAGTGCGTGCCTTCAATCCTGTGCCTTCTGCCCATACATCATGGCAAGGTCAGTTGTTAAAAATTTGGCAAACGCGCATCACGGATCAACCGAGCACCCGTGCACCTGGAACATTAGAAGAGCGCCATGGCGACTTATTTGTTCACACCGGCAGCACACAACTAGAAATCATTGAACTACAACTTGCGGGCAAAAAAGCAATGCTTGCACGTGACTTTATTAAAGGCACGTCACTTCATTTAGAGGAACTAATTTAAATGACAACCGATACCACTCTAAATGGCGTAAAAGTTAGCTACAAGCCAAAATCAGAGAAAAAAGCTGAACCGAAAAAGAGCCGTGATTTTTCTCGCGATGGCCAAAAACGTGTGCATTATGGCAAGGGGCAATCTAAGCCTTCGCGTCCATCACGCACGCATAAATCGCGCACGCAAACGGCAACGCCTGATAAAAATTACAGCCCAATGAGCCATTTGCTCAAAGATCCACGTTATTGTGCCATTGATATTTTGCACAAAGTGGAAAAAGGGCAGTCATTGTCTGAATTGCTTGCCACAGAAATGCGTGAGCTCAATGACAGTAATCAACGTTTTGTTCAGCATTTGGTGTATGGTGCTTTGCGCCATTTTGATGTGTTGAGCTTTCAATTGACCCATTATTTACAAAAGCCCATTAAATCCACAGAGCGCCAAGTGTATTTAGCATTATTGCTGGCGATGTATGAAATCACTGAGATGAATACCGCTGAATATGCTGCGGTGAACAATTGGGTGGCATTGATTCGTGCCATGAACAAAGAGTGGGCAGTGGGCTTAACCAATGGCATTTTGCGTAAAGTGTTGCGTGAAGGTTTGCAGCCATTGCCGAAGAACACCGCAAAAGTTTCGTTGCCAAAATGGTTGTCGGAAAAATTGATCAGCCATTGGGGTGTTGAGAAAGCCTGTGCGATTGCAGAACAATTCATGCAGCATCCGCCTATGACCATTCGTGTCAATCCGCTGCAAACAACGCGAGATGCCTATTCAGCTTTGTTAAATGATGCAGGCGTTGACCATCAAATGCATGCCCATTCTGATTCTGCCATTGTATTGACAGAAGCGGTGCCGGTCTCCGTTTTGCCACATTTTGATGAAGGCATGAGCTCTGTGCAAGATGCGAGTGCACAATTGGCTGCGGTATTGATTAATCCACAAAATGAGGATGTGATTGTCGATGCGTGTGCGGCGCCTGGTGGTAAAACCGTGGCGATGCTTGAGCGCAATCCTCAGTTGATGAAAATTTACGCCATTGACAGCGTGAGCAACCGTTTAAAACGTGTGCAAGAGAACGTGACGCGTGTCTTTCAGAATGAGTTGGCAGATAAAGTGATTTTATCCGCGAACCATTTTGAAAACTTCACAGCTGAGGAAGCCGTGGATGCCATTTTATTGGATGTGCCATGTTCAGCAACGGGCATCATTCACCGCCATCCGGACATTAAACGCCTTCGTCAACCCACTGACATTGCCGTGCTTGCGCAAACACAAGCGGATTTATTGGCACATGCTTGGTCGATGCTCAAAGTGGGCGGCCGTTTATTGTATTCCACCTGTTCGATTTTAAAAGAAGAGAACGAAGGGCAGATGCAAGCCTTTTTTGCTGCCCACAGCGATGCAAAAGAGTGTGAGTTGCCATTAGAATTTGCAGAGCGTCAAGCGTATGGCCACCAAATTTTGCCTGTGTTCTCTGAGCAAGCGGAAAAAATGGATGGCTTCTATTACTGTTTAATCGAAAAGATTGATGGTTAAACGCATTGGATGGTTGATTGTATTGTTAAGCTCATGGTTTTCCATGAGCTTTGCCAATGAGTTTATGATTTCTTCTGTGTTCGTGAAAAATGGGCGCGAGGAGAACAGTTATAAAATCGCCATCGATGCCACCATCGAAATGAGTAAAGATCAAATACAGATGCTGGAAAATGGCATTCCCCTCACCTTTACCTACACATTTGTGGTGGAGGAAAAAGTGGGGCTGGTTTGGTTAGAAGGGGACAATCCGCCAAAAAATTACAGCTTTGTCATCGCATATAATGCCTTAACGCGGCAATATGTGGTGCATGCAGAGCAGAGTAAAAAATATGAGAATTTCCCCACATTAACATTAGCGCTCGCATACATTGCTGAGCCCAAAAATTTTCGCATTAAAATTGCCCATCGAAAGGCAGACAAGATTTATCGTGGTGGCGTGCGCTTAAAACTCAACATTGATGAGTTGCCAACGCCGCTACGCATCCCGGCATATTTGTCGAGTGATTGGAATTTAGATACAGGTTGGAAGTATTGGGAGTTTGCTAAATGGTAAGAAGAACAAAAAAAGAGAGCATCATCCCTCTATTCATCTTATCGATGTTGTTGGTGATCATCTTAGGGATGATGAGCCAATCGTTAGAATCTGTGTCAAAGTACTCAGATAACTTTATTTGGCTATTGGCCGCGGGCGGCATCTGCTTTTTGCTGCTCATTTTCTTTGTGGGGCACTATTTGGTGAAACTTGTGCGCATTTATCGCAAAGGTTACATCGGTTCGCGCTTAAATGTGCGCATGATGCTGTTTTTTTCTGGGATTTCGTTGTTGCCCTTGGCGATTTTGCTCTATTTCTCCATTACGATGGTGTATAAGGGCATTGACAGCTGGTTTGATGCCTCTTTAGACAAGGGCTTTGAGGATGCTTTGGCGTTGTCCCGCTCTTCGTTAGACATTCGCCGCGTGGATGCTTTAAATTTGACGCAATCCACCGGTGAGCGCTTAATGACATTGCCATTTACGGATTTGAGTTTTTACATTGAAAATGTGCGCGAAAACATCAACGCGATGGAGTTGTCTGTCTTTGATGGTCATGGCAATGTTGTAGCCTTTGCTTCCAGTGACTTTGATAAAGTGATGCCAGAGCGACCGAATGATGTGATTCTCATGAGTGTGGCCCAAGGCATGGAATATGTGGTGCTTGAGCAGGTTTCTGACTCGCAATTGCGTGTGCGCGTGGTGACCAAAATTGCTGAAAATTTACCCTATATTTTGCAAGCCTTTTATGAAATCCCTGATAAATACACAGAGCTTGCAAACTCTACGAAAAACTCCGTGGAGTACTATAAACAGTTTAAATCCTTAAGGGCACCTTTGAAAATGAATCTGTTGGTGATTTTGGGGCTTGTGGCACTTTTGTCCATATTATTGGCACTTGGTGGCTCTTTCTTTGCCTCTCGTCGTTTGGTTAATCCGATTCGTGATCTCTCCATTGCCACAAAAGCGGTGGCCGAAGGGGATTTAGAGCGCAAAATCAAAGTCAAATCCCGTGATGAAATTGGCTTTTTAACCTCGTCTTTTAACGAGATGACGCAAAAACTTAAACATGCCCATGAAGTGGCTCAAAAATCCCAAGGTTTATTAGAGGCTGAGCGGGCACATTTGGCATCTTTGTTAGAAAAACTCTCCAGCGGCGTTTTGGTGATTGATGAGCTTGGTAAAGTACGCGTTTTTAACAATGCCGCATTGACCATTTTGGGCGTGACAGAAGATGATTTAGATCACTTAACGCTGGCATCATTAAAAGATGCGCCAGAAGCATTAAGAAGCTTCATTGCGCCATTATTTGACCATTTAAAAAACACCACAGAAAAAGAGTGGCGCACAGAGATCAGTCGCTATCACAATGGTTCGCAGCAGATTTTATCGGTGCGCGGCTCAGAAGAGAATGATCAGATTGGTTTAAAAGGTGGGAAAATTGTGGTGTTTGATGACATCACTCAACTCATCAGCGGTGAGCGTGAATCGGCATGGAGCGAAGTGGCGCGCCGCTTAGCCCATGAGATTAAAAATCCATTGACGCCCATTCAGCTTTCCGCCGAACGCATGAAACTGCGTTTTTCTGAAAAAATGGTGGATAAAGATAAAGAGATCATTGATAAATCCACTGAAACCATCATCGCGCAAGTAAAAGCGCTCAAAACCATGGTGGATGATTTCAGTCAATATGCAAAAAGCTCGCAGCAGCAATTGGTGGAATTGGATCTGAAAAAGCTCGTCAAAGAGGTGATGTATCTTTATCAAGATTATCCGGCGGCGCTTGAGATCCGCACGATGCTGGCAGATACACCTGCCTATATTCTTGGCGACAGCTTGCGTTTGCGTCAGTTATTGCATAACTTAGTGAAAAATGCCATTGAAGCCTGCCCGGATCAAACGGGGGAGATTGATGTCTCCTTAACGAGTGATGATGATTGGGTGGTGCTGAAAATTAAAGATACCGGCATTGGTTTTGATCAGGATCAGATGGCGAAGATTTTTGAGCCATATGTCACCACAAAATCAAAAGGAACAGGATTGGGGCTTGCCATTGTCAAAAAGATCATTGAAGAGCATCATGGTAAGATCGCCATCTATTCAGAAGGTAAAATGATGGGGGCTGAAGTTGTGATTCAGCTGCCGAAAATAGTGAAATAGTCAAAAAGGATTTAGGATGTCTGAACAAAAAGTCAATCAACAGTGGGGCGGTCGTTTTTCAGAAAGCACAGATGCATTTGTGCAAGCATTTACGGCATCGGTACAATTTGATCAACGCATGTATAAAGAAGACATTGCCGGCTCAAAAGCCCATGCAGAGATGTTGCATCGCCAAAGCATTTTATCAAAAGAGGATTTTGATCTGATCATCAAAGGCCTAAATGAAGTGCAAGCTGCGATTGAAGCAGGTACATTTGAATGGTCAGTTGCCCTTGAAGATGTGCACATGAACATTGAATCAGCATTGACGAGTAAAATTGGCATTGCTGGTAAACGTTTACATACAGGGCGTTCGCGCAATGATCAGGTGGCCACAGACATTCGTTTATGGCTTCGTAACACATTAGATTTAATCGATGCTGAGTTAAAGCGTTTGCAGCTTGGCATTGTGGATTTAGCCGCACGTGAATATGACACCATCATGCCAGGCTTTACCCATTTACAAGTGGCGCAACCAATCACTTTTGGTCATCATTTGATGGCGTGGTTTGAAATGATCAAGCGTGACCGTTCGCGCTTTGCCGATTGCCGTGCACGCATGAACTATTCACCGCTTGGCGCTGCGGCATTGGCAGGCACGACATATCCGATTGATCGCCACATTTCAGCCGAATTATTGGGTTTTGCTGCACCGACAGAAAACTCATTGGATTCTGTGTCTGATCGTGACTTTGCCATTGAGTTTGCGAGCAGTGCGAGCATCATGATGATGCATTTATCCCGTTTTTCTGAAGAGTTGGTGCTTTGGTCAACGCCGGCCTTTGATTTCATTGATTTACCGGATCGCTTCTGCACAGGTTCATCAATCATGCCGCAAAAGAAAAACCCGGATGTGCCAGAATTGGTGCGTGGTAAATCTGGCCGCGTCTTTGGCCATTTGATGGGTTTGCTCACATTGATGAAAAGTCAGCCACTTGCGTACAACAAAGACAATCAAGAGGATAAAGAGCCGATTTTTGACATTGCCGATACAGTGCTTGGCTCTGTGCGTGCATTTGCGGACATGGTGCCTGCCATCATCGCGAAAAAAGAGAACATGTATTTGCGTACAAAACTCGGTTTTTCAACCGCAACCGATTTGGCCGACTATTTAGTGCGTAAAGGCATGCCCTTTAGAGATGCGCATGAAGTGGTGGGTAAAGCCGTTAAATTAGGCGTCGATACGGCGCGTGATCTCTCTGAAATGAGTTTAGATGAGTTGCGTGGTTTTTCTGACTTAATCGATGCGGATGTGTTTGAGTGCTTAACCCTTGAAGGCTCTGTCAATGCGCGCAATCACTTTGGTGGCACGGCACCAAATCAAGTGAAGGCGGCCATTGAGCGCGCTAAGGCTGTGATTTAGTCATCCACCAATAATGATTGGAGGCTGCCGTCTTGACATGATGGCGGCCTTTTTTAATGTTGATCATGATTGCGCCATCATAGGCATTGTGGATATTGAAATGTGAATGATTCGGGTGCACGGTTTTTGTGGAGGCAATCAGCGTTGTTTGCCAATCTTTGGGGATGCGCAATTGACCGGAGCGTCCCTTATTGGGCATCAATAAAATATCCGGCGCGGGCAGTTTTGTTAAGGCTTGCCATTCGCGCGGCGTGATGTTGGCTAACAGCCAAATGCGCTGATCATCGAGAGTGACTTCAAAGGCACAACTTGTGTGAACAGGCAAAGGCGCAATGGTGAGGTTTTGACCGTTATAATGATAATCCTGACAGGCTGTGGCCTCATTGATCAGTGGCATTAAACTTTGATGGGCAATGATGGGGGCATCGGGAAATTGCCGACGAATGGTTTTGGTGCCGCCAATGTGCTGCTGATTGTGTTGGCTTAAAATGATGCCATTTAAATGCTCGATACCAAGGGCATTGAGTGTTGGCAAAATCGTGCTTTTTGCGGCTTCAAAACCCCTAAAATAAGGACCTGTATCATAAAGGAGGGTTTGTTCATCACTCTCTAATAACACGGATAAGCCTTCGCCCACTGGAAAAATATAGAGCCGATTGTGATGTGTGGGCATGCCAAGAATGCTGAAAACACTCAATGCGAGTATGCTGGCCATGAGTTTGATGGGCCATCCATAACGGGTGAGCAGCATTAAGGCGCACACGGTCATCAATATGGCTAACACGATGGGAATGTGTGGTACTGTAATGTGACTATATGGTAGCGCATTCATCACTTTTAAAAATTGCAATAAATGGGTCAGCCCCCAATCGCTCAAATGTAAGAAAAAGTTGGCAACGCTTGGAAAAATGGGTAAGAGCACAATGCCAATCAATAAGGGGGGCAAAATACACAGCGTTGTCCATGGAATTGCCAATAAATTGGTAATGGGGCTGATGAGGGAAACCTCATTAAAAAAGCTTGCCACAATCGGCATCGCCAGTAAGCTAATGATTAATTGTGTCACACACAACATCACAATGAATGGCCATTGAAAACGGTTGAGCAGCATTAAAATTAAAACGGCGGTAAATGAGAGCCAAAGCCCCACTGTCAGCACTGAAAAGGGTGCAATGATTAATACAATCAGTAGTGCCGTTGCCAAACTTGAGAGGTTAAAGATCGGATAGCGCCAAAGCAGCGTGAGCATAAAGATCGTGAACATAATGAGTGCGCGTTCTGTCGGTAAACTCATGCCGGCTAACAGCGCATAACTGAGGGCAATCACAATGCTTAAGGCTGCGGCGATTTGATAAGGCGCGGGGCGCGTGATCATGCAAAACCCAAAGGAGGTTCTTAACATCACAAAACACCAAAGCGCCACAAAAGTCAGATGTAAGCCTGAAATGGATACCAAATGAATGGTGCCTGTTTGCCGAAGGAGTGACCACGTCTCTTGTGGTATTTTTTGTGTCATCCCAACGCTGAGGGCCGCCATCAAATCGCCATTTTGACGATCAGGTTGTGTGAGGCGATCAAAAATCTGTGTGCGAAGCTCAGTGATGGCATCGCTGGGCTGAATTTCTATCAGTTGAGCATTGTGGGGTAAAGTTGCTGTGGCAATGCGCTGTTTTGCTAAATGTTGCAGGCGCTGCGGCATTGTGTGAAATGTAGCTTTGGCGCGATTGGGCTGAAGCGTCAGTTGAGCTTCATAAATGGCGGACAGCGCAATGGGTTGTGCGGTTGGCACATTGTATAAACGAAATGAGAGATTTTTAAAGGCGGCGGGTGCAATGATGCGCGCTTCTAAGGCATGGCTTTGTGGATAGTATGCTGTGACTTCAAACTGATAGGTATCTTGATGGGGGAGCGTGTTAAAGGCCGATTGATAATGCAGAAGTTTAGGAATGGCAAGGCCACTTGCAAGGAGTAAGCCAATGATGATGAATCCTAACGTGAGGCGATATTTGGCAAGAAATACAGCAAGGATGGCTAAAACAATAGTGATGCAAAGAAGAGTAATGAGCAGTGCTGTGAAGCTGAAGGGGAAGAAGATGATGGCGACTAAACTGAACAAGGTTGTTAAGGATAGTGCGATCATCTTCAAGCCTCTTGAGTTATTGCGCCGCCTTGTTGATGGCGCGAATGGTGCGTAAAATCGCTAAGCGCTCTGGTTTAGAGAGTAAACAGCGCGATAAGCGTTTGTCCATCAAATAAGGTTTGAGTGGACCTTTGTCTTTTTTATCCACACATAAAGCCAGTGCGTATTGACGCGTTGGATCATCAGTTTTAACGATGAGGGGACCTGTTTCACCCGGGAATTCTGCATTGATCACTTGCGTTGTGCCAACCGGCCAACGATAACTGACTTTCGTCATCACGCTGCCACGTAAGCTTTTGCCTGAGTAGATGTTTTCAATGGGCACCAAAACAGGCACGACTTTTTTATCTTTAATGGAGTAAAGATATTTGAGTTTTTTAAGGTTAAACAGCGCAAAGACAATTAAAAATGCCACGGCCAACACAGAGAGCGCCACAAAGCGCACCGCAATGGCACCGCTGAACATGAAAATGCCGATGATGCCAAGCATCAAGGCCACTAAACAGACCAAGCTATAAAAGCGTACTGAACGACCAATGCTGATGTGTAAGCGGCGGTCTGGAAAGCTCGCTTTGATCATTTCATTACATTTACCGATATCATAAGCCATATTTTATCCTTTGTTTAGACTATTATACTTTAAACTTAGTACGCCTCTATTTTAACCTATTTATGGGCAATTTTTTATGCTCCTTGCAAAATATATTGCATAAACCGCTCAGGATCTTCCTCAGGCAATAGATGATCACAGTTCGGCAATGGGCCAGAACCTGCTAAGCGACGATCTTTGGGTAAATGCTCTAATAATGCTTTTGAGGCCAATTGGAAAATGAGTCGAGAATCTTCTCCCCAACAGATGCGAACTGGCACAGGATATGCATTTAAGGCTGATTTGGTTAAAGGTTCAGGCTCTTTTTGTGTCAATAAACGTGATACAGTGTGGGCATTGTCTAATTTAATGGCTTGAATGCGGGGCGATTGATCCATTAATCCTATGTTTTTGGCGCTGCATGCTCTGACAAATGCATCGACGGCCACATCGGGCGAGCCATTTCTAAGGGCCTTAATCACCGGCGACATCATTTGATGAAGATCGCGGCTGAATGCTTTGAGGGCAGCGGGATCTTCTTCTAAGCCATAACTTGGCACGATGCAATCATATAAATAGAGTGCATTGAATAAATGTGGCGCTTTAAAGGCGGCAAGGAGTGCAACATGGCAGCTGTAAGACCATGCCACAAGCGACACAGGCGTTGCGTAATGTTGCGTGCAGTGGGCAATCAGTTGATCACTGTGGATCTCGGTATTGAATGCTTGTGCTGCAATGCTTTCGCCATCTGCCCCCGAACCTGACAACGTATAGGGAATCAATGGCAATTGCGGATGAGCATCTTGCAGTGGGGCAAAGGTGCGGCCATCGCCTAAAATGCCATGGAGCAATAAAATGGGTGAATCACAGTCTGTTAAATGCATAATCAACTCTCTTTTTGTGAACTTGAAAATTATATATGGGTTTACATCACAATGCCAATTGACCTATGATAGCCGTTCTTTGAGCCTTGAAAAGCAATTTTATGAACAGATGGTCAACACGAATTGAGCAAACTCTTGCGGAGCGTGCGGCAGCCGATGCATATCGTCGTCGCCGCAGTATGCAGAGCTTGCCAAATAATCAAGTGGTGGTGGATGGGCGTCGCTACTTGAATTTTGCCTCAAATGATTACTTAGGCTTGAGTCATTCATTGCCATTGATCACGGCTTGGCAAGAAGGTGCGGCGCTTTATGGCGTGGGCAGCGGCGGTTCAGGTTTAGTGACCGGTTATCAAGCGCCGCTTGAGGCATTGGAAGCAAAGCTTGCCGATTGGCTGGGTTATGCGCGCGCGATTGTTTATCCTTCTGGATTTTCCGTCAATCAGGCTGTGATCAAAGCACTGATTGATAAAGAAGATTGGATCATTGCAGATAAATTGAGTCATGCTTCTTTATTGGAAGCGGCCATGCTTGCAAAAGGCACCTTAAAACGTTTTGCCCACAATGATATTACCGCTTTGGTTCAACATTTGGATAAAGCCCATGAGCACGAAGCGGTCAGTCTTGTGGTGACTGAAGGTGTCTTTAGTATGGATGGCGATGAGGCGCCGCTTAAAGATATGGCAACTGTGGCTGAAGTGACGCCAGATTGTTTATGGATGGTGGATGATGCTCACGGCATTGGCGTCAATGGACGAGAAGGGCGCGGCACGTGTGATGCTCAAGGCGTGAAACCTGATCTATTGATCGTAACCTTTGGGAAAGCGTTTGGTTTAAACGGTGCAGCATTGTTGTGCTCAGATGCAATGGCGGAGTATTTTACGCAAGTGTCTCGTCCATTGATTTATAGCACCGCCATTTCACCGGCGCATGCGCATGCGTTATCCAAAGCGGTGGATTTGATCCGTAAAATGGATGCAGAACGCGCCCATTTACAAGCCTTGATTGCCCACTTTAAAAAAGAGATGGCAGCGCTTGGCATTGAAAATGCGTCCAACAGCCCCATTCAGCCGGTGATCATTGGCAGCAACGAGGCAAGTTTGCGTGTATCAGATGCCTTGAAAAGTCGCAACATTTGGGCAACGGCCATTCGTCCGCCCACTGTACCGCCAAACAGCGCCCGCATTCGCATTACTTTAAATGCTGCGCACAGCTTTGAACAAGTCGATCAACTCATTGAGGCCATGCACCATGCGCTTAGCCGATAAATCCCAAGTGGCCACCGCATTTGGGCGCGCTGCACACTCTTATGACACGGCGGCAACTGTACAAAAAACCGTGGCGGATGCCTTAATGGCACAATTAACTGCGCAAGTGCCGCTTGATCAAGCGTGTGTGTTAGATGCTGGCTGCGGCACCGGTTACATCAGTCATGCCTTGAAAAATCGGGGCGCAGCACATGTGACGGCGCTTGATCTGTCTGATGCCATGCTCACGCAAGCGATGCTCAAAGCATCTGCTCACGACTATGTGCAAGGGGACATTGAATCTCTCCCTTTGCCAAGTGATGCATTTGATGCGGTCATCAGCAGTTTAGCAGTGCAGTGGTGCCATGATTTACCACGTGCGCTCTCTGAGTTGGTGCGTGTGTTAAAGCCGGGCGGCCGATTGTATGTGGCAACATTGGCAGATCCGACATTGCATGAACTGAAACAAGCATGGCAAGCGGTGGATGATGCGCAGCATGTGGTGGATTTTTTGCCCGTAGCCAATATTGAATCGGCAGCAGAGGGTTTAGGCCGCGCTGTCCGATGTCATCATTATTGTGAAATTTTGACATTTTCTGGCATTTTTCCGCTCTTAAAAAGTTTACAAGGCATTGGCGCGACCGCCATTGACCGCACACATAAAGGTTTGATGGGTAAAGCACAGCTGCAAACCTTAGCCCGTGCTTATCCCCAGCACGCCACAGGCTTGCCATTGAGTTATTATGTGACTGAAATTGTTATCATAAAATGATCAAATGCCCATTTTATCGTCAGTGAAATGGGCTTTTGAGTAGCTGTCTGTAAAGATAATTAAATTATTTTATTTTACAAATAAAGACAAATTTGTATTTACATTTTTCAGTCGAACCCCTATAATCTAGCGCTTCCGATAGACTTGCATTATTTAAAGTTTGTGAGATGAAAAATCCAAAAGTTGCAGTAATTATGGGCAGTCAAAGCGACTTGCCAACCATGCAGTTTGCGATCGACATATTAGTCGAGTTTGATATCCCTCACCACGTGCAAGTAGTATCCGCACATCGTACCCCTGAGTTAATGTTTGAATTTGCCACCTCTGCGGTTGATCGAGGTTTTTCTGTGATCATTGCGGGCGCGGGCGGTGCTGCACATTTACCGGGCATGGTGGCGGCATTGACAACACTACCTGTGATTGGTGTCCCAGTTGAGAGTAAAGCCCTCAAAGGGATGGACTCCTTATTATCCATCGTACAAATGCCTGGCGGCGTACCTGTGGCGACCGTAGCCATTGGCACGGCAGGCGCTAAAAACGCGGGCTTATTGGCCGCACAAATGTTAGCGATCGCTGATCCGACATTGCGAGATCGTTTACAGAAGTACAGAAATGATCAGCGTGATTCTGTACTCCAACAAAAAATTAATATTGGAGAATAGATGATGAGATGCATTTTACCTAATCAAACAATCGGCATTATAGGAGGCGGTCAGTTAGGTAAGATGCTTGCAGCAGCAGCTAACCGAATGGGTTACCTCACGGCTGTTTATGATCCATCATTGCATGCACCAGCGTTTTCCATCGCCCATCAATACACCATTGGCCATTTTGATGACTATGAAGCCTTGAGTCAGTTTGTGGCTAAGTGCGATGTGGTGACGTACGAGTTTGAAAACATCAATGCCGACCTCGTCAAACGCCTTAATGAACAATACAACAACATTCCCCAGGGGCATTTTCCCCTCTGGATGACGCAAAATCGCATGCGTGAAAAAGAGCACATCGTCAATGCAGGTTTACCGGTGCCACCGATTGTAATGGTGGATAGTTTAGGTGATGAATGGCTTGGGCTGCCCGAGAAGTTAGGCTTCCCGTTTGTGGTCAAAACCTCAGAAGGCGGTTATGATGGCAAAGGGCAAGCAGTGGTGCGATCTAGAGAAGATCTACCCAATAAACTTTTTGCCTTGATGGATTCATCCGTAATTGCTGAAGCCTTTGTGGATTATGATTTTGAGGCTTCCATCATCGGTGTGCGCGGGCAAGATGGCGAGTTTGTCACATTCCCTGTGGCGCGCAATGAACACATCAATAACATCTTACATTGTTCAATCGCCTCAATGGATGAATCCCCTGATTTAACCGAACGCTTACACACAATGCTTAAAAACCTCATGGAAAAATACAATGTGGTGGGCATTTTAGCGATGGAAGTGTTCGTCAAGGGCGATGAAATTTACGTCAATGAGCTCGCACCGCGTCCACACAACTCAGGGCATTACACCATTGAAGGCTGCACGACAAGCCAGTTTGAGCAAGCAATCCGTGCTGTGTGTGGCTTACCTTTAGGCTGCACCACACTTCGTCAAACCACGATCATGTATAACTTGCTTGGCCAGCATATCGAACCCTTGATGACCTATTTACCCCATTTATCGCGCCATGGTCACGTCCATTTGTACGGTAAAAAAGAGAACAAATTTAATCGCAAAGTTGGTCATGTGACCTTTACGTGCGATCAACAGACGCAGGAATTTTCTCACGCTGTTTTTACTCATCAGGAGGAGTAATGAAAAACGCATTGTTGTACGAAGGAAAAGCAAAACAAATCTATTCAACGAACAACCCAGATGAAGTGATCATCTATTATAAAGATGATGCCACCGCGGGCAATGGCGCGAAAAAGGCGCAGTTTGAGGATAAAGGACGCTTGAATTCTGAGATTTCTCGCATGATTTTTGCTCAATTGATGAAAGATGGCATCAAAACGCATCTCATCAAAGCCGTCAATGAGCGTGAGCAGTTGTGCCATAAAGTGGACATCATTTTATTGGAAGCGATTGTGCGTAACATTGCGGCAGGTTCTCTTGTTAAACGTATTGGCTTGACGGAAGGCGAAAAGCTCAATCCCCCTATTTTAGAGTTCTGTTATAAAAATGATGCATTCAATGATCCATTGATTAACGATGATCACGCCATTGCGCTTGGTTTGGCCACGAAAGCAGAACTTGATCACATGCGCAGCGAAATGCTCAAAATCAATGAGTTTTTAAAAGCATTGTGGTTAGAAGTGGGCATTGATTTGGTGGACTTTAAAATCGAATTTGGCCGCATGAAGGATGGCACCATCGTCTTGGCCGATGAGATCAGCCCAGATACTTGTCGCTTATGGGACAGCAAAACCCATGAGAAATTGGATAAAGATCGTTTCCGCCAAGATATGGGCGGCGTGATCGAAGCGTATCAAGAAATCCATCGTCGTTTAGAGGAACGCTCCGAATGAGCATGAAACAACTGAATGAAGAGTGCGGCGTTTTTGCAGTTTCAGGCAATCCTGAAGCGGCAACGCTGACATATTATGGCTTGCACGCATTGCAGCATCGCGGGCAAGAGAGTGCAGGGATCGCAACATTGACAGATGATGGCAAAATCATCTGTGTCAAAGGTGAAGGTTTATTAACTGAAGTCTTTGCAGATCCAAAAAAATTACAAAGTTTGGTGGGTTCAACATCCATTGGGCACGTGCGTTACCCAACAAACAGCTCACGCGGTGTGATCAATGCGCATCCGATTGTGTTGAGCACCACAGATGAAACCATCGCCATTGCCTTTAATGGCGCATTGACGAACTCAGATGAGTTAAAAGTGCGTTTAGAAAAAGAGGGCAGCGTGTTCCATTCCTCCGGTGAAACAGAGCTCTTAGGCCATTTGTTGCGCCGTTGTACGGGCACATTTTTAGAGCGTTTAAAGCAGAGCTTATTGCAGATCGAAGGCGCGTATAGCTACACCGTATTGCATGACAGCGGCTTATATGTGGCGCGTGATCCACACGGCATTCGTCCCTTATCAATGGGGAAAATGCCAAGCGGTGGTTATGTGTTTGCCTCAGAAACCTGTGCGTTTGACATTGTCGGCGCAGCGTTTGTGCGTGATGTTGAGCCCGGTGAAGTGATCACCATTGAAGATGGAAAAGTGATCTCAAGCTTTTTAGAAACAGAGCGCACACATGCTCTTTGCATGATGGAATATGTCTATTTCTCTCGTCCTGACAGTGATTTAGAGGGTAAAAATGTGCACGCTGTGCGTAAACGCAGTGGCATTGAGCTCTTTAAAGAGGCGCACATTGATGCAGACATTGTCATTGGTGTGCCGGATTCAAGCATCTCTGCTGCCATCGGCTATGCAGAAGCTTCTGGCTTACCCAATGAAATGGGGCTCATTAAGAATCGTTACATTGGGCGCACCTTCATTCAGCCAACCCAAGAGTTGCGTGAGCGCGGCGTTCGCATGAAGATCTCTGCCATCAGCAGCATTGTGAAGGATAAGCGCGTCATTTTGATCGATGACTCAATTGTGCGTGGTACGACAAGTAAACGCATCGCATCTTTACTTCGCACGGCGGGCGCAAAAGAGATTCACATGCGTGTGTCTTCTCCGATTTTTAAATATCCATGTTATTACGGCGTTGATGCCACAAATCCGCGTGAGTTATTGGCGCAGCATCAAAAAACGGTGGAAGATATGCGCCGTTACATTGATGTGGATTCCTTGGCATTTTTAAGTCCTGAAGGTTTAATCAAAGCCACAGGGCACTCTGCGGATCGCGGTGAAAATTGCGGTTTGTGCATGGGTTGTTTCACCAACCATTATCCCACGAATATTCAGTTTAATGAGGCATAAATGAGTCAAGCATATAAAGAAGCAGGCGTAAACTTAGAAGCAGGCTATGAGTCTGTTGAGCGCATCAAAAAACATGTGATGAGCACCATGCGTTTTGGCGCGATGAATCTCTTTGGCGATTTTGGTGGGGCGTTTGACTTATCTGAATTGGGATATCAAAAGCCAGTATTAGTCTCAGGCACCGATGGGGTTGGCACCAAATTAAAATTGGCCTTTGAGATGAACATTCATGACACCATCGGCATTGATGCTGTTGCAATGTGTGTGAATGACATCTTAACGCAAGGCGCGGAGCCTCTATTCTTTTTAGATTACATTGCGTGCGGCGCAAACAATCCGGCACAAATTGAAGCGATTGTTGCTGGCGTGGCAGAAGGTTGCCGACAATCAAATGCCACATTGCTGGGCGGTGAAACTGCAGAGATGCCAGGTTTTTACCAAGATGGCGAATATGACATTGCAGGCTTTGCAGTGGGCGCGGTTGAAAAAGATGAGCGCATCACAAAAGAGAACGTAAAACTGGGTGATGTGATCATTGGCTTGCCATCAAGCGGCGTGCACAGCAATGGCTTCTCATTGGTGCGCCACATCATTAAAAATCATGGTTTATCTTTGCATGAAACGTATCCAGGCTTTGATCGACCACTTGGGGAAGTGTTATTGACCCCAACGATGTTGTATGTGCGTCCTGTTTTAGAGTTATTGAAAGCAGCTAAAGTCCACGCAATGGTGCACATCACCGGTGGTGGTTTTTATGAAAACGTACCGCGTGCATTGCCTGAAGGCATGGGTGCTGAGTTTGTCAAAGGCTCATGGGACATGCCAGCCATTTTCCCATTTTTACAAGAGACAGCCAACATCCCTGAAGAAGAGATGTACAGCGTCTTTAACATGGGTGTGGGCTTTATGTTAATGGTGGCAAAAGAGGATGCGGAACGCATTCTTGCCCACAATGCAGATGCGAAAATCATCGGTAAAGTGACAGATTCCGGGCAAATCACCTTCCAATAATTCAATCACCCCAAATCCTCTGTATTTGGGGTTTTCATTTAAATGGATGAATCATGACGAAAATTGCAGTGTTTGGTTCAGGCAGCGGAACCAACTTTGATGCCATTATGAAATGGATCAACAATGGCAAATTACAAGCTGAAGTTGTTTTGGTGGTGTGTGATCAAAAAGGTGCGGGCATCATTGAAAAAGCTGAACGTGAAGGGTTAGAAACTTTTGTTTTTAGCGCAAAAGATTATGCCTCTAAAGCTGAATATGAAGCTGTATTGGTTGAAAAAATGCGCTTGCTTGGCGTTCAATGGGTGGTGCTTGCAGGTTTTATGCGTTTGGTGGGGGAGACTTTATTAAATGCTTATCCACACCATATCATCAATATCCATCCTTCATTATTGCCAGCCTATAAAGGCAAAGATGCCATTGGTCAAGCGTACCGTGCAAAGGAAACAAAGATCGGTGTCACCATTCATTATGTGGATGAAGGCATGGACACCGGCGAAATCATTGCCCAAAAAGCCATTGAATTAACAGGAAATGAGTCACTTGAGGAAGTGGCGTACATGATCCATGCCGTCGAGCATGGATTGTATCCCGCCACTTTAGAAATGTTGTTTACAAAGGAGAAGTCGTTGTGTCTATAAAGCGTGCATTATTAAGCGTCAGTGATAAAGCTGGTATTGTTGAATTTGCTCAATCGTTGGCGAATTTGGGCTATGAACTCATCTCAACAGGTGGGACAAAAAAAGCCATTTTTGATGCAGGCATTGCCGTCAAAGACATTTCAGAGATCACAGAATTCCCTGAAATGATGGATGGCCGTGTGAAAACCTTACACCCAAAAGTGCACGGTGGTTTATTGTCCATTCGCGGCAATGCAGACCATACAAAAGCGATGGCAGACAATGGCATTGAGTACATCGATTTGGTGTGTGTGAATTTGTATCCTTTTAAAGAGACCATTTCTAAACCGGGCGTGACGTATCAAGACGCGATTGAAAACATCGACATTGGCGGCCCTTCTATGTTGCGCTCTGCGGCTAAAAACCATGCATTTGTGACAGTGGTGACAGATCCTGCCGATTATGCAGTGGTGATCGAAGAGATCAAAGCAAGCGGTGACACCACTTTTGAAACCCGTCAGCGTTTAGCCCTCAAAGTGTTTCAAACCACAGCAGCATATGATGCCTTGATTGCCGATTACTTTGCGCGCACATTAGGCGATGCATTCCCTGAAAAATTGACATTGACGTTTGAAAAACAGCAAGCGCTTCGTTATGGGGAAAACCCACATCAAGCTGCGGCGTTTTATCGCACGCCCTTAGCAGAAAGCAATGCCCTTGCATATGCCAAACAATTGCATGGTAAAGAGCTCTCTTATAACAACATCCAAGATGGCAATGCGGCTGTGAACATCATGCTTGAATATAAAGAGCCTGTGGTGGTTGCTGTCAAACACATGAATCCATGCGGTGTTGGCACGGGGTCAACTTTGTTTGAAGCATGGACAAAAGCTTTTGAAGCCGATTCTACCTCCATTTTCGGTGGCATCATTGCCACGAATCAGGTGATTGATGCACAAACAGCGACAGAAATGAGCAAGATTTTCTTAGAAATCATCATTGCGCCTGCATTCACATCCGAAGCGCGTGAGATTTTAGAAGCGAAGAAAAACATTCGTTTATTGGAAAATCCTGCGATGGTCTCTGAGCTGGATGGTGAATACACCACAACGGCGGTCAATGGCGGTTTATTGGTGCAAACGAAAGATCGTGGCGCCATTAACTTTGATGACTTTGAAATTGTCACAGAACGTGTGCCAACGAATGAAGAGAAAGAAGCTTTGCTCTTTGCTTGGAAAGTGGTGAAACATGTGAAATCAAACGCCATTGTCGTCGCTAAAGCGGGGCAAACCTTGGGCATTGGCGCCGGTCAAATGAATCGTGTGGGCGCTGCTAAAATCGCTTTAGAGCAAGCAGGCAGTGAAGCCGAAGGCAATGTATTGGCATCGGATGCCTTCTTCCCAATGGCAGACACATTAGAGATCGCGGCCAAAGCAGGCATTAAAGCCATCATTCAACCGGGCGGTTCCATTAAGGATCAAGATTCGATTGATGTGGCCAATCAATACGGCATTGCCATGGTCTTTACGAAAAAGCGTCACTTTAAACACTAATATGAGTTAAAACGGTCACCGAGGATGATGGCAATTCCCTCAAGCAAAGGCGCCATCATCCTCGGTTGGCAGTGCAATGCTGCCGAACGCCGATTGTATCATCCCTCTTTAGCATCATCTTCCACTATTTTTATATGATCATTTCTCTTTATGAGGCTCATAGACAAGCTTTATTGCGCTTGTTATTCGCGCCAAATCCTTGTCATATAAAGATATATATAGCGAAAATGTGGTTAAAATCTATACAGACTGCCATTTTTATGGGGCAATGGCCAATTTATTGATGCATTCAGTATTTTATGGAATCAATCAATTATTGAAACATTAAAAGCCATGGGTAAAAGTTCTTTATTACATTGTTGTTACAAGATAGTTAATTGAAAAATAATGATTTTTTATAAATTTTGTGCGCTTTATGTGCGATTTTGCTGACTAATTATCAAACAATAATGATTGCTGTTTAATAAAAAAATGCTAGAAATATGACAATTATTCTTTGTTTAATTAAAGATTTTTTTGATCTGAAGAATTTAGATTTAGTCAATGATATAAGTCAAAAAACTACTGTTTTTTATCAACTATTTTAAAGTCAAGTTTTTAAGTATTTGAAAAGTAATGATAAAATGCGCATAAAAATTTAGCAGGTCTTTCAAAATCACTGTGCTATGATCCGCTGCCTGTGCTCTTGGTGGCACAGTTAGAATTTATTGTTTTGATGCTTGTCATGAAAATGAACTGTTTTTAGTGATAAATGTCAAGCAAATGTCAGAGTAGTGAGGAAAATTATGGCTGAACAGGCTACAGAAATGAAGCGTCGCGACCTTTTAAAAATGATCGGTGCGACGGCCGGTGGATTTGCACTTTACAATTCCATGATGGCGTTTGGATTCATGAACAACAGTGATTTCAAAGGCACACCAGATTTAAGCAATGCACCTAAAGGCGCAACTGTCCTCGTATTAGGGGCAGGCCTTGCAGGTTTAGTGTCTGCTTATGAGCTTAAAAAAGCGGGTTACAATGTTAAGATCTTAGACTTTAATGACCGAGTCGGTGGTCGTGCATGGTCTTTACGTGGTGGCGACGTTTACACTGAGTTAGGTGGTCATACACAAAAATGTGAATTTGACGAAGGTTTATACTTAAATCCTGGTCCTTGGCGCGTTCCTTACCATCACCAAGGTTATTTACATTATGCACGTGAGTTTGGCGTAGAAATGCAACCGTTCCAACAAGTGAACCAAAATGCATACTTACACAACTCTCAAGCCTTCGGTGGTAAACCACAAAGATACCGTGAAATCTTCTCTGATTTCCGTGGTTACACCAATGAATTATTGGCCAAATCCATCAACCAAAATCAATTGGATGAAGTGGTCACTAAAGAAAACAAAGAGATGTTGTTAGAGTCCATTAAAGAGTGGGGCGGTTTAGATAAAAACTATCGCTACACAGGACCAAGCGGTTCACCATTCCGTGGTTGGGCACAAGATGCGAACGCAACACATGACAACATTCCATCCACACCATTAGATTTCAATGACGTATTGTCTTCACGTTTATGGTCAGCATTGAACATGCATTTCGATTATGAATATGCATCCACAATCTTCCAACCAAAAGGCGGTATGGATCAATTACCTAAAGCGATTGCTAAAGGTTTGATGTCCAACATTCGTTTGAACTCTAAAGTGACTAAATTGATCCAAGACGATAAAGGCGTAACTGTTACGTACTTAGATCGTGCCAATGGTGATAAAGAGATGGTGGAAACAGCAGATTACTGTGTGTGTACCATTCCATTCTCAATTTTAGCGCAGATTCCAAACAACTTAAGCGCGCCAGTGAAAAGCGGTATTGCAGCGGTGCATTATGCCACAAGCTTTAAAGCGGGTATCCAATTTAAGCGTCGCTTCTGGGAAGAAGATGAGCAAATCTATGGTGGCGTGACATTCACTGATTTACCGATTGGTCAGATCTCTTACCCAAGCACAGATTACCTCTCAAAAGGTAAAGGTGTGGTGTTAGGTTCTTACTTGTTCGGCATCAACTCTTTTGAATTCTCTGCAAAAACACCTGAAGAGCGCATGAAAAAAGTGATGGAAAACTTCCAAAAAATCCATCCTCAAGCGGTTAAAGAGTTTGACAATGGTATTTCTGTGGCATGGCATCGTCAGCCATCAACATTAGGTTGTTATGGTTTATGGACAGAAGATACACGTGCTAAGCATTTCAAAAATGTCTCCACGATGGACAACCGCGTAGTATTGGCAGGTGAGCATGTTTCTTACATCCCTGCATGGCAAGAAGGTGCGATTTTATCTGCACTTGAAGCCATTGGCCAATTACACGCAAGAGCATCAAAATAATCTGAGGACGATGAAATGAAAAAACTTCTTTTAGGCACGGCTTTATTCAGCTTAATGAGCAGTCTTGTATTTGCTGATGGTGCAGGCGGTGTGAACGATAAAACTGTGATCACAAAACGCGATGGCGCAGAAATCTATGCTGTTTCTTGTGCAGGTTGCCACATGCCAGATGGTAAAGGTGCAGTCGGCGCAGGTTTCTACCCAAGCCTTGTGAACAACCCTAAATTACAACAACCTGCTTACCCAAGCATTGTTGTATTGTACGGCTTGCATGGCATGCCAGCATTAGGTGGCATTTTAGATGATGAACAAATCGCAAACGTTGTGAACTATGTACGTTCAAACTTCAACGGCATCGATAAAGGCATCACAGCGAAAGATGTCACACCAATGCGTGTGAAAGATTATCAATATAACGACTTGAACTAATCCTTCAAGCGATTAAGATAGGCAATCTCTGATGAGGTTGCCTTTTTTTACGTCATCACGTAATTATTCATCAAATAAATGGTATGATGTTCACCTTTGATGAACCTGATTGTTGTCAATAGGATGAATATGCCGCAACCGCCGAATTCTCTTGTATTCGATGACCCTGTGATGAATGGGGGCATTTAAGGCATGCTGCCGAGTTATCAAGATTTAATGTTACCAATCTTGCAATGCGTCGCTCAGCACACATCCATCAGTACGCGCGCGCTCAGCGATGTACTTGTCGAACAACTGAATATTCCTGAAAAAGCCCGTCAACAAAAATTAAAAAATGGGCAACTTGTCCTCACCAATCGCATCAGCTGGGCATCGATTTATTTAAGAAAAAGTGGCTTATTAGAATCCAAAGTCCGTGGCATGTTGAGTATCACCAAAGCGGGGCAACGCATTGTGAAAAATTCAGACATCGATGCCATCAATAACCAGTTTTTGATGCAATTTCCATCCTTTGCCGCCTTTATGCAAGCGTCACGTGCGCCACAAATTCCAAAAGAAAAAGAGGTGGATCGTACAAGTTTAGAGCGCTTAGAGGCCGCGCATCATGAAATCAATACGCAATTGGCTTTAAGCTTAAAAGAGAAGATTCTTTCCGCATCGCCTGCATTTTTTGAAAAACTGATGATTGAGCTGCTATTGGCCATGGGTTACGGCGGTTCGATGGAGGATGCTGGGGAAGTGATTGGTCAAACGGGCGATGGTGGGATTGATGGCATCATCAAAGCCGATCGTTTGGGGCTTGATAATATTTATGTGCAAGCCAAACGTTGGCAAGGCACAGTGGGTGAACCGGCCATTCGTGATTTTGTGGGTGCATTGACAGGCTATCACGGTGCAAATAAAGGTGTGTTCATCACCACCGGTAAGTTTTCTAAAAATGCGCAAAAGTTCTTCCCAAAAAATGGTGCAAAAGTGGTGCTTGTAGATGGGGAACTTTTAACGAAATTGATGATTGAGTACAACATAGGTGTCAGCGATCAGCAAGCATACGTAGTAAAAACAATTGATATTGACTTTTTTGACAGTGAGTAGTGAATGATGAAAATTTTAATCGTGGGTAAAGGCGGGCGTGAGCACGCATTGGCATGGAAAGTGAAACAAAGCGCTCAAGTATCAGAAGTGTATGTGGCGCCTGGCAATGTGGGTATGAAAAATGTGGCGCACCTTGTGAACATCAATGAAACAGCAAGCGATGAGCTTGCAAACTGGGCAGAAGCGAATGCGATTGATTTGGTGATCATTGGTCCTGAATCGAGTTTAGTGGCGGGTGTGGCCGATCAAATGCAAGCCCGTGGCATCAAAGTCTGGGGGCCAACGCAGGCAGCCGCACAAATTGAAGGCAGTAAAGATTTTGCCAAAGTGATCATGAATCGTTATGGCGTGCCAACGGCGGCGCATCAAACCTTCACACAAGTGGATGAGGCGCTTTCGTACCTTGAAAAAGTGGGCGTGCCCATTGTGATCAAAGCCGATGGTTTAGCCGCTGGTAAAGGCGTTGTATTACCACAAACGATGGATGAGGCCAAAGCGTGCGTTATTGACATGTTAGAAGACAATCGCTTTGGGGACGCCGGCGCGCGCATCGTGATTGAAGAGTTCTTAGAGGGCAATGAATATTCCCTCATGTGCTTTGTGCATGGCAATAAAGTGGTGCCAATGATGATGGCGCAAGATCACAAACGTGCATATGACAATGATGAAGGTCCGAACACAGGTGGAATGGGGGCGTATGCGCCATGCTTTACAGCAGAGAGCGAAGAGACCACGATTGCTGTCAAAACCATCATGCAGCCGGTGGCCGATGGCTTAGTGAAGGAAGGCATGCCATTTACAGGATTTTTGTATGGCGGCTTGATTTTAACGAAAGAGGGCTTTAAAACCATCGAGTTCAATGCGCGCTTTGGCGATCCTGAAGCAGAAGTGATTTTACCGCTCTTAGACAGTGATTTGGTGGATGTGATCCTAACGATGTTAAAAGATGATCAAATGCCAAATGTGCAATGGAAATCCGGTTATTGTGTGGGCGTTGTGCTTGCCTCAAAAGGTTATCCTGAGCAGCCTGAAACAGGTTATCCATTGAAAACTGCGGCAGTGGATGAATCCATTAGTATGATTTTTAATGCCGGCGTTGCGGAAAAAGCAGGGCAATTGGTGTCAAATGGTGGCCGAATTTTAGTGGCCACAGGGTTAGGTGCAACATTTGCCGAGGCCAAAGCACATGCATATGCTTTGATGAAAACCATCGAAACTGAGGGTACATTCTATCGCACAGACATTGGCCATCGCTTTAAGGGTTAATGTTAATATGTGATCAAGCCGATACAATTGTATCGGCTTTTTTATAGGGCGATATTTTTAATATTAAAAATAATATTTATTAATAAAATAATAAACATGCTAGATTAATCATAATTACTGAGTGATAAGTAATTGAATAAAAAATATAAAAATTGATCAAAATCTTGGGAGTGTTATATGAAAAAAATATTAACATGGCTGATTGCGGTTGTGATCTTAGGTTTTGTCATTGCATATGGCATTGGCTATGGGATCATTCAATCGCGTAAGGAAGCACCGACGAGTACGCAAATTCACGATACAAAAGCATTGATTGAACGCGGGGAATATATTGCAAAACTGGCAGATTGTGCAGCTTGCCACACCGTGCCTGGAGGACAAAATTATGCTGGTGGCTTAGCGATTGATTCTCCATTTGGTACGATTTACTCCATGAATATTACACCGGATGTGACAACAGGCATAGGGAACTATTCACTGAGTGATTTTAAAAATGCGGTTCAGCGCGGCATCCGCCAAGACAATTCTGCATTGTATCCCGCGATGCCATATCCTTCATTTACCATCATCAATGATGAAGATATGACGGCATTGTATGCATACTTTATGAGCATTGAACCGGTTGTGCAGCATAATCAGCCCACGACGTTTCCATGGTTCATGAGCATGCGTTGGCCAGTGGCCTATTGGCAATGGTTATTTTCGCCTGTTCGTACATTTGAACCCTCATCATCTTTGACAGCACAAGAGAATCGCGGCGCTTATATTATTGAAGGTCCGGGGCATTGCGGTGCATGTCATACGCCACGCGGTTTTGCATACCAAGAAGAAGCCATGAAGGATGATTCTGACCGCTATTTATCAGGTGGCATGATTGATGGCTGGCATGCAAAGAGTTTACGTGGTGAGCTTGGCGGTTTAAAAACATGGTCTGCCGCTGATGTGGCACTCTTTTTAAAAACAGGACGCACCAATCATTCAGCCGCTTATGGCCCGATGGCGGATGAAGTGCAAAATAGCTCGCAATATTGGACACAGGAAGATGTTAATGCGGTAGCGGCCTATCTAAAAACATTATCCCCAGTGAAAGAACAAGCATTAACGCTGCCTGAAAAAGTGGACACAACCACGGATCGTTTGCTGGCAGGGGATTATGATGATCTCGGAGCTGTTTTATATGTAGAGCATTGTACGATTTGTCATCGTCGAGATGGTGAGGGGGTGCCGCGTATTTTCCCATCTTTGAATTTAAATAATGCAGTGACAGGTGATAATGCAGAGTCTGTGATCCAACTCGTATTATCTGGTGGAACAACGCCTTTAACATCTTATGATCGAATGACATTTACAATGCCAGCGTTTAGTTATTTAAGTGATGAGCATATCGCTGAAATCATTAATTTTGTGCGCAATAGCTGGAATAATCAGGGGAAATTGATTGATCAGTCAGATGTTAAGAAAATGCGGGAGCACATTCAGTCTAGAAGTCCGAATGTGATGGCAAATTAAGGAGAGCCATATGAAAAAGTTGTTGTGGACATCAATAATGTTATTGAGTGTTGCGTTTGCTCAAGGACAAATATTACAGAGTCAGAATCCAATGAGTTTTCCGATGCTCAATAAAGAGGGTGATTATATTGGGCGTTATACGGTGCCTTCAGATGCGGA
This sequence comes from Wohlfahrtiimonas sp. G9077, assembly GCF_002252155.1. Lineage (GTDB taxonomy): Bacteria > Pseudomonadota > Gammaproteobacteria > Cardiobacteriales > Wohlfahrtiimonadaceae > Wohlfahrtiimonas. The sequence continues at coordinate 101,670 of NZ_NEFD01000001.1, forward strand.
AATCTTAAAAGAGCCTAATGCGAAAGAGATCATGCGTGGTAAATTGATCCTCAATGATACTAAGCGCCTTTTACCAGATCATGTAGGGGCTGAAATGAATTGTAGTAGTTGTCACATTGCAGAGGGGAAAGTACAATTTAGCTCGCCTTATATTGCGATTATTCATGAATTTCCTGAGTATTCTAAGCGCGCGAAAAAAGTCATAGATATCGAAGAGCGTATTAATGGTTGTTTCGAACGATCTATGAATGGTGTGCCGCTTGATCCAGATTCAGAGCCCATGCGTGCAATGGTGGCATATATGACCTTTTTAGCAAAAGGTCAGCCAAAAGATGCCATCGTGCAAGTGGTTAATTTGCAGCCATTAGACACAAGCTTGATACCTGATCCTATCAATGGAAAAGTGCTATTTGGTTTACATTGTGCAACGTGTCATGGTGATGATGGTCAAGGTATGAAAGATGCTCGGGGCGATATCATTTTCCCACCATTATGGGGGCCTAATTCTTTCAATGCTGGCGCAGGAATGCATCATATCAGTAAAGCTTCCAGTTTTATTAAATACAATATGCCAATTGCAGCACGTAAAGAAGGGGCTTGGGGGCAAGGACACATTTTAACGGATCAAGAAGCATTAGACATTGCTGCTTATTTTACTCAGCAACCAAGGCCAGCGCTCAATGAGAAAAAAGCCAAAGTTAAAATGCTTGAAGAGGAGAAAAATCAAGCAGAGCAAGAGTAGTGTAACAAAAAATAAAAAAGCCGATACAATTGTATCGGCTTTTTTATGTGCTATTTTGATGCACTTGGCCAATCAATGATGGGATTATGCTGCCAAATCGACGGACCATAAGCTCGATCAATAAGCAGTGTGTCTTGATCTGTGGCATCAGTTTCTCGTGAGAGCATTTCATGGCGGATGTATGGCCATGCATTATATGTGCTGAGCATGATGAGAATACTGGCAATGACGGCCAAGCCTTTATGGCCATAAACATAAATAATAGGGGCAAGAGGCTGAGTGGTTGATGTGCTCGGCAGTGCCGCATAAGCATATGCCATCAACATTAAAGTCAGCCATTGACTGATGGGGTAAATTAAGGAGCCAGACAATGCACCATTGCTCATCAATACAAAGACACTGACCCAAAGCCAGGCCGGCAGTTGATCAGCATATGACAGCAAGCGCACCAATAAATAGAGGCACAATAAATTGAGCATCAGCCCCATTAAGCCCATCTCAGCCAGCCAATAGAGCATGAAACTATGGGGGTGAGCCAATTGATTGCCATCTTCGAAGATGAAATGACCTGCACCCATGCCAATGTACACATTGTCCATGAAGGTTTGTAAGGAGAAAAGATATAAATCCATCCGACCCGATGAGCTTGTGCGGGCTAAACCATGCATTTGTGCATTTTGCAGCATCAAAACATTAAAGACCACATATAAAGTGAATGCGCAAATGACTGTCATTAAGGGCAATGTTAACGTAGCGCGTTTATTTTGTCCTAAGACCATAATGAGGAGTATTCCGATGGTGAGGGACAGTAAAACGGCGCGAGCACCATCATAGAAAAACACGAAGAGGTATAAGGTGCTTAAAATAAAAATCCATGGTGTGAAGCGTTGATTGGCGAGAAAGCCCGGGCGCAACCATAAAATCATGAGTAACGGCAACAGTGCATCATTAAAATAACGAATGTTGCCAAAGGTATTGTGCCCAACGCTTGTATAATTTGGATCTGTGATTTGAATCATAACGCTAGTGATGAGATAGACAATGCTGGGAATGGGCGTGAATGCAATGACTGCAAGGGCATGATTGAACCAAACTTGATCTTTTTTGAATGCCATTGCAAAGTAGAGAAACGCCATCACCAATAGAATATTGAGGCTTAAGGTTAAATATGCCGTCACATTATGAATGCCAAAGATCAGCAACAGCACATAACAACCATTGATCAGCGCGGCGATTTTTAGGGCATGGCGATGGTGACGCAGTTCAGTACTCGGTAACAGGATGAGCCCGACGGCACTGAACAGTAATAAAATGATCTCACCCATGCGCCATTCATTGTAATAATCATCAATCCAAGGATTGAGATCGATCCCTGCAAACGAACCAAAGAGCCAAATGAGCGTGAGATAAATGATGATGCGATGCAATACTAAATGTATCCTATCCTTTGTCATGGTGTGCCTTGTTATCTTTTTTGTTTAGGCATGTAGTATAAGCCATCGCTTTATCAGAGACTATGGCACCACCATTATTTTAGGATGATTTTATGGGCTTGTGGGGCAATGATGTGGCCAATGGGCTCTAAATGGCCAAGTCCTTCCTCTTTGCACAATGATGTGAAATCATCAATATGATCCTTGCCCACAGACACTAATAAACCGCCACTTGTTTGCGGATCACCCAGAAGATGTTTATAGGCATCAAATTGCTCATTGTGTGTCACTAAATGTTCGTAACTTGCCAAGTTTTTAAAGGTACCGCCTGGCATTGATCCTAAAGCCTCATAATGGCGCACAGAATCAATGAGCGGAATGTTTGCACAATTGAGCTCAATGCTGACATTGCTACCTTCTGTCATTTCAGAGAGATGGCCAATCAATCCAAAACCTGTGACATCCGTCATGGCATGCACATACGGCTCAAGGGCAAAGCGTGCACCGGCTTGATTGAGTTGTACCATAATGTCACGGGCAGTGAATTGATCTTCACTGCGCAGTAAACCACGTTTTTCTGCGGTGGTTAAGATGCCAATGCCAATGGGTTTGGTTAAGAAGATGGCATCGCCCACTTGTGCGGTGTCATTGCGTTGTAAATGGGCTTTATCCACAATGCCAGTGACGGCTAAGCCAAAAATGGGCTCAGGCGCATCAATCGAATGGCCGCCAGCTAAAATGATGCCCGCTGCTTCACATGTGGCGCGGCCGCCTGCTATCACCGTACGAGCCACTTCTGGTGGGAGTTTTTGAGAAGGCCAGCCTAAAATCGCAATCGCCATGATGGGTTTACCACCCATGGCATACACATCGCTGATGGCATTGGTGGCGGCAATGCGCCCAAAATCAAAGGGATCGTCCACAATGGGCATGAAAAAGTCCGTGGTTGAGATAATCCCCGTCGTTGCATCGATGCCATAAACCGCAGCATCATCGCGTGACTGGTTGCCCACCCATAAATTCGGATCAGAGGTTTGTATGCCACTGCCTGTCAATATCTCCCCAAGAACCTTGGGATCTAATTTACAGCCTCATCCGGCGCCGTGGCTATACTGTGTTAATTTTATCTCAGACATTACCTTTTCAATCCCATAAGAATAGGTTAAAGTTTAGCACTTTAACCACCGATATACGAAGCCGATATGAACAATTTTAACAAAATTGCTTTGGTGAGCCGAAACAACGTGAGCAATCCATCGTTTGCTAAAGTGATGAAAACGGCTGAAGCCATCTTTGAGCGCAATGGTTGTGCAACGGTCACTTTGGCCTTGCCCCCGAATGATAGCGCTGAATCTAAGCAATTGCTAGAAGAGAGCGTCAAAGATTGTGATTTGATCATCATCTTTGGCGGCGATGGCACATTTTTAGGCATTGCCCGCAAGGCTTGTCATTTAGACATTCCATTTTTAGGCATTAACTTGGGGCGCTTGGGCTTTTTGACGGATATCCGTGAAACAGAATTGGAAGAGAGCCTCATTCACATCTTAAAAGGTGAATATAAAACGGAGGATCGTGAGCTCATTCGCGTGAAAATCCCCGGGAAATTTGACTCGTTTGCCTTAAATGATGTGGTGATTCATCAGCGCAGCATCTCACGCATGATTGAACTAGATGTGTTTGTGGATGATAAATATTTAACCAGCTATTGGGCCGATGGTGTGATTTTTGCAACGCCCACAGGCTCAACGGCATATGCGTTGTCATCAGGCGGTCCTTTGGTCTATCCATCTTTGTCTGCGGTGCTTGTGGTGCCGATCTCCCCACATACTTTTAGTCATCGCCCGATTGTATTGCCCACGAATTTAAAAATTAAAGTGGCACTCAAAGAGAGCGTGCGTCATGCGGTGAGCGTCAGTTGCGATGGGCAAGTGGTGTTTGATTTTGATAAAGGCGATGAGCTTGAACTCATCAGCAATGCCTCAAAAATCACTTTGGTGCATCCTGAAAACTACAACTATTTTGAAATTTTACGTGCAAAATTAAACTGGGGTCATCACCCTGAAAGAGAAAGATAATGATGGAACAAACAACATTGATACATCCTGTATTGGGTGAATTGACTTATGAAGCGGCTTTACAAGGTTATGCCGGCAGCATTGAATTGTCAGACATGCCCCTTAAAATCAATTTAGTGGGCGATGCGTTAGCCGTAGAAGCTTTGGGCGATCGCTTATTGGCATTTTTAGAAAGTGATGCCTTTGAAGATGCATTTATTGAAGGTTTAGAGGCATTATTGACCTTAAAAAATCGCGATTGGCTCAGCGAAGGGGAAGCAGAATACACGCTCGAGGAGTTTTTTGACTTTGTCTCCCTCGATGCAATTGTGATGCATTCAGATAAAATTGAGCTCTATACCGACGATTTAGAGCTTTTATGGCGCAATCGTGCCATTTTGAGTTTTGATTATGATTATCAGCTCATTAATGTGCACATTGAAGAGCACATCAGTTTTTAAGCATTAAAAAAAGCAGCGTTTGCTGCTTTTTTATTGTGACTATGTATTGAGTGCCACTTGCGTGCTTTTGCTTTGTTGCACGCGGCGGGCTTGATAAAAGCGCTGCTTCCAATATTTGTCATTCAACGAAGAAGTCATCACGCCTTTTGACGTCGATGCATGGATGAATTGATTGTTGCCGTTGTAGATGCCCACATGCAATCCTGTGCGATTTTGTCCCCAATTGGTTTTAAAGAAAATCAAATCGCCCGGTTTTAAATCCTCTTTAGCAATCTGGATGCCAACATTTTTTTGTGCCACTGTGGTGCGTGGAATGGCGATGGCAAATTTATCTGTAAAGGTGCGCTGCACAAAGGCAGAGCAATCGATGCCATTTAAAGAGTTACCGCCTAATTTATAGGGCGTGCCTTTCCATTGTTTTAATTGATTTTGCAGTGCCGTGGTGACAACGTGGCTGTCTCTTAAGGCTGCGGGTGCGGCGCTGACCGTCACATTTGTTCTCGCGACAGGTTTTGCTTTAGGTTGAGCGCTTGTGGCAACGCTTGCTTGAGCAACAATTGGGGCGCTTTTTTGTGTCTGTGTACTTGCGCAACCCACCGTTAAAAGGGATACCAGGGCAACCGAAAAAATCTTATTCATAATCATTCATTCTGCATTGTCTCAAAAGGGATGAATGATTATAGATCAGAAAATGATTTCTGATCCATAATTTATACATTTAATCAGGATGATTTACGATTTTTTTGACGTAAAGTCATAATCTGTCTCTTGATAGACAAAATAATTGAGCCAATTTTGGAAGAAAATGCTTGATGCACTCATCCAACGGGTTTGAATGGCCTCATTCGGATCATCGTTTTTAAAGTAGTTGCTCGGAATGGTCATCATGCCTAGGGCAGAGTCACGTTGATACTCTTTTAAGAGCGTCTCTTTACCATATTCAGGATGACCACTCATAAAGACTTGGCGCCCATTTTTTGAGGCCACTAAATGAATGCCAGAGACTTCAGAGCTGGCAATCACTTCCAATTCAGGATGATTGCGCGTGGCAATCGGGTCGCTCTCTGTATTGCGTGATTGAGGCACATAAAATAGATCATCGATGCCGATGAGCAGTTTTGAGTCCGGCTTTTCTTTGATGTGTTCAAAGACACCCGTTAATTTTTCTTTAAAGATGTTTTTCTCAATGTCATAAAAATACTTCAAAGCCGCTTGGCTGCCCCAACAGATAAAGAGGGAAGCAAAGACATGGGTTTTACTCCATTCAAAGATCTTGGTCAATTCATCCCAATACGTCACTTCTTTAAAATCTAAGAGCTCAATGGGAGCGCCTGTGATGATCATGCCATCGAAATATTCATCTTCAATGTCGCTGAAAAATCGGTAAAACTCATCTAAATGCACTTGCTTGGTGTTTTTTGAAGTGTGGTTTTCGATGGCAAGCAGTGTGATGTCCACTTGTAAAATACCGTTACTGAGTTTACTCAGCAATTGAGTTTCTGCAGTGATTTTGTCAGGCATTAAGTTCAAAATACAGATGCGCACAGGGCGAATGTCCTGCGTATTGGCGCGTTCTGGATTCATCACAAAGATGCCATGATCTTTGAGAATTTGTGAAGCGGGTAAATTTTCCGGAATAATCACGGGCATGGTTGTTCTCCTTTTATTTCATCCATAAAAAAACCAGAGTGTCGTCACTCTGGTTGATCAATTTTCGGGTAAAGATGAGCGTTAGAGTGACTCTACAGTAAGGTTCGAGAGCCACTCAAGTGAGTAACTCTCTAAAGCATCATCATTAACGCGGATGGGTGGGTCATGTTTAAGTTTACTTTAGTAACATTGTTGAACTGAAAAGTATCAAACCATTTCAGATAAAAAGTGTCAAGGGCTATTTGAGGTCAATCTCGACAATCAGGCAGGAAGCCATTGAAAATTGAGCCTTAAATATTAAGTGCATGGCATCATGATCTGAGAAAAATAGTGTATCCAAGGGTTCAAGCACTTGTCCATTGATTGAGCAGGCCGCCAGTGCAATGATGCAAGTGGTCAAAGAAGATCGCTGATATTCTTGATCAGTAAAATCCATGCGCACCATGGAATGCGCGGCCAAGCGTGTATCGGTAATGATGCCACAATCTAAAGCGGGCATTGTGCAATGGGTCATGATGGTGTTGCTGTCACCACTAAATGTGATGGGTTGCCCCGTGGGCGTTAACGTGTGCAATGCGCCATTAATAGAGAGCTCGATCGATTGACCGGTCACCAACGCTAAACTGCGCTGGCGATGCGGGAAATGAGAAAAAGGCCCTGTGTGTTCAACCGATGCCATACTCAAGCGCCATATGAAGTCGTCCATAGATGCATGTGGTGGATGAATCATCACCTCGCGAGTGGTTCCAAGGCCATTTTTCCAAGGCTGTTCCTGAAGGTCATTAAAGGCGATTTTTTGCATTGGGCTTGATCCATACATAGTAACAAACAGTTAACACCACAAGCCAAATGATGCCGGCATATAAGGCATTGCGAACGGGGGCATAATAACCCAGCACACCCACCACAAAGAGCATAAAGGCAATGGCAAGGGCAGGCCCAATCGGCCAAAAGGGCACAGGGAATTTAAGGTTGGCAATTTGGGTTTTACTCAATTGTCGACGCATGCCCACTTGGGAGATGAGGACAGTCAGCCACACCCAAACGGTGGCAAAGGTGGCCATTGCGGCAATCACCAAAAAGAGCCCATCATGGAAAAAGTAGTTGAGCACAACGCCGATGATCATCACCATAAACATGATGGCGATCGCCACAATGGGGACGCCACTTTTAGAGAGTGTGCTCAATGCTTTGGGGGCTTGACCTTGCTCACTGAGCCCGTGCATCATGCGGCCGGCACCAAAGATGTCACTGTTGATGGCAGAGATCGCCGCCGTGATCACCACAATATTGAGTAAATTTGCAGCATAATCAATGCCAAGGCTTTTAAAAATGGTGACAAATGGGCTGGCACCTAAGCCAATGTGATTCCACGGGAAAAGCGCCATGAGCACAAGGAGGGCTAAAAAGTAAAAGAGTAAAATTTGCACTGGCACTACATTGATGGACATCGGAATGGTTTTTTCAGGGTTTTCTGCTTCTAATGCTGTCAGCCCCAACGTTTCAACGCCACCAAAGGAGAACACCACCACTGAGAGTGAAATGATGATGCCTGTAATACCAAAAGGGGCAAAGCCATCGTGGCTCCAAAGATTGCTGAGGCTTGGGGTGAATTCAAGGGGCACATTTAAGTGCATGTGGCTCATGAGGATGTAACCACCTGCAATGATCATGGCGATGATGGAGATGACTTTGATCAAAGAGAGCCAAAAACCAAGCTCGCCAAACATTTTAACCGCGCATAGGTTAATGCCACATAAAATTAAAGTGATGGCCAATGCCCAAATCCATGGCGCCACATCGGGATACCATAAACCCATGTAGATGGCAAAGGCGGTGACATCTGCGATGCACACAAGCGCCATTTCAAACACATAGGTCCAACCTGTGATGAAGCCTGCAAGGGGGCCTAAATATTTGGTGGCATATGCCCCAAAAGCGCCCGGCATTGGATGATGCATGATCATCTCGCCTAAAGCGCGCATCACCATAAAGACGGCGATGCCAGATAAAAAATAGGCGATGAGAACGGCAGGTCCTGCCAATTCAATGGCATTTGCTGAACCATAAAATAGACCGGTGCCCACGGCAGAACCTAAGCCAATGAATAAAACGTGGCGCGGCGTCAATCCGCGCTTGAGCTGAGTCGCCATAATGTTAATTGTGTCCTTTATTGCTGCGTCGGGTTAGGCTAAATGCCCCATGCTGTAGAGTACGATGAGTGCCGTGACAGAGAGCACCGCCCAACAAATGGCGCCCATTATAATGGGACGAAGCCCATTTTTCAGCAATTTCATTAAATCTGTGTTGAGCCCAATGCCCACAAGCGCCACAATGATTAAAAATTTACCAAATTGTGCCAAACCATGGGTGATCTCATGCGGGATGATGTTCAGAGAATTGATCAAGGTGGTGATGATAAAGCCTGTGATGAAGTAAGGCACCGCTTTGGTGAGTTTAAATTCATAATCATCGCCGGCACTTTTTGCTTTGGCCATATATAAAGAGAGAAAAAATGTGATGGGAACGATCATTAATGTGCGCGTTAGTTTAACAATGGTGGCAAGGCTGCCGGATGCATCACTGTAGGAATAAGCGGCGGCTAAGACAGAGGATGTATCATTGATGGCAGTGCCGGCCCATAAACCAAAGGCTTCATCATTCATATGAAAAAGATGGCCGAGGGCAGGGAAGATAAAAACAGCGGCGATGTTGAATAAAAAGATGGTGGCAATGGCATAGGCGATCTGTTGGCTATCTGCGCGCACCACAGGCGCTGTGGCCGCAATGGCAGATCCACCACAAATGCTGGTGCCAACGCCAATTAATGTGCCGGTGACAAAATCAATTTTCAGCATTTTGGCTACAATGATGGCGGTGATGAAGGTGGCCGCTAAGGTAAAGAGCATGATCCACAATGAATTTAATCCCACATTCAAGACTTCTTGAATGCTCATCTCAAAGCCCAAGAGAATGATCGCGTAATGGAGCATTTTTTTGCCGGCAAAGCTGCTGCCTTTGCTGATTTTTTCAGAGGTTTTGGCAAATAATGCATTGAGAATGATGCCAAGGGTAATCCCAAACACCGCCCCGCCAATGAGTGGGAATCGGACGCCCAAAATATGAGCGCCCACAGCCACCACAAAGCAGCAGGCAATGCCCACAATGATCGATTGATTGAGTTTAGTCATAATGGCGATGCTCCTCTTCACTTGGCAGGATTTGATAGAAAGTTTCATCCTCTTGAATGAGGCCAAGTTTATGGCGAGCGAGCTCTTCTTGGGCTTGGACATCTGTTTTTAGGCTTTTGATCTTGACTTCAAGGGCTGTGTTGCGCGCTTCAAGCAGTTTATTTTGTTGATTGACGGTTTCGATCTGTGCGGCCAGTTTTTCTAGCGAGGCATAACCTTGATCCTCTTGAAACCACAAATTGTAACTTAAATAAAAAACCAAGCCTGCCAAAAAGGCGATGAGAGCGTGAAGCCATTTCATAAATTTTGTCCTATCGGGTACACGAATTGTAAATATTCTGCGATAATGGCTATTTTATCTCTTCTAGAAGAATATAGTAAAATTTTATGAATCCATCGATTATCCGTAAGTTAGATCAGTTGATTGAGCGTCATCAAGAAGTGGGTGTCTTACTCTCTGAACCTGAAATCATCACCGATCAAAATAAATTCCGTGAGCTCTCGCAAGAGTATGCTCAATTGACGCCTGTTGTGGAAGAATTCACTGCATGGAAAACCAATGAGTTTAACCTCACTGAAGCGAAAGAGATGCTAGAGAGCAATGATGCCGAGCTCAAAGAGATGGCAAAAGAAGAATTGCCCATTTTGCAAGAGCAGCAAGCAGCGTTAGAAAAGAAATTACAAATTCTGCTCTTACCGAAAGATCCAAACGATGACAGCAACATCTTCTTAGAGATTCGTGCCGGAACGGGCGGCGATGAAGCGGCGATTTTTGCCGGTGACTTATTCAATATGTATGCACGTTATGCAGAAACATTGCGCTGGCAGGTGGAAATTGTCTCTGAAAACCGCGGTGAACATGGTGGCTTTAAAGAGATCATTGCGCGTGTGATTGGTCATGGCGCGTATTCGCGCTTGAAGTTTGAATCCGGTGCGCACCGTGTACAACGTGTGCCAGAGACAGAATCACAAGGTCGCGTGCATACATCGGCGGCCACTGTGGCCATTTTGCCAGAAGTGCCAGAAACAGAAGTGGTGAACATCAATCCTGCTGATTTAAAAGTGGATACGTTCCGTGCATCGGGCGCCGGTGGTCAGCACGTGAATAAAACGGATTCTGCCATCCGTATTACGCATTTACCGACAGGTACTGTTGTGGAGTGTCAAGATGAGCGTTCTCAGCACAAAAACCGTGCGCGTGCCATGAGCTTATTGGCCTCACGTTTATTGGAAGCAGAGCGTGAGAAAGAGCAAAAAGCCATGAGTGAAAATCGCAGAAGTCTTGTGGGTTCAGGTGATCGCTCAGAGCGCATTCGCACATATAACTATCCGCAAGGTCGCATTACCGATCATCGCATTAACTTGACCCTTTATAAATTAGAGGACATCATGGGCGGCGATTTAGATCAAGTGATCAATCCACTCATTCAAGAGCATCAAGCGGACATGCTCTCTTCATTGAGTGAGCAAGGATAACGACAGTGACATGACCCTTCAGCGAGCGAAACTTTGCATTTTAGCCACCACGGATTTACATGCACATGTCACGAATTATGATTATTATCGTGATCAGTCGCTTCTTGATGTTGGGTTGATGGGGCTTGCGGATGTGATCGGCGAAATCCGCCGCACAGAGCCAAATACACTGTTATTAGACAATGGGGATTGCCTGCAGGGCAATCCCATTGGTAATTATCTTCGCGATGATGCCATGGCGCATCAGCATCCGATGGTCACGTTGATGAACGCCCTTCAATATGATGGCGCCACCCTTGGCAATCACGAATTCGATTTTGGTTTGGCGTATCTTCATAAAGCGATTGAAGATTGGCACCATCCTGTCACGAGTGCGAACATTGAAACAGCAGCGGGCACGCCTTGGCTTGCACCCTATTTATTATTAAATCGATCAATCATCCTAGACAATGGTGAGTCGCAACCGATCACCATTGGTGTCATTGGTGCTCTGCCGCCTCAAGTGATGCTGTGGAATCATAAAGTCTTGTCAGAAGATCCGCATGAGCGTTTAGTGGTCAAAGACATCACAGCTGCCATTGCCCATTATGTGACAGAGATGAAAGCCAAAGGCGCAGATTTGATCATTGCATTGTCCCATTCTGGCATCAGTGAACGTCCTTATCAAACGGGGGCAGAAAACAGTGCCGCTTACATTGCAGAGATTGAGGGCGTGGATGCCATTGTGGCAGGGCATGCTCATGGCGTGATGGCTGAAACAATTGGCAGCCGTGCAGTGCCTGTGGTGATGCCAGGGGCTTTTGGGCAATATTTGGGATGTTTTAATGTGGCGCTTTCTCATGATGAGAGTGGTTGGCATGTGGATCATATTGCACCTGATATGATAGATAATGATGGGCAAGGGGATGAGACTCATTCGCTCTTTCCATTGGTGGCACGTGAACACAAATTAACGCTGGCGCGCATGAATGATCCGATTGGCCATAATGTGACGCAATTTTCAAGTGCAATGAGCTTGGTTAAAGATGATGCGTGCATAGAGCTGGTTGCCCGCGCGCAATTTTGGTACGGGGAAAAATTGTTGGCATCGCTTGATGTCGAACCGCGCCCTTTATTGAGTGCTGTGCCGGCATTTAAAGTGGGCGGACGTAAAAATGCCCCACATGATTTCACATGGATTGAGCCTGGCATTTTAACTTTTAAAAATGTGGCGGATTTATATCCTTTTAACAATCAGCTGGCCATTTTGCGCATCAATGGGCGTGATCTGCGTGAATGGCTCGAATGCGCAAACAGCATCTATTTTGCCATTGATGATCAACTGCATGGCACCGCGCAGCCGCTGATCAACTGGTCAAAGCACCGTGGATACAATCGCGATGTGATCAAAGGCATTGAATACACCGTCGATGTGCAGCAGCCTCGTCGATACAATGGAGAATGTCGCTTGGTGAATGATGCCGCGCAGCGCATTGTGGACTTGACGCATCAGGGTGCACCGATCAAAGATAATGATGAGTTTTTCCTCATCACCAATCAATATCGCGCTTATGCAGGCAAATTCCCCGGCAGTGGCGAACATGCGGTGGTGACGTTATCTACCGATGAATTGCCAACAATCATTGCTGAGTATTTGAGTCATCAAGTGGCGCAAGAAGGTGCCATTTCCGTGACGCCTTCCGTCAATTGGCAGCTTGAGTGCAGAGCAAAAGTGCGGTATGAAACAGCGCCGGATCACAAAGCAGCGCAGTACATTCAAACATATGCGCCGACTTGGCGGCGTTGTCATTCGTTGGATGAAGATGGTTTTGCCATTTACATTCACCCAAGTATTGAATAAATATTGCGCAAAATCACTGAATTTTAGATGTGAATCATTCGCAATCTTTACATTTCTCATATAGGACTAAATTTACTTATTTTAACAATGGTGGTGATAATTTTTATCAATCTCATTGATAAATAGTGAATTTTACCCATTAGAGCTGTCAGTAAAACAGTCAAAATCATTTATTTTGTTGATATTTCCTAACAAAAATATATAATTGATCGCATTGGTAATGAAGGCATACAGATAGAACGTTTCATTATAATCTTTTTAAAAGATGATGATAAGGGTTTTTTATTTTATCAATCATGCCATTGTCTATATGATTGTCGGCGTCAAATCATACAGACAAATTAATGAGTTACACAAACTATTTTAGTAAAGAAATATCAATCAATAAGGGTTGTCAATGAATAAGGAAGGTTTACTCGGTGAGTGGGATCAAGAATCCGTAGAAGGTTCTGACCTCATCCGCGATAAAGATGAGTTTACAAATATTGTCACAAATCATGATAAACACAGTAATATTGATATTTCTGATTCCTTAAGCATGTATTTCAGTGATCTCTCAAGTCGTACATTATTAACGGCTGATGAAGAAAAAGCATTGGCCCATCGCATTAAAGCTGGGGATCAAGCGGCGCGTCAAGAGATGATCGAAAGTAATCTGCGTCTTGTGATCGCAATTGCAAAACGCTATGCCAATCGTGACATTCCATTGAGCGATCTCATTGCTGAAGGCAATATGGGATTGATGCAGGCGGTGGAGAAGTTTGACCCTGAGATGAATTACCGCTTTTCTACCTATGCAGTGTGGTGGATTCGTCATGCCATTGAGCGTGACATTATGAATACGGGGCGCGCGGTGCGTTTGCCGATTCATTTACACAAAGCCATTAATCGTATTTTAAAGATTCAACGTGATTTAGGGAAAACCCTCAATCGTGAGCCCACTTATGCAGAGATTGCACAAGTGGCACAAAAGAGTGTCAAAGAGGTGGAAGATCTTCTGATTGAAAATGAGATGATTCTTTCATTAGATATGGAAGTGAATGATGAGCAGGGCTCTTTATTAGACATGCTCTCAAGTGATCATCGCTCAGATGATGCCCTAGGAATGATGGAGGAAGATTGTTTGATGTCCGCATTAGAAACAGGTTTAACCCATTTAGATGAGATGTCACGCCGCGTGATCATTGAGCGTTTTGGCTTAGATGATGATGTACCCAAAACCTATGCAGAAGTGGGTGAGCTTTTAGGCACAACGAGTGAGAAAGTGCGCCGCATTCAGATGAAAGCACTCAAAGAGATCCGCGAATATTTGGTGGATTAATGATAAAAAAGCCCATCAATGATGGGCTTTTTTGAGTCTGATGATTTTAATTATTTAACCAATAAAACAGGCACTGTGGCTTTTTGCACCACATCATTGCTCACGCCGCCGAGCACAAATTTTTGAACGGCATTCAAACCGCGGCTACCGATGACAATGATGTCTGCGCCCATTGTTTTAGAGTGTTGCACAATGGCAGGCGCCGCTTCACCTGTAATGATGCTGGTTTTGTGTTGCACAGCCGCATCATCTAAGATTTTTTCAACCGGTTGGATTTTTGCATTGCGTACTTTTTCTTGTTCTTCTTTAGAAGGTTCTAATAAAATTTCACGCGCTGTTTTTGGTGGGACAGTGACATAGACAATTTCCACAACTGCATCGGCATCTGCTTTTGCAAGTTTTGCAGCTTCCGCCGCGGCACGAAGAGAGTTTTCAGAACCATCAATGGCCAATAAGATTTTTTTATACATATTGTGACTCCTTATGTCGGTACGAATGATTATTGTTGATTGAGTATAACCCATTATTGTAGAAAAAGCCTTGATAAACAATTATATCAAGGCTTTTTTTGATCAGCGTCGTCTCTTAGAGTTATTTAGAGATGTGTGCAACGAGATCTAATACTTTTGCAGAGTAGCCAATTTCGTTATCGTACCAAGCAACGATTTTTACGAATTTGTCTGTCAATGCGATGCCAGCTTTTGCATCAAATACAGATGTGCAGGTTTCACCTAAGAAATCAGTAGAAACAACCGCATCTTCTGTGTAGCCTAAAATGCCTTTTAATGCACCTTCTGATTCTGCTTTCATTTTTTCACAGATTTCAGCATATGTGGCAGGTTTTGCTAAGTTCACAGTTAAGTCAACCACAGAAACGTCCGGTGTTGGCACGCGGAAAGACATACCAGTTAATTTACCATTTAACTCAGGAATCACTTTGCCCACAGCTTTAGCGGCACCTGTTGATGATGGAATGATGTTTTGAGCAGCGCCACGACCACCGCGCCAATCTTTAGAAGAAGGTGCATCCACAGTTTTTTGTGTTGCTGTTGTTGCATGTACTGTGGTCATTAAACCTTCAGTGATGCCCCAGTTATCATTCAATACTTTAGCCACAGGTGCTAAACAGTTTGTGGTACAAGATGCGTTTGAAACGATGTCTTGACCTGCATAAGTTTCATGGTTGACACCCATCACAAACATTGGCGTATCATCTTTAGAAGGGCCCGTTAAGACAACTTTTTTCGCGCCCGCTTCGATGTGTTTACGTGCTTTTTCATCAGTTAAGAAGATGCCTGTACCTTCTACAACAACGTCAACGTTGATGTCACCCCATTTGAGGTTTGCAGGATCTTTCTCAGAAGTCACACGAATGGCTTTACCATTAACGATCAATTGACCATCTTTAACATCCACTGTGCCTTTAAAACGACCGTGTGTTGAGTCATATTTCAACATGTAAGCCATGTAATCAACGTCAATTAAGTCATTGATACCAACAATTTCGATGTCATTACGCTCAAGTGCTAAGCGCATCACAAAGCGACCAATACGTCCAAAACCATTAATGCCAACACGAATAGCCATTATTTTCTCCTTGATTATCTAATGGGTAATAAAAACAAACGGAGTAACTATAGTCATCTATAGTTACATAATTTTAATTTAATGTATATCTTTTCGCTTGATCTACGTCTATCTTATGCCAAAGATTGCTTTTTCAGATAATCGAGTAATAGGCCAACAGGGCGACCCGTTGCACCTTTATTCGCACCTGATGTCCAAGCAGTGCCCGCAATGTCTAAATGGGCCCACGCATATTTTTCTGTAAAGCGGGATAAAAAGCATGCCGCTGTGATTGAGCCACCTGCACGGCCACCGCCAATGTTGGCAATGTCTGCAAATGGGCTGTCTAATTGACTTTGATACTCATCCCACATGGGCAATTGCCACACACGGTCACGGGTGGCTTCGCCAGATGCCATCAATGCATCGGCCAAATCTTGATTGTTGGCAAATAAACCTGTCGGTTCATGACCAAGGGCCACGATGATGGCGCCCGTTAATGTGGCCACATCAATGACGGCTTTAGGTTCATATTGCTCAGCATAGGTTAAAGCATCACATAAAATGAGGCGGCCTTCGGCATCTGTGTTTAAAATTTCGATGGTTTGACCGGACATCGATGTCACCACATCGCCAGGTTTAATGGCGGTGCCAGAAGGCATGTTTTCAACTGCCGGTACCAATGCCACGATGTTTAAAGGCAACGCCAGTTCAGCCACCGCTTTCATGGTGCCAAGTACGCTTGCAGCACCGCACATGTCATACTTCATCTCATCCATGCCAGCGCCTGGTTTTAAGGAGATGCCACCTGAGTCAAACGTCACGCCTTTGCCCACCAATACAATCGGTGCTTCTTCACGGCTTTGGGCGCCATGATATTCTAAGACGATGAAGTTAGGCGCTTCTGCGCTGCCTTGAGATACAGCCACAATCGCGCCCATGCCTAAGCGCTTGATGTCGCTGTCATTGAGGATTTTACAGTGCAAATCATCATATTCACGGGCTAAATTGTCCGCAATGTCCGATAAATCTGTGGGCGTTAAGTGATTAGCCGGTGTGTTGCCAAGATCTTTTGTGAGCAAAACGCCTTTTTTAAGGGCTAAACCATAATCAAACGCTTCTTTAATCTCTTCAGTTAACGCAGCAACATTGATGGCATAGACTTGTGCATTTTGCTCATCTTTTTTACTTTTGTATTGATTAAATGTGTAGGTTGCATGCGCAACCGTTTCGATGATTTTGGGGATGGTGTACGCTTTTTTACCACAATTGCTCAAAATGGAGAATGTGATGGTTTCCGCGGGCATTTTTTTCACCCATTGCGTTGCAGCATCCACAGCTTTGCTTAACGTCACCACGGAAGCTTTTGCGCGTGCACCAAAGCCCACCACCAATAAATAACGGGCTTTGATGTTTTTTGGTTGAAAGATTGGGAAAACTGAACCCGCTTTCCCAGTGATTTCGCCTGAATCTAATAAAGACTGCAATAAGCCATCCATGGCTGCATCGAGTGCTTTAGCATCGGGTGAGAGCTCATCTTCATAGCAGTTCACCACCAATACATCGGTTTCTAACGCAGCGATGTCTTCGCTGATCAATTGGTAAGATACGGGTTGAGTTTTCATAAATTCCTTCCTTTTTTGATTATTCTAGAACCAAACGGCCACGCAATGAGTTTGGTAATGCTTCTGTAATGATGACATCACAGAACTGACCAATCAACTCTTTTGGTCCGATGAAGTTCACAACGCGGTTATTTTCAGTGCGGCCAGCTAAAACTTCAGGATCGTGTCGAGAAGGGCGGCTCACTAAAATACGCTGTTTTGTGCCCACCATGCTTTGTGAAATGGCGTTGACTTGTGACGTGATTTGAGCTTGAAGGCGCGCTAAACGCTCTTTTTTCTCTTCCATGGACACATTGTCAGGCAAAGATGCTGCCGGCGTACCTGGGCGCGGTGAATAGATGAAGCTAAAGGACATGTCGTAGTTCAACTCTTTGACCAAATCCATGGTTTTTTCAAAATCTTCAGCCGTTTCGCCAGGGAAGCCAACGATGATGTCTGTGGACAATGAAATATCAGGACGCACTTTTTGTAACTTACGGATTTTTGATTTGTACTCAAGCGCCGTGTGGTTACGTTTCATGGCCATCAAAATCTTATCAGAGCCCGATTGAATCGGTAAGTGTAAATGGGACACCAATTCAGGCACGCGGCCATAGACTTCAATCAAACGGTCAGAGAAGGCAATCGGGTGCGATGTGGTAAAGCGAATGCGGTCAATGCCATCAACTTTTGCTACGTATTCGATCAATAACGCTAAGTCACAAATGGAGCCATCAGGCATTTCGCCTTGGTAATCGTTCACGTTTTGACCAAGTAGATTGATCTCTTTCACGCCTTGTTCTGCTAAAATGGCGATCTCACCGATCACATCCATCACAGGGCGAGAGATCTCTTCGCCACGTGTATAAGGCACGATACAAAATGAACAATATTTGTTACAGCCTTCCATGATGGACACAAACGCAGAGGGTCCTTCAGCACGAGGTTCTGGTAAGTGGTCAAATTTCTCGATCTCAGGGAAAGAGACGTCCACTTGCGCGCCATTGCCTTTCCACACATCGTGGAGCATTTTTGGCAAACGGTGTAGGGTTTGTGGGCCAAACACAATGTCAACATAAGGCGCACGTTTACGGATCAATTCACCTTCTTGGCTCGCGACACAGCCGCCCACACAAATCACAATGTTTGGGTTGGCAGCTTTGAGTTCGCGCCAGCGGCCTAACTCAGAGAATACTTTCTCTTGGGCTTTTTCGCGAATGGAGCAGGTGTTTAAAATGATCACGTCCGCTTTTTCCACATCAGTGGTTTTTTCAAGCTGACAGAACGCTTTTAAGCTATCGGCCATTTTGTCTGAGTCGTACTCATTCATTTGGCAGCCTTGCGTTTGGATGTAAAAAGTTTTAGAAGTAGATGGTAATTCAGTTGTCATAAAATTAGATAGATAAACTAAGGATAGTTAAAAACAGAGGCGATTTTACACGGTTTTCAGAAAAAATTCTGAAAGAAATGGCCGGCAACTGTGGCACGGTTTATTTTTGTACAAAAAATGCCATACTAAGCTTTTCTTCATTGGAGGTTTGGTAATGATCCCTAAGGAATTGGCAGCATTATTGGCAAAAACGGCAGCGCCAGCGATTGCTTTGACACCCACAGAGGATGCTGTGCATCAGGATTTGTTTGCTTCAAAAATCGGCGGCGTGCCGTATTTCCCGAAAGATATGCCGTATCCAACGAATGATGATGGTGTGCCCTTAGCCTTATTGGCGCAACTGAATTTATCTTGCATCTTTAAAGATGCTGTGCTTTTACACGCATGCGAACAAGATGCTGCTTTAAAACATTTGCCAAAGTCTGGCATCCTTAGCTTTTTTTATGACATCACCGACGACTTAATGGGTTTAGATTTAGAAAAAACCGGCAACGGGAATGGCAGCACCGTGCACTATTTTGCTGAGATTTTGCCAGAATCTGCATTGACGCAAGCACATTTTGAGGATTTGCAAGCGCGCATTCAGGCAGACAAAGTAGAAGATTATGGCGTGTTGAGCATTGATCAATCAGTGGGTTTAACGGCCAGCATGAAAGAAACACTTTATGAATTGGAATCAGAATCATTTGATCGACCAGCGGTGGAAAGCTTTAAAGCGGCGCTTGAGCATTATCGCGAATCGTTAGACGATGAGGATACAGAAGAATCAGTGATGATGGCGATTTATGATGCGGTGAGTGCTGCCAACCAAGGCCACGCCGTCGGTGGATATCCCAATTTTACGCAGTTTGATCCTCGTAATCCCGAAGACAACCAACAGTTTTTATTGTTACAAATTGACAGTGTTGGCGATGTGTTGATCGGCGATTGTGGTTCCATTCAATTTTTCATGACGCCAAAAGCGCTAGAGCAGCGTGATTTTACCCGCGTGCTCTACGATTGGGCATGCGGTTAAACATCCATCCAGATGAGTGTGGCTTGGCGGCCTGAGGCTTTGCCATCTCTGCGATAGGAGAAAAAGAGATCCGGCGAGCTGTGTGTGCAGTAATCACCGCCAAAGATGTTGTGGGCTTTGAGGCCAAAATCTGTGAGTTTTTTGCGGGCAATGCTGTAAAGATCCGCATAAAAATGGTGAGTGCGTTCACTGTCGATGAAGCAATCGGCATATTGAGGATTGCTCTCCATAAAGGCTTCACGCACTTCAGGGCCCACTTCAAAGGCTTTTTGGGAAATGGCCGGTGCCAACCATGCGATGGTTGTGTTATCCATGTGATGACAAGCCGATAACGTATTTTCAATGATGCCGTTGAGTAAACCGCGCCAGCCAGCATGAATGGCTGAGACAAATGTTCCCGCTTCATTGGTTAAAATGATGGGCAAACAGTCCGCCGTTAAAATGGCACACACTTGATTGGGCGTTGTGGTAAAAATGGCATCGCCCTCACAAATCGCCTCTAAAGCACTTGCATCATGGACAATGGTGCTATGGGTTTGAGAGATCCAGCGCGGCGGCTCAGGCAAATTGAGCGCATCCATCAGGCGCGCTCTGTTCTTGATCACATCATCGCGATCATCCTCAACGCTCAGCGCTAAGTTTAAACCATCAATGGGCGCACTGCTAAAACCGCCCAAACGTGTGGTTGAGTAAGCTTTAATATGAGCTGGAACGGACCAATTCGGTTCGATCACAGGTAATCCATTGATGGTTTTGATGGTCATGACTCTAATAATCCTCGTTACGTTGATAGTCTTCTTCAAAAACGTGCATGATTTTTGCCAAGTCTTCAGGATAATCGCATTCAAAGAGCATGCGTTTACCTGTATGTGGATGGGTCAATTCAAGTTTTTTCGCATGCAACGCTTGACGCTTAAATTGACGCAACTCTTCTGCGAGTTCTGGCACCATTTTAGGGGGCAATTTTAAACGCCAACCATAGGTGGAATCGCCAAAGAGCGGATGATGAATGAAGTTCATGTGCACACGGATTTGATGGGTGCGCCCGGTTTCAAGCTTACATTCTACCAATGTGTGACCACGATAATGATCGAGCACGCGATAATGGGTGATGGCCGGTTTGCCAATGGCTTGAGCGCTCATTTTTTTGCGATCCACTTTGTGGCGGCCAATGGGCACATCAATGGTTTGCCCAGAGATGAGTTCGCCGGTGGCAATGGCATGATACGTTCTGCCCATTGAGTGATCACTCAATTGCTCGACTAAATGGTAATAAGCATCTAAATTTTTAGAGACCACCATTAAGCCGGTGGTGTCTTTATCTAAACGGTGCACAATGCCCGCACGCGGCAATAAATGCGCGTTTTCATTGTGAAAGAGTAGGGCATTTAATAAGGTGCCATCAGGGTTGCCCGCTGCAGGGTGCACCACTAAGCCCGCTGGCTTATTGATCACCATGATGTGGTCATCTTCATAGACAATGTTTAAAGGGATGTTTTCGGCTTTGGCATCATTTAAATAATCTTGCTCTAAAATCAATGTGATGGAGACGATTTCACCGCCATAGACTTTATCTTTGATTTTAGGTGGTTTACCATCTAACAAAGTTTGACCATTTTTGATGGCGTCTTGGATTTTACTGCGGGAATAATTCGGTAACAATTCACTTAGAACAACATCTAAACGGTTGCCAGCGGCAGACATAGGGATAGTCAATGAAAAAGTTTCTGTCGATTGCATAAATTTGAGTATAATGGCTGGTTAAAATTTCTGTTAAAACACTAAATCACATGGATTTGAATATGAATAAAACTGTTTTGCATTGTAGCGTACTTTTATCAACAATGTTGTTGATTGTTGGATGCTCAAGTACCAAAAAAGAAGATCGTTATCGTATGATGTCAGGCAGTGATCTTTTACAGGAAGGTCGATCAAGTTTAGATGGTGGTAGTTATAAAGAGTCGATTGAGCGTTTTGATGTGATTGAGGCGCGCTTTCCACAGGGCAGTTATGCAGAACAAGCTAAGTTGAATAAAATTTATGCATATTACCTCAATCGTGATCATAAAGAAGCCTTACAAGAGGCCGATAACTTCATTAAACTTTACCCAAATCACCCACATGTGGATTATGCATGGTACATGAAGGGCTTAGTGAACTTTGATAAAGCCCGTTCGATCATCGATAAATTCTTACCGCCAGATCACACAAAAGTGGATCAAAAGCAGCTCACTGATTCCATGGAAGCGTTCTTGGTGATTTTAGATAAATATCCAAACAGTGTGTATGCAGAAGATGCGGCAAAACGCGTCATTTATCTTCGCAACACTTTAGCGCAGTCAGAAATTCACATTGCCAACTTCTACATGCAGCGTAAAGCGTATGTTGGGGCGGCGAACCGAGCACAATATGTGATTGACAATTACGATGGCTCACCGGCTGTGCAAGAAGCATTGGTCATTCAAGTCAAAGCATATCGCGCCCTTGGTTTAGACAATATGGCCAATGATCGCTTACGCATTTTACAAAAGAATTACCCAAATTACGCAGGTTTAAAATCTCTATAAGCGCCATTGATCGGACATGTTATTTTTAGTGTATAGAATCCTATGGTGGGTGATCCTGCCATGGGTTTTATTATTTCGGTATTTGAAAGATAAAAAATCTGGCAAAGCTGCACGCTATTGCCTTGAGCGCTTAGGGTTTTCCCGCGCAGTCAAGCCGCATGATGTGATTTTGCATGCTGTTTCCTTAGGGGAAGTGCGCGCAATGACGCCTTTGGTGTGCGAATTATTAAAAACGTCGCCATCGTGCAATATTTTGATCACCACGACCACATTAACGGGGCGCGCGCAGATTGAAAAGAGCTTTGGCGATCAAGTTTCGGTCACTTTTCTGCCCCATGATGTTGGCTTTTTTGTGCGCCGCTTTTTAAAAAAAGTGCGCCCTAAGGCTTTAATGATCATGGAGACGGAAATTTGGCCAAATCTGCTCAATCAATGCCATCGATTGGGGATTGAAACGTTCATCATCAGCGCTTGTTTATCGGATCGCTCGCAAAAAGGGTATCAAAAGATGCCCAAAACCATCGCCAAAATTTTGGCGCCCGTACATGTGATGGCGCAAACGGCAGAGGATCAAGCACGTTTTTTCGCCATTGGGGCCAAACATGTGACGGTGATGGGGAATTTAAAATATTTCACCATTTTGCCAGAAGATTTCAGTTATCAAGTGACGCAACTGACCAAAGGTAAACACAATTATCTGTTGTGGTGTTTAGCGAGCAGCCATGAAGGGGAAGAAAAGCTCATTTTAGAGCATTTTAAAACCCTCAAAGAGCGCTATCCCCATTTAAAATTGGCCATTGCCCCAAGGCACCCTGAGCGTTTTAGAGCGGTGCGTAATCTCATTAAGGATTATGGCTTTTTGTGCCAAGCACGCAGTGAAACCGCCTTTGAGGATTTTGAGTTCAATCATAATGATGTGTGGCTCTTTGACAGCATTGGCGAGTTGCTCTATCTGTATGGTGTTTCAGACATTGTGACGGTGGGCGGCAGCTTTGTGCCCATTGGTGGACATAATATTTTAGAGCCCGCTTGCCTTAAAAAAGTGATCACAACAGGCCCGTATGTGGATAACATTATGGACATGGTGAACCTATTTAAAGCGTACGATGCCATTGAGATCCTCACACAAGAGACATTAGATGCCCAAATGGCCACACTCATTGAAGCACGCGCTGTGCGCCGACGCATGAAAAATGCCGCTGAAGCTTGTGTGCAACAAAATCAACATGCTTTGCCCTATGTGATCGATGCCCTAAAGGGGGCACTTGAGGAGAGATGAGATGAAAGAGCGCTTGCGACAATTGAATCAATTTTATCTGCCGCCACTGACCAAACTCTATTTTGAACGGGCAGCCCTAGAGAAGATTGTGAACCATGTGCCGCTGTTTGTGCGGATCTCAGATCCGGAGAGTTGGCTCATGCAAAGCGCCCATCAAATGTATCGTAATCTCTCAAAAGAGGCATTGAGTGATCGCCTTGATCAACTCATTGATTATTTAACTACAGAATCCACCTCTGTTTTTGAGGGGCAGCAAGGGCTTGTGGTGCATGATTCAGTGCCGTACATCGAGTGGCGCATGGGGCAAAAATTCTATGCCACGAGCGATCTATTGGGCAAACCCACATTATTCATGGATCTTCAGGATTTAAGTACAGATTCAGAGCAATTGAGTAAAAACATTAATCATCTACAATCGGTGTGGCACGATCAATTGCAGATTGTATTGATGGGGGAAACGCACACTTATCCAGCCATGGCGCAATATGAGAATCTCATATTGATGGACCCAACGCGCGTCACCCATCCACATTTTGTTGAGCGCTTTCGCTTCAAACCACGCAACCTCAGCATGTTCAGCTTTGGCAGCAAGCCCTTTTTCTTGATGAACAGCCATGGCAAATTGATGAGCTTTTTCAGTAAGCAGGATCAATCTGTGTTGGTGGAAGAGGTCAAAAAGCAGCTTAAACTTTAAAAAGGGCTAAATAATCGCCATAGCCTTCTTCTGCCATGGTTTCTAAAGGCACAAAACGCAGTGCCGCGCCATTGATGCAATAACGCAAACCGCCCATATCCATTGGGCCATCGGTAAATACATGGCCAAGGTGCGCATCGGATTGTGTGCTTCTCACCTCTGTGCGGATCATGCCATGGCTTAAGTCGCGCACCTCTTTGAGGGTTTCAATCGGGCGGCTAAATGATGGCCAGCCGCAACCGGCATCAAATTTATCTAAAGAACAAAAGAGCGGCTCACCGCTGATGATGTCCACATAAATGCCGGCTTGATCAAAATCATTGTAATGGCTGGTAAATGGGCGCTCTGTGCCATTTTCTTGTGTCACATGATATTGCAAGGGCGTTAAACGTTTTTTTAAATCATCTTGATTCATCATCCATCTCCTTTTGCGGGTAAAGAATGAGCATAACAAATTTTGATTTTCCATGGCATTCGGTGTTAGGATACGCGCCTTAATTTTTTCAGAATTTATCATGCGATTGACTCGACACCTCTCCATTTGATGCACCCATTTAATCCCTAGTTTAGGGATATGTCGGAGTGCCGAAGGTGGTACGGGCTGATTGCGCGTGGGTCTTTTGCACTCCATTTCTTGTTGTTTAAATTTTAGAAAAGGATGTAAAAATGACTCACCATACGCAGCTCATGAGCTTTGTGATGCTCGCTGTCGGCTTATTGAGCTTTGCTGCCATATATGTATTATCTAAGCGCACAAATTTTGGCGTGGTTTCGATGGTGGCACTCATCATCGGTGGCGTGCTTGGCGTAATTTTCCCCGGCGACACCAGCTACTTTGCCGTTTTTGGCACCATTTATGTCAAAACCATCTCCATGATGGTGATTCCGTTATTATTGGTCTCTTTGATCCGTTCGATCAATAAAATGGAGTCCGTGCAGGCATTGCAATCGATCGGCTCAAAAAGCTTCTTTTGGTTACTCTTTCAAGTGATTTTAGCGGCGATTGTGGCCGCAGTATTGGCATTGTCCATTGATTTAGGCAAGGGCAGTACATTAACGGGTGCAGAAGATTATGTCCAAAAAGCGGTGCCGCCCATTACGCAGGTGATCACGGATCTATTTTCTAATAATCTTTTTAAATCAATGGCAGCAGGGCAAGTGATTCCTGTGGTGCTCTTTGCCATTATGGTGGGCATTGCATTGGTGGCTGTGCGCACGCGTGGCCGCAACGTTGCCGCATTCATTGAGTTCATTGATGCTGCTTACATTGTGATCTATCAAATTGTTAAAGTGCTCATTAAATTGTTGCCCTATGCGATTATGCCATTGATGGCCAACACTTTGGCCACGAGTGATGCCTCTGTTTTAAAACCATTGTTGACGGTGATTGCACTGACATTTATTGCGTGCTTTTTCCATATTTTCATCACGGGCGGCATTTTGATCGCCGTTGTTGCAAAATTAAATCCCATCAAATATTTTAAAGCCATTTTACCTGCGCAAATCATGGCATTTAGCTCAAGAAGCAGCGCCGGTACATTGCCCCTTTATATTGATTGCTTAACCAAGCGCGTGGGCGTTTCTGACAACATTGCAGGCTTTGTGGGCTCACTTGGCACCAGCGTTGGCATGGCCGGTTGTGCCGGTGTTTGGCCGGTGTTGTTGGCGATCTTTGCCTTAAATGCCACAACGGGCGATGTCACCATGACGCAAGTGATCATCATCATTGCCTTGACGCCTTTGGTATCGCTTGGCACAGCCGGCGTTCCGGGCGGCGGCATTTTGATCGCCACAGCGCTCTTTTTAACCATGGGATTGCCTGTGGAAGTGGTGGGGATTTTTGCCGGGATTGATGCCTTTGTGGACATGGCGCGCACATGTGCAAATGTCAGCAGCTCCATGACGGCAGCAACGTTGGTGGCAAGCTCTGAAAAGGCCATCACACCGCCTGAATCTGTCTAAATCATCACCCATAAAAAGCTTCGCATTGCGAAGCTTTTTTATGTGGGATCGATGGCGTAGCCTTTTTTGCGTGGACTTAAATATAAATAGAGCGCCAATAAAATCAGCAATCCTGCCGGCACAAAGAGTGAATGCTCATGAAAGTGGTGCGTCAATGAGGTGCCAAAGAGCCCGCCAAGGGCAAAACTACAGAGCACAGCAAAAAAGAGGCACGCTGTTTTAAAAGCGCCGCCATTGCCGCAAATAAAGCGCATGAAGTGGTTAAATGCCAATTGCGCCACCATTGTGACGGCAATATTGCCATAGAGCATGCCTTGCATTTTATGAAAGCCATTGCCTTGCATCCCCGCGATAAAAGAGATGATGATGCAAATGCCAACCAAGCTTAAATATGGCGTCAGCACGCCGGTTGCCAATAGACAAAGGATGGCCGCTTCTATCAGTAAAATCACAAATGTCCAGTTGATCTTTTGTCGCACTGAATCCAAATATTGAATGAAAACGGTGGTCATTGAGCCCAAGCCAAAGGCCAATACTGTGATGGCAGCGATGCGTAAATGCGCCCAGTTGCCGGTGGCCAATGTGTGCCCGATCATGATCACATTGCCCGATTGCACCGTGCCAAATACGCCCGCTTCATAGAAGGTAAAGCCATTCATCATCCCCGCGATGATTGCTAAAAAGCAAGCAATGCCGGGATTTTCCATAACAGGAAAGGGGTGTTGATTCGTTGCCATAATCATACCTTTGCCTTAAATAATGATGATGCTCAACGTATCATTTCATTTTTAATTAATCAATTTATGTGAATGATTAAATCATCGATTTTAATGATGAACTATACGCTATATATCAAGGTAATATCGATTGCACAGCTGCATTTTTCTTGTGATATGCTAGGCAAAAAAATGATGAATGAGCCAACATTGAGGAGGATGGCATGAAGATTTTAGGGTATGGCGCAGCATTGGTGGTGATTTTAAGTGCTGCCTATGCGGACATTACGGCACGCGAGGCGCATCAATACATGCATGCAACGCAAACGGTGTGCGGTGAAGTCAAACAAGTGACGGTGACGAATAAGGCGGTGTTCATCAATTTTGATGTCCCTTATCCAAACCAAAGTTTTTATGGCGTTGTGTGGCAGCGCAATGTCGATGCTGCAGGCGGCGTATATGCATTGCTGTCGCTTAATGGTAAAAATGTGTGCATCACAGGTCAACTACAATTGTATAAACAGATTCCGAACATTCACATTGATGATGGCACACAAATTGAGGTGCGCAAGAAGCGCTAATTTTCTGCTGCCCATTAATACATCTATGAAAATGGCAGAAACTTCGCTACAATAGCCACGCTTTGCGCTCGTAGCTCAGTTGGATAGAGTGTCAGTTTCCGAAACTGAAGGCCAGAGGTTCGATCCCTCTCGGGCGCGCCATTTTCATAATAGAAGAGAATAATCAATAATAGTAAAGCATAGATAGAATCAGGGTTCTACTATGCTTTTTTAGTTTCTAGAATAGCCAAGAATATAAAAATTTAGTTTAAAATAGAAGTAAATGGAAGTAAGATTGGAGTATCTACTTCCAAATTTGTAAGGTTTTACTTCCAAAATGGCGAAAATTATACTTCCACTTACTTCCAAACAAGTTAAAGAAGCCCAGCCTAAGCCTAGAGCTTACAAGCTTTATGATGGTGGCGGGTTAATACTGACAATTTATCCAACAGGTAAGAAAGTTTGGCGGTTAGATTATTATGATCTCAATAAAAAACGTAAAACTTACACAATTGGTGATGCGCAGCACATCCCTTTAGCCGCTGCGAGAAAAAAACGTGATGAACTTAAAGGGAATCTGGAGAATCATCAAAGTATCTCTAAAAAAGATATCATGACATTTGGTCAGGTTTTTTATGAGTGGTTTGATAAATGGAAATTGCTTGTTGTTGAATCAACAGCAAATCGGGCCTTATCATCTGTCAAAAAAGATTGTTTTCCTACAATTGAAAATTTAGATATCACAAAAATTAGGCCTAAAGATATTGTTGCAGCATTGGCACCAATCGATAAGCGTGGTGCTGGAGAAACATTAGAGAAAACAAAATCAGCACTTAAATTAACCTTTGATTACGCCATTGCACGAGGATTATGTGATATGAATCCTGTTACGTCAGTCACTGCATCAGCTTTTACCATACGTGAAAAACAGAATCATAGGGCGCTAGATCCATCAAAAATATATATGTTAAATGACTTTTTTGCATCTGATAGAAGTTCATTAATTGTTCGAAAATGCACCGAGTTTACATTAAGAACTATGTGCAGAATTAGCGAGGCTGTATATGCTACATGGGATGAAATTAACGGTAATGTTTGGATAATACCCGCTGAGAGAATGAAAAGTAGAAGAGCTCATATCGTTCATTTAACCGAACAATCATTGAAAATTCTTGAAGATATGAAGAAATTCAAATCATCTCAATATATTTTTCAAAATAATCATTTAAGTACACATATTCATAAAGACACACCAAATACAGCAATTAATCGCTGTGGTATTGATAGTACAGTACATGGTTTTAGGGCATTGGCTTCCACAGTATTAAATGGCACATGTTTATTTGATAGAGATGTGGTTGAAATGTGTTTATCACACAAAGATAGTGATGCTGTGCGCGCTGCTTATAATCGTGCACAGTATTTAGAGCACAGAAAAGAAGCTTTGATTTGGTGGAGTGACTTTATAGACATGTGTGATACAGAAAAAAACAATATGAAAGCCCTGAAAAAATTCAAGCTTATATAATTAAACAATGATTATTACTTAAGGTGGTGTGGGATAAGGTTTGTTTTAAGAAACGACGCACAGAAATCCGCTCCTCACCACGGCGCGCTTTATGCAAAAAAGGCGTTTTTTTACGGCCAAAATTATGGCATAGGTGCGTAGAAGTGAACTATGGTGCGCAGTATTGCCAAAGGATTGCGCTTGATCACATCAATGATAAGCAACCAAATTGGGATTCTGATTTATTTCGGATATTTATATTACTTTTTTCTTTAAATTTTCCGTCCTTAAATATAGAGTTTTTAAAACTTGTGGGTATGTTTTAAAAGTAGTAATTTCAGTAACATTTTTTTATAAATCTTCCAAATACATTGCAATCACTAGCTTTTGAGAGATTCCAAAATGTAACATTTAAGTAACTTTTCTGTAATCAATATTACAAATAAGATGTAACATTTTTATTAAAAATAATCATTTAAATTCAAATAGATATATATTTTTGTAATCTGAGGTTACTAAAAAATACTAAAATGTTACATTTTTAAAATCTCTTGAAATGCAGCAATATCAATGATTTTGGTAAATATTACAAAATCAGGTTACTGATGTTACTCTTTTGAGAGACACCCCCTAGCTTTCTTCTAAGTCGTATTTGTCAAAATCAAATATCTTTTGGCCAAGTCGATGATTTACTGAGTAGAATTTTCGGATCATTGGATACAGCTCATTTTTGTAAAAGACTTTCGCAAATGGTGCAGGGTTACCAAAGCCACCAGCATTTGATGCTTGAATACTCATGAGCACCAATGGTACACGATGAACGGTGGCAATGTCATCACGTGACACATCTTTGATATTGACGAACTCATCTTTGGCAGCGATCTGGCTAATGGGAATCAGCTGCACAGAATCTTTATCCCCCTTTGGTAAGTGAACGAGCAGATTATTAAAGTTGCCTGACTGCTTTGTTTTTTTGAGCGTCTCTTCAATGGTCTTCATGCCCTTATCCGACACATGTCCATTGATAGCGAGTATAAATCCCGCATGTGATCCATTTTTGTAATATTTATAACGGAATAGGGTACCGGCATGGTTTAATGCAATATTGAGCATGGCGCTCAAATATGGCGGGATGCCATACACGTTTTGATTCACATCATAAGCTTTGACGTGAATCAGGTTGTTCTTTTTGATTTTCTCCCCAAAGTTTTGGAGAAAGTAATAATTACCATCTGTGCCAACGCGGGTATATTTGGCCATCACATGGCGATAGCGAATTGTATTGCCCACCAATGATTTAACAGGCTCAAGATAAGCATTGCCAAAAATCAGATAATCAGCAATGAAGGCTTCACACGATTCATAATCTAAAAAATGAGTATCTTTAAAAATAGAACTGAGGATGTTTTTTTTACAATCTAAAGCGGATTCATGATGGGTATTCAAACGAGGCAATTTGGTTAATGTGTCGTATGAAACGGGCGGGGCATAGTAACCATCAATGGTTTGGCAAGATAACATATCAATGAAATCGTGTGGGCTAAAAATCTCAGGTTCACCAATGTTAAATGTCACTACATCATTATTCATAATCATTCTCTCTATAAAACTACAATATGTTCATGTTCAGTATCGACCGTTGTACCATCGAATCGTTCATAGCCCAGCGCGTACATCGTTGCCCAACTTAAATCCGCATGCCCATGTTCTTCATCTCTCACAGATTGGAACGTGGCATATTGCTGTGATTTGGTCATGGCATTTTTGATGTTTAAAAAACTGGATAAAAGATCCTGCCAACCTGCATCAAATTCTATTTTGCGCTCACGAAATAGGGTTTTGGCTTGTAGGACAAATAAGGTTTTTAAGGATAGATCGCTTTGGTAACGCGTTAAGTTTGGATAGAAGTTTTCCACGCGTTCAGCGATCACCAATCCCATGTTTCTGGTATCAATGCCCAAATGCACGACGTTGTAGCGATCTGTGATTTCTTTGAGATAGCGCTCTTGATTGTCAAAGGAGACATCCTGCCAAAAGTGCTTTTCTAAAATGCGATACGGCTCATTTTTATTGGATGGAATGGCAACCACAACACACGCAGCACCATCATTGGTGCGGGCAGGGTCATAGCCCACAGCTACTTTTTTACGGCCAAATGGTTTATGGGGTTTGGTTAAAGGTTCAAAGTCTGTCCATTTCTCCCATGAATCCACCATACATGCGCTTAAATCATTAAAATTAAATGCGCTTTCCATATCATCAAAGAATTCAAACTCAAACAGCTTTGAGAATTGATCTGGCGTATAACGTAGACGCAAACTATCTAAATCCACTAAATCAAAACCGCCTGCAATCGCATCATGAATGGTGATGATCTTACGGAATTTACCATCTTCACACAGCCGCCCATTTTTGAGTGAGGCATGATCGACCTTAAAGGGTTTATTCTTTTTGTTTGAGTGGTATTCAGCAGCCGTCCAAAATTTATATGCAGGATGCTTTTTGCTAGAAGGTGTGGATAAATAATTAATGATAAAGTTTTTATGTGTCGCACATGCGGTCACAACGGTTTGCAACTCTTCAAAGCGAGGCATCCAAAAGAATTCATCACAGGTCACATCACCTGTATAACCTTGGGCAGTGTATGGATTGGCACCTAAAAAATAAAAGTTCAGATCATCTTTAAATTTAATGGCATCCCCGCCTGATAACTCAATGCCCGTCAGATTTTTAACAAAGGCCAACATGTAGCGTTTGGCTTGGAATGCTTGATTTTTACTAGCTGAAATGTAAATTTGATTGTGTTTGAGATTCACCAAACGGCGCAGGGCATAATAAGATAGAAAATAGGTAAAGCCAGCCTGTCGAGTTTTGCCAAAAATGAATTCAGCCGAACTCTTTTTACTGTTTTTATATTTTTCAATGTCTTGAATGATCTGCGTTTGGAAGGGGAAGAGATCCTTTAATCCCTCATTGATTTGGGATTGGAATTTTTCCCAATCGAATTGATCGCTATTGATTTGCGCACTGCGTTTTTTGCGTTGTGGTTTGGGTGAATAGATGTTTTTCATTTGTACGCCAAGCTCTTTAAACTCACGCAATTCATTTTCTGTTTTGGTGTTCTTCATCAGTAAACGAATGTATTTGAGCTGAAAAGCATCTTGGCAACGTGTGAAAAAATCCGCCTCATCCCATTTATCATTTTTGCGCCAATCGTAAATGGTGCTCTCTGGCGTGCCAATCATTTTGGAAATTTCAGATACGCGAAAGCCCGCGAAATAAAAGAGCCTTGAAAGTTCGCGTGGTTGGGTGTTTTCTGGTGTGATGAGCAATTCATTATTCATGTGCTCATTCTCTATGGTTACGCGTAAAAAATAATCTCGTTTGAGTTTGCAACCCTTGAGGGCAAACTGTAATGACGTGCGTTCTGTTGCCATTAACGTAAAAATTGAATCCTCTTTTGTACGATTAGGATTCTATTCATGAATAAAAAAACGAAATGGACACGGGTTGCGGTCAGTGGTCCCACCATTGATGGGCGAGAAATCACCCCACAACAAATCAATGAAATGGCTGCGTCATATAATCCTGCGGTTTATCAAGCAAACATTTGGATGGAGCACATCCGCAGCTCATACCCTGACAGTACTTTTGGCAATTATGGTCATGTTCTGGCATTAAAAGCAGAAGATTATGCAATCAATGGCACCACGCAGCGTGCATTATATGCAGAGATGGAAGTAACGCCAGCGCTTGTTGAGTGGAATGCCAAAAATCAAAAGAAAGGTTTTTCCATTGAAATTGCACCAAACTTTGCCAAAACCAATCAAGCATATTTATCAGGTTTGGCTGTGACCGACTCACCTGCCAGCCTTGGCACTGAAGCTTTGCAATTTAACATTCAAGTGCGACATAAGCCTGAGCACATTTTTTCAACTGCATTGGAATTTACGGGCATTGATTTTGTAGAAGATGACGATGTGGATGCCAATGAAAAAGGTTTATTTAAAAGCTTATTTGCGGGTCTGTTTGCGGCACAACGTGAACAAAATGAACCACCAAAACCCGCCCCAAAATTAGCAGAGTCAAACTTCTCACTTGAGTCATTAGAACGTGCTTTAACCCTATTTGCATCCAAGCAAGATGACGTGATTACAGAGCTCAAACAGCAAAATAAAGCGCTTTCAGACTCATTTACTGAACTTAAAACAGAGTTTGAATCATTAAAAAACACGCCAGAACCCAGTGCAAAACAGGAATTTGTCGCGGGCAATGGTGCCAATGAATATTTAGCAGATGTCTAAGGAAGAGTTATGAGCGAAGTTTTATTACAAAACACATTAGAGTGTTTAACCAATTACACATCACGTCAAGCGGAATTGCATGGCGTGGATGTTAAAGCCATTGAAAAGGGTCAGAAGTTTACCATTAACCCGCAAACTGAATATGTGTGGGTGGAAAAGGTGGCTTCAGAGGGCATTTTAAGTGAAGTGGACATTGATCTTTGTACAGATATGATTGTCAATGATCTAGGCTTTGGTCCTTCACAGTTGGTGTCAGGGCGCACAAATACTGACGATAAAGAGCGTGAAACAAGTGGTTTAGGTAAACCATCAGGCATTGTGTATACCGCTGTCAAAACAGATCATGACACGCATTTTACCTTTGCAGAATTGAACTCCTTTGCACGCACCAAAGAGATGTTCCAAAAGCGTTTACAAGATCGACGTTTAGAAAGTAAACGTGAAGACATGGAGCGCATTGGTTGGAATGGTGAAAAAGTTGCAGAGAACACCGATAAAAAAACCTATCCATTGGGGCAGGATGTGAACATTGGTTGGCTGCAACGCATTCGCACACATAAACCAGAACATGCCATCACTGAGTTAAATGGTGAAGCCATTAAAGTGGGCAAAGGTCAATTGATTGAAAACTTGGATCAATTGGTGGTTCAAGCATTGAGCTTAATCCCTAAACAATATCAAAAAGACCTTAAAGTTTATGTGTCTAGTGATTTATTGGTGGGTCGCCAAATGAAGTTATTAGAGAAATCAACCAACACTGAAACGGCACAGAAAATCACACAAGAAGCCTATTATGTCATCAATGGTTTGATTGCCAAAGCACCAGACTTTTTCCCTGACGGCACCCTTTTAGTGACGCGTCCTAAAAATTTAGCCATTCGCATTCAAAAAGGCTCTGTGCGTTCATCTTATGAGATGAATTCAAAGCGTGATCGTTATGAGAATTACAACACGCAAAATGAATTTTATGCATTGCATAACTATGAGCAAGCGGTGCTTGTTGAAAAAATCACCTTAGAAGATAAATAAGGGGGGATCTGTGTTTTATTTCAAACGAGAAAAAGAACGCAAGCTTGCAGAGTTGCAAGGCAACACAGCCATTCCAAATGAGATGGATCCTGAACAGCAGAATTTATTGGTGCGCTTAAAGCATGACTTATCTAGCTTACGCAGCATTTTGAGCTATGAAGAGAAAGAGCGCTTTAAAGTTGAACATCTTGAGGATTATCGCCATTGGGTGGAAGGCATTTTAGATAATCAAAATGCACCTGAAGATAAGATCACCTCTGAAATGTTCATTTGGGCAGTTGATGCGGGAGACATTGATTTTGCACTGCGCATTGCAACGTATTTGATGACAAACAATTATGATTTGCCACCGATCTTTAAGACCAATAAGGCAGGTGCCATCACGGAACAGATCACAAATCGGGCATTGAATCAAAAGCCAGATACAACGCTAGAACATTTATTGGCTTTGAATGATCTGATGATGGATGAGGATATGTTGGATGCCATTCGTGCGAAGTTAAATCGTGCCATTGGTGAGTTATCAGAAGAAAGTAATCCACAGTTTGCTTTGGCAGTTTGGAAGCGTGCGCTTGAATTAGATCCCGATGTTGGAATTAAAACACGCGCAAATAAGCTTGAAGCTGCTTTAAACAAGCAAGAAGAGACATCAACCGACAAAGTTGAATAACGAGCGTCACCACGCGGGGGCTTATGTTGGGAAGCTGATCATTGATATGACACGCGAAGTACCAGCATACAGCCCCGTCATTGGAGGAATGAGATGAGCTTTATTGGTCAGAATAGTAAAAACAGTGAATTGATGATCTCACGCTCTGGATTTTGGCCTGAGCTCGATGGTCAAAAGTTTCGTGTTGCAATGCGTATTTTAGACTCTGTTAAAAATGAACAAGTGGAAATGGCATTGTTGTCCGCCCTTGATTTGGTCATTTCTGAATTACGCGTCTTCAGAGCAAAGCATGCTGAGTATTTGACACTTGAAGCAGTCCCCTGTGATGAATTGGCGGGTAAAAGCCGTTATGTATTTAACTTTGAACGTGCAGTGTTCAGTGAAGGTAAGGCCAAACTTTTAGAAGATTTTCGGGACATGGATTTGACGCGTAAATCAGGTGAAGACCGCGCCAACCTCATCATGACCGAAGTTGATGAATTGCGCCGTGACCGGTGGAATGCTGTACGTACTTTTTATGATGAACCTGATGTGTTTGCGGTGTTGGTATGAGAAAGATCATTGCCAATGGCCAGCAAACCATAGATGCGGCTTTATATGCGGCCAGTGTACCAACTTCTCAATTTGATCAAGTGATCATGATGAAAGAGAACAGACATTTGGCAATGTTGTCAGCCATTTTACCTGCGCGCACGGTGATCTATTTGCCTGAGTATAAAGCGCCAGTCAAACAAACAATAAATTTATGGGATTGATGATGTTTAAGTTAGGACAAAAATCACGTGCAAATTTAGTGGGGGTGCATCCACATTTAGTGGCCATTGTTGAACGAGCCATTCAATTGACTCAACAAGATTTTCAAGTGTTTGAGGGTGTACGTACAGCCGCTCAACAAAAGCTTAATTATCAAAAAGGCACATCCACAACACTACATAACTCACGCCATTTGATTGGTAAAGATGGTTATGCTCACGCCGTTGATTTGGTGCCATTGATCAATGGTAAGTTGGCATGGGATTGGAATGGTTGCTACAAAATTGCTGAAGCAGTACGCCAGGCATCAATTGAATTAAATATTCCCATTCGTTGGGGTGGTGTATGGGATGCGTTGTTATCTGAGACCCGTAGCATGACCACAAAACAAGCACAACAATCTTATGTTGATAAACGCATGAGAAATAACCAACGCGCATTTGCTGATGGTCCACATTTTGAATTACCTCTCTCTCCACAATATCCACAGTTTTAGAGGGCAGACATGGAAAAGATTGATGATACAAAAGTCATGAGTTTAGGCGCGTTTGTGGTTGCCACCATTGTTTTACTTGTGATTGCGGTACGTGATCCAAATGCATTGGGTGAAATTTACTGGATCTATTGTTTGGCATTTGCAGGTTTGAAAGTGTCCAAAGGCATTGTGACCACGTTTCAAAAACGCGATGCCTTAAAAAAGGATGATCATGAATAGTTTTGTGTGGGGGCTAGGTGCGTTGGGTGTGGCTGCGTTGCTGATCAAACTTATGATGTGGCGCATCGCACAGTTAAAAAAGCAGCGAGATGAGGCAATCAAAGAGGGAAGCATTGCGCATGAAATCATTCATAACGTTAAAAAAGCGAACAACATTAAAGCGCGTCATGCTCAGTTGTCTGATGCTGATCGTATTGAGCGCATGCGCACCAAAGGTTATTTACGAAGTGAGAAATGACAGCTGGTGTCTCAGCTTTGATCCCATTTATGGTCATGAATTAGACACCAGCGGTACACAAGAACAATTAGAAAAGTACATGGATTTATATACATATTTTTGCAAAGAAGGCGGAAGCAATGGCAGTTGAGAGTCATCAAACAGTAACAATTCGGGAAGTGAATAAATCACTGCTGGCAATCCTAAGCACTTTTTTTGGCATCGGTATTGCCATTGCCACTTGGTATTTTTCGGCGAATAACAACAGATTGGACAAGTTTGCCAATGTGCAAAATGAAATGAATTTAAAGATTGAGAAGTTCAGTATTACCACTGAATTGACTGATCTGAAGGTCACAAAGTTGGAAAACCGTGCCGATGCATTTATGAGCAAGATGAGTGCCTTTGATAAGGAACTCTCTGAATCAAAAATGATTTTGAACAACCATGACCAGCTTTTAAAGAAACATGAGAACCAGATTAAGGAGCTCGAAAAACGATGAGAAAGCTCACATCACTGACCCAAATGCTTGAACAGTATGTGGATAAATCAAAATTTGATGTGTTCACAGATGAAGGCAAGATGACCAAAAGCAATGCCAAAGCTTTGGATTATCGTTTGAGTTATCGCGCCAATATTTACATTAATGATTTTGCAGGCGATGCATTGCTATTGTTCGCAGCCGTTGGCAAATGGATGAGTGAAAACGAAAGCAGAACAGGCGGTGATCAGTTTATGAGTTTTGAAACGGCATTAGAACGTGAAACAGATGCATTCATTGCGATTGAATTGCAATTAGTTGAGAACGTATCGGTCAAAGAAATTGATGGGGAGCTTGTCACCAATGCATGCTGATTTAGGGGCTTTACAAGATTTAATCAAAGCATTGTCACCCGTTGAGCGAAAGCAGTTGGCCAAAAGTTTGGGGATGGTGGTGCGTCGAAGTGCAGGGCAGAGAATTAAAAAGAACATTGATCCCGATGGTGCTGCATTTGTCCCACGTAAGCCACAAAAATACTCAATGAAGAAAGGCAAAATGTTTAAGCGTCTTTCTCAATTGCGTAGATTGAAAATCACCGCCACTGACCAAGGTGTCAATGTGCGATATAAAAATGCCTTAGATGGCTATATTGCAGGCGTTCACCACTTTGGTGAGTCTTCAATTGTGAATCGTAAAAAACGATTGAAATATAAATATCCAGTGCGTGAGCTGTTTGGCATCACAAACGATGATCAAAAAGCATTGGAAAGTGCTGTTAAACAACATTTAGGATTTTGAGATGTTACCGTCAGACATTCATAGAAAACTTCAAAACATGAACCCTGTGGGCAAGATCGTTGCTGTTGATTTAACGACTGCACCAGGTTTGGTGCGTGTTGAAATTGACCAGGGTGTTTATAGTGATTGGATGCCATGTGCGATGCCATTCATTGGCGGGACATGGATTTGGTGTGCGCCAAAAATCGGCGTCTCTGGCACTGTGATGATGGAAGGTGGTGAAGATGATGTGTGCCGTTTTCATCCCAATTATTTTGATGAAAGTAACTATCCTTATTTGTCTGAAGCTGACTTTAAGATCCATTTTGAGAATGGTGATGAAATTCACCACAGCGCAGAAAGTGGCACATTAACTTTAAACAGCTCTGCAAATGTGATTGTCAATACACAAGCCGCAGAGGTACATGCACCCATGATTATGTTAGATGGTGACACCACCATTGAAAAATCTCTCACGGTGAAAGGTTTTACGAATTTAGAAGGTGGCTTTGCAATGAGTGGTTCTGGCAAAGCGGGCACTGTGAACATTCCGATTGATTTTAAAGTTGATCCAACCATCAATGGCACGAAATATAGCCAGCATCATCACAGCGGTGTGCAAGCTGGTGGCGATCAAACAGGAGGTGTTGCGTGATGAGTCGAATCACGGGGCATGAAATCCCAATGAACCAACACATTCAGCAATCCATCATTGACATCATCACGACGCGCATTGGTTCACGCGTGATGCGTAGAGAGTATGGCTCTCTATTGCCTGAGTTAATTGACCGTCCTGCAAATGATGAAAACATGATGCAACTGATGAGTGCAACTGTGATTGCTTTATCCATTTGGGAGCCACGCATTACAGCAACATTTGTGAATTTTACACCTGTCTCTAATGCAGGGTTGGTGGATTTAGAGATCGCAGCAACCATTAAAGAAAGCGGTGAGCAGTTTTATATGAACCAACGTTTATTGCGTAATCCTGACGCGCTCAATGATTTTGTCAAAGGAGCATCTGCATGATTAATTTAGAAACATTGCCAACGCCAGAGGTCTTTTATGAGATTGATTATGAAAAAGAGTTATCGAACTTAGAAGATCAATTTCGTGTATTGAGTCCTGATTATGCAACGTTAGTGCTTGAGAGTGACCCCATTAAAAAGTTATTGGAACTTTCAGCCTATCAAACTGTTTTATTGAAAAACGAAATTAATGAGAAGCTCAAGCAAACCATGCTGGCATATGCCACACAAAATAATCTGGATAATATTGCAGCCAATACAGTAACAGAGCGTTTAATCATTCAGGCAGGTGATCCAAATGCCAATCCGCCCATCCCGACCATTTGGGAAGCGGATGAGGATTTACGTTATCGCGCACAAAATGCGCCCAAAAAATGGTCTGTGGCAGGACCTGCTCGCGCTTATGAATTATTGGCCCGTTCTGTGGATGGCAGAGTGAAAGAAGTGGGTGTGCATGCACATACACCCAAAGCGGGTGATGTGACATTAACCATTGTGACCCATGATCAAAAGGGTGTGGCTGATGAAGCATTGCTAAAGAAGATTGAAAACTATCTTGAATCTGAAGAGGTGGTGCCACTGTGTGATTCTGTGTATGTCAAGAAAGCAGAGTTTATTGATCAAGCCATTGAAATCACTGTGACGTATTACAAAGGTCAGGTGAAATCACTTGTGGATCACTCTGTACAACAACGCTTTGAAGCCTTGAAAAAGGATGTGGGGAAGCTTGGTGAAGCGCTGACACTCAATGCCATTCATGATATGGCACGTGCACCAGGTGTGCAGAACATTAAGATCATTGCACCGAAAGCGGATGTGATCGCGAAAGCGAATCAGGTGATCCGATTAACAGGGATCAAAATGAATGATGGTGGTTTCTATGCGTCCACATGAATTATTGCCCACATCTAGTACGCAATTAGAACGTGATTTAGCGGATGTGTGTGCTTTATCAATGCATGATTTTAGCTATGCTGCACTCAATAGTGCAGAGGATTGTCCAACTGAATTATTGGGATGGTTAGCATGGTCAAGAAGCATTGAAGATTGGGATGAATCATGGCCAGAAAATCGTAAACGCAAAGTGATTAGAGAGGCGCCTGCCGTTAGTTTGCGGGCAGGCACTGTGGCATCCATGCGTAGAGCAATGCGCTCTGTGGGCTTTGGTGAAATTGAATTCATTCGTAGAGGCAAGCGCCAACAACACGATGGTTTGTTTAAACACAATGGCCGCATTCGATATGCCAAGCAAACAAAAATGACATGGGCGCAATACATCGTGGCTTTTAAATCACCGCTGACAACTGACCAAATGGAAATGGCCAAAAGCATTTTAAATGCGACGGCACCAGCACGATGTGAATTGTTAGATGTGCAATATGCACGCCCGATGAAGCATGACAAAACATTTAAGCACAACGGTACTTATAGATATGGAGTGAGATAAATGCCTGAAATTTTAAAGAATATTAAAGCTGAAGATCGGCTCAAAAAGATTCGCATTGTCAGTGAAAATGATGATGTGATGGGCGGTCAGCCGGATGCCGATGGCATGAAAGAAAATGACAACAATGCCATTTTTGATTTGGCTTGTTCGGTGATGCATGCATTGGCAGAAGTTGCCAAAGTTGATCAAAAAGCCATCCCACAAATTTTGGATGCCTTAGGTGATTCACGCACAGCAGGTGCCAGTCAGCGCATTGTGAATGAAGTCAATAAACTTGCAAAAGCTGCCCAAACAGCTGCGAATCAAGCCAATGATAAAGCGAACACGGCACAAAGTAGAGCTGATAGTGCTTATAGCTTAGGGAATACAGCAAACAGTAACGCAAACACTCGACTTGAAAAGTCTAAAAATTTGAGTGATCTCACGAACGTAACAACAGCTAGAAATAATCTAGGATTAGGTAATTCAGCAACATTAAGCACTACATCAACACTGAGTGATCGCACAGATCAAGTTGCAACAATTAAAGTTGTCAATGATGCTAATCGCGCTGCAAGCAATGCACAAACAGCCGCGAATCAAGCCAACGACAAAGCGAACACGGCAAATACAGCGGCAGCAACAGCGGATAAAAAAGCGGTTATAGCACAGAATAAAGCAGATAGTGCTTATAACTTAGCTAATACAGCAAATGGTGCAGCTGCTAATGCTTTAAAGGTCGCTAATACTAAAACAACTGAGGCCTGGGTGAAGTCTCAAATTTCAGGAGCTACAAAAAAATGGCTAGATGTGACAAAACAAAGATCACTAAATACAAATTATACAAACAATGAGCAGTATCCCATTTTTTTAAGTGTGGTAATGGGCAGATCGAGAGATAGTGGGCTTGAAGTTTATATTGATAGCACTCTTATTTTTAGGCAGCAAGATACGTATCACGAGTGGGCATCAGCTTCGAGTGCTTTTTTAGTAATTCCGTCTAAATCAACATACATGGTAAAAAAAGCAAATGATAAGTCAGCAGGAATTGAAAAATGGAGTGAATTGCGATGAAACATTTTACAAATAAAAACACAAATGAAGTTTACGCATATGAATCAATCGAAGATGCTCAAAAATTCAATGAAGATTTTGAAAATTTAGTTGAGATGACTGATGAACAATTTATTCAGTTTAGAGACCATAAGCCAAAAGGTGGAATATGGACTACTGAAGGCTGGGTGATTGATGATGATTTGCTAGAGAAAGAAAAAGTTCAAGCATTACAATTGATATTACAAAAGCTTTTAGATGAGAAGTCATCACTTCAGTCAGATATGAACATGCATCTTTTGTTAGATGAAAAAGAAGAAGCAAAAGCAGTTGCTCAAAAAATCAAAGAGATTAATTCAGAAATTGAAAAACTCAAGGAGTAATCATGGAAGTCTTACGACAAATCCAAATCGGCGCTGTGCGCTATCGAAAAGGTGATGTGATTGACGTGAAGAAGCTCACCAAAGAGCAAGTTGAAAAGATGGTTCACGCAGGCTATTTGACGGATGGCAAGAATAAAAAAGGAGAGAAATAATGAGCACTGCATATTTACATGGTGTGCGTCTGACCATTGATGATCAGGCATATATTGAAACACGCATTATGGCAACAGATACGATTGGCGTTGTGTGTACCGCCGAAGATGCAGATCCTGAAGTGTTTCCGCTCAATCGTTGTGCTTTGGTCTTAGATATTAAAAAAGCGATTGCCAAAGCAGGGAATAAAGGCACGTTGTCAGAAACATTGCAATCGATTGATACAGAAGTGCGTGCGCCTGTTGTGGTTGTGCGTGTGGCAGAAGGCGAAAGCGAAGAAACGATTGCCAATATTATTGGCAAGGTGAATGAAGATGATAGCGTAACAGGTCTCAAAGCGCTGGCATTAGCACCCACTCAAGTGGGTGTGACACCGCGCATTTTTACCATTCCACTTTATGATAAATCTGAAGCTGTGGCCAAAGCATTGGTGGAGCATGCAGAACGTCAATATGGTTTTGCTTATATGAGCATGAGCCATTGTGAAAATATCGCAGATGCTTTGGTATACCGTAAGAAGTTTGCCAATAACTATGGCATGTTCTTTTATGGTGACATCATCAAGTTTAATCCACAATTGGCCGCAGAAGTTGAGCATTATGCGGGGCCGGCATTGGCAGGTTTACGCGCACGCTTAGATCAGGAAAAAGGCTGGCATTATTCCATTTCAAATAAGGTGCTCAAAGGTGTGACGGGTTTGACCAAAGAGGTGACATATAGCGGCATCAATGGCTATGGCACAGGTGCAAACACACTGAATGAAGCGGGTATTTCTTGCTTTGTGTTAGATGATGGCTACCGCACTTGGGGCAACCGCACCACCGCTGGACCTGATTCATCCATGTATTTTGAAGTCTTTGCACGCTCAAGCCAGGTGGCTGCCATAACTTTGGCCAATTTACTCAAAAACATGACACAAGATCAACCGATGAATCCTGCGCGTTTGGATCAGTTCAAACAACGCGGTGATGCCATTTTATATGATTGGCAGCGTGCAGGCCGTATTTTAGGTGGTGAGATTATTCTACACCCTGAATTAAATGGTGATGATGCATTGATGAGTGGTCGTCCTGATTGGTTACTTGAATTGACAGCAGTGCCACCGATTGAATCCCCAGGATTAACCGTGCGCTTATCCGATAAATTCATTAAAAATGCTGTAGGAGGTTAATCATGAGCATTGTATTGCCACGCATTTTACGTGCGTTTGATTTGTATGTGGGTGATAACAACTATGCCGGCACATGTGAAAAAATTAAGTTGCCTAAGAACTCACCAAAATTAGAAGAGTTAAATGCAGGTGGCTTATCACGTCCACTTAAAGTGGCTGTGGGTTATGACGCTGATTGGGAAATGAGTTTTTCAACCAAAGGTTTGGATTTTGATTTGCTGGTCAATAGTAATTGTTCTGTGGATGGTGTGCCCATCATGATTTTGGGTTCATTAGGGGAAGGGGACAGTTGTATAGAACGAGCATTTAAAGCCTATTTCTGGGGACAAATTCAAGAAGCAGATGCAGGTGATTTATCACTCAATGAATTGAGTACAAATGATGTGACATTGGCGGTTGCACGTGTTCAGTATTTCGTCGATGGCAAAGAGATTTACTTTGAAGATCCCATGAACATGATTCGCCGCATCAATGGTAAAGATCAATTGGCAGAGCGCCGTCGTCACTTAGGGAGACAATAAAAATGAGCGAACAAAAAACAGTGAGATTAAGCAAGCCTGTAATGGTGGGCGAAACTGAATATACAGAAATTGTGGTGCGTGAACCGAATGTGATTGCC
The DNA here is from genome assembly GCF_002252155.1 of Wohlfahrtiimonas sp. G9077. Classification (GTDB taxonomy): domain Bacteria; phylum Pseudomonadota; class Gammaproteobacteria; order Cardiobacteriales; family Wohlfahrtiimonadaceae; genus Wohlfahrtiimonas. Next base: position 145,478 of record NZ_NEFD01000001.1, read on the forward strand.
CTCAAAGGATTGTCATTGCACGCATTGCAGTTTGGCCACACAGATCCATTGATTGAGTTGCTACCCAAAATCACGGAGCCACGTCTATCACAGACGGTCATTAAAAAGATGAGCGTTAAAGACATCAGTAAGTTTGCATTAGTGGTCACAGCTTTTTTGGTGGATCCGCTCGATTGGGCGGAGGAAGAGGAACAGATGGAGGCATAAAGTCAAAAATGGTGGTGATCGGGCTGTCGTTCCCGTTCATCACTTATGGCGATATGTGCAACATGGAAATATCTGAATTAAATGGTTGGTATGAGGATGCCAAAACATACCAAGAAGAGCTAAAGGAGGCACGTGGTGGCTGAGTTAAAAATGGAAGTGATTTTACAGGCATTTGACCACGTGACCTCTGTGATGCGTGGTATTGATGGCTCAATTGGGAAAACCAAACAGAACATTAATGATTATAAAAAACGTATTCGAGAGCTTAATGACCGTATTCCACAAGTTGGACCTTTGAGCAGAGCACAGCAACGTGACCAACAAGAGCTTGATAGAACCAATCGTTTAATTGACAGACAAAAAGAGCGATTGAAGCACCTTTATAAAACGCAGGCACATAGAAATGCAGGTAAGCAAATGATGGGCGCAGGCGGTATGCACATTGCAGCTGCCACGGCAATGGGTTATGGCGTATCGCGTTTTATGGATGATGGCATGAACTTTGACACGACAATGGGTAGAGTTCAGGCTTTAACACGTTTACAAAAAGATGATCCGATGTTGGCCGCATTGCGGGCAAATGCCAAAGAATTGGGGGCTTCAACTTGGGCGGATCCTACACAAGTTGCTCAAGGCCAAGCATTTTATGCGATGGCAGGCTTTAAACCTGAAGAGATCATCAAATCAATGGCAGGTACATTGGATTTGGCTAAAGCTGGTGATGTGGACATCTCAAGGGCGGCGGACATTGGATCAAATATCCTATCTGCTTTTGGTTTATCCGCTGATGAAATGGATCGTGTGGGTGACATTTTAGTGGGGACATTTACACGCACAAATACCGATCTTGAGATGCTTGGTGAAACCATGAAATATGTGGGACCGATTGCCAAAGGATTGGGCGTGAGCTTAGAGGAAACCTCTGCCATTGCTGGTGTGTTGGGGAACATTGGTATTCAAGGCAGTCAATCAGGTACAGCCATGCGTGCGATCTTCAGTCGTTTAGCAGCAGGACCGAGCATGGCAAAGAAAGAGTTGGCTAAACTTGGTATTAAAACGAATGATAAAAAGGGCAACCTTAGAACACCAGTTGATCTATTAAGAGAAGTGTTACAGAAAACAGCCAAAATGGGTAATGCACAACGCATGGGGATTTTAAAAAGTATTGCAGGTGAGGAAGCTGCTGCGGCTTTTTCTGCATTGATTGAGAAGGGTAACTTAGAAGATTTAAATCGCATCATTGATGAGCTGAAGAACAATCATGGTGAAAGTAAGCAATTGGCCAAAGTCATGGCGGATAACTTATCAGGCGATATGCAGCAATTAAATTCGGCGTGGACGGATTTTAAGATTTCTATCTTTGAGGTGAACAATAAAGGGCTGCGTAATACGTTTAAATGGCTCACTAAAATCATGGTTAATATTGGGGATTTTGCCAAAAGTAATCCTGAGATTATTAGTAATTTGAGCTACATCGCGGCAGGTGTGATGGGCATTACAGCCTCATTAGGTTTGGCTAAATTGGCATGGGGTGCATTTCAGTTTGCTGTGCTTGGTAATCCCATTGTGGCCGCCATTGCTGGCATTGGTTTGGTCATGTATGGCGTGTATAAAAATTGGGACAGCTTAGTTTGGTTTTTCACAGATGGTGTTTTTCAAATAGGGAAAGATCTGCGGAATGTATATGACTGGTTAGGGAGTTGGATTGGCAGAATTCCCATCATTGGCTCTAAGTTACAATTTGTCTTTGATATTGGCGCTAATACTATTTTGGGAATTGGCACTGCATTTAGAAAGCTTGGGGAATTCATGGGCGCAGGGGTCGCTTTTGTCGTGAATGCCTTTAGGGATTGGGATTCCTCGTTTGCGGTATTAAAGTCCTCTGTGGCGGAATTTTGGGATGACATGGTCAAGTGGGCACAACCAGCCATTGATAGAGTCATGAAAATATTGCAGCCGTTTTTTGATGCTTATTATGCCATTGTCGGGAAAAAAGACACGGCTATGTATGACAAATTAGACATTGAAAATAAAACAGGTTTGACCTATGGCGAATTTGGGACTTTAAGTTCAGAAGTGCAATTGAAAGCAATTGGCGGCAATGCGCCTTTAAATGATGCAGCTCGTCAAGAAGACTATCAACGCATATTGCAAAACCGCATCAATGGGACTGGCAATCGCACACAAACTAACACATTTAAGATTAACATTACAGCGCCAAGCGGTGATGCATCCGCCATTGCTGAATCGGTTAAGCGTGGCATTGCTAGCGTTACCAATAAAAACAGTGCATTTTTAGGAGATGTGACGTAATGAAAGTTCAAATGGTTTGGGGATTTTTCCCCTTTGCTTTGGAGTCATTGCCATATGAGCAGTTTACAAAGAAAACGGGCTATAAATATGCAAGTAATTCACGAGTGGGCACGCGTGATGCCCATCAATTTTTGGGTCCTGGTGATGAAATGGTGGTGTTGTCGGGCAAACTTTTACCCATGCTGACAGGCGGGCGCAATGTGTTGGAAATTTTGCGGTTACAGGCAAGCAGCGGGCAGGCATTTCCTTTGATTGAAAGAACGGGCAGAATTCATGGCAATTATATTTGTATGAATGCCGATGAAATTGCCCGTCAGTTTGAGCACACAGGCGCACCACATATTGTGGATTTTACCCTTGAGTTCAAACGGGAAGGGGATGATCTATTAGGTGCATTGGGTGTGCTGACAAGTCAGATTGGATCGTTATTATGATGTATTTATTCACCATTTTTAACTCTTTCCCATTCAGTTTTGAGTATTTCTTGAGTCATAATGCTGATGAATTTTAAAATATATCCCTTTGTTTTTAAATATATTTCTTCTTGCTCTTTTGGTGTGAGCTCTTTAAATTTCTTCTTATCATATGAAGCTGGCAATAAAAAATCATTTTCCCAATATTCAGATATTTTTTCATAAAATGATTTTAGATCGTGTTCCATAGGATAAAAAAGGAAAAGATTTGCGTCTTCTAATAGTTTAACTAACTTTAATGATCTATCATTTTGTGTGTTTTTTGCTTGTGGTGATAACAGCAGTGTTACATAGGATGTTATATACAATAATCTATTGTGATTTTCTTCTGTAACTAAATGAGGTGTAAATACTATATTGCCTTGGTGGTCATAATTATATGATTTCATGTTGTATACCAGTTTCAAATATTCTGCCATATTTTTACGTAAGTCATTAATCCAATCCTGACGGTTTTTAGATAAAACTTCAACTTTGATTCTATAACCAACAGTGATAAATACACCAAATAGAGTACTAAGAACTGCACAAGTAGCACCTATGGCGATGTAAGCATCTTTATTTTTTGCAAGAGTATTATTTACGTTACCTATTATTTCTGGTGAAAAATAACCTAATAGTAAGAAAAAGATACATACAGCGATAATTGCAGAAATCACAGTGTGAATTAAAAATTTTAGACAATATTGCCAATTTCTTAATTGATTGAATAACTTTTTCATTGTTTGCCCTAATTTATATATTAAAAACTTTATTATGATAAGGAACTACTATGCTTTTTGATACCAAAACACCACAATATGCCATTACTGTTGATGGAAAGAACATTACCAGTCGCATTAATTCGCGCTTATTGTCCCTCAATTTGGTTGATAATCGTGGCTTTGATGCTGACACATTAACGCTTGTGATTGATGATAGCGATGGTCTTATGGCGTTGCCAAAGCGTGGCGTTAAGATCAATGTGAAGATTGGCTTTGGTGCATTGATTGATCGTGGGGATTTTGTGGTGGATGCAGTTTCACATACAGGCGCACCTGATGTGATCACAATTTCCGCCAATTCTGCGGACTTTAGAAAGAAGCTTTTGGAGCAGAAGAACAAGGCATATCATCAAAAGACCATCAAAGAGATTGTGGAAGCGATTGCAGGGGAGCACAAATTAGAATCCCGTGTGGCTGAGGAATTGGCCAACATTAAAGTGCAGGATCGTCAGCAACGCAATGAGAGTGATGCCAACTTTTTAACGCGTTTGGCTGAAGAGTTTGATGCTGTGGCCACAGTGAAAAAGGGTACCATCCTATTTTTGAAACGCGGGGAAAGCAAAACAGCCAGCGGCCAAGAGTTGCCCACAATCATCATTACCCGTAATCAAGGGGATAATCACAGTTATTCTGTGAATGATCGTGATGCTTATACAGGCATTAAAGCAAAATACACAACCACTAAGAACGGCGTGCGTAAAGAGGTTTTGGTGGGCGATGATGAGCGCACAAAGATGCTGCGCCGCATTTACAAAACGGAAGGTGAGGCAAGGGCAGCGGCAGAGAATGAATTGAAGCGGGTACAACGTGCAGCTGCATCATTTTCGTTTACGCTGGCGATGGGTCGCCCTGAGCTCATAGCAGAAAGCCCAGTGAAAGTACTGGGCTTTAAGGCGGAGATTGATTCACAAAATTGGATTGCTACTCGTGTGACTCATAACCTTGATCAGAGTGGTTTGACGACTCAGGTTGAGGCTGAAATAAAAGAATCTAAAGATTAATATTCTATTCTAGGGTTTTTATCATCCATTAGCCTTTCTAAAAACTTTTCTGTTCGTTCATTAATACTTTTAAGATCTAATGGGTGAACTTTAGTTTCTATTAATTCTTCTTCAACAAATTGTTTTAATACTGGTGTTAGGGGTTCTGTTAAGAAATATCTTTTGTATATCCATAGAAATACATCAACAATTTCTAAGCCTATATTTGTTTCTGATCCTGTTGGTGTTATTGGTGTACTTGGGTAGATAGAAAAATTTGGCGAAGGTATATATGAATCTATAGGTACATATCTTTCTTTCATTGTTGCATAGAGACTAGCTAGATCTTTTTGTGCTGAGTTAAATTGCTCTTGTCTATCGACTATGATGCTTGTAATGTCAGAGTTATTTATTTGTGCGGTTTCTGCGATTTGATTAAGTACAGATTGAAATCCCATTAAATTAGGAGAGATTTGTAGGCCTTTTTTGTCATATCGGCCAGCCAAAGTGAATGTTGGTTTATAATTGTATTGTATTTTTTTTGGATTTTCTTGAACCCATGTTAATGCATTATTGATAATCTCTTGTGATCTCTTGTCGGTAATAAGGGGAATTCGTTGTTTTAAAATTTCACATACATTAATAAGTATATCGTTAGATTTTTCTATATTATTCTCTAATCTGGCCTCCCAGGCTAATTTACATAAATCATCATCAAATAAATACGCAACTTTAAGTAATAATACATATCTAAGTGGCGTCCAATATGCAGAGTGTGGAACAGACTTATTATTACCAGAGTCAAATACTTGGTCAAAAAAAGACATAACAATATAATCAATTTTATTAAAATAATGTAAGTCAAATTTTAATTGATATTGTGCTCTAATCTGAGTTAGTTGATCAACAATAAGAGAAAGTTTATCTGGACCGAGCTCATTAGCATGTAGTCTATCTACGTGAAATAATTCACGCATAGAAATAATCATATCTTGTAAAGTTATATTCAAGTCATCATTTGAAGATAAAACACCATAGAACAAAAGAGGTTGGTTTTTATCGAACAATTCATTTCCAGTATTACCGCTTTCATCGATCCAAAAATACATATTTCTTCCTAATTTACTATGAGGCAAAACCCGTTTTTGATAGAAAATAATTAATTGTTTTGTGTAATGACTAACCACATTATTTTAATTATCTCAATTATAAGTGAAATTATATTAAGTATCAGAAATGAAAACCATACAATCAGAATATTCTGTACTGAAAAGTATGGGATCTTAATGTGGAAATAATCTAGTATTATGGCTAATAATAATGCCATGCCTACTATAAGTATTGTAATGTAAAATAGAAGTTTGCCAACTGTTGAAGGCTTATTAATGTTCTCTGAGTTATTTAGAGATGATTCTTCAGGATTAGGCGTTAGAATATTAAAGATTTTTTGACAATACTGACTCTTTAATTCAGTAGAAATAAACTCGCTATCTAATATATTTTTTATTAAAAGACTTTTTATTTGGTCTATTGAGTATAATTTTTGATATGAAATTTTATATTCTATTGAAATAGCACTAGCAATTTGGCAAATAATGTCATGATTTAAATTAAAATTTTCTGGGATTAATTTTTTGATGATAGTAATAAGTTCTTTATTTGCTTTTCTTACTTCTAACGTTTTTTTAAGATAATTTGTAATACTGGTAATAAATACTAAAATTAAGCCAGAAATCACACCATAAATTATATTAGATATTATATTTATCATGGTTGTGCCTTCGATACATAGGATATATCACCCGTATATAATAAAGTAATGAACTGTTCTTTATTCATAATCAATGTGCCATTCTCTGTGGCTCGTTCTATTTGTGTTTCAGGTAATGCACCATTAGTAACAATAGCAAATAATGTCTTGGTTTGTGTTTTTAGTACTTTTAATCGATATGCTTTAGCAAGCTCTTCCAATTCAAGTGATTCAGATTCTGAAAAGCCGATAATATTAATGCCTGTTCGTTTTATATCATGAGTCAATGATTTTATCTGCTTAACGATTGGTTGCCAATGCTGCAATTTTTCTTTAAACCTTTCTCCGCGTAAAACATTCAAAACATTTTCATAAGAAAAGGTCAAAATGTATTTATCATAACCATCTTCTAATACATAGCCATTAAAAAACATTGGATATTCACTTGTAATAATAAGGTTTAGATTTTTTTGTTCCCCTTTTTTATTGCTGTAGCGAATAGAAATAAAATTATCATTATGAGTGGCATATTCATCTAAATATGCCTCATACATCGCATCAACTATTTCTTGACCATTTGTAAAATATTCAATTTTCTCACGCACATAAGTTCTTTCAGCTTTTGCGGTATGACAATATCCATAAATATAATTTTCATCTACTTGATGCAGGGTAATAGTTTTATATCGTTTGGCCTCTTCTAAATCTTCTTCCTCTTCTGTTAAATCCTCATCATGATCGGGAAAATTTAGATAATAGAAAGATACTTTTTTCCCTTTTTTTGGCGAGATTTTTTGTTTTTGATTGCGTTTAAGCTTTTTATTTCGCATTAAAATAAGAAGAAAAATCCCCACAATCACAAATGCCAAAAAGATTTCCATATTAATCCCTTACACGCCGATTTCTAAACAATGTCACAGGCTCAACATGCACAACGCACCCGATGATGTCAAAGTCATTCGGTGGGTTCTTCATATCAATCGTGAACGGTTTATAAAGTGGGTTAGTGCTAGAAATTTCAATGATTTTATTGGGTAGCTTTTGCACGCTTTTAACGATCAAATCACCATCGATTCTGAGCACATAAATCCCATCATTAAAGAGTTTATTGGCAGTATCAATGAGCATGACATCCTTATCATTGATGACGCCAATCATAGAGTCACCACGGGCAGTGATGGCAATCAAATCTTTGGGATTGACCTCTAAATATTTTTTAACCCAATACTTACGATATGCCAATGAGAATTCATAGGTTTCTTCATTAATAGCCGATCCATGACCTGCCGCCGCAAACACTTTATAACGAGGCACAAAACAGAATTCTTCCAAATCAACTAAATGACCAGCGTTGTCATAAATTTTGGGCTGTGAGCTATTAGATGGTATGCCCGTAATAATGTATTGGATATCACATCCAGCCTGGGCAATTCGCTCTAAATAACTACTATCAGGTTTACGTTCATTTTTTTCATAATTCATTTGAGCGTGCGCACCAACACCTGCTATTTCAGCAAAGGCTTTTTGGCTCAGTTTTAATGCATCTCTTACTTCTTTGAGTCGTTCACCGACAGTTGTCATTTGGTTCACCTTAATAGATAAATGTAACATTCGTTAATGTTAATATTGACTTTGAATCATTTGACAAGTATTATCCATCTGGTAGTCATTTGGTAAGACGTTAATATAGTCATTCGTTAAGTCACTTGGAGTATTATCAATGAAAAATAAGCTTTTTACAAGCGAGCAAAGGAGTGAGCAAGTTCGTGTATCGATCACGAAATCTGAGTTAAATCAGCTCAGAAACATTGCAAATAGAGAGAAGCGTCCAGTTGCGACTGTGGCTCATGCGTTATTAAAAAAAGCAATTGAAGAGTACAGCTGCAAATAACACATTTGGAGAGTATGTGAATAGATCAGGAACCGCTAATTCGTATAAATGTCCACAGTGTGGCAGCAGAGCCAAGATTGTCACCACTAAAGTGATCACGACACAAACGAGGGAGAAGTATTATCAGTGTACAAATCTGCATTGCTCATCCACGTTTGTGACCTATGAAACGGTTGATCGCTGGATCATTAAAACGAAATCTAATTAATTAAAATTTAAGGAGAAAAAATTATGGCTTTAGTTAGTCAGGGCACTTTTTTACCCATTAAAAATGTATCTCAATGTTTAGAGGCAGCACACTTGGATTTTAAACGCGTAGCGAAAGCAGTACGCGGTATAGCTTTAACATCCATGTTTATCAACCATTCAAATGATGTACAGAAGTTCGCCCAACAAGCATCACAAATGACAAGTTCTGCATTGTTAAGTGTGCTTGAGTCTGTGCGCCATCAATATTACTTAGCGGCGGATGAAGTGGCGGATCAAGCATTCACCATTCATTTGTTGAAGTCTGCCATCTCAATCCATGAATTGATGAAATCCATTAAGAAGGGCGCATATCAGGGGGTGAATCATGACTAGTTATGTGATCAATATTACCAATGGTTTAACGCTCAAAAACATCACAGATAACGAGCCCACCATTATTTTATTCACGCGTAGCCACTGCACATCTTCTAAGAAAATGCTGCACATGCTTGATGAGTTCAGCAAACGTCATTTACACATTGCATGCGTCAATATAGACATCAGCCCAAACAGTGTCGGGAAGAATATGATGCACCGCTTCAATATCAAGGTTGCACCTTCTTTTGTTGTGTTCAAGCAAGGCAAAGAGGTGAACCGCGGATGTGGCTACACACAGTTTGTGAATTATATGACGAGTGAAATGTAATGAAAATGGAACGCAGTCAGAGAGATGAAGTGGTGCGCCGCTTCATCGCAGAAACAGGGGCAAAGCCTCAAGGCAATGGCAAACGCTATAAAAATGGCATTTGTCCAAGCTGTCAGAAAAAGAAATTATGGATATTTGGTGATAATCCGTGGAAGATCCAATGTGATAGTACCACGTGCGGTTATGAGATCTCCGCACGTGATCGTTATCCAGACATCTTTGAAAACTTTTCTAAACGCTATGCCCATGAAATGGCAGAAGATGGCCGCGCAATTGCTAAAGCATACTTGAGGGAAGCAAGGGGCTTTAACACCACATTGTGTGACCAATTCACGCAAGAAACGTTTTTTGATTATAGCACAAAAGTTTCCACACCAACGGTGCGTTTTCCAATGCCAGGGGATGGTTATTGGGAGCGCTTGATTGAAAACTTGGAAAAGTTTGAGCAAAAAGCCCACTTCAAAAAAGGCTATTCATACAAAGGGTTGGCTTGGCATTTTAATGATCTTGATGTGAGCAAGATTAATGAATTATGGGTGGTCGAAGGGATCTTTGATGCCATTGCGTTAAAACATCACAATATTCATGCCATCAGTGCCATGAGTGCCAATAACTTTCCTGAACACACTTTAACGCAGATCTACCAAAAGAATCCGCGCTTAAATATTGTGATTGCCTTAGATTCAGATGAGAAGGGCAAACAGTCCGCCATTAAGTGGTTAAAGCTATGTGAAAAAATAGGATTCTTTTCTGACATCCGTTTGGCCATTACCAATGATGGTGATGATTGGAACGATAAGCACATCAAAGAGCAATTAGATGATGAAGATATTGAAACCTATCTTCATCATGGCGCAGTGTTGTCCGCAAGATCACCGATGCGTAAAGCATATTTGATGTATCAGCGCTATGAAAAGCAGCAGTTTTTCCTTGAGTTCAATTTCAATACTTATTGGGTCAAAGTGGATGTGAAGGCGATGCTTGAAGCTATCAATAAAAACGATGAGGACGAGGAAACAGCCTTTAAATCATCTTGTACCATCACTGAGATCGCCAATTGCGTTACGAATATTCTGTACGCACAAAAAGAGTTGGATACGAATGAGTTATTCTACTTTCTTGAAGTGGTCATGAAGAATAAGCGCAATAAGGATGCCTTTTCACCTAAGCAATTGTCCAGCGCGGGCGAATTTAAAGCACGTGTGATGAATACAGTATCCGGTGCAACATTCACAGGTGAAACAAAGCATTTAGATCAAATCTATCGTGTGAAAACGAGCGACATCAAAGACATCAGTACCGTGCCATTTTTAGGATATGCCAAAGAGTTGGGCGCGTATATTTTCCCAGAGTTTGCCGTTAAAAATGGCCGTGTCTATAAGCTCAATAAGGAAGAGTATTTTGAGTTGCCAGGCAACCAAAACATTAAGACAACATTTTCAATGCCTGAATTTGATCCAAGCATGGATTATCAAAATACCTGGCATCAAGATTTCATTGATGTTTTTGGCCAAAAAGGATTGACGGTTTTAGCGTTTTGGCTCGGTTCATTATTTGTAGAGCAATTGCGGGATGTTTATAAAGGCTTTCCATTTTTGGAGCTCACAGGTGAGGCGGGTGCTGGTAAATCCACCATTTTGCAATTTATGTGGAAACTCTCTGGGCGAGGGGGAGATTATGAAGGGGTCAATCCCAATAATGGTTCTAAAGTGGGTTATTTCAGAACATTATCACAAGTGGCCAACTTGCCAACAGTGATGATTGAGTGTGAAGGCTTTAACTTAGAGGATCTCAAATCCTTATACAATGGCGGTTATTTGAGAACAACGGGCCAAAAGAATAATGGCAATAACACCAACAGCCCTAAATTCAGAGGTTCGTTGATTTTATCCCAAAATGAGCGAGCCATTACCGCAGGTTCGCGCGATAACTTAATTGCGTTGTTGTCCCGCCTTGTGTATGTGCATTTTGATACGAGCAATCACACCTCTGAGTCACGCATTAAAGCCCGTCGATTAGAGCAAATACCAATGGATGAGTTGTCAGGCTTTTTGGTCGAAGCACTTAAAAATGAAGATGCCATCTTAAAGTGTGTTCATTCAGTCTTTGAGCAAAACAGAGCACGCATTATGGCACTTGAAGAGGTGCAGACAACGCGCATTGGCTTGACGCATGGCTTGATGCTCTCATTGTTGCAGGCTTTGAAGTTTTTAATGCCCATTCATGAGCACACTTTGCGTGCAACTGAAGAGTACATTTGCAGAATTGCGGTTGAACGCGATATTGAGCTTAAGCAAGATCATCCGATTTTGGAACAGTTCTGGGAGGTTTATGAGTATCTCAATAATGAAGGTTTTGCGGTTAATCATTCCAGAAATGATGAGTATATCGCCATCAACTTAAATCAGTTTTATGGATTGGCCGCGGAGATGCGCCAGCAGCTTGATGACATTAAAACAGTCAAGAAGATGCTGCCACACACCAGCAGGCACAAATACATTGAGCACAATAAAGTTGTGAATTCTAAGTACAACGATGATGAGTACACGAACAAAGCAGGTAAAGGTTTTGGCTCATTGCGTTGTTATATTTTTCATAAAGGTAAGGGGTAATCAAAATAGCCAATCGTTATTTTCTTTGGAAAAACAGTGAAATTTTATAATTGATTAGAAAAAGGATTTAAGTATGAATAATTTGGAAATGAATGAGCGCATTGCTGGTATTGAACGCATTTTGGCATATCTACAAAAACAAAGAATGCAACTGTTTGATCGGCGCAAGATTCAGCGTCGGGAATACAAATTGATCATTGATGAAATCAATGATGCAAAAAGACGGATTCATAAACTTAAAGCAATGAAGGGAGATTAATGCAGAACTTCACGATTAAATTGGGCGGCTATGAATATGTCATAGCTGCACAATCTTTTGAATTGGCACATTTGGAAGCAGTTAAACAACATTTAGAATTAGGGAGAGAATTACAATGAGCATGACAGATAAACGCGACAAAACGTCATACATCATCAACAATGAAATTAAGAAATTCTTAAATGATCATGGCTATATGTTGAGTCGTCATGATGTGAAAAAATTTGATGGCCAGTGGCTTTATAATATCTCTAAAATTAATTTGACTGGTGTACAACATATTGAGCAATTGACCCGTAATGGTTTGATTGAGGCATATAAAAAAGGTGTGTTGCTTCAGAGGTTAAATGTGAGTCATAATTTCAAACCAGCATTTATTTTACAAAAAGACGTTGCTATACTCATGTCAGAAAATGGCAAACCCATCCATAATTACACGATTAATAATTATGTAAGAGATGGCATGCTGCCAGAACCAATTGTGAGCGGCAGAACCAAAAAATGGTCGGTTGATCAATTGTGTGAGCATTTAAAAATTTCAGAAGAAACATTGTGGAAAACACTCGGTAGGGATTATTAGAAGTAAATTTGGAAGTAAAAAATAAATACTCAAAATATAAAGCCCTTTAAATCAAGGGCTTTAGTTGTTTTTAGGTTTCCTCTCGGGCGCGCCATTTTCTTTCGATTGTTATGGAAATTCGCGGTCATCGTTGCGTGACTGATCCCAATTTGATCCCAACCATTCATATTTAAACGAACATTATCTTACGATATTCGCGATCATCTTGTTGCCAAAATGTTGTATACTGGCCGATAAATTTTGCAAATGATGCGTCAATATTGACAAATAATAATGGTTACAATGATGAAAGAAATAGAAGTGGTTGCGGCAGTCATTCAATATGAAGGCAAAATATTTTGTGCCCAGCGCGGGGCCAATGCAAAAGAGTATTTGGCATATAAATACGAATTTCCAGGTGGCAAAACAGAAGCCGGTGAAACCCATGAAGCGGCTTTGATTCGTGAAATTGATGAAGAGCTCAATTGGGTCATTCAAGTGGATGAGCCTTTGATCACAGTCCATCACACGTATCCTGATTTTAAAATCATCATGCACGCATTTTTATGCACGCCCCTTGATCTGAACTTTCGTTTAAATGAACACATGGATTATGTGTGGTTGCCCATCAGTGAGCTTTACGCATTAGATTGGGCTGCGGCGGATTTGCCCATTATTGATCAGCTCAGTTATCTTGAGTAAGCGCTATGAATGATCTTCTCAATGATTTGACCACAAGTTTTTATGACGTGGATCACATTTCAAGTGGGCAATATCTGCCTGCCATTTTAGTCAATGATTTTAGACGCGAAAAAAAGGTGCTCACCACGATTTTAGAGCAGCTGAAAACCTGTGATGAGTTCTTTATCTCGGTGGCCTTTGTGACGACAGGCGGCGTTGCGGTGATTCGTGAGGCGCTAGATGAGTTGAATCGTAAAGCGATTAAAGGCGTGATCATTGTGTCACAGTATCTTAATTTTACCGATCCTGCGGCGCTTGAGCGTTTATTGGCCTATCCAAACATTGAATTGCGCATTGATGTGCACAACAGCTTTCATGCCAAATGTTTTTATTTTGAAAAGGGCGAGCAGAGCATTGTGGTCATTGGCAGTAGCAATTTGACGGACAGCGCCTTATGCAAAAATTATGAATTTAACATTAAATTAGATGCCTCCATTAATGGCGAGATCATCGAGCAGATCAAAGCTGAACAACAAGTGATGTATGAGCGCTCCATTGAGGTTAATCAAGCCATCATTGATCAATATCGTGTGCAGTATGAGCAATTGCGCTTTGGCAGAAACCAATTGCAGCATACGAAAATCACAAGCGGGCAACACATTGCACCGAATGCCATGCAATTAAAAGCTTTGGATAATTTACAACATCTTCGCGATGAAAAAGGGGCAACAAAGGCATTGCTCATTTCTGCAACCGGCACGGGCAAAACTTATCTATCGGCGTTTGATGTGGCGCGCGTTCAACCCAAAAAATTCCTCTTTTTAGTGCACAGAAGCACGATTGCAGCCAAATCTATGCAGTCGTATCAAAAGATATTGTCAAGCGTTGCAGGCCATGATCCGCACATGACCTTTGGCTTATTTGATGGCAATCATAAAGATTACGCTGCCGATTATCTCTTTGCCACGGTGCAAACCATGAGTTTGCCCCATCATTTAGCGCATTTTTCTCAAGATCATTTTGATTACATTGTGATTGATGAAACCCATCGCGCAGCAGCGCAAACGTATCAAACCATTCTTAACCATTTTACGCCCAAATTTTTATTGGGCATGACAGCAACGCCAGAGCGCATGAGTGGTGAAGATATTTTTCAATATTTTGATCACAACATTGCCTATGAAATTCGCTTAAAAGATGCACTGGAAGCGGATTTACTCACCACATTTCATTATTACGGCATTGCGGACATTGTATTGACGGACGATGTGAAAAAGCCGCCAAGCTTTAATCAATTGATTCGTGAAGAACGTGTGGCGCACATTTTGGAGAAAATCACCCATTATTCTACGGATACCGGAGATTATCGCGGTCTGGTTTTTTGCTCAAGTGTAGAAGAAGCCGATGCATTATCCGCACAATTTTGTGGGTTTGGTTTTCGTGCATGTGCTTTGTCTGGGCGCCACAGTGAACATGAACGTGAGGCGGCGATTGAATCGCTCGAATCTGATGATGTGGATCATCTACAATTCATTTTCACGGTGGATATTTTCAATGAAGGGATCGACATTCCGCGCGTGAATCTCATTGTGATGTTGCGCGCAACGCAATCGGTGATTGTGTTTGTACAGCAGCTTGGGCGTGGTTTACGGAAAGCTGAGGATAAATCTTATGTCACGGTGTTGGATTTTATTGGTAATTATGCCAATAACTATATGATTCCGATGGCGCTGTTTGGGGATCATTCCTACAACAAAGATGCGCTTCGCCGAAAAATGAGTGAAGGCAGCAGCGCGTTGCCGGGCGCATCGAGCATTAGTTTTGATGCCATTACAGAGCAGCGCATTTATGCTGCGATTAATCAAGCATCCTTTGACCATAAAAAAGATTTAGCCACGGACATGAAGGCGCTCTTTGATAAACTTGGACATATGCCGACGCCCATTGACTTTATCCGACATGGCGCGCGTGATCCTTATCAATACATTCGGGTGTTTGGCAGTTACTATCAAACGCTGAAATATGTTTTTAAAGCGCATGTGCCGCCAATTTCAGAGGATGCTGCCGCCATGCTGCGTTACTTTGATGGTGAGATCAATAATGCCAAGCGCATTACAGAAAGTTGTCTGCTCTTTGAATTATTACAG
Source organism: Wohlfahrtiimonas sp. G9077 (assembly GCF_002252155.1). Lineage (GTDB taxonomy): Bacteria > Pseudomonadota > Gammaproteobacteria > Cardiobacteriales > Wohlfahrtiimonadaceae > Wohlfahrtiimonas. Next base: position 161,009 of record NZ_NEFD01000001.1, read on the forward strand.
CATCACGTCATCACGTTGGATGCATTCAAATCCCATTGCAATGCCCATTTTCACTTTACGCCAACGGATGCGGACATTATTTCAGTGGTGGATAATCTTAACTTTAGCTTTGTGGTGACTGAAGTTAATAAACGCAAAGTGGTTTATCGTCACAGTGCATATTTAAAAGATGCAACATTGTATGATGTGGTGACATTTGATGGGCAATCCTTTGCTTTGACGCCACAATTTAAAACATTGCTGGCGCAATCAAGTTTTAAAAGCCATTTGATGCAATCGGTGGATTTGGCCCGTGCCATTTATCGACAAAAGTTGGCCGATTCATGTTTGATTGATGGGCGCTTTATTTTGTATGAAAAATATAGCCGTAAAGATGTCTTTCGCATTCTTAATTATCAGGAAAATCCAAATGCGCAAAGTGTTGGCGGTTATTTGTTTGATCGCGCAGAAACAGTGTGCCCCATTTTTGTCAATTATCATAAAGATGAAAACATCAGTGAGCGCACCAAATATGAGGATGCTTTTTTAAATCCATCGCTCCTTCATTGGTTTTCAAAAGGGCAGCGCACGATGCTCAGTAAAGATGTGCAGGCGTTTTATCACAGTCAATCGCGCAATATCGCGTTGTATCTTTTTGTGAAAAAAGACAATGATGAAGGACGAGAATTTTATTGTTTAGGGCGCGTTCAACCCGATCAAAAGAGCTTTAGAGAAGAAAAAATGCCGATCTCAGCAGACAAAACACAAAATGTGGTAACCCTCAATTTAGAGCTCAAGCAAGCGGTGAAAGAGAGTTTGTATCAGTATTTGATTCATCCATAAAGCAAAACCCCGCTTTGCGGGGCTTTAATGTGGCGATTATTCGATGTTTTGAATCTGTTCGCGGATCTGTTCGATCAATACTTTTAACTCAACGGCAATCGCGGTGAGTTCAGCATCTTGGGACTTTGAGCCAAGGGTGTTGGCTTCGCGGTTTAACTCTTGGGTTAAAAAGTCTAAGCGGCGGCCGATCGGTTCATTGCGGGCAATGGCATCGGTCATCGCCACGACGTGGGAATGGAGGCGGTCGATCTCTTCATCGATGTCCAATTTTTGAATGGCAAACACCAACTCTTGCTCTAAACGTTGTTGATCCACTTCAATGGCAAATTCAGCTAAGCGCGCCGTTAATTTATCACGAAGGCGCGTGATGGCTTCAGGGCGAAGGGCTTGGGCTTTTTCAGTCAGCGCCGCGATTTTGCTTAAACGATCTTCAATCACCGCTTGAATGCGTGCGCCTTCTGCTTGGCGATTTTTGGCCAATGATTCAAGCGCCGTTGCAAAGGTTTGTGTGGTGATGCTTTCTAACGCATCGGGATCCGGCGTGCGTGTGATGAGCATGTTTGGAAAGCGCATCAATTCAGATGGGCTCAAAGCATGTGCTGTCCCAAGGATGGCATTGGCTTCTTGATGCAGTGCGATCACATTTTTGGCCAATGTTTCATTGAGGGTTAAATGTTCATTGGTGGCGCCCGCAGCTTCTAAGCGCATCATGATCTCAAGTTTACCGCGCTTTAATACGGATTGCACTTGATCACGTAAGGCAGGTTCAAAGGCACGCAATAGGTCTGGCAATTTAAAATAGGTTTCTAAATAGCGGTGATTGATGCTGCGTAGCTCAATGGATAATGTACCAAAGTCTGTCGCTACGGTTTCTCTGGCAAAACCTGTCATGGAGGAGATCATACTGTTCCTTAAAATTACGATAAACAAAAAGCAATTATAACGCTCTTTATGGGATTTGGTGAATATCATTGATCAATGTTGCAATTCCTAGTAAACTTCGGAGCTTTATTCACATTATTGAGTTGCGATCATGTCTGATTTAGAAAAAAATTACCGTGCCATTTTAACTGAAATTGGTGAAGATCCTGAGCGCGAAGGCCTCGTTGACACACCAAAACGCGCTGCAAAAGCGATGCAATATTTGTGTCGAGGTTATGAGCAAACCTTAGAAGAAGTGGTGGGCGGTGCCATTTTCTCATCAGACAGCAATGAAATGGTGTTGGTCAAAGACATCGAGTTGTATTCATTGTGTGAGCATCACATTTTGCCTTTTATCGGTAAAGCGCATGTGGCGTATTTGCCCAATGGCAAAGTGCTCGGTTTATCGAAAATTGCCCGCATTGTGGACATGTTTGCTCGCCGCTTACAGATCCAAGAGGCGCTCACCTCTGAAATCGCCAATGCCATTCAAGAAGTCACCGATGCCAAAGGTGTGGCGGTTGTGATTGAAGCAAAACACATGTGCATGATGATGCGCGGCGTTGAGAAACAAAATTCTCACATGGTGACATCCGCCATGTTAGGGGCCTTTAGAAACAATCCGGCCACGCGCGCAGAGTTTTTAAGCTTCATCAAGTAAGCGCGTTAAATCAACACCAAAAGCGGCTAAATAGGCCGCTTTTTTTGTGCGCGTCAATTGCTTAAAGGCATACTCTTGCTGCATGGCTAACGTTTGTGTGGCAAAACGTTCTGAGTGAATGAGCCGTACAGGCAAGCGCGCCCGCGTATATTTTGCGCCTTTGCCGCGATTGTGCGTTGCCGTGCGCCGCGTGACATCCGTTGTGTAGCCGGCATACAGCGAGCCATCCTGACATAACAGAACATAAAAGCAGTGATCAGCCATGGATGAGCGCTAATAAATCATTGGTGGGCTTGGTTTTTGCATAAGTGTCATACACAGCGCGCGGTGTGAAGGTATAGCATTGTCCATCGAGGAGAATGGAAGATGCTTCTGTATTCACCTTCAACCAAAGGGGCTCAATGTGAAAGTTAATGTGTGTGAGCACATGTTTAAAGCGCGGTAAAGAGATGCTTTCAATGACGGTGACATCCGGTAACATCGTCTCGATGTCCATGAGATGGGATGAGCGATGGGGAAACTCATAAAGATTGTGCCAGATGGTCTCTGTGGTGCGTTGATGAAACAGTAATTGGCCATGTTGATTTTCCACAATCAGAGGGAAGAGCTCGAGCTCTTTTTTCACCGTTTTGATTTTTTTGGCCGGAATGCGATCCATGTATTGTTGTTGATGTGTTACGCAGTGCATTTGCCAAAAACAGGTGTCACATTTGGGCTGCTTGGTGCAGAGCGTGGCGCCAAAGTCCATGATCGCTTGCGTGTAATCATGAGGGCGCGCTTGGCTGCTCATCATATAAGCAAAGGGCAGGAGTACTTTTTCCAACTGTTTTTCAGGGTGCGTCGCGCCGGTGACGCGCGCCATCACGCGTTTGACATTACCATCTAAAATGGCAAAAGGGCGATGAAATCCTTGGCTCATGATGGCCGCAGCAGTGGTGCGTCCGATGCCTTTGATGGATTGAATGGCGGCAAAGTCGCAAGGGATTTCGCCTTTGAATTGATCCCGCACATATTGTGCGCCTTGATGTAAATTGCGGGCGCGCGCGTAATAGCCTAAACCTTCCCACGCCTTTAAAACGCGTTCAATCTCTGCGTTGGCAAGGTCATTGATGGTGGGAAACTGTTTGATGAAGTTAAAAAAGTATGGGATCACTGTGGCCACCTGCGTTTGCTGCAGCATGATCTCAGAGAGCCAAATGTGATAAATGTTTTGGGCAGGTGTGTCATGATTTTGTGGCTTCCAAGGCAGATCATGGCGGCCATGTTCATCAAACCAGTGCATCAATTGTTGATGAAACTTGCGGATTGTCTCGCCCGTTGTGGGGGCTAAAAAAAGGGACATGTTCATTCTCATTTTAGGCGGATTAACCAATGCAAATAGCGCGCATTGGGGAGATATTGCGGTTTTGTGGAGCAGTGCATTTCCATCTTTAAATGATCTTCCGTGCTGATTTTTTGTTTATTCTCTTTGGTCATAAAATCATAATAGGTGCGAATGCCACTTTGGTGGATGATCTCAAAGCCTGCAGTTTCTAACGCTTGCTGTAATATGGCGGGATCAACAGGCGAAATGGGCGTTAAACCGCCGGCTTCCCCGCGGAAATTGTTTTTTTCCACATAGCGATAATTGCCACGAATGAGATTGTGATAAATCAAACCATTGACGTTATAAAAGAGTAAAGAGACGGTGCTGTTTGAATGCATCAATCCTTTGACAATGGGAAGGATGCTAAGGGGATCTTCGAGCCATTCGATCACGGCATGCGCGAGAATGAGATCATAGCTATGAGTTAAACGCTGCGGAATGTTTTGCAGTTCATCATGGATGAAATTTGCGGTGAGTTGATGCTCAGCAAAGCGCGTTTTGGCAAGGTTTAACATGGTTTCTGAGGCTTCTAGCAGCGTCATTTGATGGCCATGGGCACTGAGCACTCTGGCAAATTGCCCTTGACCGGCACCGATGTCTAATGTAGCGAAAGAGCGCGTTAAAAGATCAAACTGTAAAAAATCACGCTCTAAAATGGCCAGGCGCAATTGTCCTTTAAAGGAGGCATAAATTTTATCTTGAAAGTGAGCGCTTAATGCATCAAAACGTGGGGCAGTCATGAGGGAAAACCATAAAGAAAAGAGGGATCATAGTGGAAGGGGTGAAAAAATGTCAAATTTCCAAGATATCAGCTACAATGAATGACTGTGATGTTGATTAAAAATAATGGAGCGTACGTATGAAAAAGAGTGTGATCACAGCAGCAATGTTGCCTTTAGTATTAACCGGTTGCTTATCTGTTACCCCGAAAAAAACAGAGGCGCCAAAACCTGTTGAGCCTGTGGAAACAGCCTCACAAATTGCCCAAACGAGCTTGGATTATCCAGGCACATATCGCACGCGCTTAAAATGCGAAGGGTGCGATTATACCAATGCACAGTTGCAAGTGAACCAATATGGGCAGTATCGCTATATTGAACAGAGCATGAAAAATGGTGCACCCATCGGGCAGCCCATTGTGTTCCAAGGTCGCTATACATGGGATAAAAATGCCCCCATCATTCGCCTCTTAAATGCGCGCAACATGCATTTCTTTGTGGCAGAAAATCAAATGGTGCTCTTAGATCATCCTGTGGCGAGCTTTGCAGAGATCACCGCCGAGCCTAAATTCCAAAAAGTGGTGCGTTAATTTTTCCTTGAGTCGTCATGCATAATAAAATCACACAAATAAAAATGGCGCTCAACGCCATCATTCTGGGTAAAGAAGCTCAGGTCACATTAAGTTTGGCCTGTCTTTTTGCAAAGGGGCATCTACTTTTAGAAGATTTGCCTGGTATGGGCAAAACAACGTTGGCCCATAGCTTAGCGAAAGTGTTGGGCTTGTCCTATCAGCGCTTACAATTTACCTCTGACTTATTGCCGGGGGACATCATTGGTGGGGAGATCTTTGATCCTGCGACGCAAGCCTTTCGCTTGCATCATGGCCCGATTTTCACAGAATTATTGCTCGCCGATGAGATCAATCGCACCACGCCAAAGAGCCAAAGCGCATTGTTAGAGGCGATGGAGGAGCGGCAAGTCTCCATTGGGCGTAAAAGTTATCGCCTACCGGAACACTTTTTTGTGATCGCCACCCAAAATCCCAATACAGCCGGCAGTGGTACCTATCCATTGCCCGATTCGCAAATGGATCGCTTTTTAATGACATTGTCGCTGGGTTATCCCACTTTAGAAGCAGAGCGACGCATTTTAAAAGGTGACACGCACCGCGGCAAAGTGGCCGCCTTGCCAACGCTATTGACGCGTGAAGGGCTGAGCCTCATTCAAAAGCAAGTGTTGGCCGTTTCAGCATCCGATGCATTGTTAGATTATATTTTGCGCTTGGTGTTTGCCACCCGAACAGAGGCGCGCTTTGCCGTTGGCATTTCACCGCGTGGGAGCACAGCTTTATTGAGGGCGGCGCAAGCCTATGCATTGGTCAATGGGCGTGATTATGTGGTGCCAGAGGATGTCAAAGCCGTTTTACCCAGCGTCTTTGAACATCGTTTACGTCACAGCGGGCACAATAGCCAAGATGCCGTTCAGTGGCTGCTTGATCACATTCCGACGTTGGTATAATCATGCAGATGGTCAATCGCCGCACCCTCTATATTTTGCCCACGCGCTTTGGGCTCATTTATCTGCTGTTGTGCGGCGTACTTTTGGTGATGGCCATCAACTTTGACAATGCCTTGGTGTATGTGCTCTGTTTTTGGCTCTTTTCGCTCTTTGTGGCGGCCATGGTGCTCACTTGGCGCAATTTGGATCAACTGAAAATCTCTGTCGGGCGCGTAGAGCCTGTTTTTGCTGGGCAAACGGCCATTTTTCCGGTGGTTGTTGCGGCGTTTGATCGTCTGCATCCGGCCATTACAGTGAGTGCTTTGACATCGAGCGTACGCATCGATTGCCCAAAGGATGAGCGCATCACAGCGCCTCTTTTGCGTGAGGATTGCACGCGTGGACGGATCATTTTACCGAAAGTGACCCTATCCACCACGTATCCTTTAGGGCTCTTTCGTGCATGGACGCAGATTGCATGCTCAGCTCACACGTTGTGTTACCCCAAACCCATTGAAACCGCTTTACCAATGGTGGATGCGGCATTGGGGATGGATCAAAATAGAGCATTAGAGGGCAATGCTTTGCGTGGCGTTGATCAATTTGCGGCGCTTGAGTCCTATCAAATGGGTGATCCCTTGTCGCGCATTGATTGGCGCGCGTATGCAAAAGGTCAGGGCGTTTGGGTGAAGCATTTTACGGATCCACTCTCCTCAGAACTTTGGCTCAGTGATGCCGATTTTATGGGGACAATGGAACAGAAATTATCTTATTTATGCCATCTTGTGTTGCGTTTGACGGAAAACGGGCAGCGATTTGGGTTAAAGCTTGGCGCTGTGATCATTGAGCCGAATACCGGGGATGATCATCGCGCGCGCTGTTTAGAAGCATTGGCATTGTATCGACGATAGAGGCAGCATGAAGATGGATCTCCCCCGCAGTTCAGTGCTTTGGTTTGGCGCGGCGTTTGTGTTAACGCTGCTGCCGCAATTGTGGCTCTTTTTACCCATTTGGGTGGCGCTCATGTTTGTGGGTTGCTTTGTGTGGCGCCTGCGCATTTATCGCATGAAGATGGGCTTTCCCTCAAGCATTGTTAAAGTTGGGATGATTGGCGCAGTGGTGGGAATTTTATCTGCCACACAGGGTAATTTTCTTAATACAACCGGATGCAGCATCTTATTGATGGCAATCTATGCCCTTAAGTTTGTGGAAGCAAAAACGGTGCGCGATGGTTACATTTTGAGCGCCGTGGGTTTGGTGGGGTTGTCGACTCTTTATTTATTTGATCGCAGCATCGGGATGTTTCTCTATTCGGTGTTGATTTTTGCACTGATCATGACAGGCATGCTCAGTTTGCAACAAGTGGGTTATGGCCGTGTTAATCATCGTGCCCAATTTGTCACAGCGTTACAGTTAATGGCGATCTCCTTGCCATTGATGATTGTGCTGTTTTTGATCTTCCCGCGCTTTCCATCTCTATTGCCAGGGCGCGGACAAATGACTGAAGTGGCCAAAACTGGCGTTTCAAACAGCATGACGCCCGGCAGCATTGCCGAACTTGCCAGCAGTGATCAACACATGTTTTGGGCAGAGTTTGAGCACGCTGTGCCGCCCATTGGCGCGCTCTATTGGCGAAGCTTAACTTTGGATCATTTTGATGGCAAAACATGGCATGCAACCAATGCAGCACGCGCATTGCCAGAGGCGAGTTATCGTCTGCCAAAGGCCACAAAAGGGCAGAATTATCAAGTCATCATGGCGCCCACTCAGCAGCATTATCTGGCCACTTTAGATCTTACGGTGATGGATCCTGATCCCGGTATTGTCCCGATGCCTGATTTTAGTCATCAAACCCAAATCGACATTGAGCGCAATCTGCAATACAGCGGCACTTATTATGCCAATGCTCAGTTGCAAAATGGGCACAATGTGACAGAGATCCAAAAAGCAGGGTACACACAATTGACGCTTGATAATCCATATACGGCAGCGTTGGCCGATCGTTTATGGTTAGAGAGTCAAAACCCAACGCAATATGTGCAAAAGATTTTGCAACATTTTCGTCAGGACTATGTGTATACCTTAACGCCCGGCTTGCTCACCAGTGACAATCCCATTGATGAGTTTATGTTTGACACCAAAGCTGGCTTTTGTGAGCATTATGCGGGAGCCACAGCATGGATGCTGCGCCGTGTGGGCATTCCAAGTCGTGTGGTGGTGGGTTACTTAGGCGGTGATATTAAAGCTGCCGAGCGCCGCGTTGCCGTCAGAGGGCAAGAAGCCCATGCATGGGTGGAATATTGGGATCAAAATCAGTGGGTGCGCCTTGATCCCACAGCGGCTGTGGCACCTAATCGCATGGTGCTTGGCATCAATGATCTATTGCAACAGTTGACGGGGGAAACATCATTCAATGGTGCGGATCAAAGTTGGCTAGACACTTTAAAAAATTGGCAAGAGGATTTGGATTATCGCTGGACTCGATTTGTGCTTGGTTATCAAAATCATGGCCAGCAATCGCTATTGGCTGCGCTTTTTAATCTTCAAGGCGTCTCCACAGGTTTATTATTAAAACTGACGTTTGTGGGCGTGATGTTGATTTTGGGGCTCTTGGTGCTGTGGGTGATGAAGCCGTGGCGTCTTTTAAAACGCACAGTCAGCGATGAATATCAGCGATTATTAATGTTGAGCAATGGGCGATTTAGGCTCAATTTACCAGAAGGCACGTCGATCGATGAGCTCAAACAAGCGTTGATGCCTTATCTTTCGGGCGAGGAGCAAAAAAGTTTAGAAAAGATGCAACAAATGATGGTGAGCTATTTTTATGCGCCGCATAAAGGTGTACAATCAACCGCTTTGGTGAAGAAAACGATTTTAGCCATGCAGAAAATTGTGAAGGGTAACAATGGCACACGACGAAATGGATGACTTACGCGCCCGCGTAGATGAGTTAGAGCAGCGCGAGGCGTTTCACGAACTCACGATTGAGACATTGAATCAATGTCTGATTGACCAACAGCGTCAAATCGAAGATTTGCACAATCAGTTGGTCAAATTATCTTCTAAATTAGCAGAGAAGACAGAAGACTCACAGATTTCGCTTTTAAATGAGCGTCCCCCACATTATTAAGGGGGCACCGCCCATTCTGGCCGTTTGCGACTGTGAATAAAAAGTATATAATGAACAACTCGTTTTAAAATTTTTTAAAGACTGTGAACAGACGTTTAGAGTTTTTAAAAAGTGTTGTTAGGTGTGTTTTAAATTTAAGAGGTAATTTATGGAAGTTTCTAGACGACAGTTTTTCAAACTGTCCGCTGGAGCTGTCGGAGGAACTGGTTTGGCGTTAATGGGTATGGCGCCAAGCATAGCTCACGCGGAAGTTCGCCAGTATAAATTATTGCGCGCAAAAGAAGTGCGCAATACATGTACATACTGTTCGGTAGGGTGCGGATTGTTGATGTATAGTTTAGGTGATGGCGCTTATAATGCGAAAGCAAGCTTGATCCATGTGGAAGGGGATCCGGATCATCCAGTGAGCCGCGGGGCATTATGTCCTAAGGGAGCGGGTTTACTAGATTACGTGAAAAGCCCGAACCGCTTGAAGTATCCTGAAGTTCGTCGTCCGAATTCTGATAAGTGGGAGCGCATCAGTTGGGATCAGGCGTACAAAGAGATCGCCGCACACATTAAAGAAGACCGTGATGCCAATATGGTGGTGCACAACGAACAAGGCGTGCGTGTCAACCGTTGGACAACTGCGGGCTTTTTAGCAGCGTCAGGTGCGAGTAACGAAGCCGGTCATTTGACGGGTAAGTTTGTTCGTTCACTTGGAATGGTGGCCATAGATAATCAGGCTCGGGTCTGACATGGACCTACGGTAGCAAGTCTTGCTCCATCATTCGGCCGCGGGGCCATGACCAACCACTGGGTTGACATCAGAAATGCCGACGTTGTAATTGTAATGGGTGGGAATGCCGCAGAAGCGCATCCTGTTGGTTTTCGTTGGGTTGTAGAAGCAAAACAAAGACGTGGTGCCACATTTGTGGTGGTTGATCCTCGTTTTAACCGCTCTGCATCCGTTGCTGATTTTTATGCACCGATTCGTTCAGGGACAGACATTGCGTTCCTAGGTGGTGTGATCAATTGGCTCATCGCAAATGGCAAAATAAACTGGGATTATGTAAAAAATTACACCAATGCGACGTTTATTGTCCATGATGACTTTGATTTCAATGAGGGATTATTCTCTGGTTGGGATGAAGAGAAAAACGCGTACACAGATAAATCCTCTTGGAACTACAAGATGGATGAAAATGGCGATGCCGTTGTCGATCCGACAATGGAGGATCCGCGCTGTGTGTTTAATATGATGAAAAAACATTATGCATCATATACACCTGAGTTGGTGAGCACCATCACAGGGACGCCGGTTGAAGAATTTTTAAAAGTTTGTGAAATTTTAGGCACGTGTTCTGCACACAATAAAGTGGCGACATTCTTGTACGCACTTGGTTGGACGCAACATACGATTGGTTCGCAAAACATTCGCACCATGGCGATGATCCAATTATTATTGGGTAACATCGGTATGCCAGGGGGCGGTGTGAACGCACTGCGTGGTCACTCGAACATTCAAGGTTTGACGGATTTAGGTTTGTTGTCAACGAACTTGCCAGGCTATATGCCATTGCCAAGTGAAAAACAGACAACGATTGACACCTATTTGTCACAAGTGACGCCAAAAGCAACACGACCTGATCAGTTCAACTATTGGGGCAACACGCCGAAGTTCTTCGTCAGTATGATGAAAACATTTTGGGGTGATAAAGCCACCAAAGAGAACGGCTGGGGCTTTGATTGGTTGCCTAAATGGGATCAAATGTACGATGTATTGCGCGTATTTGAGTTGATGAAACAAGGGAAAATGAATGGCTATTTCTGCCAAGGCTTTAACCCTGTGGCATCATTCCCAAATAAGAACAAAACCATCGCAGCCTTATCTAAATTGAAATATTTAGTGGTGATGGATCCATTGGTGACAGAAACCTCCACTTTCTGGAAAAACTATGGCGAGTCAAACGATGTGGATCCAAGTCAAATTGGCACTACAGTTTATCGTTTACCCACCACATGTTTTGCGGAAGAAGATGGTGCGGTTGTGAACTCCGGTCGCTGGTTACAGTGGCACTGGAAAGCAGCCGATGCACCGGGAGAAGCATTGCCAGATGCGAATATTTTGTCAGGCATTTTATATGAAGTGCGCCGACTCTATAAAGAGCATGGTGGTGTGAACCCTGAACCATTGATGAATATTTCTTGGAAATATGACATTCCAACTGCGCCTCATCCTGATGAATTGGCCAAAGAGCTCAATGGTTATGCATTGGCAGACATCAAAGATGCCGATGGCAATGTGATTTTGAAAAAAGGTCAATTGTTATCAAGTTTTGCGCAATTGCGTGATGATGGGACAACCGCATCAGGCTGCTGGATTTACGCAGGATCATGGACAGAAGCGGGCAACCAAATGGCCAACCGTGACAACAGCGATCCATCGGGCTTAGGTAATACTTTAGGTTGGGCGTGGGCATGGCCTGCAAACCGCCGCATTATCTATAACCGTGCATCGGCTGACCGTGATGGTAAGGCGTGGGATAAAGAGCGTGCGCTCATTTTCTGGAATGGTAAAAAATGGACCGGTTACGATGTCCCTGACTTCAAAGCAGATGAGCCACCTGGCAGTGCGATGAATCCATACATCATGAACCCTGAAGGTGTGAGCCGTTTATATGCGATCGATAAGATGGCAGAAGGCCCATTCCCAGCCCATTATGAACCCATGGAATCGCCAATTGGTGTGAACTTAATGTATCCAAAAGTACTGAACAACCCTGCGGTGCGCATCTTTGAAGATGACCGTAAAGAGTTAGGTACCATGGAAGAGTATCCATACGTGGGTACCACATACCGTTTGACGGAGCATTTCCACTATTGGACAAAACATGCATTATTGAATGCGATTGCGCAGCCTGAACAATTCATTGAGATGGGTGAAGCATTAGCAGCCGAGAAAGGCATTGCCAATGGTGATTGGGTGAAAGTCTGGTCTAAGCGTGGCTTCATTAAAGCGGTTGCGGTTGTGACTAAACGCATTAAGCCATTAGATGTGAATGGTAAACGCATTCATCACATCGGCATTCCGATTCACTGGGGTTATGAAGGTTTAACCAAACAAGGCTTTATCGCCAATACGTTGACGCCTTCGGTGGGTGATGCGAATACGCAAACACCTGAGTTTAAAACATTCCTAGTGAATATTGAGAAAGCAGAGGGAGGTCGATAATGTCTTTGCAGTCATTAGATATTAAGCGTTTATCCGCGACGTCCACCACGCCACCTCAAGCGCGTACACATGTGACAGAGGTGACGAAAGTCATCGATGTCTCATCGTGTATTGGTTGTAAAGCGTGTCAGGTTGCTTGTTCTGAATGGAACGATATTCGTGATAAAGTCGGTACATGTGATGGTACGTACAACAACCCACATGATTTATCCGCAGAAAGCTGGACAGTGATGCGCTTTGCAGAAGCTGAACCCGATGAAGCCGGTAAATTAGAGTGGCTCATCCGTAAAGATGGCTGTATGCACTGTGAAGATCCAGGCTGTTTAAAAGCCTGTCCTTCACCGGGCGCGATTGTGCAGTACGAAAATGGGATCGTTGATTTCCATGAAGAGAACTGTATTGGTTGTGGCTACTGCATTACAGGTTGTCCATTTAATATTCCGCGCATCAGTAAGAAAGACAATAAAGCATACAAATGTACGTTGTGTTCTGACCGTGTTGCGGTGGGTCAAGAGCCTGCATGTGTGAAAACATGTCCAACGGGTGCCATTCGTTTTGGTGAGCGTGATGCCATGCTTCACTTTGCAGAAGATCGTGTGACTGAATTAAAAGGTCGCGGCTTTGAAGATGCTGGCGTTTATAACCCGAAAGGTGTGGGCGGTACGCACGTTGTGTACGTATTACAGCACGCAGATAAACCACAGTTGTACTCAAACTTGCCAAAAGATCCTAAGATCAGTGGCTGGACTGAGTTGTGGAAAGGTTTCTTGAAACCTTTATCAACCTTTGGTATTGCCGCTTCCATTTTGTTCGGATTCTTCCATTTCATTACGATTGGCCCGAACGATGCTGACAGTAAAGATAAGGATCGCGATGTTTTAGATCCGAAGAAACTGGCCAAAGAAGCGAAAGATATCGAGAAGGAGGACAATGCATGAAACAAGAAAATCGTTTAATTCAACGTTATTCCGCCTCTGAGCGAATTAACCACTGGATCGTAGCGTTTAGCTTTATTGTGTTGGCTCTTTCAGGTTTAGCGCTCTTTTATCCATCATTCTCATGGTTTGGCCAAGTGTTTGGTACGTTGCAAACGGCGCGCATTGTGCATCCGTTTGTGGGCATCATCATGTTCGTGGGCTTTATGATTCAGTTCGTGCGTTATGCGCCACATAACATTCCAAACATGGAAGATGTGCGCTGGGCATTGTCTGTGAAAAAAGTAATCATGGGCGAAGAAGTGGGCGATGTGGGTAAATACAACGCCGGTCAAAAAGGGATGTTCTGGGCGATGACAGGCTGTTTGTTTGTGATGCTTGTCACAGGCATCATGATGTGGCAAAGTCCGTTCTTTTTTGCCGATCATTTCTCCATTGAGCTTCGTCGCATTGCCATTTTGTTGCATGCTTGGGCGGCTTTAATCTTGATTGCGTGCATCATCGTTCACGTTTATGCTGCAATCTGGATTCGTGGCACCATCCGTGCGATGACAGAAGGCGTTGTGTCCGAAAAATGGGCTCACAGCCACCATCCTGCATGGTATCGTGAAATCATGAAAAATGAGAAAATTGTTGAAGATTCTGAGAAAAAAGAGTCTAAATAACAGTGAATCATAATGTTTAAAAATAGGCGCAAGAAATTGCGCTTATTCTTTTTATAGGGAAAGAAATGAGTCAGTTTACACCGGAAAATAATGTATTAGTGGGCACGATTCCAGACATCAAACCCATTTTATTGCCAGAGGGCAATCCCTTCACATCACGCGTGATGCAATTTGAGAAGATGGAGATCAGTGCGCCTGAATCATTGCACAGCACCATCAATTTTTGGATTCATTTAACAGAAGCGGCGAAAAATGCATATGCAGATTTAGAGATGAATGCACCTGTTTTAAATGCACAGACTCCATTCTTAAAAGATGCTGAATTATTGCCATATTTCCCCAATGTGTTTAAACACATTGTGGCGGCATTGAATGCAAAAAAACTCTCTACTGAGGTCAAAGCGGTTTTAACGGCGATGGCAGATTTATCAGATGAAACATTAATTTCATATGCCAAAACTTTGCTTGGCCAAAGCAGCGATGAGATTGCCAAAGAGTATTTACCATTTTTATCCATTGCCTTAAAAGCGGTGTATGTGAAAAGTGCAACGTTGGCCACCTTACCAAAGTTAGAAGTGGAGCAAGGCTTCCATGATTGCCCAATGTGTGGTGATGCACCAATTGCCAGTGTGTTAGACCCAATGGACAATGGTTTGCGTTATTTGGTGTGCAACAACTGTGAAACGAAATGGCATAAAGTGCGTTCAACGTGTCACAGTTGCCCAAATACAGGGAAAATTGAATTATTGTCTTTAGAAGGGCAAGAGTCCCCCATGAAGGCTGAAAGCTGCCCTGAGTGTCATGCTTACATTAAACATTTAGATCGCACAAAAAATCCAATGCTTGATGTGTATGTGGAAGATCTCGCAACGCTCGCGCTAGACTTTACCTTAGCTGAAGAGAATCAGCAGCGTTTGTCCATGAATTTGTATTTGCGCTGAATCAGTTTTCTTTGAATTAACCACCGAAAGGTGGTTTTTTTATGACATGAGTCTTTATTTTTTGAATATCCTGCTGTTATCAATAACATTAATGATATTATATTTAGTATAAAGTTTTATTTAATTAATATTAATGTCCTTAATAATATAGGAGATAATCATGAACAAAATTTATCGACTCATATGGAATGAATCATTAAATGCATGGTCAGTGGCCTGTGAATTGGCCAAAGGGAAGAAAAAGTCAGCCACAGTGAGCGGTATTTTGTTGTTGAGCATGGCGATGGCTGTGGCCAATTCTCCAGCACAAGATGGCATTGATGGGAAAGCAGGTACTGATGCTCAGCCGACAAATGTATTGACCAAATCGACCTCCAATGATGAAAAGATTGTGGCAGCCACAGGTAAAAATGGCACATCAGGTACCGCAGGGCAACAGGGAAAAACAGCCACCAATCAACCCACAGATAGCGTGGCACAAGTCGGAGGTAATGGCGGTGCTGGTGGCACAGGTGGGCAAGGCGGCGCTGTTTTTGTGGGGAATAATGGTTTCACTTTAAACAATCGATCAGACATTAAAGGCGGTACCGGTGGCAATGGCGGTAATGGAGAGAACGGAGGCATTGGTGGTAATGGTATCGTATTGCCAGGTCGAGATCCTAATGTCAATGTGGGTGATTTAGCTTTAGGTGCCACAGGTGGCATCGGTGGATTAGGTGGTACCGGTGGAGCAGGTGGCAATGCCGTGGAAGGCAAGGATTTGATCATCAATAATGCTGCTGGAGCATTGATCGAAGGTGGTCAGGGTGGCATTGGTGGTGAGGCCGGTGATAGTGGTCAAGGTGGTGCCGGTGGATCTAATGTAAACATTAGTCAAGGTGCCATTGGTGCCGTTGGTGGTACAGGGGGCAATGGCGGTCAAGGTGGTGCCGGCATTATGGGTGATCAATTGACCATTCATAACTTAGGTCAAATTAAAGGTGGTCAAGGTGGCACAAGTGGTCAAGGTGGCACAGGTGGTCAAGGTGGCTTTGATGGCTCTGGCATCACTGAATCTAAAAGTGCGGATGGCGGCGCGGGAGGCAATGCCGGTACTGGTGGTCAGGGTGGCTCTGCCATTAAGGGAGACCATATTACGATTAATAATGAAAATTTAATGATCGCAGGTGATGGTGGTCGTGGTGCTGATACTCAAAGTTATGGTGGTTTAGACGGTGCAGGTGGTGCAGGTGGTGATAACCTACAAGGTGACAGTAGTGCATTTCTTGGTGGGAACGGTGGACAGGGCGGAAAGGGTGGTAGTGGTGGTCAAGGTGGCATCGCCATTGAAGTTAAGCATGGCACCATAACCAATAGTGGTGTGATCCGTGCGGGTAATGGTGGCGATGGCACTCAGGGGTATTTAGGCGGTCAGGGCGGCAATGCTTGGACGTTCAATGCTCCGGGGGGTGTAGGTGGCCAAGGCGGTGATGGTGGCAATGGTGGTGATGGTGGGATTGCCATTAAAGGCGCGGATTTAACCATTCTCAATACAGGATCCATTTATGGTGGTAATGGTGGGAAAGGTGGTGAAGGCGGTTCAGGCAATGTGGGTGGTGAGGGCAGTAGTTATGGTGCCTATGGAAAAAAAGGTGCCAATGGGGCTTCCGGCAATGCGGGCATTGCCATTGAAGGTGCTGATTTACGAATCACCAATCATGGATTAATTCAAACCGGTAGCGGCAATGATCCGACAGCCATTCGTTTTATAAAGGGCATCAATCAATTGACACTGGAGGATGGCTCAAAAATCGTTGGGGACATCGTGCTTAAAGCCACAGATCAAACCAATCAATTGACACTCGATGCACAAGCGAAAACAGCGGTGGACGGTGCTTTGAAGGCAGGCAACAACAGTCAATTGATGGTCAGTGGTGGGCAAGCGACAGGCTTTAATGAGATTACTTTAGATCAAGGTGTCAAGGTTCACTTTACAGATGTTGGTTCATTGACTGCCAATGCTATTAGCATGCAAGATGCAACTTTTTCCCTTGATTTGAAAGATTGGGATCAAACCGCGGTGACCCTTATGAAAAGTGATCAGCCCATTCATGGGGCTGCCGCTGAAGGTGAATTGATGATCTCAGGTCAAAAGGCGAATCATTATACACAAATCAGTCAAAATGATCATATTGTTCAATATTCATTGAGTTGGTATGGTTTAGGCGATCGGGCGCATGGAACTTTTGACATTGCAAAGGATGATGCATTGGCCATTAAAGTTCCGCTGAATGATCATGACTCGCTCAATCCATCATGGGATGGTCAAAGCCTAACGAAAATTGGGCAAGGCAATTTGGTCTTAATGGCACACAATGGTTATACCGGAAAAACCACCATTAATTCTGGAAAATTATCCTTAGGTGTGCATGATGCGATTGCTTCTAGTCAACATATCTTGGTGGATGAAAAAGGTGTATTGAATTTAGCCGGTAATGATCAAACCTTGCTGGCATTGGACAATCGTGGAACGATTTTACTGAATGATGATTCAGTACAAAAAGCGTTGGCCCAGAAAGTGACAGTCACAGGTGACATTGAGCACAGTGGTCATCTGATCATTGGTAATATGCAATCTGTAGTGGGTCAAACTTATACACAACAAGGCAACTGGCATGGCAATAATGGTCTAGTGACATTAGGTGTCAAAGTGGGTGGGGATGATAGCCCGAAAGATCAGTTGATCATCACTGGTAACGCCACAGGTACAACGCGCGTGGCAGTGCTCAATCGTGGCGGACAAGGTGCACAAACGGTTGAAGGCATTGAGATCATTCAAACAGGGCATTCAGATGCCAATGCGTTTGTACAAGAGGGGCGAATAGTCGCGGGTAGTTATGAATACTATTTAAAACCGGGCGCTGCAGGGCAAAATAGTAATCATTGGTACTTAACGTCTAAACAAGACGGTGGCACGATTGATCCAACACCAGATCCCACCCCTGTGCCAAAACCAACTTATCGACCGGAAGGGGGCAGCTATGCTGCAAACTTAGCAGCAGCGGGTAGCTTGTTTAACACGCGTCTAAGTGATCGCGTTGGTGAAACATGGTATACCGACCCCATTACAGGCATAATGCAACACACCACGTTATGGAGTCGCGTGTCAGGGGCGCACATGAAGGGCAGAATGTCAGATGAGCAATCGGCGCTCTCATCGGATCGTTATGTGGTGCAATTAGGCGGCGATTTGTTCAGTGGCTCATGGCAGGGGACAGATGCAGTGCGCTTTGGTTTAATGGCGGGTTATGCGCATGCAAGCAATACCAATAAAAACTCGCTGTCGCATTACCGTACAAAAGGTGAAGTCAATGGTTACAGTGCAGGGTTATATGGCACATGGTACCAAAATGCGGCATCTTCAGAAGGTTGGTATATGGATGGATGGTTGTTATACAACTGGTTCAATAATACGGTCAAAGGTGATTTATTGGATAAAGAAAAATATCACAGCAAAGGTTTAACCGCATCCCTTGAATCCGGTTATGTGTGGCAAGCTGCCCATTGGCAAAGTGCGGGTGGTGCTTCCAATGAGTTGTACGTCATTCCGCAAGCACAAGTGATTTGGTCAGGTGTGAAAAGTGACCGCCATGTGGAGCATAATGGCACAGTGGTGGAAGGTTTGGGGCATCATCATGTTTTAACGCGTTTAGGCGTGCGACTCTCTTTAAAACACGAGATGGGGGATGCACAAACCGGCATGCGACTTGAACCATTTGTCGAGGCGAACTGGTTGCATCAATCAAAAGCGGTGGGCGTTCGCATGGATCAGGTGGAAACGCGCTTAACGGGGATGAAAGACCGTGCAGAATTTAAAGCAGGCTTAGAGGCACACATTGATTCGCAATTGAGCGCGTGGGGCAATGTGTCGTATACAACAGGTGCTCAGCATCATCGGGAAACCAAAGTGATGGTTGGGTTCAATTACCGTTTTTAAGCCCATCTACAAGCACCAAGGCGCAGACATCGCCTTGGTGTTTTCATTTAAGAAACCTTCAACGATTTGTGAGGTTTAAAGTCGAGTGATAAGAAATACTCTAATGTGTCATCCTTAATCTCCAACCATGGCATGGGCAGTTGAGGCGCTAAGGTATTGGTTTGAGTGGATCGATAACAGCGTTCACGGAAACCCATGATGTCTTGCTTTTTATCGTTTTGCCACGCTTTGAGGAGCTCTGCCTGCTTTTCTACAGCAAAGTCAGGGTAATCCGTTTGGTTCACTAAATCACGGATGTACGCGGCTTGGAAATCAATCGCCGCAAAGGCAGTTGTGGCCGCTTGGCGTTTTGCTTGCCATGCATTCATATCTTGTTCGCGTGTATCGCTGTCTGGCAAGTTAAAACGGCCAATCATATAATCGCGCGCAAGCCACGCTTGGGCATCGAACATATTAAAAGTAAAGTATTGATCTTGCATGCCTAAATAGATCAATTGTGGATGCTCCTGCCAAAAAATCCCTTTGTATAATGTTTCAGGATAGAGGCAATTGCTCGCCTGTAGGCGCAAGCGATCTTCTAAAAATGGGAAATGGAATTGATAACCGGTGCACAGCAATACGGCATCAAACGCTTTGTGTGTGCCATCTTTGAAATGGGCCACATTGCCCTCAAAGTGTGTCAGTAATGGCACTTCTTCAATGCCATCTGGCCAATCAAAGCCCAATGGGCGCGAGCGATAACTGATGGTGATGCTGTTTGCGCCATATTTATAACATTGTGTGGCAATGTCTTCAGCTGAATAGCTGCTGCCCACCAATAAAATGTCGCGGCCTTCAAACTCTAAGGCATCCCTAAAATCATGGGCATGCAAAACACGACCGGGGAATTGATCTAAACCATCAAAGTAAGGCATGTTGGGCGTTGAAAAATGGCCAGTGGCCACCACAACATAATCAAACGCTTCGGTCTCTTGTTGATCGGTTTTGTGATTCATCACTGTGACGGTGAATTTTTCTGTGACATCATCAAACGTCACCCAACGCACGGGGCATTCAAAGCGAATGTACTTGCGAATGTCTTGTTTATTGATGCGCCCCATGATGTAGTCTTTTAACACTGCACGTGGAGGATAAGAGGGAATGGGTTGGCCAAAGTGCTCTTCAAATGAGTAATCTGCAAACTCTAAGCACTCTTTCGGTCCATTTGACCAAAGATAGCGATACATGCTGCCATGAACAGGTTCTCCGTGTTTGTCTAATCCTGTTCGCCATGTGTAGTTCCACATACCGCCAATATCATTTTGTTTTTCATAACATACGATTTCAGGCAGATTTTCAACCCCTTGTAATCGCGCCGCTTCAAAAGCACGTAATTGTGCTAAACCACTGGGCCCTGCGCCCAAAATTGCAATACGTTTCTTTTTATCCAAAACATACTCCTTTTTAGTTGAGGAGCGGTTACCTTATAGAATCTTACCCCATAAGTCAATAGCATAAGATTTTGTATCAATTATTAAACCAATGATATTAAATGATTTATCATTATTTTCATGCACGAAAACAAAGATGGATCAAATTATGATTTTTATCTTAAATTCCCATTAAATTGAAATGAAATTTCATAAGATTGAGTAAATTGCTGAAAAATAAAAAAATCCCGCCAAAACAGCGGGATATGTTCTGATTTATATAACGATGATTAATAAAAATCAATGCGCATGTTTGCGTAGAATGAGCGCCCTTCAGATGGGAAAGATGCGTTATAGGCTGCATAATCTTTGTTAAAGATATTATCAACGCCTGCATTAAAGCTGACGCCTTTCCATTGTGGCGGTGTCACACTGATTTTAAGGTTATATACTTGATAGCCTTTATTTTTCTCATTGCTATGAGTAAATGCATAACTGCTGCTGCGAGCGGTCATAGATGGGGTGATTTCAAACCAATCCATAGGTTTAAATGTGGCATAGAGATAGCCAAAATGCTTTGGTGTATCGGTGACATGCTCATTAGAATCCTTATTCTTCATGTCTAAATAGGTATAACCACCACCTAAACGCACATAACGATTGATGTCATAATCTAATCCAAGTTCTAACCCTTTGCGTTCCACTTTACCAGATAAGTTGATGGTTTGATTCACAATGTAACCTGGGAAACGATGAAGGTTATTTTCTTCGCGAGCAATGACATTTTTAGATTGGCTGTAAAAGAGCGTTGCATCTAGGTGTAAACCCTCTACCGGCATGCCGCTATAGCCTAAGTCAATGTTGATGGCACTTTCTGGTTTTAAACCAGGATTTTGTAGCGCAATGATGGGCGTTTTATCATAAACAGGGCATAAGCGCTTATCAGATTTGAATTTTTTGTCTTTACAATTGACAGCATTATCACCATAGTTTGAATAGACTTCTTTAAAACTTGGGAAACGAGTCTTTTTACCCGCAGTGATGCGAAATGTATCTGTTTCTGAAGGCTTATAAAAAAGTGCCGCTTGAAAATCTGTGGCATCCATAGATGGCGCTAATAAAGCGCGTGCAGCAGGATACTGATTGATGAGCGCTTGTGTATTGGCCCCAATGCCATTGGCCTCTGCTTTACGTTTGGTATAGATTGCCCCAACTTGTGCTTCCCATTGATCATTAAAGGTGATGGTGTCCTCTAAAGCGATGGAATAGAACTTTTGTGTGGCTTTTGTCTCGTCTTGAGTCATTTTTTTGAGGTCTTGATCAATGCCTTTATGAGTTTCACGTTTATAGCTCAGCATCAATTTAATAAGATGATTTTGGACAGCCGTT
Organism: Wohlfahrtiimonas sp. G9077; assembly: GCF_002252155.1. Classification (GTDB taxonomy): domain Bacteria; phylum Pseudomonadota; class Gammaproteobacteria; order Cardiobacteriales; family Wohlfahrtiimonadaceae; genus Wohlfahrtiimonas. Next base: position 182,655 of record NZ_NEFD01000001.1, read on the forward strand.
GTGCCAATTTCTACCGAAGCGCCCAATGCCTTGTCATCATAATGACTGGCTTGATTGGGTCTAAAGTTTAAGAGCGTATTTTTAAAGCCATCATGATAAATGCGTGGTTTAATGTAAACTTGATCATCAAAAAGCCATGTTTGGGAAACAAAGGAAACGGTTTCACGATCCCATTTTGGCCAAATCCACTCTGTGGGGATGATGCCATTGCCGGTGCCTGGATATTTTTTTGCCTCTTGTTTGGAATAGCTTAAAACATATTCATCGGTGGCATTTGGTGTCCAGCCCACTTTAATGTTCGCGCGGCGATCTTTGGTGTGATAAAGATATTTATCGCTGTCAACCATGCGTTTTGCTGCATCTTCGCCCTTAAAGTTTTCTGCAAGGCGACTGTATTTACGGGTGCGTTCAGATGCGCCCACTTGTAGATACCAATGTTCTTGGAGTGTGCCAACGTTTGCGCTGATCTCTTTAACATCGCCTGTCGCTGTGCCAACGGTGCCTGAAAAATCAAAAGCAGAACGTGGTTTTAATGTCACGATGTTAATCGCACCGCCCATAGTGTTGTGACCATACATCACAGAGCTATAGCCTTTTGCCACTTGAATGGAGGAGACATCGGCCGTGGTAAATCGACTCATGTCTGAATAACCATCGTATGGAATGTAAACAGGAATGCCATCAACAAAAATGGGTACATAGCGTAAACTGTAGCCTCGAATGGAGACACTTGGCTCAAAGCGACGGGCAGAGCGGCCGCCGGCTGCACCAATTGGTGAATCATAGAAAACACCCGGTGTATATTGCAGGGCTTGTCCTAAATCTTTTGCCTCTAAAAGCTCAATGGTTTCGCGGTCAATGAAGGATTCAGAGGATTCTGCTGTGGTGATGGCATCTGCGGTCACCACAACAGTGCCTAAGGTGAAAATATTACTATTTTCGGCCTTGTTTTCATCTGCCATTGCCATGCCAGATGTGCATAAAATCACGGCAGCGGCGATTTTTGTTAACGTAAAACGGGGGGATGGATATTGCATATACTCTCCTAAAAATGCAATCAAAATAGAGGTTCAACTCGCAACTAAAAATTACGATGTTCTCCATGATAAAAATGCCCAGGGACGCTGCATTGGCTTCACTGTTGGCAGTTTGCTTTGGTGGTTGTGATAATAATGGATGAGGCGATCGCGCTCTTCTTCAGTCAAGGCACCAATTGACCACTTAACAGAGCGCACAAATTCCTCTGCCGTTTGCGTCAATAATTTTTGCGCACAATGGTTGGCTTCAATGAAATCCACGCTCACGCGATAACCTTGTTGATAGAGTAAATTCATGGCGTAAATGTACGTCGGAAAGCCAATGTCATCGCGACCAATGGCTTTGAGGATGTCGCGTTGAATGAAATCTTTATCCACCGTCATGCTCATGTAAACGGCTTTTTTGGCTTTGGCATTGAGCTTAGCCAGTGCATCTTCAATGTCAGCCACCATCGATGAGCGAGAAGAGACGCAAATGTCACAGTCAGGGACATCGTGCCAATCATCTTCCCAAGATTTGAGAATGGTTTGATAATTATTGATTTTTTGTTCTGCGGCGCGCTCTGCCACCACCTCAAGCATTTTTGGACTGTAATCAAGCTCATAGACTTTCTCTAAGCCTGAAGCAACGGCAAGGCCAATGGTGCCACCGCCGCAGCCCACATCTAAAAGAGTCGCCGCATCGGTTAAATCCATGCGCGAGACAAAGGCTTGAATGTATTGATCATTCGTGCAGCCTGTGCCTGAACGCATGTTATCCGCTTTTTTATCCCAATCGGCAGACGTTTTCGGTTGACGCAATGCTTGTGCAGCATGATTGCGATAAAGTTTTGCAAAATCAATGTCATAAATGGTGGTGAGATCAGACATGAAAAATCCTTCATTAAAACATATGGTTGAGATGTTTGTGGATAGTATCCATCGGTAGGTCATACAATGTGGCAAGGTGCGAGGCTGTTAAACAATCTTGCGGCGTACCTTCTTGAATGATTTTGCCTTGATGAAAAAGCACCACATGATCGCTGATGTGGGCGGCATGTTCTGGCTGATGGGTGGTGAGTAAAATGCTCATCCCTTCAGCTTTTAAGGTTTCAATGTGGTTGAGCACTTTTAACTGATTGCCAAAATCTAAACTTGCCGTGGGTTCATCCATGATGAGGATGGCAGGCTTTTGTGCCAGCGCCCGTGCGATCAGCACCAATTGACGTTGTCCGCCACTGAGTTCTGTATAGGCTTGCGCTCGTAAATGGCTGAGGTTGAGTCGCTCAAGGCAGTCATGTGCGATGGCAAGGTCAGCCGCTTTTGGCGTTGCATGCCATGAAATGTGTGCTGTTCGTCCCATTAATACCACTTCTTCCACGGTAAATGGAAAAACGTGGTGATGCGCTTGCGGCACATAAGCCATTAAGCGTGATAAAGCCGCATGTGAATAGGTGGTAATGGGCTTTTGATTGATCAAAACAGTGCCATCAATGGCGGGCAATGTGCCCAAAATGGTTTTGAGTAGGGTGGTTTTACCGCAGCCATTGCCACCAAGCAAACATGTCACCGCTTGACTTGGTAAGGCTAAATTTAAATCAGCCGCAATCACCTTTTTGCCATAGCCAATGGTTAAGTGCTCAAGCACGATATCCGTCATCGCTGACCACCTTTAATGAGTAAGCCCATAAAAAATGGCGCGCCCACAAAGGCTGTGATGATGCTGATTGGCATCTCGATGGGAAAAAGGGTGCGGGCGATGGTGTCTGTGAGGAGTAAAAATGCTGCGCCTAAAAAAAGTGTAGTGGGCAGTAATTGACGAAAATCAGGCCCGATCCACAAACGGGTGATGTGTGGCACGACTAAACCAATCCAACCAATGATGCCTGCCATTGAGACAGCCGCAGAGGTCATCAATGTCGCCGCGAGAATGAAGATGATGCGTAAACGTATGATATTGACGCCAAGGGCTTTGGCCTCTTCATCCTCAAGGCTCAGTAAATTCATGCGCCAGCGCAAGAGATAAAGCGGAATGAGCCCAATGAGAATCAAAGGGACAATGATGGCAAGGTCTTCTAACGTTGCCATGGTGAGCGAGCCCATCATCCAAAAGGTCATGGTGGTCAATTGACTGTAGGGATCGGCTAGGAGTTTAAAGAGAGAGATCAATGCACCGAGCAAAGATGCCACAGCAATGCCAGAGAGCACAAGTGCTAAGGTGGGATCTAAACGGCGCACCCAACGGGAAATCAAATAGACTAATGAAACAGTGAGTAATCCACCCATAAAGGCGAATATTTGGATGCCCGCCATCGAATGTTCTAAAAAAATGGCCATCACGGCGCCTAAGCCAGAACCCACAGAAACGCCTAAAATGTCTGGGGACACCAACGGGTTTTTAAACATGCCTTGGTACGTTGCGCCTGCAACAGATAAAGCAGCACCGACACAAATGGCGGCTAAAATGCGTGGCCAGCGGATGTGCCAGAGGACAAATTCTGCATCTGTGGCTTCTGAGTTTGTCCATAAGCCTATGAAAGCTTGCCATAATTCAGACAATGAGAGCGGCACTTTGCCCACAAGCATGGCAAGGATCATCAGCATAACCAACAAAGTTGGCGCAATGAACAATCGTTTACGCATGCAGATCTCCAGAGAGCATGCTCAATGCCTCATCTGTCAGATCATATTGATAAAAGTGTTTAAAGTAACCGGTGATCCATTCTGCATATTCATCATAAGGCATGAGCTCAGGATAGAGAACGCGGCTTAGCCAAATGGTGCCAAGCAATCGATTAGTGCTCGGTGGGCGATCAAGCCAGCCATAAGGCAGCGTTGGGGCTAAATAAACGCGGCGATTTTTAACCGCATTGAGGCGTTGCCAAAGGGGTAAAGTATAAATTTTAGCATGAAATTCTGGGTCCATGGTGATGATGACATCGGGCTGCCATTGCATCAATTGCTCCATGGAAACACGTGCAATGATCTCATCACCAGCCGCCGCTGCCACATTATGCGCGCCCACCCAATCGAGCACTTCTGTATGAATCGAACCGCCTAAGCCTGTTTCTAAACCATCCGCACCACGGGCAGAATAGACTTTCATTTCAGGCAATTGGGAAGATTTGGCGAGTAAATGTGTGCGATCAAGCATTTGAGTGGCATAATTGGCCAAGTGATCACCGCGTTCGCTGACACCTAAAAGATCACCCAAAGTTGAGAGCTGCTCAGGACTGTCTTTAAGCGTACCATCCATCAATACGTAAGGTACTTTGGTTTGTTGATGCACACGCTCGGCGGTTGTGACGTAGGTGGCGCTGATGCTGCCAATGTCCACAATGATGTCAGGCTTGAGTGCAATGATGTTTTCAAATGATAAAGTGGAGCCTTTGCCGGCTAAGCGCCCTGTTAAAGGTAAATCACGAAACTTTGGGCTGAAAAAAGGTTGCTGCATTTTTGACAATGGGCGCGTTGAGAGTCCCAATAATTTTTCGGGGGCTAAACTCATCAATAAGACATCGGCAACAGGACCTGCGCTTAAAATGCGTTGCACACTGTCTGCTTTAGGCAATGCACCAAAGCTCTGTAGCAATGATGTCTCACGGGATTTAGCCCACACAAGGGCAGGGCAATGAGCCATTAACGCGGTGGCGAGAATGGATTTTAAAAAGGATCGACGAGTGTGCATATCCGCCTTTGATGCGCTGCAAAAGAGAAGCGCTCAGCTTAAATTAACCGATATATATTGTCAAATATAGCGAAAAAGTCGCCTTGCCATTTCGATAATATCGGCTACAATGGCACGCTTCGTGGTTCGCAAACCTCCCACGCAAAAAAACTAAGGAATTTATTGTATGTATGCATTTACGCCTGAACAGCGCCGCCGTGCGTTGTATCAATTGTCATTTTTTCACATTTTAATCATTGCATCGAGCAACTATTTGGTGCAATTGCCCTTTACCATTTTTGGTTTTCACACCACATGGGGCGCATTTACTTTTCCATTCATCTTTTTAACCACGGATTTGACGATTCGCATTTTTGGGGCATCGTTGGCGCGGCGCATTATTTTTGTGGTGATGATGCCGGCATTATTGATCTCATATGTGTTATCGGTGGTCTTCTTTAAAGGGCAATGGCTTGGACTTGGAGAGTTAAGTCAATTTAACCTCTTTGTGGCGCGCATTGCGCTGGCCAGTTTTTCTGCCTATTTGGTGGGGCAATTGATGGACATCAGTGTCTTTAGTTATTTGCGCCGTAATCAACGCTGGTGGGTGGCACCAAGTGCGGCAGCTGTCGTGGGTAATATGATTGATACCTTGGTGTTTTTCAGCGTTGCCTTTTATCAAAGTGATGATCCCTTTATGGCGGCCAATTGGATGGAGATTGCGTGGGTGGATTATGGCTTTAAGATTGTCATTTGTGCGCTATTTTTCTTGCCATTGTATGGCATTTTGCTCAATTACTTATTGAAAAAGATGTCTGCGGCGCAGCGTTTAGAAAATCCTAAGGATTATAGAATCCTTTAATCTTGCTTGGATTTTGTGCACATTTGCGCTAAGTTAAATGTGCACATCAAACACAAGGAGCACGTATGAAAACATTCATCAAACTAACAGCAGTTATGACCATGATTGGATTATTGGCAGGTTGTTCAACTTGGAACAGTATGAGCACTCGTGAAAAGGATGCTGTGGCTGGGGCAGGTGTTGGTGCTGTCACAGGTGCTTGGCTCTTTGATGGTGCGGTGCTCGGTACAGTGGGCGGCGCTGCCGTCGGTGGTCTCATTGGTGATCAAGTGGGTAAAAGCACAGATCATAAATAGTCATCAAAAGGCTTTGGAAACAAGGCCTTTTTTAAATGGTGATGACCAACTGACCGTCGGTCAATATATTTTGTAGTCAATATAAATATCTTCATACAAAAAAATCCCCATTTCTGGGGATTTTATTTAATCAATCTATAATCTTAATCAATAATTACATGCGGATAAAAACGTGATAAATCCTGCGTGATCAATGCTTTATCCTCACGGATACAAATACCCGCCGATTGATCACCTACAACCCAGCTGCCAATCAATGTGGTGTTGTCATCAAACTTTGGCAAAGGATAATAGGCTTGATGAATGTAGCCTTCTTCGCCATATGGACCATCTGCTTCGGCCACAACTTGCCCGCGATCTACAATCGAAATGTTCGCGCCTTCACGAGAGAAGAGGGGCTTTTTCACATAAGATGATAAATTGCCTGCGGCGGTATCTTCTGCAAAATAGCTCTCCAACAAATTCGGATGATTTGGGAACATGGACCATAAGAGTGGCAAAATGGCTTTATTGGATAAAATGCTTTTCCAACCAGGTTCAAGCCACAAGGTTTTACGATTGTCTAAGTATTCTGCAAACTCTTCGCGGAACATCATTTCCCAAGGATAGAGCTTAAACATCGTGCGGATGATCTCATCATTGACATCGGTAAATTGACCATATTCATTGATGCCAATGTCCTCAATAAAGACAAAATCATTGGGCAACTCTGCATCTAACGCGCAATCTTGTAGATATTGGATGGTGCCACGATCTTCTTCTGTGTCAGAGCAGCAGCTCAAATGCATGTGAGAGATGCCGTGCCAACTTTTAAAGAAGGCAAAGCGCTCGATGAGTTTTTCTTGAATGCTGTTGAATTGGTCGGCATTGTCCGGTAAATGACCAGTGGCGATTTGATCTTCGAGCCAAATCCATTGGAAAAATGCGCTCTCATATAAAGAGGTTGGGGTGTCTGCATTGTATTCCAACATCTTAGGTGGCGTTTTGCCATCATAGGCAAAGTCAAAGCGTCCATACAGTGAAGGATCTTTATCTTTCCATGAGGTGGCCACAAAGTCCCACACATGTTCAGGGATGCGGAACTTTTTCAGTAACGCTTCATTATTGATGACGAGTTCAACGGCTTCTAAAGACATTTGATGCAATTCATTGGTGGCATCTTCGAGCTCATCGATTTCGCGACTAGTGAAGGCATAATAATGATCCTCGCTCCAATAGGGCTCGTCATACATGGTGTGGAAATAAAAACCATATTCCACAGCTTTTTCTTGCCAATCGGGGCGCGGGGTAATTGGGATGCGTTTCATTTAACCACCAAAAGATGTTGAACGATTAGACGAAGGCGCTTTAGTGGTTGAACCGGTTGAGCGCGATTGCGTGGCTTTTGATTGTGCAGCCATGCGCTGATTGTTCACCATTTGGCCAAAGCCACCGCGTTTAACGGTGCCGGCAGGCTTGGATTTTAGCTCATTTTTTGGCACAGAAACGGTGCGGCCAGATTGTGCAGCGCCATAGCTTTTACCGGTGCTGTCATAATAGTTTGTGGGGCGGCCGGATGCATCTTTTGGGGAATAAACGGGTTTATGGGCTGCATTGTTATTGCCCATCATGCCACTCATGAGTTTACCCATCATGAAACCGGCAAGGAGTGGCATGAAGAAAGAACCGCCGCTGTCGTTATTGGCCATTTGTTGTGGATTGACAGTATTGTTTGCTTGTTGAACCGATTGGCAATTCTCTGCGCCAAAATCTGCGGTACATTCTTCAATGGTGGCGTATTTAGGTGCGGTTTCAATGGCCTCTTTAATGGCGCCTTCATAAACGCTTTTACATTCTGCCACCATGTTTGGATTGTTATTGATGCAGTCATTGGCATCTGAATAGATGGTCAACTGTTCAGTGTCATTGCTGCTGCCACAAGCCACAACGCCAAAAGCCACTAAAAGTGATACAGCTAAGGGCTTGAGTTTAAAATTCTTACGAAATGTTGATTTATTAATAGAGTGTGTGCGCTTTTTCATAATGATTGATTCCTCAAGGATTAAAACGTGAGCACTTTGTCGCTCTCTTCGGTGATTTTAACAGCGTCGATCATGGTGGTGACGGTAGACAATTGCGCGTCATCGCGGCGCTTTCTAAATTGTAAGCAAGTGCCGCATGAATAGAGCTTGCCGCCCAATTGTGCATACTTTTGCCATTGGTTTTGAATGTCAAACAGTTCATGATCCATAAATTCCACTTCAACGCCGCTGTTCATTAAAAATGCGGTCACAGTGTGTCCCATTTCAAGGGCAACATTCATATAGCGAATGGCATTCCAAGCTTTTTCAGTGTCATTAGATGTGATGAATACGCCAATTTTCATAATTTGATCCTTTCCTTTGATTGAGGGCTTATTGTAAGCCTTCTGTTGAGCCTGTGGTGTGGATTTTATCGATCACTTGGTAGAAGTTGACAGGTGTTTGTGCACCTGCCACGGCATCTGTGCGGTTAAAGACAAAAAATGGCACGCTTTTAATGCCAAAGCCCATCGCTTCTGCTAAATCCACATCTTTTGCTTGGCTGATGGTGTGATCTGTTAAAATATCTGCAATGTTGACATCCATTATGCCAACTTCTGCCAAAATCGCCGCGAGCACTTGATCATCTGCCAAGTTTTCGCCTTTGGCAAAATAGCCCTCAAACAAGCGCATATTGAACGCACGTGATTTGTCGAGATGGTGCCGCTGCACCCAAATGGCAATGCGATGAGCAATCGTTGTGGTGACGGGAATCACTTTGTCAAAATCAATGGTTAAGCCTGCTTCTTTGGCATAGACAACGGCATTTTCTGTCATGGCTTTCGCGCGATCAAGGGGCACATCATACTTTTGCGCAAGGTTTTCATAGTACGATAAATTTGTATCAAATGGCGCATCTGGCGACAACTCATAGGCTTTAAAGAGGAGCGCCTCCTCAGTTTGATGTTCTGCATTGAATACATCTAACGCCAAATAAAAGTTATGCACGCCAATGTAACAAAATGGGCAAGAAAAATCTGACCAAACTTCAATTTTCATAGTGACTCCTTCAATCTTTGCTGTGTGTATATTAACAGAGAAAAAAGATCTATCATGACAATTTGCCGACGAATGGAGAAAAGGAGTCAAAATGTCCACTTTACGATTACTGATTTCAGAAAGTGTGGATCCGTGGTTCAATTTAGCGGTGGAAGAGACCATCTTTCAATCGATGGATCCGAACCAAAAAGTGTTGTTTTTATGGCGCAATGATCAAACAGTCGTGATTGGGCGCGCACAAAATCCTTGGAAAGAGTGCAATACGCGCAAAATGGCAGAAGATCACATTAAGCTTGCGAGAAGACAAAGTGGCGGCGGGGCGGTGTTTCATGATTTGGGCAACACCAACTTCACCTTTATGGCGGGCAAGCCTGATTATGATAAAACGCAATCCACGCAAATCATTATAAGAGCATTGGCCTCATTGGGCATTCATGCTACAGCTTCAGGGCGCAATGATCTGATCATTGAGCGCAATGGTGAAGTGCGTAAAATTTCTGGTTCTGCGTATCGGGAAAAAGCGGATCGCGGCTTTCATCATGGGACATTGCTCATTGATGTGGATTTTACCCGTTTGGCCAATTACTTAAATCCTGATCCCAAAAAATTGGCGGCCAAAGGCATTTCATCGGTGCGTTCACGCGTGGCAAATTTAACAGAAGTGCGCCCTGATTTAACTCATGAGATGATTTGTCAGGCCATTGAGACTGTGTTTTGTGAGGATTATGGCGGTTGTGTGACGCCCGAATACATTAGTGAAGCCAATCCGCCTGCCATTGAGGGTTTTGCGGAGCAGTTTGAAGTGCAAAGCAGCTGGGATTGGAATTTTGGCAAAGCCTTAGAATTCAGTCATCACTTTGATGAGCGCTTTACTTGGGGCGGTGTTGAGGTGCAATTGTTGGTGCAGCAAGGGGCGATTGTGATGGCCAAAATCTACAGCGACAGCCTCTATTTAGGTGCGCTTGAGGCTTTAGAGCAAGCTTTAATGGGTCAGCGCTATAAAAAAGATGACATTCATGCTATTTTCAATGGCGTCATAGAACATCATCCTGAGGCACAGGACTCTTTATTAGAATTACAAAGGTGGTTTGTGCAGCAGATTCAATAAGATAATAACAACCAAGGAGTGAATCATGCATTACAAAAAAGGTGACAAAGTCAAACATCCCAAGCAAGAGGCTTGGGGCATTGGTTTGGTGTTAGAAGATCAGCGCGATGATAAGGTGCACATTCTCTTTGAGCATGCCGGACAAAAGCTATTGTCTGTACAATTTTGTTCACCTGTGAAGGTGGAAGTGGATGATTCACGTTTGGCCATGAATCAACCTTTAACGGCGCGATTTTTAAGTCTCTGCCCAAAAGGTGTGGCAGATGCCAAATTCATCAAAAACGTGACACCGTATCGTGATCTCTCTGAACAAGCACAAACAGAGCTCAATGAAGTGGATGTGCGAGCATGGTTAAAGCGCGGCGAAGCAGATGTGATCGTCGCCCGTTTGGTGGCATTGTTACAAAGTGCGCCCAAAGGACTCATTCAATCGCCAGCGTCAGTAATTCAAGCGATTGAAAAGGGCAGTGCCCATGAGTTTGCCAGTCTTTGGTGTGATGTTGTTTATGGCAATGAAGAAGAGCGCGCGGAGGATTGGGCAGCATTTGCGGAATTATGCCGTGAGCTTGGCATTCATCAATGGAGTGCTTTAACGTATTTATTGGCGTTAATGAAGCCGATGCAATTGATCATCGTGATGCCCAAAATATTGACGGCAATTGCGCCGTCATATGGCATGACGCTCAATTTCACAGATGATTTTACGCTTAAGGATTATGAGGCGGCGTTGACTTTAGCTGCAAAATTAAAGAGCGCAGCACAAGCGGCGGGCATTGAGCTTCGGGATATGATGGAAGTTGCTGTTTATGCAGCATTTTGTGTCAAAGCGTTATAACTGTAGTTAATATGTAGTTTTGTGAAAAATATTGCCCCGTCAAAAGTGTTTTCCTAGGCGGTGATTGGATACAAAATGCCCAATTTATTTTTAAATTGGGCATGAATTTATGAAAAACTACCTTTTAGCAACTTAATCATTATGATTAATGAATCAATGGTTTAAGTTCCAATTATGCCGCCATCTGTGCGCTCAATGACCACGGTTGCAGAACGTGGGCGGCGATTGTGATGATTGGGCCAGCTTGAATATTGCGTAGGATTGCTTGGATCTAGATTGCCTTTTGGCGGCTCACCGGGATGCTGAATGTTCACAAAGAGCGTTTGATTGTCTGGCGTAAACGCGATGCCTGTGATTTCAGCGCCATTTGGGCCTGTTAAAAAGCGCTTAAAATAACCCTCTTCCGGATCCACCACCAACATTTGATTGTTGCCCATGCCGGCATACTCTTTTTGATTGAGAATGGATGTTGAGACATCGGTTTGCACCCACAATAAACCATTGTGATCAAACTTTAAACCATCAGGGCTGCCAAACAGATCGCCGCGGTGATTGGCCATGTGGTTGCGCGTTGTGGTTTGATCACGGCCGGCGAGTGCTAAAATGTCCCATGTAAAGGCATCGGTTGCGCCATTACCATTCTCTTCATTCCAATGGATGATGTGCCCAAAGAGATTGTTTGCGCGCGGGTTTGCGGCATCCACATCAGGATAGCCTTCTTTGCCGCGATGGCTGTTATTGGTGAGCGTACAATAAATGGAGCCGGGCACCAAAGGATTGGCGGCAATCCACTCGGGGCGATCCATTTTTGTGGCGCCCACAATGTCTGCGGCCTTACGTGCATTGATCACCACATCGCCTTGATCATGAAAACCATTGGCGGCCGTTAAACCATTTTTGCCATAGATTAAGGGCAACCAATCGCCGCTGCCATCTTCATTGAATCTGGCAACATACAGTGTTCCTTCATCCAGTAGTTGGCTGTTTTGTTTACCTTTTTTGGGATCAAATGCCTCTTTAGAGACAAATTTATAGATGTATTCAAAGCGCTGATCATCGCCCATATACGCCACAATTTGGCCGGTTGGGGCAATGATGAGTTCAGCGCCTTCATGTTTAAAACGACCAAGCGCTGTGTGCTTAATGGGCGTTGAATTTGGATCGGTGGGATCAATCTCCACAATCCAGCCAAAACGGTTTGGCTCATTGGGTGTTTGATCCACATTAAAGCGTGCATCGAACTCATGCCAGCGATATGCATCATCTTGATTGACAATGCCATAACGCGCTTCTAATTCATTGAGGGCACCTTTTTTCACAAAGATGTCCGACCAATTCTCCTCACAGGTTAAATACGTGCCCCACGGCGTTTGACCATTGGCACAATTTTGCAGGGTGCCAAGCACGGTTTCACCTTTTGGATCCGTGGCTGTTTGCATCAGTGGATGACCTTTGGCGGGGCCTTGAATGTGCATGGGTGTATGAGGCGTAATGCGTCGCGCATATTGTGATGGGCGAACCACGCGCCATTGCTGACCATCTTTGATCACTTCAATGACAGAAACGCCCATGGCATTTTGGCTTTTGCGCACTTTATCTGCCGTCCATGTTTGATCACCATCGGGGAAGAGTAAGCCATTGTCCACATATTCATGGTTCATCACCAATAAGCCATGATTTGAATGCTCATTGAGAGGGAAATATGCCATGCCATCGTGATGCATCCCAGCTTGCACCGCTTGTTCTTCTGCCGTATTGCTAGCATCTTCATTAAATTTTGGGCCATTGCCTTGAATCCCTACAGGATCGCCCCATTGATAAAGCACCTCTGCTTGATAACTTTTGGGCACAATGACATCATCTTGCGTGGAAAATGGCACTGATTGAAAGCGTAAATAGGGCGTTTGTCCATGGGTGAGTTGATTTTGACTGCTCGGTGCAATTGCTTTAGCCACATTGGCAAAAGGCAGTGTAAAAAGCCCAAGTAAGCCTGCACTCATGCCGGTTTTTGTGAGTACATCACGGCGTGAACGGGGTTTATTCAGGACAGCAGATAACACTGGATTGGGGCTTAAATTGCTGATCGCTTCTGTGGTGATCTCAATGGTTTTTGGGCGACCCATGATGGTTTTCTCCTCGTTGTCAAAAGATGCACAAAAGGTTAAGTCATCAATGTTGCACTTTTATGACAGGCGGAATCTATTCTGAAAGCAGGGGGAGAATTCATTATAATGGACACATTTGTTAACGACGATGATCAAACGAGGAAAACATCATGACGAAAGCACCAAGACCTGTGGTTTTATGTATTTTGGATGGTTGGGGTTACCGCACCGATATGAAAAACAACGCCATCATGGCGGCAGAAACGCCTAACTGGGAAGAATTTAAAACAGAAGGCGCATGTACGTTGTTGAAAACATCTGGCATGGCTGTGGGTTTACCTGAAGGTCAAATGGGGAACTCAGAAGTTGGACACATCAACATTGGTGCAGGGCGCGTGGTGTATCAAGATTTAACGCGCATCACCAAAGCCTTTGAAAGTGGTGAATTTAAAAGCAATCCTGTGATTGAGAAAACATTGGCGGACTTAAAAGCATCCGGTAAAGCGTTGCACATCTTTGGTTTACTCTCTGATGGCGGCGTGCATGCCGATGAATCCCACATTCATGGTTTGATTCAGGTGGCAGCTGAAGCTGGCATTCAAGAGATCTATTTACATGCATTTTTAGATGGCCGTGACACAGCGCCGCGCTCTGCACAAACATACATTGAGCGTGCAGAAGAAGCATTTAAAGCATGTGGTAAAGGCCGCTTTGCCAGCATCATTGGTCGTTATTATGCGATGGATCGTGACAATCGTTGGGAGCGCGTTGAGCAAGCTTATGATTTGGTGAGCCAAGGCTTGGCAGAATTTAATGCACCCACAGCACTGGTAGGTTTAGAGGCTGCATATGCGCGTGATGAAAATGATGAATTTGTCAAAGCCACAGTGATTGGCGATGCCGTTAAAATGATGGATGGCGATGCGGTGATTTTCATGAACTTCCGCTCTGACCGTGCACGTGAATTGAGCTATCCATTTACGGAAGATGATTTCACAGGTTTTGTGCCAAAATACCGTCCAAAACTCTCTCATTATGTGTGTTTAACACATTATAAGGATGGTTTACATGGTGAAGTGGCATTCCCACCACAAAACATTGTCAATGGCTTAGGTGAAGTCGTGGCCAATGCAGGTTTATCTCAACTTCGCATTGCAGAGACAGAAAAATATCCACATGTGACCTTCTTCTTTAACGGCGGCCGCGAAACAGTGTTTGAGAATGAAGAACGCATTTTGGTCAATTCACCAAAAGTGGCAACGTATGATCTTCAACCTGAAATGAGCGCGCCAGAAGTGGCCGATAAACTGTGTGCGGCGATTCGTTCTGGTAAATTTGATGTGATCATTTGTAACTTTGCCAATCCGGATATGGTTGGGCACACTGGTGTCTTTGATGCGATTGTGACAGCGATTGAAACAGTCGATGAGTGCATGGGCCATGTGTATGATGCTGTTAAAGAAGTGGGCGGTGAATTATTGATCACAGCGGATCACGGCAATGCGGAATTGACTTGGGATGAAAATACCAATCAGCCACACACATCACACACCACAGGTCCTGTGCCATTGATCTATTTAGGTCGTGAGGCATCTTTGTCACCAGATGGCGCCTTAAAAGATTTAGCCCCCACCATTTTGCATTTAATGGGTCTTGAGCAACCTAAAGAGATGACCGGACACAACCTCGTACATTTTAAATAATTGATGGGAGATTCAGGATGAGAGATTTTCGACGATCCTTGTTGGCAGCTTGTGTGCTGTCCTTGGCATCTTTAAGTGGTCACAGCATCGCTTTAGGTTTAGAGCAGCCACCTGCCGCCATGAGTGATGTGCATGTGGACACTGTGGTTGATTCTGTGTTGCCAGAAGCGCCTGAGCAAACATTGCCTGTGCAGCAGCTCTTGCTGTTTGTGAATGTGTTTGAGCAGCTAAAAGCCAACTATGTGGATGATGTCACCGATGAAACCATGATTAACAATGCCATCAAAGGCATGTTGTCAGGGTTGGATCCTCATTCTGAATTTTATGATGCCGAAGCGTATCAAAAGGTGCAAGAGACCACAACGGGCTCTTTTGCAGGCCTTGGCGTTGAAGTGGTGAGTGAAGATGGCCTCATTCGTGTGATCTCGCCGATGGATGGTTCGCCTGCTAAAAAAGCGGGCATTGAGGCGGGCGATTTGATCATCAAAATTGATTCAACCGCCGTGCAATCGATTGATGTGGCCAAAGCGGTGGACATGCTCAAAGGTGATCCTGGCACGGAAGTGACCCTCACCATCATTCGCGAAAAAGAGCGCTCACCTTTAACCTTTACAGTGGTCAGAGACATCATTAAAACAGAGAGCATTAAAAGTGAGCTCATTGATGATGCGTTTGGTTATGTGCGTTTGAGTCAATTCCAAGATCGATCTGCCGAAGAGATGCGCACTGCCATCAATGAGTTAATGCAACAAGCACGCGCGAAAAAGAGCAGTTTAAAAGGTTTGGTGCTGGATTTACGCAACAATCCAGGCGGCGTTTTAGATCAAGCGGTGGGCATTTCTGATCTCTTTTTAGAATCGGGTTTAGTGGTGTACACACAAGGGAAATCGCCGGAGACGCGCATTGATTTTGCCGCCACCGAAGGGGATATTTTAAACGGTGCGCCTTTGATTGTTTTGATCAATGGTGGTTCTGCTTCTGCATCTGAAATTGTGGCCGGCGCCCTTCAAGATCAAAAGCGTGCCATCATTGCCGGTGAAAAGAGTTTTGGCAAAGGCTCTGTGCAAACGGTGGTTAACTTGATGGATGGGCAGGGCATGAAGTACACCACAGCCCTTTATTACACGCCATCTGGACGATCCATTCAAGGTGAAGGCATTGTGCCAAACATTGAGCTTTTATCTTTGAATGTTGATTCAGAGAACAATTCAAACTTCATTCGTGAAGAAAATTTGGCCAAACATTTGAACAAAAATGGCGATGGAGATCAAACCATCACCACATTTGCGCAATCTAAGAAAACCCGTGAAATTGCGGTGGTGGACAATCAATTGTATGAGGCATTGAACCTATTGAAGAGTTTAATCTTTATGCAAGAAAACACCCAATAAGCAGAGTCTTCCAACATTTATCCTTCTCTCCTTCGGGAGAGATTTTTTTGAGAGTGATCATGGAAAATATAACGGTTCAAGGGGCACGTACCCACAATTTAAAAAACATTCATTTGACATTGCCGCGCAATCAACTGATTGTCATCACCGGTTTGTCTGGATCGGGTAAATCCTCACTTGCCTTTGATACACTGTATGCAGAAGGGCAAAGACGTTATGTGGAATCTTTATCGGCCTATGCGCGACAATTCCTTTCCATGATGGATAAGCCAGATGTGGATCACATCGAAGGATTGTCACCGGCCATTTCCATTGAACAAAAATCCACTTCTCATAATCCGCGCTCAACAGTGGGCACAGTCACAGAGATTTATGACTATCTGCGCCTGTTATTTGCGCGCATTGGGATTCCCCATTGTCCAACGCACCATTTGCCGCTCAATGCGCAAACGGTGAGCCAAATGGTGGATCAGATTTTGGCCCTTGAAGAAGATTCACGCATCATGCTGCTTGCACCCATTGTGCGAGATCGTAAAGGCGAACACATTAAACTCATCGAAAGTCTAAAGGCACAAGGTTACTTACGTTTACGCATCGATGGTCAAGTGTATGACATCGATGAATTGCCCGAGATCAACCCAAAACAAAAGCACAGCATTGAAGTGGTGATTGACCGTTTTAAAGTGCGCAGTGACATTGGGCAGCGTTTAGCCGAATCCATTGAAACCGCTTTGGGATTGTCCGAAGGTTTAGTGTATGCCATTGACATGCAAAACCCTGACATTGAGCTCCATTTTTCTGCCAATTATGCTTGCCCAGAATGTGGTTTTTCATTGCCAGAGCTTGAGCCACGTTTATTTTCCTTTAATAATCCCACAGGCGCTTGTCCAACGTGTGATGGTTTGGGCGTCAGTCAATTTTTTGATCGCACCAAAGTGATCACAGATGGTGATCTCTCTTTAGCTGCCGGGGCGATTCGTGGCTGGGATAAACGGGCATTTTATTATTACTCCATGATTTTATCGTTGGCCAAACACTATCAATTTGATCCTGAAGCACCTTTTAATGCCTTGCCAAGCAAGATTCAAGAGATCGTTTTAAATGGCTCAGGGACAGAGGAGATTGACTTTGAATACTTTGGCTCAAATGGCAAAGTGGTGCAGCGTCGCCATGCTTTTGAAGGCATTTTACCGAATTTAGAGCGCCGTTACCGCGAAACAGAATCACAAAGCATGCGCGAAGAGCTTGCTAAATATTTAACCTCTTGTCCTTGTCAAGCATGCGGTGGTGCCCGTTTGAATCCTGCCGCCCGCAATGTATTGATTGATGATCAATCCATTGATCAAGTGACGGCGATGAGCATTGAAGATGCTCTGGCCTGGTCATCATCCATGGATTTAACAGGCGCACGCGCTGAAATTGCCGATAAAATTCTAAAAGAGATCAATGAGCGTTTAGGCTTTTTGGTCAATGTGGGTTTAGATTATTTAAATCTTTCCCGTTCTGCAGAAACCTTATCTGGTGGTGAGGCGCAGCGCATCCGTTTAGCATCGCAAATTGGTGCAGGTTTAGTGGGCGTGATGTATGTGCTTGATGAGCCTTCTATTGGTTTGCATCAGCGTGACAATGATCGATTACTCAAAACCCTCATTCATTTGAGAGATTTGGGCAATACTGTGATTGTAGTGGAGCATGATGAAGATGCCATGCGAGCGGCGGATTACATTGTGGACATTGGGCCAGGTGCCGGCGTGCATGGTGGCCATGTGGTGGCAGAAGGCACCGCTGAAGAGATCATGCAAAACCCGAACTCTTTAACAGGGCAATATTTATCAGGGCAATTGTCCATTGAAGTGCCCAAAACACGTAAAGCGAATGATCCTGATCAACAGCTGACCATTGTGGGTGCATCGGGGCACAACTTAAAGGATGTGACGGTGAACATTCCGGTGGGTTTGTTGACGTGTGTGACAGGCGTGTCAGGTTCGGGCAAATCAACGTTAATCAATGATACGTTGTACCCCTTTGCGGCCAATGCATTAAACCGAGCCAGTCAAGAGGTTGCCCCTGTGAAAGAACTGAAAGGCCTTGAGCACATTGATAAAGTGATTAACATTGATCAAAGCCCCATTGGGCGCACGCCACGCTCAAATCCTGCCACCTATACCGGGCTTTTTACCCCAATTCGTGAACTCTTTGCCGGCACAGCAGAAGCCCGTGCTCGTGGATACACAGCGGGGCGATTTAGCTTTAATGTTAAAGGTGGGCGCTGTGAAGCGTGCCAAGGCGATGGCTTGATTAAAGTTGAGATGCACTTTTTGCCGGATGTGTATGTATTGTGTGATGTGTGTAAAGGTAAACGCTATAACCGTGAAACCTTAGACATCCAATATAAAGGTAAAAACATCAGCGAAGTGCTAGAGATGACTGTGGAAGATGCCTGTGAGTTCTTCTCGGCGATTCCTGTCATTCATCGTCGTTTGACCACTTTAATGGATGTGGGCTTAAGCTACATTACCCTTGGGCAAAATGCCACAACGTTGTCTGGCGGTGAAGCGCAGCGAGTGAAACTCTCCCGTGAATTGTCAAAGCGTGACACAGGTAAAACGCTGTATATTTTAGATGAGCCCACCACCGGCTTACATTTTCATGACATTGCACAATTATTGAGCGTTATTCACACCTTGCGTGATCAAGGCAATACCATTGTTATCATTGAGCATAATTTGGATGTGATCAAAACAGCCGATTGGATTGTTGATTTAGGGCCAGAAGGCGGTTATAAAGGAGGTAGGGTGATTGCACAGGGCACGCCAGAAATGATTGCCAGTCATCCGGACAGTGCCACCGGTCACTTTTTAAAAGATTTCTTATAAGAATTCATCATTGAGGATAGAGAAGTATGAAGAAACTACCCATGACAAATCCTGCCACACAAACAAAATATAGCGACTTAACAGGTGCAATCGAAATTGATTGGGAAGGTCGAATTTCTAGCCTTGTGGCACTTTGCCGCGAAAAAGGCATCAACATGGATCAATATTATCTCATTGGATTTGGCTTTGTGAGTTTTGAGGCCGATTATGTGACTTGTAAAGTGGTTTTATTAGACAGCACGAAATATGGTCAAACCTTTCAGGAAGTGGAAAACTCTGTGGCAAAACTCCATTCTGTGGAAGCGGTGCAAAAAAACTTTCAAATCCCCTATGCAGAACTTGAAAAATATATTAAACATATTAATGCGCTGGTATTTACGGATATCGGTTTGGCCATTCATGAGGTCGTCATCAAAGAGAATTTGGCAGATCATCATTATGACAGTGATGATTTACCACAATATAGTTAGAATGAAGGATAAGAGATGTCAAACAATACAATCGATTGGGATAATTTAGGATTCAGTTATATTCAAACGCCATACCGTTTTGTGGCTAAACATGAAAATGGTGTATGGCAAAAAGGGGATCTGACCGATGATCCTTATTTAAAAATTCATGAAGGCTCCACGGCGCTTCATTATGGCCAACAATGTTTTGAAGGCTTAAAGGCGTATCGCACGAAAGATGGCAGCATTAACTTATTCCGTCCATATGAAAATGCGCGTCGTATGAATGAAAGCGCTCGTCGTCTTCGTATGCCAGAGATTCCTGAAGAGATGTTCGTAGAAGCAGTGAAAGCCGTTGTGCGTGCGAATGAAGATTTTGTACCGCCTTATGGTAAAGGGGCAACCTTATACTTGCGTCCACTGTATATTGGCGTTGGGGCAAACATTGGCATTAAACCTGCACCTGAATACATCTTCACGATTTTCTGTATGCCGGTGGGTCCTTATTTTAAAGGCGGATTGGCACCGACAAACTTTATTGTGTCTGATTATGATCGTGCAGCGCCAATGGGTACGGGCGCCGCTAAAGTGGGCGGTAACTATGCGGCAAGCTTATTGCCAGGTTATGAGGCGCATGAGCGCAATTTCTCTGACTGCATTTACTTAGATCCAGCCACGCACACGAAAATTGAGGAAGTGGGTTCTGCAAACTTCTTTGGCATTACCCATGACAATAAATTCATTACGCCTGTGTCGCCATCGATTTTGCCATCCATCACTAAATATTCGTTGTTGCACATTGCAAAAGAGCGTTTAGGTATGGAAGCGATTGAGGGCGATGTATATGTGGAAGATTTAGATCAATTTGCAGAAGCGGGTGCTTGTGGTACAGCGGCTGTGATTTCGCCCATTGGTGGCATTCAAATTGAAGATGATTTCCACGTTTTTTACAGTGAAACTGAAGTTGGTCCTGTGACAGAGAAGCTATACAATGAATTGGTGGGCATTCAATTTGGTGACATCGAAGCACCTGAAGGCTGGATTGTTAAGGTTTAACCCTTTAATCATCATTCATCATCTCAAAAGCTGACCATTTGGTCAGCTTTTTTGATTTATTTTTATACAGATTTGGTCAAAGGATGGCGGCGATTGACGGATAAAAATTGGGCGATTTTTGACGAATGATGATCCATTAGCGAATCTGTCCATACATCTGTTTACATCACTCATGAAGGGGCATTGTGCTCCTACAAAACTTTACACAATCACCGTATGTTTCTAATTCCATGGCAATAGTCACTCAAACGGCTTGTCATTAATCGTTTAATTACGTTAATCAAACGGGGCGATTTTGTGATGAGATTTTCAGTCACACTTGATGAAACATTACATATTTACTACTTTTTGATTGACATGACCAAATGTACGCTTCAATCAAAAGGTATCATTTAAGGATTGAATCTTTCGAAAAAGTCCATTATAAAAGTAGAGCAATAAAAATCTTTGATAGAAAATTTATTGTGATTAAAATAATTACATTGATAAGGGCGAGTTATGGGTATTCAAGCAGCATCTGATCTACAAACAGAACGTAAGATTAAAAAAATACTGGTTGCTAACCGTTCGGAAATTGCGATTCGCATCATGCGCGCAGCTTCTGAACTTGGCATTAATACTGTAGCGATCTACTCTGAGCAAGACATCAAAGCGGTTCACCGCTATAAAGCAGATGAAAGCTATTTAGTGGGCCAAGGTAAACCACCATTAGCAGCATATTTAGACATTGAGGACATCATCCGCATTGCTAAAGAGTCAGGCGCCGATGCGATCCATCCAGGTTATGGCTTTTTGGCAGAAAATCCAAATTTAGCGAAAGCTTGTCAAGAGAATGGCATTATCTTCATTGGTCCAGAACAGCGTATTTTGGAGCTTTTAGGTAATAAGGTCTCTGCTCGTAACTTAGCGATTTCAGCTGGCGTGCCTGTCATGCCTGCTTCTGAGCCATTGCCACACAATAATGAAGAAATTTTAAAGATTGCTGAAACCATCGGTTATCCCGTGATGCTCAAAGCGAGCTGGGGTGGCGGTGGTCGTGGCATGCGCGTGGTGGAATCTGCCGATAAAATTTTAGATGCCGTTGAAGTGGCTCGTCGTGAGGCGAAAGCTGCCTTTGGCAACGATGAAGTTTACTTAGAAAAATTAGTGGTGCGTGCGCGCCACGTGGAAGTGCAGATCCTTGGGGATGCCGCTGGCAATATTGTGCATCTGTTTGAACGTGACTGTACTGTTCAACGCCGCCATCAAAAAGTGGTGGAACGTGCGCCTGCGCCTTATTTAGATGATGCATTGCGTGCAGAAGTGTGTGGTTATGCCGTAAAAATTGGTCAAACTGCGCGTTATGTCAATGCAGGAACCGTTGAGTTTTTGATGGATGCGGACACCAACAAATTCTACTTCATCGAAGTGAATCCACGCATTCAAGTGGAACATACTGTGACAGAAGCCATTACAGGCATTGACATTGTCAAAGCACAAATTGGCATTGCTGAAGGTTTAACCTTTGGGGATGCATTGCTTGAAGTGCCCACACAAGAAGGCATCAAAATGACAGGTGCAGCATTACAATGCCGCATCACCACAGAAGATCCTGCTAATGGCTTTGTGCCAGATCATGGCGTGATCAATGCTTACCGCTCGCCCGCAGGCTTTGGTATTCGTTTAGATGGTGGTACAGCATATGCCGGCGCTGTGATTACACCTTACTACGATTCATTGCTTGTGAAAGTCACCACTTGGGGCAGAAGCGCTGCAGAAGCCATTGAACGAATGGATCGTGCATTGCGTGAATTCCGTGTGCGTGGTTTGGCCACAAACTTATTGTTCGTTGAAAATGTCATCAACCATCCATTGTTCATCAATGGTGAATGCATTACGCGATTTATTGATGAAACGCCATCATTGTTCACATTCCCAGTACGCCGTGACCGTGCGAGCTACTTATTAAAATATTTATCTGAAGTGCAAGTCAATGGCAACCCTGAAGTGGCAGGTCGTGAGATTCCTAAACACTTTGTGACGCCTGTTTTGCCAACGGTACAACCTAAAGAAGATGTGGCAGAAGTCAAAGGTACGCGCATCATTTTAGATGAGCTTGGTGCTAAAGGCTTTAGTGATTGGATGCTCAATCAAAAAGAGGTGCTCATCACCGATACAACGATGCGTGATGCACATCAATCTTTATTTGCCACTCGCGTGCGCAGCCATGATCTATTGAAGATTGCGCCTTATTATCAAAAATTATTGCCAAAAATGTTCTCCATGGAATGTTGGGGCGGTGCCACATTTGACGTTGCCATGCGCTTTTTAAATGAAGATCCATGGGATCGTTTAGAAAAAATGCGTGAAGCGATGCCGAACATTTTATTGCAAATGTTGATTCGTGGCGTCAATGGCGTGGGCTATACAAGCTATCCAAACAACGCCATTCAATTCTTTGTTGAGCAAGCGGCGAAAAAAGGGATTGATCTCTTCCGTGTGTTTGACTCATTGAACATTGTCGATAACATGCGTTTTTGTATGGATTCCATCATCGATACTGGTAAATTGTGTGAAGCGACGATTTGTTACACTTCTGACATTCATGATGCAGCACGTCCGAAGTATCAATTAGAATACTATGTGAAGTTGGCCAAAGAGCTTGAAAAAGCAGGCGCACACATCATTGCCATTAAAGATATGGCGGGCTTGTGTCGTGCGCCAGCAGCGCGTCAATTGGTCAAAGCGTTGAAAGAAGAAGTGGGTTTACCGATCCATTTCCATACACATGATACATCTGGCATCTCTGGTGCGAGCGTGTTGGCTGCAGTTGA
Organism: Wohlfahrtiimonas sp. G9077; assembly: GCF_002252155.1. Lineage (GTDB taxonomy): Bacteria > Pseudomonadota > Gammaproteobacteria > Cardiobacteriales > Wohlfahrtiimonadaceae > Wohlfahrtiimonas. Next base: position 205,891 of record NZ_NEFD01000001.1, read on the forward strand.
AGCTGGCGTGGATGCAGTGGATTGCGCCATTGACAGTTTCTCAGGCTTAACGAGCCAACCGCCAATGGGTTCGATTTTACGTGCCCTTGAGTACACCGATCGTGATCCTAAGTTTGATTATGATGCCATTACGCAAATCTCCACCTACTTTGAAGGCGTGCGCTCTTATTATGCACCGTTTGAATCTGGCGTGCGTTCCGGCACATCAGACATTTATCGTCATGAAATGCCCGGTGGACAATACACGAACCTTAAAGAACAAGCGCGCAGCTTAGGCTTAGAATCTCGTTGGGATCAAGTGGCCAAAGCTTATGCAGATGTCAATACGCTCTTTGGGGACATCGTGAAAGTGACGCCAAGCTCTAAAGTGGTGGGCGACATGGCATTGATGATGGTGACGCAAGATTTAACGCCAGAAGATGTGGTCAATCCTAACCGTGAAATTGCGTTCCCTGCATCTGTGACAGGCTTATTCAATGGTGAGCTCGGCATTCCTGAAAGCGGTTTACCAAAAGCATTGTCAGATAAAATTCTACAAGGCAAAGCGCCAGAGATTCAAAATGCAGGCAGCCAGTTGCCACCAGTGGATTTTGATCAATTGCGCACAGAATTGACGGCGAAGTTTAAATACGATGTCTCTGATACGGATTTGGCATCATACATCATGTATCCCAAAGTCTTTACAGATTTTGTGAAGTTCCGTTATGAATATGGTGATGTGTCCATCATTCCTACGAAGCAATTTTTCTATCCAATGGCAGAAGATGAAACCTTCAGCGTACAGATCGAGAAGGGTAAGGATCTATTGATCAGCTACCTTGTTGCCTCTGAGCCCGATAATAATGGCGATTGCCAAGTGTACTTTGAGCTCAACGGTGAGCAGCGCATCTTTAAAACACCGAAAAAAGGTGTGGAAGGTTTAGCTGCGAAGAAAGCAAAAGCCGACCCAAGCAATAATCATCACGTCGGTGCACCAATGCCCGGAATGATCGGTTTAATGCGCGTGAAAGTGGGGGATAATGTGAAAGAAGGCGATGCATTACTCACCATGGAAGCGATGAAAATGGAAACGATCCTACGATCTGAGAAAATGGGTGTGGTCAAACAAGTATACGTGCAAGTGGGCGACACCGTTGAATCCGGCGACTTATTGATCGTGATCGAATAATGAATCCTTAACTAAAACTTTAAATAAGTTTGAGTTGTTGATCCCTTGAGCAATCGGGGGATCTTTTTTTTATTTAAGCCTGAAAAGATTTGCCAAAGGGATGGGTTTTTAGATATACTTTACCGACTGACTACCGGTCAATATAGTTTAAAAAATTATTCACATCCACATACACAATAGGAACATCACCATGGCAAAAACATATGATGAACGGCATGCTGAAATTATGGATGTCTCATTGCGATTATTCATTCAATATGGTTTAAAAGATACAACCGTCAATGACATCGTCAAAGCCGTCAATATCGCAAAAGGGACATTTTATCATTACTTTCAATCTAAAGAGGATTTGATCCTAGAACTTCGCGCGAAATACATTCGCAGCTATTTATCACTGACCAATGATTACATGGGGCAATGCAAACACAGCGATTGGCATGGTAAAATCCGTGCTTGGTGCCAAGGCAGCATTGTTCATTATTATGAGCATCGGGCAGAGCACATTGCATTGTTTCAGCAACAATATTATTTAGACGAGCGCCGCGAACATTTGAGTGTCATTATCTTTTTAGAAGAATTTTTACGAACAGGCAATGAAGTCAATGCATGGAATGTGGCTTCACCTGATTTGGTGGCACTCTTGATTTATCAAGGCATCAATTTAGCGTTTGATGAATGCCGTGAAAAAAGTTTTGAAGAACTTGAAGGGATGACAGCGCGCCTTTATGATGTCTTCATCAAAATGGTTTCATAACTGGGGGAATCGATGCGAATTATCGCCGCGTTGTTGATGTTGGGTCAATTATCCATGGGATTGGCTGAGCCGATCACCCATGACATGAAAAATTTGATGCGTTTAGCTGTGGCAAAAAATGGTGATCAATATGGATTTACCAAAGAAGATGCGCAGCAATATCTAAACATCACTTGGGAAAAGTCGCCGCGATGGGGCGCAATTTATGCGTCTACTCATCATTTGGGCAAAGAACCTGATCAACCCACTTTTGAATACAGCGCCAACCGAGGCACTCGCATTTTAACCCTATATTTCACGGAGCCCGTCAAACCCTTTGTCAAAGCCATTGAACATTTGCGTGGATTTGAAGCCGCTTGGTTTCCCCGTCAGCAAGCAAATGGTTTGCCCATCTATTATTTTGAAGGCAAAAATCCCAGTGAATTCATTCCAACACGTAAATTGTGGATTCGAATTTATGAATGTGCAGACAAGCCTCAAACACCATGCATTCGTCGGGCTCAACTCATTTTTGCTAAACCAGGAGCCATATTATAATGACGCTTGTCATCCATACGCTGACCACAGAGCAGCAAAATCCTAACACGCAACACATCGATGCCATGAGCACGCTTGAGATGGTCAAAACCATGAATCAAGAAGATCAAGCGGTGATTGATGCCATTGGCCATGCCAGTGAAAGCATCAGCGATGCCATTGATGCCATTGTCGTTGCCTTAAAATCAGGTGGCCGATTGATTTATATCGGTGCAGGCACATCTGGCCGTTTAGGTGTTTTAGATGCATCAGAGTGTTTACCAACTTTTGGCGTTGGAGAAGAGAAGGTGATGGGCATCATTGCAGGTGGTGATCATGCATTGCGTCATCCGGTAGAAAATGCAGAAGATCGCCGCGAACTGTGCATTGAAGATTTACAGCGCATTGGTTTCAATGAAAAAGATATTCTCTGCGCAATTGCAGCATCAGGACGAACGCCATATTGTTTAGGTGGATTAGCTTATGCCAAATCCATGGGCGCAAAAAGCATCGCGCTGACATGTACAGACAATAATCCCATGTTAAGCGCCGCCGATTTCCCAATTGCCATTGTGACCGGAGCAGAAGTCATTACAGGATCAACGCGACTCAAAGCGGGCAGTGCACAAAAAATGGTGCTCAATATGCTCAGCACATGTAGCATGATTCAGCTTGGCAAAACCTATGGCAACATTATGGTGGATGTGAAACCCACCAATGAAAAGCTACATCAACGTGCCCTGAATATGCTCACTGGCATTTTAGAGATTGATGAAATCGCCGCGAAAGATTTATTAGCACGTGCACATTTTCATGTTAAAACAGCGTTGTTAATGCATTTGCAATCCATGAGTTATGAGGCAGCAACATCTGCATTGGCAAAAGAAGAGCGTTTAGCCGTTTTATTAAAAGAGGAAAAATAATGGCGTATGGCATTGGCATTATGTCTGGCACATCGTTAGATGGCATTGATGTGGCATTGGTTAACATCACAGGCGTGAATGAATCCACACAATGTGAACTCATCCATTATGAGAGTTATCCATATGATGATCATATTAGAGAAGCTGTACTTCGCGTCAGTCATCCTGACACTTCAAATGTGGCAGAAATTTGTGCCTTAAACTTTGAGCTTGGTCAGTTATACAGTGAAGCAGTGAGCCGTTTATTAAAAACGCATCATTTTAAAGCGCCGCTTGATTTTATCGCCATGCACGGGCAAACCATTTATCACATCCCAAAAGCTACAGATGAATATTGCGCCTCAACTTTACAAATTGGTGATCCTGCACGTTTAGCGTATGATCATCATACAACCGTGATTTCAAACTTTCGCCCGATGGACATGATGGCGGGTGGGCAGGGCGCACCTTTGGTGCCTTATACTGAATATCTATTATTGCGAAGCACCACGCACAATCGCTTATTACAAAACATTGGCGGCATTGGCAACATTACCGTATTGCCAAAAAACTGTACGATGGATGAAGTCTTTGCCTTTGATACAGGCCCAGGCAATATGATGATCAATGGCGCGATGCAATATTTCTATCAATTGCCGTATGATGATCAAGGACAAATCGCCGCCCGTGGGCAAGTGATCCCTGAATTATTGAACGATTTGATGAATGATCCCTATTTCAAAGAAGCACCGCCAAAAGCCACAGGGCGAGAATTGTTTGGTGAAACACGCATTCAATCCATTTGTGAAAAATATACAGATCAAGCCAATGATGTCATTGCAACGTTCACAGAATTAACCGCAAAAAGTATTGCCAACGCGGTTAAACAATTCATTCAACCAAAACTAATACTCAATCTGGATGATGAACTCATCATTGCTGGGGGCGGCGCATATAATTTACATCTTGTGTCACGAATTAAGCATTATTTGTCTATGCTTAAAGTGAAGACACAAGAAGAAATTGGCCTTAATAGTGATGCAAAAGAGGCTGTGGCTTTTGCAGTGCTTGGGCATCAAACCCTCAATCGTCAACCTGGTAATTTAACAACGGCCACAGGCGCCGCGCACAGTATGATTTTAGGTAACATCACTTTGAACCCTTGGGGGGATTGAAATTATTAAAAGTATCACCATTATGCTGATAAGAGAAGGGGAAGCTGCATAAATTAACGTTGTGGCTTTTATTATGCGATATGAAATATGGTATAATATTATATTGCGTTTTTTACATTTTTGGGGTTATCGGAATTCATTATGAGTAAGCAAAATGCTTTAACAGTTAAAGAACAACAAGCACGAATTAAAGAGTTAATTGCTCAAGGTAAAGAGCAAGGTTACTTGACGTATGCTGAAATCAACGATCACCTTCCTGAAGATATCATCGATCCTGAGCAAATCGAAAGCATCATTGCCATGATCTCTGAAATGGGCATTAAGGTGAGTGACGAAGCGCCCGATATGGACAGCTTGTTATTAACGAATGACTCCATCGGCTCAGATGATGATGCCGTTGATGAAGCGGCCGCAGTATTGGTCAACATCGACAGCAGTGAAATTGGTCGCACAACTGACCCTGTGCGTATGTACATGCGTGAAATGGGTACTGTAGATTTATTGTCTCGTGATGAAGAGAAATCAATCGCCATCCGCATCGAAGAAGGTTTAAACAGCGCATTATTAAACTTAGCGAATTACTATCCTGCGGTTGATCTTTTGATCGCCCGTTATGAAGAAACATTAGAAACAGATCAGCGCCTTGGCGACATTGCCACAGGCTTTGTGGATCCTAGCTATTATTCTGAAATCGCCGAAGATAAAGATGATGAAGAATTAGAAATTGTGGATGATGAAGCACCAGCTGATGATCTTGAAGATGATGAAGAAGCCGAAGGTGGCAGTGCAGCAGCGGCAGAAACAGGTCCAAATAAAGAGATCTTTGCAGAAAAAATTGCCGAGCTCAAAGCCATCATTGCAGAAATTGATGCCCTTCGTGGTAACAAGCGCAAGAAAAACATCGATGCTTTAATTTTAGATGCTCAAGAGCGTTTAAAATCAAAATTCATCGAGTTCCGCTTAGCACCTAAAATGCAAGAAGACATGGTGGCTTTATTAAAAGAAACCATCGATCACATTCGCCCATTAGAACGTAAAATGATGAAAATCTGTATCGGCACTTGTAAAATGCCGCGCGATGCATTCATCAAAACGTTCCCACGCAATGAAACGAAAAAAGAGTGGGTTGAAGAAGTCATCAGCAGTAAACACAAATATGCCAAAGCCATTGAAGAGCATAAAGATGCCATCTTTGAGATTCAAGCACAATTGGCCAAAATTGAGAAAGCGAACAGCTTAGCCATTTTTGAAATCAAAGAGATCAACCGTGAAATCTCCATCAATGAAGCGAAAGCAAAACGTGCAAAACGTGAGATGATCGAAGCGAACTTGCGTTTGGTGATCTCCATTGCGAAAAAATATACTAACCGTGGTTTACAGTTCCTTGATCTGATTCAAGAAGGGAACATCGGTTTGATGAAAGCAGTTGATAAATTTGAATATCGCCGCGGCTTTAAATTTTCAACGTATGCCACTTGGTGGATTCGTCAAGCGATCACGCGTTCAATCGCCGATCAAGCGCGCACCATCCGTATTCCTGTGCACATGATCGAAACCATCAATAAGTTAAACCGTATTTCTCGCCAAATGTTACAAGACATGGGCCGTGAAGCAACGCCAGAAGAACTCGCGGAAGCGATGGGTTTACCTGAAGATCGCATTCGTAAAGTGTTGAAGATCGCTAAAGAACCGATCTCAATGGAAACACCTGTGGGTGATGATGAAGATTCACATTTAGGTGACTTCATTGAAGATACCGGCATGGTCTCTCCATTAGAAGCGGCCACAAGCGTTGGTTTAAGTGAAGCCACGCGTGAAGTGTTAGAAACATTGACGCCAAGAGAAGCCAAAGTGCTTCGCATGCGTTTTGGTATTGACATGAATACCGATCACACTTTAGAAGAAGTGGGCAAACAATTTGATGTCACGCGTGAACGTATTCGTCAGATCGAGGCCAAAGCCCTTCGTAAATTGCGTCATCCAAACCGTTCTGAAAGCTTACGCAGCTTTATGGACAATGACTAAGCATCACTTAATTGCTTAACGTCTTTAAAACCTCTTAACATTTTAAGAGGTTTTACTTTTTAATATTCCCCGAGATTGTCATTATGAACCATTATCACCGTTTCAGTGTTGCGCCGATGCTCAATTGGACCGACCGCCATTGCCGTTATTTTTACCGTTTGATGAGCCAAAAAGCCTTGCTATACACAGAAATGGTGACCACCGGTGCCATTTTACATGGGGATACAGACATGCATTTGCGCTTTGATGCCAAAGAAGCGCCGATTGCCTTGCAATTGGGCGGCTCAGATCCTAAAGATTTACAAGCGGCCGCAAAAATTGCCGAAGATTATGGTTATACAGAGATCAATTTAAACTGTGGTTGCCCATCAGATCGCGTGCAAAAAGGTCGATTTGGCGCATGTTTGATGACAGAGCCTGAGTTGGTGGCTGAATGTTTTGATGCCATGCAAAGTGCTGTGACGATTCCCGTCACCATTAAAAATCGCATTGGCATTGATCATCAAGATGATTATGCCTTTGTCCATCGTTTCATTGATGTGGTGAGTCAAGCAGGGTGCAAAACATTTACGGTCCATGCTCGTAAAGCTTGGTTATCCGGTTTGTCCCCAAAAGAGAACCGCGAAATTCCACCTTTAGACTATGATCGTGTGTATCAGTTAAAAAACGATTTCCCAGAATTAATGCTAATCTTAAATGGCGGTATAGAGTCGCCCGAAGCGGGTTTAAATGTGATGGAAAATTTAGATGGTGTCATGCTTGGGCGCGCCGTTTACCATTCACCATTTTTAATGAATGAAGTGGATCATCTCTATTTTGGTGATGAAGCCTCTGATCAATCGCCGTTTGATGTTTTGGCTGCATTTAGATCTTATGTAGAAGAGCAATTGTCCACTGGCGTTAGGATTCATCACATGGGACGACATATACTTGGACTATTTAATGGCTACCCAAAAAGTCGCCAATGGCGCCGCCACCTCAGTGAAAATATGTTTAAAGATGATGCGGATTTTACCGTATTTGAAGAGGCCGTGAAAAAAGCCTTCGATAGAATTTTATAATGATTTTCATTGTGATATGATATGACGCGATTTAACCAAGGAAATAACATACTATGAAAAAAACAATTTTAGCTGTCGCTTTACCTTTGATCATTTATGGTTGCTCTGATGAGTCTAGCAATCTTTCAAATACCGATAAATTCAAAACTTTTGAACAAAACTACCTTGCTGCAACACAAACTGTGATTAACAAATCCACAGAGTTCAGCACAGGCACCGTGGCGTATGAAGCAAACTTTAGCAACAATAATGATCAAGTTTCCTTACAAGATCAATTTGTGTATACAGACAATCAAAATGGCGCATCCATTGAATACAACATTGCCTCAAAAGCCAATGTGGATTTAGCAAAATACAATCCTGACAATGGCCGCGCGTTGATTAAAGGGCAGGCCAATGGCGGCGTGTTGATCGATGTACAAGCGGCAGGTGAAACGGTTAAATTAGACAATTTATTTGCCAATGCAGATTATGAAGGCACATTAGACGAGAAGGCCAAAACCTTTTCTTACAATGTCAAAATGGCTAAAAACACGGTACCTGTATTATTGAGTGATGTGGCCATTGCTGAATTGACACTCAATGATTTTACCAATGACATCGTATTGAACTTCAACAAAGATTACAGTGATTTAACTGCATTGAAATCTGGCTCTGAAGGCAAAAGCATTCAAATTAAACCAACCGGCGAATTGGCCAAAGAAGTGGATGCGAACATTGATTTAATCAAATTAGTGTCAAGCACAAACTATCAAGCCAGCCCATTAAAATATGAAACCATCGCATCTTTAGGCAATTTATCAATTGCGGCAAAAGAGCAAAACAATGGGGAATCTTTTAAAATTGATTTGGCTAAAATTGAAGCGAAAAGTGGCATTTATGAAGAGAAAGGTTTACTCTCAGGTGATGTGGTTTACTATGTAGGTAACATCGCAGTCACAAAAGATCAATCTCCAAAGCTTGATTTTGGCACCATCTCTTTTGATACTAACGTCAAAGGCATCAAAAACATCAAAAATTGGAAGGCTTTAATTGAACAAGCAAACGCATTATCTTCACAAGATCCATCTGACATGAATGAAGCAGAAGCGCAAGAATTTTTGAAAACGATCGCCTCTTTGTTCACTAAAGATACCCGTTTGAACATGAGCTTTGAAAACAAATTAACCATTGGCGATGAACTCAAAGCGAGCATTGCATTCCAACCTTCTGAAAAATTGGTGGCATTGTTACAAGAAGGCCCTGATGCTATGGAAGCTGCATTTGAAAACCAAACGCCAGCGGATTTAATTGATGCATTCATCAATGAATTCTCTTTCAAAGGTAAAGTAACAGAAGATTACATCATTGCACAATATGAAAAATTCTTAACTTTAAACAACCAAGAGACATCTTCAGCGAAAAAAGATGTGCAAGGTGCCATTCAAATGGTGATGATGGTAGTGGGCATGCAATCTGCACAATTGGGTGCATCGCCACTTGAATACAAAGAAAGAACCTTGTTTATGGACATCGAGTTCAAACAAGGCACTTGGAACATCAATGGTCAAAAATTAACCACAGCAGAAATTTTTGCAGCCTTTCAATAAATCTGAATTGACGCAAAAAAATTAAGCAAAAGCCCTCGATTGAGGGCTTTTTTTCTGCTAACTTCACAGATTCGTTCTATAATATTGTTTTTGAGAAGGAGTAAAGCAATGAGCTTAAAAGCTAGAATCATGGAAGACATCAAAACCGCAATGCGTGAGAAAAACAAAGAAAAACTCGCAACTTTGCGTTTGATCAGTGCAGAAATCAAACAAGTTGAAGTGGATCAACGCATTGAGATGGATGATGCCGCAGTCACAGCAGTGTTGGTGCGCATGGTCAAGCAACGTAAAGAGTCCATTGATCAATTCCAAAAAGCGGCACGTTTAGATTTAGTTGCACAAGAAGAATCTGAATTGTCCATCATCATGCCATATTTACCAGAGCAAATGAGCCAAGAAGATGTAGAAGCAGCCATCAGCGAAGCGATTAAAGCCACAGGTGCTTTGACCATGAAAGACATGGGTAAAGTCATGGGCGTATTAAAGCCACAATTAGAAGGCAAAGCGGACATGGGCGTTGTGAGTAAATTGTTAAAAGCAGCCTTGAATTCATAAATGAGTAAAGGCTACATTCCCAATCAATTTGTTGATGAAGTCATCGGGCGCGTTGATATTGTTGAGATCATCAATCAACGCGTACCCCTAAAAAAGATGGGCAATAGCTTTAAAGCGTGTTGTCCATTTCATCAAGAAAAATCACCATCGTTTATGGTCAATCAAAGTAAACAGTTGTATCACTGTTTTGGTTGTGGTGCGAAGGGCAATGTGGTCACTTTTTTAATGGAGTACGAGAAACTAGAGTTCATCGAATCCATTGAATACTTAGCCCATCATGAAGGAATGGTGGTGCCATATGAACGACGATCAAATGTATCGCCGGAAGCAGAAAAACGGACACAAACCACATTAACAGCATTGGAAGAAGCCAATCAATTTTTCCAACGTGAATTGGCTAAACCCAATCATCAACATGCACGCGATTATTTAGCCAACCGCGATTTAAACAGCGAAGACATTGCACGCTTTAACATCGGCTTTGCGCCAGACAGCTGGAATGCATTGTTGATGACTTTAAAATCAAAAGGCGCCAGCGAAAAAACATTGGAAGAGGCAGGGCTCATCATTCCTGCACAAAACAAAGTCAATCACTTTTATGATCGCTTTCGTGATCGCGTGATGTTTCCGATCCGTAATCGCAAAGGGCAAACCATTGCTTTTGGTGGCCGGATCATTGGGGCTGGCGAACCGAAATATTTAAACTCACCAGAAACATCTGTTTTCCATAAAGGCAAAGAACTTTATGGACTGTATGAATTGCGCCGTGATGTGCGCAATTATCATGAGATCCTTGTGGTGGAAGGCTATATGGATGTGGTGATGATGTCGCATTTTGGCATTCAAAATGTGGTGGCAACACTTGGGACAGCAATGTCAAACACACAAGTAGCCAATTTATTTCGTTATACGCATTCCATTGTTTTTTGTTTTGATGGCGATGAGGCAGGGCAGAAGGCTGCCTATAAAGCCATGGAAAATGCATTGCCTGTGATGCAAGTGGATAAAGAGATTAAATTTCTCTTTTTACCTGATCGCCATGATCCGGACAGCTACTTAAAAGCCCATGGACAAGCGGCATTTTTAACATTGGTGAATGAAGCATTGTCATTGAGTGAATATCTCTTTCACTATTTTGAACAGCGTTATTCATTAGAGAGCATCGAAGGGCGCTCGCAACTGTTAACGGATATGGGCACTTTGATCAACTCAATGCCAGACATTCCGCTTCGGGATTTATTGCGCATCGAGCTTGGTAAAAAAGCCAATGTTTCTGCCAGTATTTTAGATAAACATGTCAGCTCTGGCGTTGTGGCAAAACCCATGCGCAAAATGGTGCAACCTCAAGGTCAGAATTTGGTGGAGCGCGGCATTATTTTGCTCTTAAATAATCTAAATTTGGCTAAAACGATTCATAATTATGAATTTTTGCTCGATAGTGAAGAAAAAGGTGCTAATATTCTTTATCTGATCGTCACAACCATTGTGGATCATCCTGAGATCAAAACAGCAGCGCAATTGCTTGGCCGTTTTCAAAATGAACCTTGGATTCAATATGTTGAATCATTAAGTGTACTGGATCACATGCTAGATCCAAAATTGCATCAATCAGAATATATGGATGCCATGCGCCGTTTGGCCAAACGCGCTGATCCACGTAAACAGGTTTTGGCCAAATTTGCTCAAGGCTTGCCATTGAGTGCTGAAGAACTCAAGTTATTGAAACTTAATTAATGTTTAATCTGTTCAGTCAATTCAATCTAAGTGCCATCGGCATTGCAGCTTTATGTACTGTAATGATTGTGGTGGCTTTGATGCCGAAAAAAAATCAACAAAAAAAATCACAGCGCATCGAACCCACTGTGGCCACGCAAATGCCACAAAAGAAGCCAAAATCCAAATCAGAAAGAACGGCGCGTGAATATCCAACTTTTAAAGATCAACAGCAAGTTTTTACTGAAAAGTCTAAACGGGAAGCTGCCGTACAAGCTGCAACTTTTGAAAAACATAGTTTGATGAACGTTGGCGAGACCATTGCATTTGAGCGCGTACAAAATATTTTGCGCTACAATAAAATCCCATTGCATGTTTATCCGCAAGTGCCATTGATGGCATTCATTGAAGAAACCACAGATGCGGATTATGTCTTACAATTGCAAAAAGGTTTGCGTCCGGATTTTGTCCTGACTGATTTACAATACAATGTTGTGGCTGTCATCGAAATCAATGGCAATGGACATCATGATAAATTTGATGAGACCAAAACCATGATCTTAAATTCAGTGGGCATTGAAGTCATCAATGTGGATACAAATGGTTGGAATCGATCTGGATCTGTCACATATCAAAATCATGTGATCGCAAAAATTGATGCTGCAATGGAAATGTATTTATCCCAATAAGCATATAGTCATGAATTAACCCCATGGTTTCAATATAGATATAATTTCCACTTCTATATATTATGTTAAATTATATTAATACAATGGAAATACACTTTCACTATGATCATTTGACATTGTTCTCTATTGGATGAAGGTTCTTTATTGGATTAACATCATCGCATTTTAAACCTGGGCGTTGTCGTTATTGATATTTAATACTGAATGAGTAAACCTCTTAAGTTTGTTTGCTTTTTACCTCATAAGAGCTTATTGACTCAAGAACCAAACCATAATTCTTCGTTTTGTCATTAGACATACAATGATTGATGGGATTTTTTTAGAAATGATCCATAAAAATATACGTGCTCAGTTTTTCTAGAAGCGACCTAATAGACACATTGGAGAATTCTACGCGCGTACGATGACATTTTTCAGGTGTATTATTCTGCCCTATCACCATATATTTTAGTTATTTTTGTGTTGAATTTGATTGTGAATTGTATGTTGGTGTTGTTGAGGATGTATTTTAATGCTAAAATATTTTGACCGACGGTCAGTTGGTATACCAAGAACTCTTTGCAAAATAGATGGGCTGCAATTGAAATGGATGGCTAATAAAGATTGAAAATCGCATTGGCGTCAATTCTGGTTAAAAATGAATGGCGCTCATCATAACACATTCTGATTAAATGCCATCTAATTTTATATTTTGTGTGAATAGATTCATAACACTTTTAGTCACTTATAATGCAGTCCTTCGAACCAAATTAAAAGAATTTATGGGCAATTTTATTGCCCTCTTCACTTGCATTTAAATACTGATTTTGACATCGGGTGTTTAATAATTTATTTGATATTTTGTAGTTTTTTATTGTTCGCGTTTTTCTGATATTTTTTATTAATCTATATTGACCGACGGTCAGTCATTTAGTATAGATTAAAAAGCCCACTTTCATGGGCTTAAAAATTTATTTTAATTTTGCCAAACGGCTCACATCCCTAACAGCGCCAAACGCTGCAGATGTTGCCAATGCACCATACACTTGTAACGCTGGGGAAACTTTACGTGTACGCACTTCTTTCGGAACAAATCCCATTTGGGCTTGTGCTGCCAATCGTGCTTCAATCTCTTCTGGCGCAACATTTAAATGAATTTTACGCTCAGGAATGTCAATGATGATTTCATCTCCTGTTTCCACAATCGCAATGATGCCACCATCAGCCGCTTCGGGTGATGCATGACCAATGGATAAACCAGAGGTTCCGCCGGAGAATCGACCATCGGTTAACAAGGCACATGCCTTCCCTAACCCTTTGGATTTTAAGTAAGATGTTGGGTACAACATCTCTTGCATGCCAGGACCACCTTTTGGACCTTCATAGCGAATGATCACAACTTCGCCTGCTTTGACCTCATCATTCAAAATGCCTTTAACCGCAGAATCTTGGCTTTCATACACTCGTGCACGGCCAGTGAATTTTAAAATGGACTCATCAACGCCCGCTGTTTTTACAATACAGCCATCTTTTGCTAAGTTGCCATACAATACGGCAATGCCACCATCTTGGCTGTAAGCATGTTCACCACTTCTGATGCAGCCATTTTCACGGTCTGTATCCAATGATTCAAAATAACGATCTTGGCTGAATGCTTCTGTTGTACGCACGCCACCGGGAGCTGATTGATAAAAATGTTGAACATTTTCATCCATTTGTGTCATCACATCCCAACGATCAATGGCATCTTTTAATGTCGGTGCATGCACGGTTGGGCAATCGGTGTGCAATAAATTCATGCGCGCCAGCTCACCTAAAATACCGATGATCCCACCTGCACGGTGCACATCTTCCATGTGATATCGACTGGTGGAAGGTGAAACTTTAGATAAATGTGGCACTTTGCGGGACAAACGATCAATGTCTTGCATGGTAAAATCAACGCCCGCTTCATGCGCTGCCGCCAATAGATGCAATACTGTGTTGCTCGATCCGCCCATGGCAATGTCAAGCATCATGGCATTTTCAAAAGCTTTGAAAGATGCAATCGAACGCGGCAACACTTGCTTATTGTCATTATCATAATAATCACGTGTATTTTTCACGATGAGACGCGCTGCTTCTAAAAAGAGTTCTTGGCGATTTTTATGGGTGGCAACCAACGAACCATTGCCTGGCAATGATAAACCTAAAGCTTCTGTCAAGCAGTTCATAGAGTTTGCAGTAAACATCCCTGAACATGAACCACATGTTGGACATGCATTTTCCTCAATCGCTTGGACTTTGTCATCCGCTTCACGATCATCGGCTGCCATGACCATGGCATCCACCAAATCAAGGCGCAACTTTTCATTGTTCCAAGTGAGTTTACCCGACTCCATTGGGCCACCGGATACAAAAATGGTTGGAATGTTCAAACGCATCGATGCCATCAACATCCCCGGCGTGATTTTATCGCAGTTTGAAATACAGATCATGGCATCTACACAATGAGCATTGACCATATATTCTACAGAGTCTGCGATCAGATCACGACTTGGCAGAGAGTATAACATGCCATCATGCCCCATTGCAATGCCATCATCCACGGCAATGGTGTTAAATTCTTTGGCAACGCCACCGGCTTTTTCAATTTCACGCGCCACCATTTGACCTAAATCTTTCAGATGCACGTGCCCTGGCACAAATTGTGTGAAAGAGTTAACAACGGCAATGATCGGTTTTTTAAAATCTTCATTGTTCATTCCTGTGGCACGCCACAACGCACGTGCCCCCGCCATATTACGACCTTGGGTCGATGTATGCGAACGATATTTCGGCATAGTTTTTCCCTGCTGTTCTAAATTCTATTAAATATTCCCTGCTCTAAAAAATTTTAGAGTGATTGCCACTCACAAATCATTGATCAATTTAGGTTTTGATCCATTTTGCCTTTTGGGCGATCTCCATGATGGTTCTAATTATATAGCACGCTTATCTAGCGAAAATCAACTCTAAAGCCGTATTCTAGGCACTTTGTTGACTTTGTGTAGGCACTCAAGTGCAAAAGTCTTTGAAAAATTAGGGAAAATCATCACAATACTGATCAAAAACTATACATATTCTACTCATTAACTCATTGTAATTAAATATAACCATCAATATTTTAAAGCTAAGATAATCATCTTCAGATGGATCAATTATTTAAATGATCACCGTTTTTATTTGCAAAATTTTTAAAAATTCGTATCTTCTCATTAAGGAGGTGTTTTATATATTAAAAAATATGCATCAAACATACATGAGAAATTTAATTCATTAAAACAATACAACAACAAGTAAAATTTGAGGAGGACCCTATGTCTAATGCTGTAGAACAGGATCGCCAATATGATGTCATTGTGCATCGTATCTACAATGATCCGCGATTCAAAGAGATGGTGGCCAAAAAACAGAGATTCAGTCTCTGGCTACTGCTGCTCACATTAGGTTTTTATATTTTGATCATCATTGGCGTTGCCTTTGCACCTGATCTCGTTGGATTGCCGATGGCATCTGACATGGTGACCACGTGGGGCATTCCTGCGGGATTCTTTTTGATCATTTGGACCATTTTAATGACAGGCTATTACGTCTATCGCACCAATACTTATTATGATCCGATGACGGAAAAGTTGTTAAAGGAGATCGCCAATGAAATTAAATAATGTCTTTAAACAATTGTTGTGCTTAGCCATTTTGGGCGTTGGCAGTTTTGCCCTAGCACAAACAACGGGCGGCGGGAAAAACTGGACTGCCATCATCATGTTCTTCGTCTTTGTCTTTGCAACGATCGCCATTACTTTTTGGGCATCGAATAAAACAAAATCTGCCTCTGACTTCTACACAGCAGGTGGTGGCATTTCTGGCTTTCAAAATGGTTTGGCAATTGCAGGTGACTATTTATCATCCGCTTCATTCCTTGGCATTTCTGCCTTAGTGTTTGCATCGGGTTACGATGGCTTAATCTACTCATTTGGTTTCTTCATTGGTTGGCCGGTGATTTTATTTTTGATGGCAGAGCGCTTTAGAAACTTAGGTCGCTTCACATTTGCGGACGTAACAGCGTTTCGTTTGAATCAAACTCCAATTCGTATTTTGGCCGTCTTCTCCACAATGGCCATCGTATTGTTATATTTGATCGCACAAATGGTGGGTGCAGGTAAATTGATCGAATTGCTCTTTGGCTTAAACTACAACATTGCGGTCTTCATCGTTGGTATTTTAATGATGATCTACGTATTGTTAGGCGGTATGTTGGCAACAACATGGGTACAAATGATCAAAGCCGTTTTAATTTTGATCGGCGCCACTTTCATGTCCGTTGTGGTTTTATATTGGGTGGGCTTTAACCTTGAAACTTTATTTGTTGAAGCCACAGATGTTCACAATGCCGGCACAGCATTGATGAAACCAGGCTTAGCGTATTCCAACCCAATCGATACCATCTCTTTAGGCATTGGTTTGATGTTTGGTACGGCAGGTTTACCGCACATTTTGATGCGTTTCTTTACCGTTAAAGATGCAAAAGAAGCAAGAAAATCAGCATTGTATGCCACAGGCTTCATTGGTTACTTCTATTTATTGATGTTCATCATCGGCTTTGGCGCGATCTTATATGTGACCGGCAAACCTGAATACACCAACGCAGATGGCTTAATTGTGGGCGGCGCAAACATGGTGGCGATCCATTTATCGCACGCTGTGGGCGGTAATGTTTTATTGGGCTTCATGTCTGCTGTGACATTTGCAACATTGGTTGCCGTTGTTGCAGGTTTAACTTTATCGGGCGCATCTGCCATCAGTCATGACTTCTATGCCAACGTTATCAAAAAAGGCAAACCTGTCATGAAAACTGAGTTGATGATTTCTCGCATCACAACCGCATCTTTGGGCATCATTGCCATTTTATTGGGTTTATTATTTGAACATCAAAACGTTGCATTCTTGGTGGGCTTAGCCTTCTCGATTGCGGCCTCTGCAAACTTCCCATTATTGTTCTTATCCATGTATTGGAAACGCTTGACCACAAAAGGCGCGGTCATTGGTGGTGCGGCAGGCTTAATCAGTGCGGTATTGATGATCCTCTTTGGCCCAGAAGTTTGGGTGAAAGTTTTGGGTCACGACAACCCATTGTTCCCATACAATAACCCTGCTTTATTCTCCATTCCGATTGCATTCATTGTCACATTTGTGGTTTCCTCCATGGATAACTCACAACAAGCGGAAGAAGAACGCGCGAAATTCATCAGCCAATATGTGCGTTCACAAGTGGGCGGCGAAGGCATCTCTGAAGCGATTCAACAATATCGCCAAGTGAATCATCCTGAGTTTTTCAGTGAAGAAAAAAACAAAGCATCTTAAAATTTAATCGAACATCATGATCATTCATCCATACCTGAACATTGTGTCAGGTATTTTTTTACCAAAAATGATGATGAATCATAGTCATTTTAAATTGTAATGAAATGTTAATATTCGCTACAATGATTTCAGTTTCATGGACTGTTGTGAAACTTAATCTATACGATTACTCTCCTTACAAAAAAGCCCTAAAAATATTTTAGGGCTTTTTCTTATGCATGAATGCGTGCAATCTTTAAGGGATTTTATAATCCAACGTCGAAGTGGCACCATGATCAACACCTAAATGTTTAACCAATGCTGGCAATACACTTTCCAATTCTTTTTTCAAAGTATACGGCGGATTGACAATGAACATGCCGCTGCCAAACATACCAAATTGATCACCTTTAGGTTCTGTGACAGAAAGCGTGACATTAAGATAATTATCCTTAAACAATCGTTCCAATTTATTGGGCAAATTCAAACTTTCATTGCGTGGCAGCAACGGATACCAAACCATATAACAACCCGTTGAAAAACGCTCATGCGCTTCTTGCAATGTTTTGATCACCGTTTGATAATCTTTTTTATCTTCATACGGTGGGTCAATCAATACCACAGCACGGCGTGACGATGGCGGCAATAAGCCAATCAAACCTTTAAAGCCATCCGTGATGCCCACTTGGTACTTGACGCCTTGCCCTTTCATATTATTGATGAGAATTTCTGAATCCGTTGGATGCAATTCAAAGAGCTTCATGCGATCGGTGCTGCGCACCAACTTTTGGGCAATCACAGGTGAACCTGGATAAAAGCGTTTTTTACCCGTTTGAAATTGATTGATGAACAATAAAAAATCATCCAATGCTTTGGGCAAATCATCTGCTTGTTGCAATGTCCCAATGCCCGCTTCATATTCACCTGTTTTTTCCGCAAAGGGATGATGCGTATCATACAAGCCTGCGCCAGAATGGGTATCAATGTACCAATACGGTTTATCTTTTTGATTATAATAGTTTAAAACAGAAAACAGCACAAAGTGCTTAAGGGCATCTGCATGATTGCCCGCATGAAAGCCATGACGATAACTCAGCATAAATTATTTAGACTCAAAATAAGTGATGTAAAGGAGCGCGGCAACCATAATGATTGCGCCCATCCAAAATTGTGTGCCCACCGTCCAGCCAAAAAAGATGAAACCCAACAGCGTGTTCAACGGTAGTTTTAGATAGTCAAAGGGTTGAATGTAAATGGCATCGGCTACATGATACGCTTTGACTAAAGTAAATTGTGCAATCATGGTTAAAAAACCAAGCACCAATAAATAGCCCATTAATCCCAAATCCCACACCAAATGATCCACTTTTAATGCATGCGTGAAATTATCCGTCAATGCCAGCACTAAATTGATGGGAAACATGATGAGGTAAAGATAAAAAAGCAGCGTTAGCGGATGATCTTTATCAGCTAAGTATTTAATCAATAATGAATAAATGGCCCAAAAGAAGGCCGCAGCCAATGGCAAAAATGCCACATAATTCATGGCCGCATAACTTGGGTTTAAAATGAGAATGGCGCCCACAAACCCCATTAACGTCACTAAAATTCGTACCCAAGTGGCCTTTTCTTTTAAAAATAAGAATGCGCCAATGCTCGCAAATAACGGTGAAGTCATCAGCAAAGCCACGCCTTCCCCAATCGGAAACTGAAGGTTTAAGGCTTTCACCCAAAGCTGAACCCCAACAATGGCAGCCAAAATGCGTAAAAAGTGAATCCAAAAACGCTCAGTTTTAGCGACTGTTTTCAGCCCAGCTTTTAAAAAAGTGGGCAGTAAAAAACAGAAAGCAAAACTGTATTGAAAAAAAGCAATCCAACTTGAGCTGATGGGATACTGCTGACTGATGTACGGCGTGATCACATTGATGGCAGCAAAGGCAATACCTGTGGCCATCATCCAACAAGCACCCATCATTGGTTTTTGCATATTACAACTCTGTACCCATATAACCTAAGGCATTGAGTGAACGTTCATCATCTGACCAACCTTGACGAACTTTCACAAATGCTTTTAAAAATACTTTTTTCTCAAACAATTTTTCTAGATCTTGACGCGCTTGTGTGCTCGCTTCTTTGAGTGTCACACCGCTTTTACCAATCACGATGCCCTTTTGACTTTCGCGCTCAACCCAAACAATGGCATTGATGCGAATGATTTCAGCTTCCACTTCAAAGCTTTCGATTTCAACGGTCAATGCATATGGAATCTCTTGATTCAAGCGACGCGTTAACTTCTCACGCAACACTTCACTGGCTAAAAAGGCACTCGATGCTGTGGTGATTTCATCTTCACTGAATAAAAAGGGTTGCTCAGGCAAATAATGGGTTAAGGATTTGATCACCAATTTCATCTGTTTTTCATCCAATGCAGAGATCGGAATGCATTCAGCAAATTGATATTTGCTCATCATTTCAGATAAAAATGGAAACAATGCTTCCTTATCTTTAACATGATCAATTTTATTGACCACCAAAATCACTGGTTTATCAATGTATTTTAAACGTTTTAATGCCAAGGCATCATCATCGGTGAATTTTAAAGCTTCCACCATAAATAAAATCACATCGGCCATTTCAAGCGAACTGGTGGCGGTTTTATTTAAATGACGGTTCAATGCTGAATGTTCTGCGACGTGCAAGCCTGGTGTATCAATGAAGATTGCTTGGCAATAATGATCTGTGTAGATGCCCGTAATGGCATGACGTGTGGTTTGTGGCTTACTTGATGTAATGCTCACTTTTTGACCAATCAAACGATTCATCAATGTGGATTTGCCCACATTCGGTCGGCCAATGATGGAAACGTAGCCTGAGTGTTGGTTTTGATTCATAGTAACTTATCAAGCATCAACTGGGCGGCATTCTGCTCTGCCCTTTTTTTGCTTGTTCCTTCTGCGATTGTTGTAAATGATTGAGCATGACACGCCACTTTAAAGCTTTGAGCGTGGTCTTGTCCTTCAATGGCCACGATCTCATACTCTGGTATCGATTTATTGATGGCTTGTAAATGCTCTTGTAAACGGCTCTTTGGATCCTTCACAGATTCTGTGATGCATTGGAAAGAGCGCTCATTGATGGTGTGTAACTCCGCTTCATATAGGCGTAAAATCATGGCCTTGGCCGTTTCAAAGTTGCTGTCTAAAAAGACCGCAGCAATGATTGCTTCCACCGTGTCTGCTAAAATGCTTGCTCGCTTTGCCCCATCGTTTTTACGCTCACCATAGCTGATCACCAAATGTTTTTGTAAATCTAAGGATTTTGCAATGGTGTGCAGTGTCTCTTCCTTCACTAAGTGGGCGCGAATGTTTGACAACTCGCCCTCTTTCGCATCCGGAAAACGCTCATACAATGCATGGGCAATTGTGAAATTTAAGCAGCCATCTCCCAAAAACTCTAAACGTTCATTGTGAACGCGGGAAACTGAGCGGTGAACCAACGCTTGTTTTAAAAGCGCAATGTTCGTAAATTGGTATCCGAGTTTTTCTTGTAGTCGATCAATCATAACTATTTCAATACAGTGAAAATATGATCACAATCTTTCAATTGCGTTACACATTTGTAATTCATCCAAATAAAATTGGCTTTACCCACCAATTGATTGTCATTGACAAAGCCCCAATAACGGCTGTCTAAACTATTATCGCGGTTATCGCCAAAAGCCAAGTATTGTCCATCTGGCACTTTAAACGGAAATGGGCGCAAAATGTCCAAACCGGCATCTGCACGCGTCAAGTATGGCAACTGTTGTACGCCATGCTCAACGATGCCATCTTTAGATGGCAGGTATTCTTTAAAGATCAAATCTGATTCCGGCTCAAGGGCTGGGCCAACATATTCATATTTAACCGGTACACCATTGATGGTGAGCATTTTATCTTTATAATCCACCACATCACCCGGCAAGCCCACAATACGCTTAATGTAATTAATGCGCTCATCTTTAGGGTATTTAAACACGGCAATGTCACCGCGCTCAACGCCATCACCAGCTTTGCTGAAAATGCGCTCATTGGTGATCGGATAACGCAAACCAAATGACCAACGATTGGCCACGATCATATCACCGGCATATAATGTCGGCTGCATTGAGCCACTTGGGATGATGAACGGCTCTGCGATGAATGTACGCAGTACCGTCAAAAAGAGAACAACCGGAAACAAAAATGCTGCCCAATCCACCAGTGCCGGCAATTTTGTATCCTTTGCGCGCTTTTTCTTAAAATATAAGCGATCAATGAGCAGAATTAAACCCGTCACAGGCACTGCAAACACAATGGCAATCGCCAAGTAATGCGTGAATTGGGAAAACATCGTAATATCCTTTGTCTATTTATCAACTTGCAATACAGCTAAGAAGGCAGATTGTGGAATTTCCACATTACCCACTTGCTTCATGCGTTTTTTACCCGCTTTTTGTTTCTCGAGTAATTTGCGCTTACGGCTCACGTCACCGCCGTAACATTTGGCCAATACGTCTTTACGCATCGCTTTAACAGTGCTTCTTGCGATGATCTGTGCACCAATCGCCGCCTGAATGGCGATGTCAAACATCTGGCGTGGAATCAACTCTTTCATTTTTTCCACCAAATCGCGACCACGATACACCGCATTGTCTTTATGCACAATGAGCGCTAATGCATCGACCGTTTCACCATTGATGAGGATGTCCACTTTCGCAAGGTTTGCCGCTTCGTAGCGCACAAACTCATAATCAAAAGAAGCGTAACCGCGAGACACTGATTTTAAGCGGTCAAAGAAGTCAAGCACCACTTCACTCATGGGCAATTCAAATTGCAATTGCACTTGGGAACCTGCGTATACAATGTTCTTTTGCACGCCGCGCTTTTCCACACACAATGTGATGATGTTGCCTAAATACTCTTGTGGCGTCAAAATATTGGCACGAATGATCGGCTCACGGATTTCACTGATTTTATTGGGTGCAGGTAAATCATTCGGGTTATCAATCAACACCACTTCGCCATCGGTTTTTTCTAATTCATAAATCACCGTCGGCGCTGTTGTGATCAAATCCAAATCATATTCACGCTCTAAACGCTCTTGAATGATCTCCATATGCAACATGCCTAAGAAGCCACAACGGAAACCAAAGCCAAGCGCTTGAGAAGATTCTGGCTCAAAGTTTAATGAGGCATCGTTTAAGCGCAATTTTTGTAATGCTTCACGTAAATTTTCATACTCAGATGAATCCACTGGGAACAAACCTGAGAATACGCGGGATTGCACTTTTTGGAAGCCTGGCACAGCTTCTGTGGCTGGATTGTTTTCCAAGGTTAATGTATCGCCCACTGGCACGCCATCAATCTCTTTAATCCCAGCGATCACAAAGCCCACTTGACCGGCAGATAATTCTGTTTTATCTAAACGTTTTGGTGTAAACACACCCACATGACTCACTTGATAGCTACGCTTTGTGCTCATCACTTGCATTTTATCACGCACACGAAGTGTTCCTTCAAAGATGCGCACCAAAGAGATGACGCCCACATATGGGTCAAACCATGAATCAATGATCAATGCTTTTAATGGCGCATTCGGATCACCTTTTGGCGCAGGGATTTTTTGCACCAATGTTTCAAGCACATCTTCAACGCCCATACCAGTTTTAGCGGAGCACGTCACAGCATCCATTGCTTCAATGCCAATGATGTCTTCAATCTCAGCAGCCACCTTCATCGGATCAGCTGCTGGTAAGTCAATCTTATTTAAAACAGGCACCACTTCTAAACCATGATCAATCGCCGTATAACAGTTGGCCACAGATTGTGCTTCAACGCCTTGCGCGGCATCCACCACCAAAAGCGCTCCTTCACAAGCAAAAAGTGAGCGAGACACTTCATAAGAGAAGTCAACGTGTCCTGGCGTATCGATGAAGTTCAAATGGTAAACTTCCCCATTTTTAGCTTTATAGTCCAACGACACAGAGTGTGCTTTAATCGTAATGCCACGTTCACGCTCAATGTCCATGGAGTCTAATACTTGAGCCTCCATTTCTCGTTCACTCAAACCATCACAAATTTGGATAAAACGATCGGCGATCGTGGATTTACCATGATCAATATGGGCAATAATGGAAAAGTTTCTAATGTTCTTCATGCAGTTAATGTCTACCAAAGTAAAGAGGAGAGAACTCTATATGATTCCTCTCCTAAATTCAAATAACAGCTTACAATTATAATGGAATTACTGAGCTTTTGTTGAGTTTTTCTCAAGGTATGCTTTGTAGGCGCGATTGAACTCATTTGGCAAAGGCTTAAGTACACCTAAATACTCATACAGCTCCGTTTGATATAAGCGATGCTGATATTTATGTGCTTTACTGCTAAATGGATACGCCACACAATACAAGAAGGCAAAGAGCGACACCACAAACAACAATAAGCTCATTAAATTTGGCGAAGGCGGCGGTGCACCAAATTGATTGTTCCCTTCAATCCCAGGCATTGAGAAGAGCAAAATCGCCCCGATGATCATAGCAGCATACACCACCCATTTGATGATGGCATCAATCTGCTGTAAAAAATGACGTTGGCTCGTTTGGGCTAAATAATCTTTCAACTCTGCCTTTAAAGCAAAATATTGCTCGCTCATGCTGTGTTCTCTAACAAAGAGCTCAGCAAACTGCACTTGAGCATCTTTAAGCACATAATAGTTTTGCACAAACAGACTGAAGATTAAGGTGAAGATCAAAATCGTCACAAATGCCATTTTACCAATCGATAAATTATCAATGTCACAAAAACGCTGACTGACAATCATCAACATAAATGTAATTGCAAAAAAAATGAAGAAAAAAGAGATGATGAAACTTGCACTGCCTAACGCATCATATAGATAAAGCGGCAAAATATTGAGGCAACCAAATAAAATGGCAAATGCCAAAGTGATTCGGTACAGAAAATATAAACGCCCAATGCGCACACCACTATGCAATAAAGGCGGCGTTGGAGCAATGTCACGATCATCAATCTCAATATTATGATTGGGATTTGCACGGGTTTTGGCAATGCGCTTCATCTTCTCAACACGATTGCTTTCTAACTCAGAAACATCATCCGTGTGGCGCATCAATGTCAATTCTTCAGGTGCTTTCAAATAATCTTTTGCGGCTAATTTTCGCTCAGTATGAGTCGGCGAATGATCAGTCGCCGCAGGTTTAGCGTTAGGCGCAATGGTTTGTGTTCGCGTAACCTCCGGCATTGATAACTCAGGCATTAGGTCATCGACATCTAAATCAATGTCTGCAATTAAACCCGCATCTGCCAATGCTGTTTGATATTCAATGGCATCACCTTCAGACAAACCGGTGATCAACACAATCGATTGACCCCCTTTTGCAAAAAACCTCTGATAAACCTCTTCGGTCGTTTGATCAAAAAGATCAGACAAATTTTCAAGGATCATCTTTTGATCAACCGTGCGATCAACCTTTCCTCGAAAAACGACTTTGTATTTCATAAAACCTTTTACACTCTAATGAATTAAGACAATTAAAAAAAGTTCTTAAATGAAAACCACTCGTGTCATCACTTAAAAACTGAAGTATATAAAATAAAATGGGCAGTGAGCATTTAAATTAGATCAAATAATACTCAAAAAATAGGAAGTGCCATACATTATATAATTTTTTAAAAAAAATAATGCCATATCATGTAGAATATAGATAAATGTCATATTATGCGCAAGTAATCTAAAGGGCGTTCGCCCATTTGCTGCAAATACCATCACACCACACAATTTACCTTCCACACTCATGATCTTTTTTTGAGGGTTTCAATGCGTATTTTTTTTGTTGCTTTGGTTGTCTTCTCCACATTTTTTTCCACAAGCTTTGCGAATAATGTACAAAGCCACGCATTTGATGGCAATCATTTATCGATGCTCTATACGTTGCCTTTTATGGGATTGATTGCATCTGTGGCGCTCTTACCCTTAATCGCCCCTAAGCTTTGGCTCAATCATTATGGGAAAATCACCTTAGGTTGGAGCATCATTTTTTTCATTCCTTTGATCCTTAATTTTGGTTGGGGCGTCGGTGGAGCTGTGTTGGTGGACACACTCATCTCCGAATACATTCCCTTTATTTTATTGCTATTAACCTTATATGTGGTTTCAAGTGGCATTCAGATCACCGGTCACTTTGCTCCAAGCCCTGCTTTAAATGTGATGATTTTACTGATCGGTACTTTACTTGCGTCCATCATGGGTACAACAGGCGCCTCAATGTTACTCATTCGTCCAATACTGCAAGCAAACCAACATCGCCGCCATAAAGTGCATGTGGTGATCTTCTTTATCTTCTTAGTGGCCAACATTGGCGGCGGCTTAACGCCCCTTGGGGATCCGCCACTCTTTTTAGGATTTTTAGAAGGCGTGAGTTTCTTTTGGACACTGCAATACATGCTCTTACCCGTTATGATCACATCAAGCATGTTATTGATGCTCTTTTACCTTATTGATACCAAACTCTTTGCCCTTGAAGAGATCAAACCACAAAAATTAAAAGATAATCATTTTGTGATTAATGGGAAATTTAATTTTATATTAATCGCCGCGGTGCTTGCTGGCATCATCATCTCCGGATTTTGGAATCCAAACATTCAATTAGAAGTGTTCCATTCCACCATTGCCCTTGAAAATGTCTTCCGTGATGTGCTCTTTTTACTTGTGATTTATCTCTCTTTTAAATTCACGCCAAAACAGCTGCGTATTGATAATCAATTCAATTGGGAACCCATTTTAGAAGTGGCTAAACTCTTTTTAGGCATTTTTCTCACCATTACACCGGTGATTCTGATCCTTCAATCGCCCGATCACCCTGTCACAGCATTTTTAATGCGCTTTGCACATGATGAAATCGGCGCACCTAACAATGTGACCTACTTTTGGATCACCGCCACATTGTCCGCTTTCTTAGACAATGCCCCAACCTATTTGGTGTTCTTTAAAATGGCCATCGGTGATCATGCCCAAGGCGCCGCTTACTTAATGAATGTGATTCCAACAACATTGCTCACCATTTCAATGGCAACAGTGTTTACAGGACCTTTAACCTACATCGCCAATGCCCCAAACTTTATGATCAAAAGCATTGCAGAACAACAAGGCATTCGCATGCCAAGCTTCTTCAGTTATATGCTGATCGCCATTGGCACACTCTTACCCATTTACATTTTGCTCAATGTTATTTTCTTAATGTAAATTAAAATGCATTGGCAATCCAAGTGATGCGCGGTGGGGAGAATGAGGTATCAATCCCCACCACATCAATGCGTGCATCCCCTTGATGATTCACTTGTTGTAAATAACGCTCAGCCGTTTTTCTAACTTTTTGCTGTTTACCATGCGTAATGCTCTCTAAAGAATCACCATGTAAGTGTGTATTTCTCACGCGCACTTCCACAAAGACCAAAACGCCGCCAGTTTGCATAATAAGATCAATCTCGCCCATTTTGCAGCGATAATTTTTCATCACAAATTGAAGTCCATGGGCTTCTAAATGTGCCCGGGCATATGCTTCGCCCCAATCACCTGTCAATTGTGGTTCGCTCATTGCATCATTTCCTTGTATAATCGTAACCCTTAAATTCAAGAATCAGAGAACTCTATGTCAATTTGCTACGTTGTTGCAACACCAATTGGAAATATTGATGATTGGTCACCGCGCGCCATCGAAACTTTAAAAAGCGTTGATGTCATTTTTGCCGAAGACACTCGACACTCCGCTAAACTGATGCAGCTCTTTAACATCCAAACGCCGATGCGCTCCCTGCATGATCACAACGAAACTGACCGCATAGATGAGATCTTAAATTTATTAAATGATGGACAAAATTGCGCCATCATTTCAGATGCGGGCACGCCGCTCATCTCTGATCCGGGCTTTAAAGTGGTGCGTGCCCTTCGTGAAGCGATGCAAACTGTGATTCCCATTCCCGGCGTCAGCGCATTGATCACCGCATTATCCGTTTCTGGCATTGCTACGGATCGCTTTAGCTTTGAAGGTTTCTTACCTGCAAAATCCGCAGGCCGCAAAGCGCGCATGAATGAGGTGCGTAAAGATTCCCGCACTTTGGTCTTTTATGAATCAAGCCACCGCATTTTGCAAATGCTTGAAGATGCCATGG
The DNA here is from genome assembly GCF_002252155.1 of Wohlfahrtiimonas sp. G9077. Lineage (GTDB taxonomy): Bacteria > Pseudomonadota > Gammaproteobacteria > Cardiobacteriales > Wohlfahrtiimonadaceae > Wohlfahrtiimonas. The sequence continues at coordinate 233,586 of NZ_NEFD01000001.1, forward strand.
CAGTGTTTGGCGAAGATCGCTATGCCTTCATTGGCCGTGAAATGACCAAACGTTATGAAAGCTATCTCTCAGATCGCCTGAACAATCTGCATGAATACTATACAACCCATTCAGATGAACAACGTGGCGAATATGTTGTGGTGATCGAAGGGGCAACAGTTGACGCCAGCGAGCCAGAAAGCATCGATTTAACGGAACTTTTGACCATTTTATTGGATGAATTGCCCTTAAAACAAGCGGTGAGCATTGCCACAAAAGTGACAAAATTATCGAAAAATCATGTGTATCAAGCTGCACTGGCGATCCAAAATAACGTATAATCCCTCTGCAAATTAAGGAGTTGAAAAGTAATGTCAGACGCAACTGTCAATACCAGCACAAAATTATTACCGGGCGAACTCGGTCTTAGCCTCAAACTCGCAGGGCTTTTTTCCATTCGGATGTTGGGCATTTTCATCATCTTGCCTGTGCTGACTCTATACAGCCAAAGCTTAACGGGCTCGACCCCATTTTTAACGGGCCTTGTGTTTGCAAGTTACGCATTGACGCAGATCTTACTGCAACCGATCTTTGGCGTTGTTTCCGATAAAATGGGCAGAAAACCAGCATTAATCGCTGGTCTTGGGTTATTTATTGTGGGCAGCATCATCTTAATGTTTGCCAGCCACGTTTATGTGGCCATTTTAGGGCGCATCATTCAAGGCGCCGGCGCAGTGTCGGCTGTTGTACTGGCTTTGGCCACGGATTTAACCCGTGAATACATTCGCTCAAAAGTCATGGCCATGATCGGTGTCAGCATTGGTTTAACGTTTGGTGTGGCGATCTCCCTTGCTCCCATCATCTATATGGTGGCCAAAGGCTATGGAATTTTTGGTGTGTGTGCGCTCATGGGTGCCCTTGGCATTTACGCCACCATCAAATTCATTCCCGATGCACCGATGCCCACTGAAGCGATGAAAACAAAACGCGAAAGCTTATCTGAGCTCACCCGCATCGCTTTTAGTAATGGCAATGTGGTGCGTTTATACTTTGGCGCTTTCATGCTGCATCTCTTATTAACGATGACGTTCGCCGCCATGCCAAGCCTTCTTGGTAAATTGGAAATCTCTGGCGGTTCTGCCACGCTCTATTATGTGAGCACCTTTTTCATCTCATGCATCATCATGTTTGCTTGCGTAGGTTTAGCAGAGCGTTTTTATCGTCACCGTGTCTTATTTCTATTTGCCATTTTATTTTTAGCATTGGCATATTTAGGCTTAATTGTTTCTGAAGATGGCAGCCATGCCCTCTTTTTCTGGGGATTATTGTTATTCTTCTTTGGATTTAACGTCATGGAAGCGATGCAGCCTTCCATCATGTCGCGTGCTGCCGATCAGAACTATCGCGGCACCATTATGGGCGTTTTTTCCTCCTCACAATTTTTAGGCACCTCCATCGGCGGGATGCTTGGCGCTACAATCAGCGGTTATTTTGGCGTACAATATGTCTTTTACTTGGCATTTCTTTTAGCAGCTGTTTGGTTCGCCATCGCATGGCCCATGCAAAATCCTGTGAAACCTCAAAAGAAAGCAGACGCATAATGGAAGCAGAAACCTTAAAAATTAAAGTGGCACAAAAAATGATCGGGCTGATTGATATGCCCTATCTATTTTTAAACCTAGATGCAAACAAAGTGGCCGAAGAGGTCAAAAGCATCGGCGCCATCGCCTCAATCACAACCTTTGCACAACACGTTGCACCCCTTCGTGAAGCATTTGGCGATGCTGTGCCAACCATTGCCACCATCATCAATTATCCCTATGGACCTTTTAATACATACAATGCCACCCAAGAGATGAAGCAAGCCTTGGATGCCGGCACCGATGAGATTGATTTGGTCTTTCCCTATCAAGCCTTGGTCAATCGCCAAGCGGGATTATGTTTGAAATTTTTGAACACCATGCGGGAAACTGCAGGTGATACACCATTAAAGCTCACCATTGAAGCCGGCATCTTACAAGATGCCAAATGGATTCGAAAAGCCACAGAATTGGCTGTCAGAAGTGGCATGAATGTCGTCAAAACCGCTTCAGGTCGCAATCGTCAACAAATCACCCTCACCATGGTACAAATGATGCTGACTGTGATTGAAGACATGAATCCTGAAACGGGCATTCACATCGTGACAACCAACAACAATTTTACCGAAGCTTCACAATACTTAGAAGAAGTCATCAGCCGCTTAGGCACATCATGGGTTGATGCTTCTCATTTCCGTTTGAGTGGTCCAAATTTAGTCAGCTCCATTTCAGAGCTACTGGCTCAAGACCATGCTATTTAATATTTTTAATCTGAGAGTTTTATGAATCCACAATTAACCATCGCACAAAAAAGTGTTTCTAAAGTTAGCCGTTTAATCAACCAAATTTTTGAACAAACCGCTAAATTAAGCCAAGCACAACGCGAAGAGACCGAACGTTTTGACATCTTTTACGCACAAATTGAAACCGAGATTGCCAAAGAAATTTTATATGCATACCCAGACCACACGGTAGAAACAAAACTCACAGGTGTGCACGGCCCTGCCCACAATAAATCGTATTGGTATGTCAGCGGCATCGTTGGTAAACAAAACTTCTTAGGTGGCAATGCTGACTTTGCAGTTTCTGTAGCCTACATGGTCGATGACAAATTAATGGCCGGTTACGTTTATGCACCAATGTCACAAAAAACCTACATGGCTGTGAAAAATGAAGGCGCGACTTTAAATGACATTCGCATCCGTTTACCTCGCCACAGCGGCCGCATCAGCGATGCCCTTTTACTCACAGATGCGCGTTCATTGCGTAAAGAAAATGTCATGATGACTGCGCATTTACATCATCTCTCTTTAGGTGTTAGAGTGTTAGGCGATGAAGCATTGAGCATCTGCGAGATGATTGAAGGGAAAGCCTCAGCAGCTTGGTTAAATGCCTTTGATCCTTGTGATCATTTAGCGGCTGTCTTGATTGCACAAGAAGGCGGCGCTTTAGCCACTGACTTTAATGGCAATGAAGTGGACATCAGCGCTGAAAATGCAGCTTTTGCCACACCTAAATTGTTAAAACCTTTATTACAATCCATCCATCAAGCCAAACGTTAATGAAGATCCGGAAATCTCAATTACTTGCCCCATTACTCACCCTGTGCTTCATGCCAGAAGCACACAGTTTATCGTTGTTGATGCAAAAGTATCACAATGTTGAGTTTGCAGTTGTTGAGGTTTCCGAACATGATTCATTACAGCTTTTTTGGAAAAATCCCGCCACCGAGCAGCCTTATCAATCTTTTTCAACGCTCAATAAAACGTTACAAAAAGAGAAAAAACAGCTTCTCTTTGCCATTAACTCTGGCATTTTTGGGCAAGATCAATCGCCGCTCGGCTGGCATATGGAAAAAGGCGAACTCTTAAAGGGCTTAAATCAGATCACACGCACCAATGCCATTGGGAATTTTTCATTGATTCCAAATGGCGTTTTTTTTGTCAACCAAGATGGTTCGCGCCATGTTCTAGAAACTGAGAATTTTCTTCGCAATCAAAAACGTTATGCGCCTTTATATGCCACGCAATCTGGCCCAATGCTTGTGGTCAATGGTCAGTTGCATCCAAAATTTTTTGCGTCCTCCGACAGCTTAAAATATCGCAGTGGCGTGTGTGTCAAAAATAACAATACTTACTTTGCAGTCACACAAAACCCCATCAATTTTTATTACTTTGCTAAATTTTTTCAAGAAGAATTGGGCTGTCAAAATGCTCTTTATCTCGATGGTACGTTGTCACAACTCTCTTATCTTGGGAAAATTTATGGCGCACCCTTTTGGAATGTGCGCCCATACGTTGGCATTTGGGCGGTTACGAGCCCGATGACAAAGGAAATGTCAAAGTAATCATCAATCCACCATCTTCATGATTTTTTGCCTCAATGGTGCCATGATGATGCTTGACCATTTGCCCTGCAATGGCTAAACCTAAACCGGCACCATTTGAATCGGGCACCGCTTCATTTTCTGCACGATAAAATGCCTCAAACAATCGCCCTAAATCTTTTGGCTGCACGCCTGGGCCATCATCATGGACACTGATGATCAATTGATCCGCCGCCACATTAAAAGTCACATCAATGCGCGTTTTGGCATAATGAATGGCATTGCGTAAAATATTCTCAATGCCACTTTGGAAATTCTCCACATTCAGCAGCAGATGCATCTCCGGCACTTCTTCATAATACAAAGTTTTACCATTGGCATCTGCCTCAAATGCCGCTTCTGCCAATAACTCAATCAGTGCTGCTGACAATGTCACAGATTCATGTTGCTCGCGGCGCAAAATCAGTTCACGAGATAAAGAGAGCATCGCCTGAATACGATCTTCAATTAAAATCAGATTTTGCTCAATGCGATCAATGTCTGGCGCTAACGATGCATCCGTTTTCCGACGCAACATGCCATTGGTCAAGCGAATGCGTGTCAAAGGCGTTCTAAGCTCATGGGACATGTTCCCAAATAGGCGATTTTTCTCTGCTTCTGCCTTTTGCAGCTCTTCGACCATTTGATTAAAACTTTGCCCAAGATAACTGAATTCCACCGTCCCTTTTTCAAGGGCAGGATCCACCTCCCAATCGCCCCTTGCCACGCGATCTGCCGCTTGCTTTAAGCGCTTAATTGGGCGATAGAGTGAATAGGTGAGTAAAAAGATAAAAGGTAAACTGGCAAAGAGCATCAACAATAGTAACAATGAGGGCGATTTAAACATCAAACTCACATAGTACGATTGCGGCAATTTTGGAAACAGCATATAAAACTGATAACGCGCCCCTTCCACTTCAAATGGCCCCATGATCATTTGCGAGTTGATCACTTGTTGATGCGGCACATCTTCATCGGTTACGGCCGTAATGAACTCTCGATATTCAGGATTATCCACACTGCTAATAGAATAGGCCAAATACTCAGGATCATTGGTTTTTGGAATGGCAATGAAGCGCCCTGCATTTTTCGCATGACGCATCTGCAACTGACGATCAAGGCGCTGTTGAATTTTCTCTCGCTCGGCACTTGGCACTTCACGAATGCGCCTTTGATCCAGCGTTGGAATGATGATGGCAATGGACACCACCGCAATGCAATAGATCAAAAAAACAAAAAAGATCCGCACACTCAATAGAGAGAAAAATTTACGCACGCCTTGCCCCTTTATTCGATGAACATATACCCTAAACCATGAATGGTCTTAAACCATGGCATACCATTGTCACGATCCGGAATTTTTTTACGTAAATTGCTCACATGCATGTCAATGACGCGATCAAATGCTTGATGGCGCTTACCTAAAATTTCACGACTCAATTCATCACGACTGATGGCTTTGCCGCGGTTTTTCACCATATACAGCAGTAAAGAAAATTCAGTATAGGTCAAATCAATCGGTTTACCAGCAAAGCTTGCCTGAAACTGCGCTTGATTGAGCTCTAATTGATCCACTTTAATCACATTGTGATCCTGCGGTGCTTCTTCTGCATTCGCACGACGCAACAAAGCGCGGATGCGCGCAATCAATTCGCGATCATCAAAGGGTTTGCCAATGTAATCATCTGCCCCAAGTTCAAGGCCAAGCACGCGATCAATGCTGTCGCCTTTCGCTGACAACATCAACACAGGCAATAAAGGATGGGTGCTTCTCACCTCTTTTAATGTGTCCCAACCATTTTTTTTGGGCATCATCACATCTAAAATCAAGACATCTGGCGTTGTGTGTGCCATGTAAGCCAAACACTCTTCCCCATTATTACACACATCCACCGCAAACCCTTCAAAGGTCAACAGCTCTGAAATCAATGCTTGCAGTTGTAAATCATCATCCACCAATAAAATATGTTCCATGACTACCTCCTTGCGCCATTATAGCGGCTTCTCTACAACTGTCTAAAAACATTTACGCCGCTTTACATTCTCTAGACTGCCTTTTACAAGCAAAGGATTAATCTATACTTAATCCACAAACACATAGATGAGGAAAGACATATGAAAAAATTGGCATTGGTCGTGATGGGTGTTGTCGCTCTTTCAAGCGCCGCGATGGCAAAACCAGATCGTGACCACGACATGAATCGCTTACAGTTGACCAAAGAACAAAGTGCACAAATGCAATCATTGCATGAATCCATGCAAAAAGAGCGCGAAGCCACTCGTAATGCACATCAAGCGGAGATGAAAAATCTCTTAGAAAATCCAACATTCAATGCTGATCAAGCACGCAAAATGCAGCAAAAACATCGTGATGATCGCGCTGTACAAAAATTGCAACACAAGCATGCGGTTTACCAAGTCTTAACGCCAGAGCAACGGGCTGAATATTTAAAAGCCCACGATGGCAAAGGTCCACGCATGCATCAAGATGATAAAGGACATAAAGGACATCGTCATCACCCTTAGTTTCCCTTGATTTACCTCTATTCTCTCACACTCTCCTTATCCCATCCTTGCGATGGGATCTTTTTTTGCCCATTAAAAATAACTACAAAATTATTACAATAAATTTAGGATAGCATCCTCAATCTAAATAGGAGTCTCAAAATTTACCGGGGAAATAGATTCTCATCTTTTGAATCATGTAACCATCCTGTAATTCTGCCCATAAAAAAAGGGATCAAATGATCCCTTTTTTTACGTTTGTAACGAACACATGGCACTAATGAACAAACCACTCGGCCACGTGATAGAGCGCCAGCAACTTTGTCAGCTGATCAGGCACCGCATCTAGAGCCAAATCAGGATAATCATGCTTATAGCTGATCAACAATGCCACAAATGCACTGTCGCAGCTGCTGACAGTATTTAAAGACAACGCAGTGGGCGCCTCTTTTTTAAATGCAGCTCGAATCACACGATCATACTCAGGAATGGTGAATTTATTAAAATCACCCACCAACTGATACACACCTTGTCCGGTTGCCTGACAGCACTCACTCATCGTTCAATCCTATTTATTTTTTTGCGCTAAGGTTTCAATCATACCATCAATGCCTTTGGCATTCACCAATTCACGGATCTCAGTACGATAACTTGTCACAATGCTCACGCCTTCAATGGAAACATCATACACCAACCATTTACCGCCAGATTTGATCATTGAATAGTTCACGGCTACAGGTTTATGGCTTGATGATGTGATTTCTGAACGCACTGTCACTTCATTTTTATTCTTCGCATTTGGTGGCAATGGGAATACATTGACTTTATCATCCGTGTATTCAAGCAATGCGCTACCGTAAGCATTGATCAACAATTTTTTAAATTCATTCATAAAGCGATCACGCTGAGCAGGTGTAGCATCACGCCATGCGCGCCCCATCACCCATTGTGACATGGTGTTAAAATCAAAATATGGCACCGCCATTTTTTCAATAAAACCATACAAACGCTTTGGATTCTGCTTTAAGGCAGTTTCCTCTTTTTTTAAGGCATTGATCAATTGTGCAGAGGCTTTTTCAATGGTTTGCTCTGGCGTATCAGCTGCATACACCATTGAACACATCGAAACCACCACCATCAGTGCCACAGACTTCAATAATTTTACAAGTTTCATACACTTCTTCCTATGGTTAATAAAAACTGTTGTGTCCCATTTGCCATTCTACCATTATAGAATGATCACTTCAGGCTCTAAACAAATATCAAATGCCGCCTCAACGGCCTTCATCACTTTTAAACTGTGGTCATAGAGCGCTTGCCCTGTTGCCCCACCTAAATTCACTAAAATGAGGGCTTGCTTTTCATACATGCCCACATTATCCACATATTGCCCTTTAAATCCTAAGCGATCGATGAGTTGACCTGCGGATAATTTACATTGCTCACCATGAGGATAAACCACCAAATCAGGATATAAAGCTTTCAACGCCGCAGCCTTTGAAGCATGAACCACTGGATTTTTAAAAAAGCTACCCGCACTGCCAAGCTCACTCACTTCAGGCAATTTTGAACGACGCACTTCAATCACAGCATGAAAGATATCCATCGATGTGGGTGCATCAATCCCCTTATCCATCAAATGCGCCTGTAATGCAGGATAAAATCGCTCGTACTGATGCGGCGATTTAGACAATCGAAAATCCACACTCACAATCAAACGATCTTTTAAGGTGGATTTAAAAATACTGTCTCGGTATGCAAAGGCACATTCATCATTACTATATGACTCAAATGTTTTCGTCATCGGATGATACACATGCACACGCTCAATGAATTGACATGCCTCAATGCCGTATGCACCAATGTTTTGCACAGGCGTTGCACCCACTTGCCCAGGAATATAGGCCAAACATTCTAAACCATGCCAACCTTTCGACAAAGTATGCGCCACAAAAGCATGCCACGGCTCGCCAGCATATGCTTTAATCAAAACAGAATCTGCATCCTCTTCGAGGATCTCAATGCCACGCATACAGTTATGCACCACCGTGCCTGAATAATCTTCGGTGAACAATACATTACTGCCACCGCCTAAATAAAAGAGGGGCGCTTTTAAGTCGCTCAATTCTGCTAAATCATCTAGCGCATCAATGCGATAATAATGAGCCGCTTGAGCTGCAATGCCAAACGTATTCACATTGACTAAATTAAAATTATGCTCGATCATACCATCTACTTTGTTGAAAGACGCTCAAGCGCCCTTTGTGCTTCCGTCACATTTGCTTTGGTCGCTTTTTGATACCAAGCTTTAGCTTCATCTAAATTTCTCACCTCAGGATACTCTTCAAAAATGCGCCCTAAATTATATTGTGCGTTACTGTCATCTTTTTGCGCCGCTTCACCATACCAATAAATGGCGCGCTCTAAATCTTTATCCACACCGATGCCGCGCTCAAAGGCACGCGCCACGCAATTTTGTGCTTCAATGTTCCCCGCTTCTGCGGCGGATCGGTAGTAATCATAAGCGCGGCGATTGTCTTTTTCAACCCCAAAGCCGTGCTCATACAATCGCCCCAATGCCACTTCCGCAAGTGGAAATTGATTATTGGCCGCCTTTTGATACCAAAATTGCGCCGTTTCATAATCTTGCTTCGTGCCCAACCCCTCTTCATACATATAACCCAACTTATATTGAGCGCTTGGCATGTCCTCGTTCGCAGCGCGCTGAAACAGCAATAACGCTTCACTGAGGCGATGGCGATCCGTTTGCAGATATAAATCACCTAAGCGTTCATAAGCCAATGGAAAATTCTCATCAGCAGCATTTTGATAATATTTCAACGCCTTCTCTAAATCCACTGGCGCGCCTAAACCAACTTCATACATATACGCTAAACCATAATCAGCAATGGGATTGCGCTGAAACTCCGTCGCTTTATAAAACCAATCACGGGCTTTTTGATAATGTGGATCTGAAGGATTTGGATGATCTAAATAGTGGTTAAATAAATAAATATTGGCATTTTCTGAACCATGAAGCGCTGCACGCTCATAATGATCAAACGCTTTTTGTTCATCTTTTGGCAAGCGAATGCCTTGATCATACATCACAGCCAACAACTCATTGGCCCTTGGTTGATTGTCTTTAGCTAAGCGATTTAAAATCCCAAGTCCCCTTGCGATTTCAGAGGGATCATTGCTTGCAAGCATCACTTCGGCTTCATCGATCCATTCATCATCACTTAAGCTGACATCAAGGACATCAACCTCATCGATCATCAAATGATTTTCCATCGGCATCGTTTGCAAAGGCGCATCACTGGCCTTTGTCAAAACGATGTCAGACAAATAATCTTGATCATTGCCATCATTGTGCAGCGTCATATAGAGGAAAAAACCTGCAATCCCCGCATACGCCCCAATCAATAAAGTGCTATTTCGCATATTACTCTGTCAAAAATGGGACTTGATACACTTCGATCTTGCTTTGATCATACAAGCCCTGCATGAATAAAAGGGTTTCGGCATTGGCCATATCAGAACGTAAATATTGGCGAATCAATGTCAATTCCTCTTGCGTATAATCAGACAATTTACCAGGCTCAATACCATTGACAATCACGCCATCGACATGATCATTGATGCTCAAAGCCACAAATGCAGCTGGCTGAGTTTTAGCCACAGAAAAGCCTTGCTCAAGGACAGCGGCCATTTCAGGATCATTGTTTGCAGCATCATTGATGTCCACTGCCGATAAATCTGTATAGTTTTTCACGGTTAGATCATGCTTTGCTGCCACATCCGCCAATGCTTTACCTTCTGCCAACTCAATGTTGATGGCATCGATTAACGCGCGGGCTTTTTTCTCAGCTTCAGAGCGCACAAGCGCCGCTTTAATTTGAGGTTGTGCTTCATCAAATGTTAAAGGGCGCGCAGCCTCATAGGCTTCAACGCGCACAATGCGAATTTCGCCATTGTCTGCTTGATAGGCTTCTGAATTTTTACCGCCCAGCAATTGCATCTCTTGGCTGATCATCTCAAAAGTTGCTTGATCCTGTAAGGCACCTGTTTTTTCCGTCAAACTCAACCAATCGGTTTGCACCGGCGTTGTATTGAATTCTTGAGCCAATAAATCTAAGCTCTCTGCATTTTTTTCTGCCACTTCTTGAAAGCGCTGTTCATATTCCGCTTTCATGGCCGCTTCTTTGGCCTGCTTCACTTCTGCGGTGGCTTTTGCAGTCAATGCAGCATCACTTAAAGCATCATCGCCATCGATCGCCAATAAACGCACCACGTGCACTGCATTGTCTGTCACAATCGGTGCTGAATAAGGCGCATCCATCGTTAATGCAAACAACGCTTTTTCAATGCCTTGCGTACTATTACTGCGTAAATTGCCCGTTTGATAGTACAAACCCTCAGGATTTTTCTCAATGTCCGCTTTGGCATCCTCAAAAGAGAGATTGCCGGCTTTTAATGCATCGCTGATGCTTGTCAAAGCGGATAATGCTTTTTGTTTTTCATCTTCCGTGCTGAACTGAATGATCAATTGATCAGAATTGCGGCTCTCTGTGGCTTTTTGCTTTTCTAAAATCTCAGCTTTTTTCGCAGCCACCTCTTCTGTAGTCACGCTGACCTCTGCCGTTGCCAACTCAGGCAAGGACACATAAGCAATTTTAACGCGAGGCTCGGTTAAAAATGCCTGCTTATGGCTTTCATAATACGCTGCCAACATTTCATCGGTCACAATGGCATCTTTGACAAAACGGTCTAACGGCACAGAGATCACAGATAAGTCGCGTTTTTCACGATCAATTTTTGCAAAGGCTTCGACGCTCTCTTCTGGCACAATGACAGAATTGGAAATGGCCTGAATTAACAACTGCGTGGTCATGTCACGGCGCAATAAGTTCTCCCATTGCTCGGCCGTTAAACCTTGTTGCTGCAAATAGTATTGATACAACTGTTTACTGAATTGACCATTTTCTTGTAAAAATGGCATTTTATGAATGGCATCGCGCACAGCTTCATTAGATGCCATGATGCCCATTTTCTCAGTGGCTTGCTGCATCACTTGTTCTTGAATGAGGCCATTGAGGACATTTCTCTTCACCATCAATGCTGCAGTGCCTTCTGGTGTGACACCACCTTGCTCACGCAAATAATTCATATAAGCTTGCGTTAAGACACTTGTGGAAATTTTCTCACCATTTACTTTCGCAACGGCAGGATCGCCAAGGCTGCCCATCATGCTTGAGCCACCAAAGCCCAAAAATGAGATGCCAATCCCTAGAAATAAAAACTTAGCAAATTTACTCGTCGCTCGTTCGCGAATATACTGCATCATAATGGTTATTTTCCTAAAATATCATCGATGGATCATTTAAACTTCGCAATTCTATCAAACCTCAGGTTTGAATCAAACTCATTTATCGGAAACGGTCCGCGAGATCAGTATCAACCTCGCCCACCACCAAAGTGAGCCATTCATCATCTAAGCGTTCTAATTGCTTTTCGGTATTTTTCAGCGTGCGATCTTGATTGAGGGCATCAGACAAAATGGCCATTTGTAAGGCTAAACGTGCTTCACGCTCTTCTTCCCTGACTGGAATGTCCAGCATGAGTTCACGCAGCAACACCAAACGCATTGCCACTTGATCACGCTCAGCATACAATCCTTCTAAACGCAAAAATGCCGCGCGTTGACCTGCCAAAATATTCAACAACGTTTGCACGCGTTTTTTTAAGATGGGATGCTGAACATTGCGCACAGGTTCAATCTCAAAGGGCAATCCTGACAATGCTGCTTCTTCTAAGGCACCGATGTCCGCTGCCATTTTAAACAAAGATGCGCGTTTTTCTGCATGCTGAGCAGCCCTACGCGCTTTTTGTGCCTGCTCAATCGCCGATAGTGCTGTTTTAAATGCACGCTCTAAGGATGGATGATCTGCTTTTGGCACGCGGCCAACTCGCTGCCAATCCTCTTGAATCTCAGAGAGATCCATGGATGGATCATCACCTGTATCCATTTGCGCAATGATGGCATCTAAACGCGCTAAAATCTCGCGTTTTTTGGCCACATTGCGCTGCTGCATCCGTGCTTCGGTGCTCATTTGTGTATCACGGGCAGCAAAGATCTGATCATTAACCAAACGCATCATCTTCCAAAGTTGATTCTCTTCTTGATTCGTGGCGCGCACAGTGGGCGCAAAGTCACGATTAAAGGCTTTAGCCTGCGCCACCGCTTTTACAATATCACCTTGAGACAATAATGCATTTAACTCAGTGATCATCCCTTCTCTACGTGCTTTTTCAGCAGTGCGCTCTTGATCAATGGCCTGCTCTAAAGGCGCAATGATGTTGCGCATTTGTGTTTCTAACTGCTGCTTATCACGATGCAAAAAGAGTGGCGCACCGTAACTTAATACGCCATCTGTGGAATATTGATTTAAATAACGATTCCACTCTTTCAAAAACTGTTGGCGCATCATGATCAATTGATCCCAATTCGGGGATTGCCAATCAATGTCATCCATCCATGATTGCAAAGCACTCAATAATCCTTGTGCTTCTGTCAGATAAATGGCACGCGCTGCTTGATCTTTGTCGCGCATTGCCACCACTTTTTGATGAATGGCATGACAGGCTTTTTCAAATCGTTGATGCAAGCTTCTTGGGACATGCGTAATGCCCACTTGTGCCGTTTGCCATTCGCTGCGTAATCCTTTTAGGCGCGCACCTAAATCGCTGGCATCACTGCCTCGCAATGCTTCGGCCTCATCACATAAAGTAGACAATGCTTGATGCGTACGCCAACGCACCACATCTAATTGCGCATGCATCGATTCGGTTAAACGCTTTAACTCCGTGCGATATTTAGCAACACGACTTGAATTTGGCACATCTTGCAATGTTGCCAATAAACTTGTTTCTAAATGTGCAGCTGCTTGCCATTCACCGCTGCTGATCAATTGCGTCAATGCCGCCAATGCATTGTCCATATAGTGCCAATCCACCGCTACTTCTGTCACTTGTTTGACTTTTGGCGGCGTTTGAACAATGGGCGAAGCTGCCATCTCAGCTTGATGCTTCAATGCATCGAGCTCAGTGATTTTATTGTCTAGATTGGTTTTGAGCTGCCCGATCTCCACGCGTTCTTTGGCAGAAAGCTGATCATCTAGCAATTCATCAATCTCTTTGATGAACTGTTTTAAATGATCAATCTCATCACACGCCATGCTTTCTGTTTCGATTTTTTTCCACGCGGCCAAACGTGCTCTGCGCGCTTGATTCAGCGCTTGATGGCGCGCTAAATAGGCCGAACGCCATTTTTGGTGTTCATCACCAAGAGACAAGGATTGCCATGCAGCATCTAAATCACTCAATTGATTGAGGGCCGCTAATGGCTCAGATTCTGCCAAGGCTTGATAAGCGTGCAATAACTCAGCCTGCTTAATTTCGCGCATTTTTGCCGCTTCTAATTCCTGAATGCGCTGTTTAAGGGCAAGCGTGCGCTGTTTTTCCTTACCTAAACTCTGTTGTAACCACTGTTTTAATGGCGCAATGTCATCAATTGCCTCAATTTCAGCGCCGCTGATGGCATAATTGGCATCAAGGAGCTGATCAACGGCCTCTTTGGCCACCACATATTGCATGAGTGTTGGTTTTAATGCCGCATCCTCGCACGCCATCAATAAACGCGCCACAGGGAAATCACGCCGTACGGTCTTTTTCATAAAGTCATGAATGCTTTCTGCCCCACGATCGAGCGTGAAACGGCGAACAATCTCTTTTAATAATGCAGATTGCGCCGCTTCATTCGGTTCTTGTAAAAAGAGCGCATAGAGCTCACCGAATCCTTCAATTTTGGTAAATGCACAAATGCGCACATCATGGGATGGATCCGATTGCGCCATCGATAAGATGATGCTTTCGGCTAAGGCTTCTGTTTTTAATGCGTGCTGCCTTACTTTTGGATTTTTATGCTGCCATTTTGGTTTAAAAAAACTCAACATCGCCATCAATCGCTCTCTTTTCTAGTCAGTAGATTTAAATTATCAATATCCGCCACCGAAAAAATTGCCAAATAGCGATTGCGAAACGGTTGGTAATATTCCGCCATTTGCATGGTCGTCGGTGTCATTTTATCTAAGTACACAATGATGCGGCCGTTTGGCGCAAACGATTTAAAGCGCTCAAACTCAATATCATGATCAATCACCACTAAAGGCTCAGCTAAGCGCCCTAAAAAGTGATATTGCCCCATATAGCGACCATTATTGGCCACCACATAACCATTGTTTTGATACCAACTGATGCGCTCAGATGCCGGCAGCACATCGTAAAAATCGCGGGCGTTTCGAATCACGCCAAAATTAAAGGCCAATGTTAATGCCACACTTGTTAAAGCGAGCGTCATCAAACGCGTCTCTTTAGCAAAAATGAGCAGCATCACACTAAAAATCAGTAAACCAATGCCCCAAATGGGCGAAATGGTAGACAGCCATTCAATGGCATGCGTATCTGACACAAATTTACGCGCATAAGGAAAGCTCATTAAAATGAGCCCCATCATGGCGATCACAGCAGCGACGAGCGCCACATCTTTACGGCGATTGATTGTGCCTTGATAAGCGCGCGCCACCAATAAGCAAAACGCAGGATACAGCGGGATCAATGGCACAATAGAGGTTTTCATGGTGATCAGCACCACAAAGAGCGATGAGCACAACCATGCCACGCAAAATTTAAACGCCGCCTCTTGTTTATTCACCAGAGCAAATGAGCGATAAAGCGGCAACCAAAACACCCAAGGAAAAAGCATGATCACCAAAGACAAAAACGTCATGCCAAAAGGCATTGGATCATTGATTTGGGCAAGCAATCGGGGCAAACCCATGATATTGCTTAATGATAAAAATGGATAATGGTGCTTGACAAAATAGCCCCACGCCCAAAAAAGCACAAATGCACTAATGACAGCACATGCGCCATACAGCGCACCTTTGCCATATTGCTTTAACCAAAGGGGCATCACCAATAACACAGGCAGCGCATAAATTAAAAAAGCGATGCCGGTGACAAAAAAACCGAGCAACAAAGCAAAGGCAACACCAAACCACCAAATGGCTGAATATTGCCAAGCTCTGATTAAAAAATTAATGTAAAGGAGGAGAAAAAAGGCCACGAAAATCTGCTCAATGTGAGCGGTGGCAAAAACGGACCACATCAAACTGCCAATTAAAATGAGCGGTGCATTTGCCCGCACTTTTGGCAATTGTGGCCAGAGTTGTTTACCGGCCAGTGCCGTTAAAAACAGCGTACCTAAACTAAAAATCGCCGCCAAAAATCGAATGGAGAACTCACTGACGCCAAAAATCCGCCAAATAAGCAATTCAAGCCAATGGACAAGCAGGTAAGATTCCTCCACCACTTGCCCATTTAAAGTGGGTATCCAGTATTGACCCGATACCCACATTTCCCAAGTGACTGCTGCGGTGCCCAACTCTTGATAAGGCAATAGTGGCCGACAAAACCATGCGGTAATCACTAAGGCGAGCCAAATGCCAATCCAATTGAACGCTTGTTTGCGTGTGATTTTAGGCGTCTGCAGCATACAAGGACTTTACTGACATCTTTTACAAATGCCGTAGATCGTCACTTTTGCTTCTTGGAATAAATAGCCAAAGTTTTTTGCGATCTCTTCGCTCTTGACGCGAAACTCTTCTTTGTGGAATTCATCAACATAACCACATTTAACACACACGATGTGACTGTGTTGATCGCCATTGTCTAGTTCAAATACAGATTGACCACCATCAAAGAAATGGCGTTGCACTAAACCAGCTTGTTCAAATTGCGTTAATACGCGATACACAGTGGCTAAACCCACCTCTTCGCCCGATTCATTCAAACGTTGGTAGATCTCTTCTGCACTTAAATGATCTTCTGAGGATGCTGACACTAAAATGTTTAAAATTTTAAGCCTTGGTAGGGTAACTTTTAAACCAGCATTTTTTAATTCTTCTGAACCCATATATTCCGCCTATCCATAAAATTATCAACAATGATTAATTATAACACCAAATATTAATTTATTTCATTCATGCATGATTTTCTCGCGATCATATCAAAAGCATGATCAATTAGACTTTTATTTATTGTCGAAAACGAGTACTATGTGCGCATTTTTTGATTACTTGGAGTTTATATAATGCAGCTTGGCACCCCGCTGTCTCAATACTTGATCGAAGAGCAGCGTCTCTATCCTGAAGCCACTGGCTCTTTCACTCTACTGATGAATGATATTGCCCTAGCCTGTAAAACCATCTCAGCTGCTGTGCGCAAAGGTGCACTGGTGGATGTCTTAGGCAATGCAGAAACTGATAACTGTCAAGGCGAACAACAAAAGAAATTAGACATCATCGCCAATGACTTATTCATTAAAAATAACATTTGGCGCGGTCACATCTCTGCAATGGCCAGTGAAGAGATGGAAGAAGTATTCCCAATTCCTGAAGATAAACCTCGTGGTAAATATTTACTCGTATTTGATCCTTTAGATGGCTCAAGCAACATTGATGTTGATGGCCCAATTGGCACCATTTTCTCCATTATGCGTTCTGATAAAGAACATCCCACAGAAGAAGATTTCCTACAAGAAGGCGTCAAACAAGTGTGTGCAGGTTACTGTTTGTATGGCCCTGCCACCATGATTGTGATCTCAATTGGCCACGGTACACATGCCTTCACATTAGATCCTGACATTGGTGAATTCATTTTAACCCATAAAGACATTCAAATTCCGGCAACCTCTGCTGAATACTCCATCAATCATGCCAATCGCGTTAAATGGGAAAAACCCATGTTGCAATACGTACAAGATCGCGAAGCGGGTGTAGATGGTAAAAAAGGCAAACGCTATACAATGCGCTGGGTCGGTGCTATGGTGATGGACGTGCATCGCATTTTAATGCGCGGCGGCATGTTTGCTTACCCCATTGATGAAGGCATTCGCGCAAAAGGCGGTCGTTTACGCTTAATGTATGAAGCGAACCCCATTTCATTTTTAGTGGAACAAGCAGGCGGCATTGCCACCACAGGTTATGAGCGAATTTTAGACATTAAACCGTCCAAATTGCATCAACGCATTCCTGTGATCATCGGCTCAAAAGAGGAAGTGACAGACATTTTAGACTATCACAAAGCCTTTGCAGCAGAACATAACCTTAAATTTACACACGAATGCAAACTCTATAAGTAACGATTTGCCTAACAAATAGTTAACTTTTAGCAAGATTTTGTGAGTATTTTTATCGTATAATGACAAAGTTTTTATAAACAACTTGGAATGAGAATAGATATTTATGGCAACTTATAGCACAAACGAATTTAAAGGCGGTTTAAAGATCATGCTTGATAATGACCCTTGTAGCATTATCGAAAATGAAATGGTAAAGCCTGGTAAAGGTCAAGCATTTAACCGTGTGCGTTTAAAAAACCTCAAAACAGGTCGCGTGATTGAAAAAACTTTCAAATCTGGTGACACTGTTGAAGCAGCTGACGTGATGGACATGGACATGCAATATTTGTATGAAGATGGCGAATTTTGGCACTTCATGAATCCTGAGTCTTTTGAACAAGTGAGCGCATCTGCCGCTGCTGTAAGCGATGTTAAAAAATGGTTAAAAGAACAAGATCTTTGTGTGGTGACTCTTTGGAATGGCGTACCAATTTCCATCACACCACCAAATTTTGTTGAATTGAAAATTGTCGAAACTGACCCAGGTTTAAAAGGTGATACAGCGGGCACAGGCGGTAAACCTGCCACGTTAGAAACAGGCGCTGTTGTGCGTGTACCACTTTTCATCCAAATTGATGAAATTGTTAAGATTGATACACGTACAGGCGAATACGTCTCTCGCGTAAAATAATCTTTTCTTTGTCAATATATTATAAGTAAATCGGAGAATGTGATGAGTGATAATAACAATGTCGATCTCAAAAGACGACGTGTTCTGACGCTAGCAACGTCAGCCGTAGGCGGTGCAGGAGCTATGTTCTTAGCCTACCCTTTCATTGCTTCGTGGATGCCTAGCGAAAAAGCAAAAAACGCTGGTGCGCCTGTTGAAGTGGACCTATCTAAATTAAAGCCAGGTGAATTACTGCGCGTTGAATGGCAAGGGAAACCTGTTTGGATCTTAAACAGAACTCCTGAAATGCTCTCTTTGTTAGAGAAAATTCCAGCCAGCGAATTGGTGGACCCTGAGTCTAATATGGATCAACAACCAAGTTATGCAAAAAATGCATGGCGCTCTGAGAAAAAAGAGGTCTTGGTGTTGGTTGGTATTTGTACTCACTTAGGTTGTTCCCCAACCTACCGCCCGAATGTTGTACCGGCTGAAAATTGGGTCGGTGGCTTCTTCTGCCCATGTCACGGTTCGAAATTTGACTTAGCGGGTCGCGTGTATAAAAACGTACCTGCGCCCACGAACCTCATCGTACCTAACTACCAATTCTTAGAAGGCAACCGCCTCTTGATTGGTAAAGATAAGGAGAGCGCATAATGGCATTTAAAGAAAACAGTTCACAGCGCGGCATTGTTGGCTGGATCGATAACCGTTTACCGGTTGTCGAAGCCACTCGCAAACACATGACCGAATATTACGCACCGAAAAACTTCAACTTCTTGTATGTGTTCGGTGTGTTGTCGATGGTGGTTTTAGTGAACCAAATCATCACAGGTATTTGGCTTGTCATGCATTACATTCCCGATGCCACTTTAAGCGAAACAGGCATGCCGATTGCCTTTGCTTCCGTCGAAACTGCCATCATGCGTGACGTGGATTGGATGTGGTTGATACGCTACATGCATGAAGTGGGCGCATCGATGTTCTTCGTAGTGGTCTACATCCACATGTTCCGCGGTTTAATGTACGGCTCTTTCCGTAAACCACGCGAACTTGTGTGGATCTTCGGTATGCTCATTTATTTACTCTTGATGGCTGAAGCCTTCATTGGTTACGTATTACCCTACGGTCAAATGTCCTTCTGGGGCGCGCAAGTAATCATCTCATTATTTGGTGCAATCCCTTATGTGGGCGACACTTTACTTGAGTTCATTCGCGGTGACTTCGTAATTTCAGCGGCCACTGTATCTCGCTTCTTTGCCCTTCACGTGATTGCTTTACCACTTGTGTTGGTTTTCTTAGTGATTGGTCACATCTTAGCGCTTCACCATGTGGGTTCAAACAACCCTGATGGCATTGAAATCAAAGATCATTTAGATGAAAATGGCAAGCCTTTAGACGGCATCCCATTCCATCCTTACTACTCTGTGCATGACACATTTGCAGTGGGCATCTTCTTAATCATCTTTGCTTTGATCGTGTTCTATGCACCAGAAATGGGTGGTTATTTCTTAGAAAAACCAAACTTTGATCCAGCAAACCCATTGGCAACACCATCACACATTGCACCCGTTTGGTACTTCACGCCATTTTACTCCATCTTACGTGCGATCCCATCATGGTTTGGTACGCAAATCTGGGGTGTCATTGGCATGGGCGGCGCGATTGCAGTACTTTTCGTCTTACCTTGGTTAGACAGAAGCCCTGTGAAATCCATCCGTTATAAAGGACCATTGACTAAAATTCTTTTAACACTCTTTGTGATCTGCTTCTTAGTATTGGGTTACTTAGGTGTTGTAGAAGCAACTGCAGGTAGAACATTGGTTGCAAGACTTTGTACGGTTTATTATTTCGCTTTCTTCTTATTGATGCCAATTTGGAGCAAGCTTGATAAAACAAAACCAGTACCAACAAGGGTGACAATGAAATGAAAAAATTAAAAATTTTATTAATGTCAATCTCATTGATGTCAGCAGCTTCTGCAACGACTTTACCACCAGTTGAGATTGATGTAACAGATCAAGTATCTTTACAAAATGGTGCTGAGCTCTTCATGCAATACTGCCATGGTTGTCACTCATTAGAGTTTCAACGTTATAACGTGACAGGTCGCGACATTGGTATGGCCGATGACAATGCAGTTAAAGATAAACTCATTCACACAGGCAGCTTCTCTACCCGTGAAAATGAGTATCAGCCAACGAAAGTGGGTGATTTAATGAAATCATCCATGAACCGTAATGATTCGAACTTATGGTTTGGTAAAGCGCCACCGGATTTATCCACCATCGTGCGTGCACGTACAGGTGATCCGAATGGTTCGGTTGAGCCACGTAAAAATGGTGCGGACTACATTTATCACTATTTGAATTCATTCTATTTAGATGATACCCGCCCCATTGGCGTGAACAACATTGCCTTCCCAAGCGTGGGTATGCCACATGTGTTGGCAGAGCTTCAAGGCGAAACCAAAGCCGTTTTTGAAGAGCGCCTACCAGAAGGTTGTAAAGTTGCCGATGAGAACGAATGTAAACCTGAAACTGTGGTGATTGATACTGAAGTCATCACACCCGGAAAAATGACGCCTGAAGAGTATCGTGCGGCGACTCGTGACATTGTGAACTTCTTGTCCTATGTTGCAGAGCCTGCGCAAATCAAGCGTGCTCAATACGGGCCATGGGTCATTCTCTTCTTAGTGATCTTTACAGCTTGTGCCTATTTCATGAATAGAGAATACTGGAAAGATGTAAAATAAGCAGTATAAAGTGGGCTATCCTTTGGATAGCCCATTGTTTTTATTTTGTTTGAGGTAAAGGAATAAAATGTCTACACGTCGTTCAGGCTTTACGCTTTATCAAGAAAATCCTTCATTAGATGCGGATCGTATCGCGATTACATTATTAGAAAAAAATATACTCAGCGATTCTGTCTATGTTGACATCAGCAATCCGCCCGAAGAGTTATTAGATATTAACCCACAATTAATTCTCCCAACTTTAGAAACAAAAGAAGTCACCCTCTATTATCCTGGCATCGTCTTAGAGTTTTTAGACGAACGCTTTCCTCATCCACCTTTATTGCCCCATGATCCCATCAATCGCGGTAAGTTTCGCTTGATTCTAAAGCGCGTCTTAAATGAATGGTATCCTTTGCTTGAAAAAGTCCTTAAAAAAGGCGAAGCTGATAAGAAATCCATGAAAGCCATTCATGATCTATTATTGCGCTACAACCCATTATTTGAGGGTTTCATCTATTTTCAGAGCAATGATTTTAGTATCATAGATGCATCGCTCGCACCGTTCTTCTGGCATTTGCAAGCCTTTGACATTGCCATTCCAGAAAAAGCGCCGGCGATCATCGAATACAATAGCAACATTCTCGCGCGCGAGAGTGTGATTCATCATTACAAATCAAAGGGGTAATTCACCATGATGACTTCAAATAAGCCTTATATCATCCGCGCATTTTATGATTGGATTGTGGACAATGATGTCACACCCTACATTGCCGTGGATGCCACATTGCCTTATGTTGAAGTCCCTGAGGATTATGTGACAGAAGGTAAAATCATTTTAAACATCGAGCCTTCTGCCACACCAAATCTCGTGCTTGGCAATGAATGGATCTCATTTTCTGCACGGTTTGGTGGTGTACCAATGGACATCAATGTACCCATTGGTGCCATCATTGCCATTTATGCCCGTGAAAATGGTCATGGCATTGAATTTCCACCTGAACCTTTATTGGATGATCCGTTTCCTGCAGATGCAGAAAAATCCTCGCCCTTTGCTGTCATTGCCAATGATGACAATGATAAACCTGCCAAAAAATCACCGGCTAAAAAAGAAACTCGTAAAAAAGCCACTAAAAAACCATCCCTCACCATTGTTGAGTGATGTTCAAACCAATAAAAAAGCCTGTTTTCACAGGCTTTTTCTTCATCTTAAATTGAAACAGTCATTATTTTTTGCTGTTGAACAATTCTAAAGATTTTAAGATCTCTTTTTCAGCATCTTCTTTTGTGCCAAAACCATCTAATTTAACCCATTTACCTTTTTCTAAACCTTTGTAGTTTTGGAAGAAGAATTCGATTTGTTTGACCAATAATTCAGGTAAATCATCGATGGATTGAATGTTGTCGTACATTGGGCACAATTTAGACACAGGCACTGCCACTAATTTTGCATCGCCGCCAGATTCATCTGTCATGTTCAATACGCCTAAAGGACGTGCACGCACAACACAACCGTGAATCAATGGAAAGGGGGTCACCACCAATACATCTAATGCATCGCCATCATCACATAATGTTTGTGGAATGTAACCGTAGTTTGCAGGATAACGCATGTTAGTGCCCACAAAACGATCAACCCAAACTAAATCATCTTCGATCTCATATTTCACAGGATCAGATTCCGCAGGGATTTCGATGATACAGTTAAAATCTTCAGTGATTTTGTTTAAATCTTTTGCAGCTGGAATGGAATTAAAGCTCATTTTTGACCTCTATTGTGTGATGAACATCTAAAACGCGTTATTATACCCGTTTATATCCTCGACTTCCATGCACCTAAAGGCACAAAATGTACGCTCGTTTGATTCTTTTGCTTCCTGGCCCCGTCCATTACTCACAACTGAACCTCTCATTGAATCAAAATGATTACATCATTGCCGTCGACGGTGGCATTGAACATGTCAAAGGGCTCAATGTCACGCCAAATTTATGGGTGGGCGATTTTGATTCATGCAAACATGATGATCATCAACGTTATCTTCATTTAAATAAAGAGACGCATCCCACAGATAAAGATTATTTAGACACAGAGCTTGCCCTTTCAAAGGCCGAATCGATGAACATCACAGAATGCATTTTAATTGGCGGCATTGGCGGGCTCATCGACCATCAAATGGGTTTATTCATGTTGCCATGCGCACATCCATCCCTTAAGTTTATCCATACAGATGGCAAGACCAAACTCTATTCCCTCAATCATGCTTGTGCGCTTGCCATTACGCAAGAACACTATCATCGCTTGAGCATCGTGCCCATCACAACGCTGCAATCGGTGACCACACGCGGCGTTAAATGGCCGTTAACCGATGCCACATTACCGGCAGGATTTGGCCGTTCCCTCAGCAATCAGATCACAGAATCAACCTTACATTACACCCAAAAAGATGGCATTGGTTGGATCATTCTCTCTTAATCGCCGCGATGAGATTGAATTTCGATATGTAACAATGTATATTACGAGCTGTTTAGATTCCTAACTGTGGAGTAATACGCATGAAAAAACATTTAATTGCCACAACGTTAATCGCCTCATTATTCACTTTAGCTTCTGCTGAAGAGATCATGGTGTCTGCGGCCGCGAGCTTAACAAATGCCTTTACCGACATCGCTAAAAACTACGAAAAAGCCCATCCTGAAGATAAAGTGATGCTCAACTTTGCAGGCTCTGGCGCGTTGCTACAACAAATGGAAAATGGCGCGCCTGTGGACATCTTTGCCTCAGCAGACCAAGTGACTATGGACAAAGCCATTGAGAAAAAATTAATCAAAGCCGATACACGCAAAACCTTTGTCCAAAATACATTGGTGGTAATTGTCAGTACAGACAGCAAATTAGATCCTAAAAATTTAGAAGATTTAACCAAAGCAGATGTCACCAAAATTGCCTTAGCGAATCCTGCAAGCGTACCGGTTGGCCGTTATACCAAAGGCGTTTTAGAAGCTGCAAAATTATGGCAAACCCTTGAGCCTAAATTCATTGAAACCGAAAGCGTGCGTCAATCCCTTGCGTATGTGGCACAAAATGAAACAGACACAGGCTTTGTGTATGGCACCGATGCCGCCGTTCTTAAAAAAGAGGTGCGCGTTGCCTTCACAGTGCCCACAGAAAAACCGATCACTTACCCGATTGCCTTAACCGCCGAGAGTAAAAAAGGCAGTGACCGCTTCTATCACTACATTTTCAATGATGAAAGCCAAAAGATTTTAGAGGATTACGGATTCACAAAACCTGAATGATCGATTCCATTTATCCAATTTTAATCCTAACGCTTAAAGTGGCAGGTTTTGCCACTTTGATCGGCTCCCTATTAGGCATTTTAATTGGATACTTCCTAGCACGAGCAAACTTTTGGGGTAAAAATCTACTCGACACCATCCTTACCCTACCGATGGTTTTACCTCCGACAGTACTCGGCTATTACCTCTTAACAGTCATTGGCCAGAAAAGCATGTTTGGCCAATGGTTGTATTCATCATTTGGCATTCGCTTGATTTTCACATGGCAAGCGGCGGTCATCGCAGCAACAATTGTGGCATTCCCATTGATTTTAAAGCCAGCCCGCGCAGCCTTTGAAGATGTCAACCGTGAATATGAACAAGCGGCAAGCATGCTTGGCGTCTCTAAAATTGCCATCTTTTTTCGCGTCACCTTACCATTGGCTTGGCGAGGCGTTCTCTCTGGCGTCCTCTTAGCTTTTGCCCGCGCATTGGGCGAATTTGGCGCAACCTTAATGGTGGCCGGTGCCACACAAAAAACTCAAACCCTATCAATTGCCATTTATCGTGCCTATAATTCATTTGATTATGATACGGCAAATTATTTAGTGCTCATCACATCGATTGTGTGTGTCTGTATTTTAATGACGGCAACCTTCCTCAACCCGCGCAAACCACGCTTGTAGGGGCACCATGAACATTGATCTCTCCATCCATAAAACATTAACGGCCTATAAACGCACCTTTGTGCTTGATGTTGACTATCAAACCGATGCAGAGCGTTTGGTGATTGTGGGCGCATCAGGCTCTGGCAAAAGCGTTTTATTAAAAACCATCGCAGGGCTCATCACGCCCGATGCCGGTCACATTGCGTTACAAAATCGTGTTTTATTTGATGCCAATCAGCAAATCAACCTCAAACCCCAAGAACGCAAATTGGCCTATCTCTTTCAGAGTTATGCCCTATTCCCACATTTAAATGTGGCACAAAACATCGGCTTTGCACTGCACAAATCCATTGTCAATGGCCGCAAACATCATGTGCCGCCAGAGGTACAATATTGGCTTGAACTCTTTCATTTAAAGGGCATTCAATTTCAATACCCCGATGAAATCTCAGGTGGACAAAAACAGCGCGTCGCCCTTGCCCGCGCTTTGATTGTCAATCCGATGGCCATCTTATTAGATGAGCCTTTTTCAGCACTAGATACTGATCTACGCGGCATCATGCGTAAAGAGCTCAGCGACATTCAAGCCGATCTACAAATTCCCATGATTCTCATCACCCACGATCATGAAGATGCCAGAACCTTTGGCGATGCTGTCATTGAAATTGAAAATGGCCAGATTTTGAAGACATCTTAAACACGGTGCTTTTAAAGTGCGCCCATAACTCATACAATAGCGCATTGATCACCATTTTATCTTAGGCATGAATCAACTCATCATCATTACACTCATCGGCATTGGCGGCGGTTTAGGTGCGATTTTACGGCATTTGAGCGGCGTTGCCATTGTGCGTATTTGGCCACATCCATTCCCGATGGCAACCTTTAGCATCAATCTTTTAGGGGCATTGTTGATTGGTGTATTGATGGCGATTCTCACAGCAAAAGAGACTGAGTCCTCTTTACTCAAATATTTCTTCATCACAGGATTATGCGGTGGTTACACCACCTTTTCCACATTCTCCCTCGAAAATTGGCAGCTCATCGAAGCAGGTAAATTTGGCACGGCCCTCCTTTACAGTGCAAGCAGCCTCATTTTAAGCTTAGGCTGCGTCTTTGCGGGACTCTATGTGGGCAAATCCCTCTCTTAAAAAGCAATCATCATGAAAAAACCTTTTCCCGATACCCTATTAAATCGCATTCGCATTGTTATGGTGCGCACCTCTCACTCCGGCAACATTGGCGCCGCTGCCCGAGCGATGCGCGTGATGGGTTTATACCATTTAACTTTAGTGGATCCTAAACACTTCCCAAGCCAAGAAGCCACAGCATTGGCAAGTGGCGCGGTGGATGTATTAGAACAAGCTGTGGTTGTGCCCACCTTAGAAGAGGCATTAAAAGATTGCCATGTGGCTTATGCCACCACTGCGCGCCCACGATACATTTCATCAAAGCTTTATACCGTTGAAGAAGCGGCCATTGAAGCTGTGCGTGACATTCAAGTGGCGGATGATCAACAGATTGCCTTTGTCTTTGGCACAGAACGCACAGGCCTCACCAATGAAGAGATCGAACTTTGCCAACGCATGATGACGATTCCCACTGAAAATCGTTACAATTCACTCAACATTGCCTCCGCCATTCAAGTGGTGTGTTATGAGCTCCATAAAGCCCATAAAACAGCGTTAGAGATTCCGATGATCACTGAGCACTTTGATCTTGATCCTTTAGCCACCGGCGACATGCGTGAAGGCTTTTATCAACATTTAGAAGATGTGTTATGCCAAACGGAATTTTTAGATCCCAATGAGCCAAAAAACATCATGAAAAAAGTTCGCAACCTTTTTCAAAAACGTGATTTAACTGAACCTGAAATCCATTTATTGCGCGGCATTCTCACCGCCATTAACCGCAAAATTGAGGGCTAACCATGTTCAAACACATGAAAGAAGACATTCAAACCATTCACTATAAAGATCCTGCTGCGCGCAATACTTTAGAAGTGTTGCTTGCATATCCCGGTTTATGGGCCGTTTGGGGCCATCGCATCTCCCATTTTTTATGGCATCATCACTGTAAATTATTGGCGCGTTGGTTATCAACGGTGACGCGTTTTTTAACCGGCATTGAGATCCATCCGGGCGCAAAAATTGGTCGCCGCTTTTTCATCGACCATGGCATGGGTGTTGTGATTGGGGAAACCACAGAGATTGGCAATGATTGTACCCTCTATCATGGTGTGACATTAGGCGGCACGAGCCTCAATGAAGGTAAACGCCACCCAACCCTTGGCAATAATGTGATCATTGGTGCAGGCGCCAAAATTTTGGGCCCCATTACCCTTGGGGACAATGCCAAAGTGGGTTCTAACTCTGTGGTGACCAAACCCATCCCAGAAAATACCACCGCGGTTGGTATTCCTGCGCGCATTGTGAAACAAAATACGCTCTCAACAGAGATTGCCAGCAAACTCTTTACGGCTTATGGCGTTGATGCCATCACGCCTGATCCTGAAGCCACTGCCATTAATTTACTCCTTGATCACATTCAATCATTGGATCAAAGTTTAAAAAACATCTGTAAAGAGCTTGCGGCCCAAGACATCCACATTTGCACTAAAGTGCCTAAATTAGATGATCAAGAGCTTGAGAATTTAGAAGCCTTTACGCAAAATCAAGAACCTAAAGATTCTACGCAATAACCATTTAGCCATAAAAAAAGGACTGCCAAGCAGTCCTTTTTCAATCAATGCTTAAACATTATTTATTTTTATGCGCACGTTTTGCAGCTGTGCGTAAACGAAGGGCATTTAATTTAATAAAGCCAGCTGCGTCTTTTTGATCATAAGCGCCTGCATCATCTTCAAATGTTGCGATGTTTTCATCAAATAAAGATTCTTCAGATTTACGACCCACAACGATTACATTACCTTTGTAGAGTTTTAAGCGCACAACACCAGAGACGTGTTCTTGGGACTTATCAATCGCCGCTTGTAACATTTCACGCTCAGGGCTCCACCAGTAACCGTTATAGATTAAAGATGCGTAACGTGGCATCAATTCATCTTTCAAGTGTGCCGCTTCACGGTCTAATGTGATGGATTCAATCGCACGATGTGCTTTTAAAATCACAGTCCCTGCTGGCGTTTCATAGCAACCACGAGCTTTCATGCCCACATAGCGGTTTTCAACGATGTCCACGCGGCCAATGCCGTTCGCGCCTGCGATTTTGTTCAATTCTGCCATCACAGATGCCGGTGATTTCTCAACGCCATCAATCGCTACAACGTCGCCTTTTTCAAAGGTCAATTCGATGTATGTAGGCTCATTGGGTGCTTCTTCAGGGGAAACTGTCCAGCGCCACATATCCACTTCAGGTTCATTCCATGGGTTTTCTAAGGCCAAACCTTCATAAGAGATGTGCAATAAGTTCGCATCCATTGAATATGGCGATTTTTTACCGCCACGATCGATTTGAATGTTATTTTTTTCAGCGTAGTTGAGTAATTTTTCACGAGACATTAAATCCCATTCACGCCAAGGTGCGATCACTTTAACATCTGGTTTTAATGCATAAGCGCCCAATTCAAAACGCACTTGATCGTTCCCTTTACCCGTTGCGCCATGAGAGATGGCATCAGCATTGGTTTCATTGGCGATCTCAATTAAACGCTTAGCGATCAATGGACGCGCAATGGACGTCCCTAATAAATATTCACCTTCATAAATGGTGTTCGCGCGGAACATTGGGAAGATAAAATCACGTGCAAACTCTTCACGTAAATCATCAATGTAGATCTCTTTAACGCCCAATGCTTGTGCTTTAGCACGTGCAGGCTCAACTTCTTCGCCTTGACCTAAATCTGCCGTGAAGGTGACCACTTCACAATTGTACTCATCTTGTAACCATTTTAAGATGACAGATGTATCTAAACCGCCTGAATAGGCGAGAACAACTTTGTTCACTTTACTCATTAAACTCTCCTTGTGTATTAATCATGACTGCCTTTAATTTGGCACAGCGATTCCAATTCTGGAATACTTTGCTTATTTGAAATGAAAAAGATCATGTGGTCATTTTCTTCAATGATGGAATTCTTATGGGAGACGATCACCTGCTGATTACGAATGATGCCCGCAAGCGTAATGCCGTCCGGCCAATCGATCTCTTCAACCACTTTACCAATGATTCGAGAGGTATCTGGCGTACCGTGTGCAACAATTTCAAACGCTTCTAAATCACCGGTGCCAAGTGAATACAACTGAATCACATCGCCCTTACGAATATAGGTCAATAATACACCTAAAGTCACTTGTTGCGGAGAGAAAGCGATGTCAATATTTGACTCATTTTCCACCAAATCCACAAAGGCACTGCGATTGATCAATGTAATGACGCGTTTAGCCCCTAAACGCTTGGCCAACATGCTGGATAAAATGTTCGTTTGCTCATCTTCCGTGACCGCACAATAGACATCGATTTGATCAATGTTCTCATCGTACAACAATCCCTCATCGGTACAATCACCATTTAACACAAGGGCATTTTTTAAGTGCGATGTTAAGCGCGCTGCATTTGCCTTATCAATTTCAATGATTTTAACGCGCAGATCATCCTCTAAAGCGCTTGCTAGACGATAACCAATATTACCGCCACCTGCGATCATCACTTTTTTGGCAATTTTTGTGGATGGGCGAATCTCTGCCATCACCAAGCGCGCATGTTTTTGTGGGCACAAATAATAAACTTCATCGCCCACTTCAATGACGCTTTCTCCGGTAATCTCTAATGGCTCATCTTTACGGAAAATGGCCACAATGCGCACATCAATGTCCGGCAAATGCGATGGCAAATCTTTAATGGGTAATCCCACCAAACGTCCGCCCTCTTCTGCTTGAGCGGCCACAATCAAAACACGTCCACGATCAAAGCGCAGCACTTGCTGGGCGCCTGGCAAATTGATGATGTTTTTTAAACGCTCTTTGACCAAAATCTCTGGGCTGATGATCACGTCTATGTTGAACGCTTTTTCTAATTCATGGCCAAAGATGTCTGCATATTCAATGTAAGATTGAGAGCGAATGCGGGCAATTTTCAAACGCACATTAAAGAGCGTGTGTGACAATTGACAAGCGATCATATTTACCTCATCGCTCGATGTCACGGCAATGACAATGTCCGCCTCTTTTGCACCGGCTTCATCTAGCACGTGTGGCAACGATGCATTGCCCACCACTGTGCGAATGTCATAGCGATCTTGCAGATTCGCTAAAATGTTCGAGTCAACATCGACAATCGTCACCTCATGTTTCGCCTCTTGCGAAAGAATATTGGCAGCGTTAGAACCGACCTGTCCTGCACCTAAAATCAGTATTTTCATGGAAAGACACAAACAATTATAAAAACAAAGCAGATCATTGTATGGAGTTCATAGGGAGTTTTCAACAGCTAATTAAAATAAGCCCTAAATGGCGTAAAATTCAGTACAATGAATGATCAATGAATAGTATAATGAATTTGCTTGATATTTTTTAATAATTTAAATGATATAAGGAGTTAACATGGGTGCAGAAGTGATGTTTTTCATTTTAGGTGGCATTGCCGGTGTTGTGATCGGCTATTTCGTGGCCCGCTCTGGCGTGTCTGCAAACAATGAAGTGATGGATAAACTCAAAGCCGAACTTGAGGTTGTCAAAGAAAAATTGAAAACCCAAACGGAACATTTCACTGAAAGTGAAAATTTATTGCACCGTTTAGGCACTGATTTAAAAGATTTATATCAACACATGAGTAAAAATGAGATCTCCACTTTAAAAGAAAAATTTAAAGGTTTGGTGATCGATGCCGATGCAAAAGTCGATGAAATTGGCCATAAAGCAAAAGATGCTGGCCAAAAAGTCAAAGAAACAGTTGAACATGCTCGCCAAACAGCAAAAGAGGAAATGGCTGCCGCTCAAGAAAAGTCTGAAGATGTTAAAAAGGCTGCTCAAGAGAAAATCGAGCAAGCACAAGAAAAAATCGACGAGGCTCAAAAAGATGCCAAAGAAAAAGCCGCAAACGTGGCCGATGATGTACAAGACAAGGCATCCGATGTTAAAGATGCCGCAGTAGATGCCACACAAGCAGCAAAAGAGAAAATCTCGGATGCTAAAGATGCTGTGGTTGAAAAAGCAACAGAAGCCAAAGACAAAGTGAAAGATGCGGTAAAATAACCCATTGATCATTCATAGGATCCAGCGCATTGCGCTGGATCATTTTTTTATCCCCATTGACTGAACACAACCATGCAACTCACACAACAAACGGATTACGCCTTTAAAACTATGATTTATGTGGCGAGCTACCCAGATCGACTCGTCAACATCAGTGAGATTGCCAACTACTACACCATATCCCGAAGCCACTTAACTAAAGTGATTGCCAAACTCAATAAACATGGTTATTTAACCAGCATCCGCGGCAATCAAGGCGGCTTAAAATTAGGACAGAATCCTCTGAACATTAACCTTGGTCAATTGGTGCGGGATTTTGAAGAGTTTTCCCTCATTGAGTGCTTTTCGAGCACCAATCAATGCCAAGTGATGCCACAATGTCGCATTAAACGCATCATGCAAGATGCCCTTAAAAGCTTTTTACAAGTGCTCGATGGCTACTGCTTAGCGGACATCATCAGCAATCCTGCCCTCATCCACTTGGTGCGCGGCGAATAAAGGTTTTATATATTAAACAAAATATGTATAATTAATAATAATTGTTTAAGGAGACAGCGCTATGATCAATATGGCCTATGTGAAAAAAGTCATCAAAGATAAAGGTTTAACCCTACAAAATGTGGCAGACCACTGCGACATGACCAAGGGTTATTTAAGCCAGTTACTCAATAATAAAGTGCAAAACCCAAGCGCCACAAAGCTCAATGCGCTCTATCAATACCTCAACATCAATCCACAAACGGAAGATAAAACGGTGGGTTTGATTTTTGGGGCATTTTATCCGCTGCATACAGGACACGTTTACCTCATTCAGCGCGCCATCAGTCAATTAGATGAACTGCATATTATTTTACGCTACAACGAAGCGCGGGATTTACAAACATTTAAAGACAGCGCCATGAGCCGTCAACCCTCTTTAAAAGATCGATTACGCTGGTTATTGCAAACCTTTAAATACCAAAAAAACATCCACATCCATTACATTGATGAAGAGAACCTCACGCAATCGATGGAAGATCAGATCAAATGGGCCCATAAAGTGGATGAGTTTTTGCAATCTCATAATATTGATCCTAATATCATCTACAGCAGTGAAACCCATGATGTAGATTTTTACCAAAAGCATTTAGGATTGCCGACTAAAATCATTGATCCTGAGCGCACCTTTATGAACATTTGCAGCGAAGACATTCGCCGCTCGCCCTTGCATCATTGGGAATACATTCCTACAGAAGTTCGCCCATTTTTTGTCAAAACCATTGCCATTTTAGGCGGTGAGTCCAGCGGTAAAAGCACGATGGTCAATAAATTGGCCAATATGTTCAACACCACCAGCGCTTGGGAATATGGACGTGAATATGTGTTTAAACATTTAGGTGGCGATGAACGTGCCTTACAGTTTTCGGACTATGACAAAATTGCCTTAGGTCATGCGCAATACATCGATTTTGCCGTCAAACATGCCAATAAGATCGCCTTTATTGACACAGACTTCATCACCACACAAGCCTTTTGTATGAAGTATGAAGGTAAATCGAATCCATTTGTACAAGCGATGATCGACACCTATCGTTTTGATTTAGTGATTTTATTGGAAAATAATACGCCATGGGTGGCCGATGGCCTACGCCATTTAGGCTCAAATCATGTGCGCAAAGAGTTTCAGTGCTTACTCAAGTCATTACTTGCGGAAAATAATGTGCCCTATGTCGAGATCACCTCAGATCAATACGATGAGCGCTATTTACAATGCATTGATTTAGTGGATGGATTATTGAAAAACTCACTGTAAGGAGGAGACATGCGTTCGCTCATTTTAACCATCGGTCGACACAAGGCCTATCCGTTTGTCTGTTTCATTTTGGTGATTGGCGCATTTTTATACACAGAACCGTTTAAAGCCCTCAATCTTCGTTATGCCATCTCATTTTTTGGCGCGATCACAGGCTTAATTTGCGTCATTTTATTCACGCGCAGAAGTCAGCTGGGCAACTATTTTGGCTTGTTGGCCACCTTTGGCGAGAGCATGGGCAATTTTTTGGGCGGTAACATTGGTGCCGGATTGCCCCATCTGTATAACTTCAGTACACATGTGTATGGCATTTTCAATTGGCGCAAACATCATGATCAAGATGATAAAGTGATCACCCGCAGCCTAACATGGATGCAAATGTTTTATGTCATTTCCGCCTTTTTTGCCATTTTTGGTTTGAGCATCTGGATCACAAAAGTGATGGGCGTGGACAATACCCTCGGGCAACTCATCGTCAATGGCATCATTTTTGGTTTAGCGGTACCCGCACAAACGCTACTGGTGATGCGTTATGACTTTAACTGGTACCTTTGGATCATCATGAATGTGTTTGTGGTGGGGTTAAACTTTTTTGGCCCTGAGCCTAATCCTGTCATTGGTGCACAATATTGCATTTATCTTTTTAATGCTGTCTATGGTTTAATCGAATGGCGATCCTTTGCACACAAACAGTAAGGCAACAAAAAACCCGCAATCAGCGGGTTTTTTTAATGCATTGAGGGGTTGAAATTATTCAGCCACTACGTTCACTTGGATGTCTACAACAACATCTGGGTGCAATGCTAATACAACAGCGTGTTCACCGATGCTACGGATAGAACCGTCAGCGATGCGAACTTCACGTTTGTCTAATTTAACGCCAGCGTTGGTTACCGCTTCAGCGATGTCTTGGCTAGTCACAGCACCGAATAAACGGCCTTCTGTACCTGCTTTCACAGACATAGTGATCACGATACCGCTTAATTTTTCGCCGCGTTCAGTTGCATCTGCCAAAATAGCTGCTTGTTTAGCTTCTAATTCTGCACGACGCTCTTCTAATTTTTGTAAATTCGCAGGTGTTGCTTCTGTAGCTTTACCTAATGGTAATAAGTAGTTACGAGCATAACCAGATTTTACTTCAACAGTATCACCAAGTTGACCTAACTTGCCGATTTTTTCTAATAAAATAACTTGCATGATTGCTCCTTAAAATTAATGCTGATCAGTATATGGAAGCAATGCAATGTAGCGAGCGCGTTTGATCGCAGTTGCTAATTGACGCTGATAACGAGCTTGCGTTCCAGTAACACGACTTGGGATGATTTTCCCAGTTTCAGTGATATAATTTTTTAAGGTATTGATATCTTTATAATCAATTTCTTTTACGTTTTCTGCTGTGAAACGGCAGAATCTTTTACGACGAAAATAACGTGACATATTTAAATTCCTTTATTGAATGATGGGATTATTCACCCGCTTCAGCAGACTCTTCGTTAGAACGGTCTTCGCGCTGAGGCTTAACTAATACAGATGGCTCAGTCACAGCTTCTTCTTTTTGAATAACCATGTGACGTAAAATCGCATCATTGAAACGGAAAATGCCTTGTAATTCTTCAAGAGCCAATTCGTTACATTCAATGTTCATTAACACATAATGAGCTTTATGTAATTTTTGAATTGGGTAAGCCAATTGACGACGACCCCAATCTTCTAAACGGTGGATTTGGCCACCTTCGTTCGTTACAACTGAACGATAACGTTCAATCATCGCTGGTACTTGTTCGCTTTGATCTGGATGAACAAGGAATACAACTTCATAATGACGCATATTCATAATTCCTTATGGATTTATTAACAATAAAGTCTTCAGAATACCTGTAAGACAAGGAATGTATTTTGTTAAAAATACAAGCGCTAAATTATAATCAATCTTGAGACAAATTGCAAAGATTATAAAGCGCCCCGCCCATTTGCACCGGCGCTGCCTCTTTTAACTCAGGATTTAAGGCAACGCGATCATTCTTTTCAAGGAGCACAATCGCCGTCGAACCCATATTAAAGCGCCCCATTTCTGCACCTTTTTCTAACGTCATGCCATCTTCATAATGTTGATACGCCAACACTTTACCATAAGGCGGTGTGATCTCCCCTGCCCACACAGTTTCCATGCTTGAAACATTGATCGCACCCACTAAAATGACAATCATCTTGCCATATTCCGTATCAAACACAGAGACATAACGCTCATTTTCTGCAAACAATGTGGGAATTTGTCCGGCTGTTTTCAATGACACACTGTAAAGCTTGCCCGGAATGTGAATGGTGCGCAGTAATTTGCCTGTCGCTGGCATATGCACGCGATGATAATCCCTTGGAGATAAATACACCGTTGCAAAACTGCCATCTTTGAAGATTTGTGCAAGCTCGGGATCTGCAATTAAACTCTCCACTGTAAAATCATGGCCTTTAGCACGAATAAATTGGGTATCTTCTAAATTGCCACACGCTGCAATTTTACCATCGGCAGGTGACACTAAAGGCGCATCATGAATGGGGCGCGCGCCATTTTCTAATGGACGGGTGAAAAACTCATTGAAGGTTTTAAAATCTTCAGGTTTTTTCACAGCGCTCTCTTGCCAATTGATGTCATAGAGCTTTGAGAAAACCTTAATGAACAAATTTTTAAACCAAGGCGTTTGAATGCGTGTCAATTTACGCATGCACCATGAGCTTAAGCGTTGCGGTAAAAAATATTGAATCGACATCTTATTGCCCCTTCTCTTTGGCATACCATGCGCGTGCTGCGGTTAATTCGGCCTCTGTATCAATGCCAACAGGCGGTACTGTGTTCATTTTTTCCACCACAATTTGATAACCATTTGATAAAGCTCGCAGCTGCTCTAAGGATTCGGCTTGCTCTAAATGTGAGGGCTGTAAATTGGGATAAGCTTTTAAGAAAAAGGCTCGATAAGCATACACACCAATGTGGCGCTCAGGCGTTAAATTGTTTGGCAATGCTCCTTCGCCTTGCTCAACGCCTCTTGGATATGGAATGGGCGCACGCGAAAAGTATAAAGCGCCGTCCACATGATTGTGCACCACTTTCACCACATTCGGGTTTAAAAAATCTTCCCATGTGGCAATCGATGTGGCCAATGTGCTCAT
The DNA here is from genome assembly GCF_002252155.1 of Wohlfahrtiimonas sp. G9077. Taxonomy (GTDB): domain Bacteria; phylum Pseudomonadota; class Gammaproteobacteria; order Cardiobacteriales; family Wohlfahrtiimonadaceae; genus Wohlfahrtiimonas. Next base: position 269,771 of record NZ_NEFD01000001.1, read on the forward strand.
GGCAGCATGTTCGTGACAGGCCAATTTTGTTGCCACTTTTTGAATGTATTCATAAGGTAAAAAGGGTTCGTCCCCCTGCCAGTTCACAATGATTTCTTCATCTTGAAAACCGCAGATGTTCGCCACTTCTGCTAAGCGATCCGTCCCTGTTGGATGATCACTCGATGTCATCACAACTTCCGCTCCGATGCTGCGCATGTGATCATAAATCGTGGGATCATCCGTCGCCACAATCACTTTTTTAGCCTTCACAGACATGGCTTGGCGCCATGTGTGCTCAATCACTGGCTGCTCGCCTATCAAGAGCATCATTTTATTCGGCAAACGCGTCGATTTTAAACGCGCCGGAATCACAATGACAAAATCATTCATAACATCAAACCCAATTCGGTAATAAAGCGCCTATTCTAGCAGAGGCGCCCTTAAAAAAAACCCCTCATCCCTTTTCGAATATTTCGCACATTCTTTATGCAAAAATGCTATTGACTTATTCTTAAATGCTCTATACGCTAGAAGTCATGCACAATACATGGAAGTCAAGTCAAACCCACAAAACGACCGTCTATATATAAATACCGCCCTAAATTCTCGTTTTGATCATTTTATAGTCATATACTTGACCTGATTCAACCATGCGCCCTGCGGGCCATAAATTAAAGTTATCCACAGGTTTATCCACAGTTTATGTGGACAATATCCCCAATTAAAAACCCTTTCGATCTCACATCGAAAGTTTAACCGAACCCATAATAAGAGATGAAATATGATGAAAAAACGCTCTGATCTTTTACCGAACAATTCTGTCATTCCTGTGGCTGTGATCGACAGCATCTCAGATGGCTTAAAATTGGCTGACATTTTAATCAAAGAAGCATTGCCGATCCTTGAGGTGACCTTTCGCTCAAAAAATGCCTCCGACATTTTAAAGGCCATTAAAGATCATTATCCTGATTTAACCGTTGCCGCCGGCACCATCATTAATCCTGAGCAAGCAAAATTGGCCTATACATCTGATGCTGACTTTTTAGTCAGCCCAGGCTGTAATCCGCGCACCATTCAAACGGCACAAGATTTAGGTGTCATGATTGTTCCGGGCGTCAATAGTCCTACGGCCATTGAAATGGCACTCAATTATGGCGTGACGACCATGAAGTTCTTCCCTGCTGAAGCCTCAGGCGGCATTGAGATGATTAAAGCGATTTTAGCACCTTATCAAGAGATTCAGTTGATCCCAACAGGCGGTATCAACGACAGTAATTTTAGAGATTATTTGGCGATTGATCGCGTCATTGCTTGCGGCATGAGCTGGATGGTGGAAAAACGCTTAATCAATGATGGTAATTGGACAGAAATTGCCCGTCGTGTGCGTTTGGTCAAAGAGTTACTGGATGCATCACCGACGAAGTAAAATTGTCTCGCACGCTTTTGGCATCGCAGGTTTCTGCGGTGCTTTTTTATTGCTCATTGGTTTTTTACGGCCAAGGGCAATCTCTTGCTGATCTTTGATCCAGTTGTTTAAATCGGCATCACATCCGGAAGTTTTGGTAACAGACGCTTGTGGCACACAATAAGGTTGATTATTCGGACATTTTAAACGCACATGAAAATGGGAATCGTGCCCAAACCACGGTCGGATTTTATATAACCATGAGGGATCTTTCTCAGTGGCGCATAAATGGGCTTTGATGACGGGATTGACAAAAATCCGCTCTGTTTGTGGATACAATGCCGCTTGATGCAATAAATCACGATAATAAGGATGCCAATTGACCACTTGACCCGTTTTGGCATTGACCAATGAAGGCGTTTCTAACGACTCTTTTTCATTGGGTTTTAAGCCAGATGCACCAACGCGCTCAAACCAAATGTCCACATCCAATCCAATTTGATGACTGGCATGGCCATAAGGCATGCGCCCGCCATGCGCTTGTGACATGTCCCCTAAAATCACTGTTGCATTTTGGGTGTTGGCAAATTGCCCTAAGTATTGAATCAAAGATAATAAAGCGGCATCGCCATAATTGCGTGCGCGACTTGGGCGCACTTGTTCATAACCGATGCCGCGAATGGGAATGGTGACGCCACCGGCAAAACAGCCGTTGGCGTAACTGCCATGAATGACGGTTTCATTGGCATGCCCTTGCCCATATAATGCAAGCGAGAGCATACAAACCGCCATCCATGCTTTCATTATACGAGTGCCTTAATCCAATCTTCGCGCTCACCTTCTAAGAAATCCACCATTGGAATTTCAATCAACGTGTATGCGCCTTTCTCTTGACGCATTGCAGCACGACCACTTGACACCATCACTTGCGCTGTCAATGCAGGATTGTCGATGGACATTTTGAACATAAAGTTCTGATTGCCCGATGTGCCTGAAGCACCTTTACGCGTCAATTCCACACCGTGACCCACATCTTTTAACAAATTCACATCATCCACAAATTTAACATGTGTTTCATCATGAATGAAATAAGGATCTGTTTTAATGAGATTTTCAACGATTTCAGGGGTTGCACCTTCCGATAATTCTACATACACCATGCGGCGATGCACACCTGCGCCCGTTGGCATTGTCATGGATAAGGCATCTTTCACGCCTTCAATGGCTTTGACTGCCACCGTGTGCCCCATGCTCATGCCTGGGCCAAAGTTGGTGTATGTCATGCCATTGGGTGCCATGGCCATTAACATTGCACGCACGATGGAGTCTGTACCGGGATCCCAGCCTGAAGAAACGATGGCCACAGCATTGTTCGCACGCGCCACTTCATTCAATTCACTGCGCACTTCTAAAATACTGGAATGAATGTCATAGCTATCGACCGTATGAATGCCTTTGGCTAAATAGGCTTTGGCTTGTTCTGGCACTTGACGTGTTGGAATGGCTAAAAATGCCACATCAATCTTCTCACTGAACTGATCCACAGATGTTTTAACCACAACATTAGGGTATTGAGCAATTGGCTCACCACTACGGCGAATCGCGCCCACTAAATTAAAATCTTTCGTTTGTAATAAGACATCGATAACTTTTAAACCCACGTTACCGGAACCTACAACAATAGCATTAATTTTTTTCATCTATGTTTACTCCTGATGGAAGATTAATGAGAATCCACAATCAATTGCTTCATCATCTCAATGTGCAGAGCTTCTGTATTGAGGCATGGAATGAACTGATAATATTCACCCCCTTTCTCCATAAAGTAGTCTCTGTTTTCAACGCCCATTTCTTCAATGGTTTCTAGGCAGTCCGCACTGAAGCCTGGGCAAAACACGGCAACTCGTTTCACGCCTTGAGCGGGTAAACTTGGCAAATATTCAAAGGAATAAGGTTTTAACCACTCCACATTACCAAATTTTGATTGAAACACCGTGGTGATTTTCAAGTCAGGACGATTCAACGCCTTTTCAATGAGTTTTGTGGTGGCCATACATTGATCATAATATGGATCACCTTTCTCATAGGTTGATTTTGGCATACCGTGATAGGATAACACAAGCTCATCAATTGCTGTATCGCCTAAGCCTTCCTCAATTTTTGCGCGGCACGCATCAATGTACACAGGATGATCATAATAATCGCTGAGCATCTGAATTTCTGGGAAATAACGGCGCGCTTTTAATGTATCGGCAACCGCATCAAACACTGTGGCTGTTGTGGCCGCACAATATTGCGGATACAACGGCAAAATGATGATTTTATCGACTTTCTTAGCAATCAATTGATCTAAGCCCTGCTCAATCGATGGCTCACCATAACGCATCGCCACGACAACGTCATAATTCTCTGGCAAGACTTTTTCAAGGGCGGTGGCTTGATCTTGTGTGATGTATAAAAGCGGAGAACCCCGTTCCGTCCAAACGGTGGCATATTTTTCTGCCGAATCCTTTGGGCGAGTGGTTAAAATAAAGCCATTTAAAATGAAGAACCAAATAAATTTAGGCACTTCAATCACGCGCGGATCACTTAAAAATTCGCGCAAATATGGACGAACATCTTTTGCTGTCGGTGATTTCGGTGTGCCAAGATTCACCAGCAAAACACCTATTTTACGGCCTTCCATGTCTTGGTTCCTATCTAATCAATAAAGTGCACCATTATGCATGAATTCTGCTGAATGTGAAACATTCTCACCCACAATCGCAGTTAATTTTATCTATTGCGCTCATAAAAAAAGCCATCAACGATGGCTTTTTTGTGGATCAATCTAAAGATTATGCCTCTTCTTTTTTCACTTCAGGCAATTTCACTTCAATGGATAACTCTTTTAATTGCTTAGGATTAGCCATTGACGGTGCATCTGTCATCAAGCAGGATGCTGTTTGTGTTTTCGGGAAGGCAATCACTTCACGGATGGATTTAGCGTGCGTCATGAGCATGATCAAACGATCTAAACCAAACGCTAAACCTGCATGTGGCGGCGCACCATATTTTAATGCATCTAATAAGAAGGAGAATTTCTCTTCGGCTTCTTCTTTAGAAATACCCAATAAATCAAATACTTGATATTGAACTTCAGGCTGATAAATACGCACAGAACCACCGCCTAGCTCAGTGCCGTTTAACACCATGTCATACGCTTTGGCCACTGCATTTTCAGGATCATTTTTCAATGATTCAATGCCATCTTTTGGCGTTGTGAATGGATGGTGAACCGCCACATAACGTTTTTCATCTTCATCGTATTCAAACATTGGGAAATCGATCACCCACATTGGCGCCCATTCACAAGTCATCAAGTTCAAATCTTCACCCAATTTAATGCGAAGCGCACCAATGGCATCATTCACCACTTTTGCTTTGTCCGCACCAAAGAAGATGATGTCATTGTCTTTGGCATCGGCTGCTTTTAATAACGCTTCAATTGTTGCGTCATCTAAGAATTTAGTGATCGGTGATTGCAAACCTTCACGGCCTTCCGCCACATTGTTCACTTTGATGTACGCTAAACCACGTGCGCCATAACGGCCCACATATTTCGTCAATTCATCGATGTCTTTACGGGACAATTTATCCGCTGAATTTGGGACATTTAACGCAACCACGCGGCCTTTTGCCATGTTTGCAGCGTCTTTAAACACTTTAAATTCAGTGGATTTCATGATGTCTGTCACATCAATGAATTCTAACGGAATGCGTAAATCCGGCTTATCTGAACCATATTTGTACATGGCATCTGCATATGTCATCACTGGGAATGATTCTGCTAAATCAACATTGATGGCTTTTTTGAACACTTTACGAATCATGTCTTCTGCCATCGCCATGATGTCTTTTTCCTCTAAGAAAGAGGTTTCAATATCAATTTGTGTGAATTCAGGCTGACGATCCGCACGCAAGTCTTCATCACGGAAACAACGCACGATTTGATAATAACGGTCAAAACCACTCATCATTAAAATTTGTTTAAAGAGTTGTGGGCTTTGTGGCAATGCAAAGAACTCACCAGGATATGTACGTGATGGCACCAAATAGTCACGCGCACCTTCTGGCGTGGCTTTGGTTAAAAATGGGGTTTCGATGTCTAAAAAGCCCGCATCATCCAAATAATCACGCACTGCGCGCGTTACTTTAGAACGAAGCATTAAGTTATATTGCATTTTTTTACCGCGTAAATCTAAATAGCGATATTTTAAACGCACCTCTTCAGAAGTATTTTCATCATCCACTTGGAATGGCAATGCATCGGCTTTGTTTAAAATGGTCAATGCTGTTGCGATCACTTCAATTTTACCGGACACCAATTTGTCATTGAACATATCTTCAGGGCGCATGCGCACTTTGCCCACCACCTGAATCACAAACTCATTACGAATGCGTTCTGCTTCTTTGAACTGATCAGCGGGCGTCACTTCTGGGTCGATTACGATTTGCACAATGCCTTCACGGTCACGTAAATCGATGAAAATAACACCACCATGGTCACGACGGCGATGAACCCAGCCAGTCAACGTGACAGTTTGATCTAATAGAGCTTCTGAAACCAAGCCCGCATAATGAGAACGCATCATAATTAAGTTTACCTTTAAACGTTTTGAATTAAATTAATGTTTGTGAGAACAGCTAGAACCACATTGATGAGCAGAGCTGCCAGAATCTTGGCTGGCCAAATTCTTTTGGTTACTGGATTTAAAATCCGTTTCATACCAACCTGAACCTTTCAAACGAAAGTTTGGCGCTGTCACTTGTTTTGCTAAGCGCGGCGCCTTGCACTCTGGACATTCAACCAATGGATCTGCAGAAATTTTCTGTAATGCTTCAAACTCGTGACCACAATTGTCACATTTATATTGATAAATTGGCATGTTTTCCTCAAACAAACTCACAACATAACAAAATCCGATAATTATACTGAATTTTTTTACTTCTTTCAGTGAAATTATCAGACTCAAACGAACGAATAGACGTTATACCATAAAAAAATCCCTTCGTGAGAAGGGACTTGATTTTAGTGAATTTTAAATTTGTTGCGGCTATCGTTCACCTGTTCTCTTAAGAGCTTACCAGGCTTAAAGTGAGTGGCATATTTACCGCTCAACTCAACAGCATCCCCAGTCTTAGGGTTGCGGCCAATTTTTGGCTCACGATAACGCAAAGAAAAACTACCAAAACCGCGGATTTCAATGCGGTTATTTGAAACCAATGTGTCACTCATGTGCTCTAAAATGAGTTTCACACCTTTTTCAATTTCCGCCGCTGGAATACGTGGGTATTTAGCGCTTAGTTTTTCAATTAATTCAGACTTAGTCATTCCTATAAACCTCTTTATACACACTGACAGTACTATTCTAGTACACAATTCTTCTAAAATCCCCTCATGATTCAGTGATTGGGCACCACTTAATCTGAAATAAGGCACAACTTTATCATAAAGTTACTGTTTTATTCAAACCAATCCTGCTCAATCACTCAATCGCACTACCAATGCGTCCCACATCAGTAAAAAAAGCCATTACATTTCGTAATGGCTTTTATTCATTCACCTAAATTGCTTTAGATTACTGTTGTTTCATTTGCTCTTTCAACAAATCACCTAAAGTACCGCCCACTGAGCTCTTGCTTGCAGAGTAATCAGCGATTGCGCGTGCATCTTCAGCTTGATCTTTTGCTTTAACAGATAAAACGATTGTGCGGTTTTTCTTATCAACGTTTACGAATTTAGCTTCCACTTTATCGCCAACATTGTATACGTTGCGAACGTCTTCGATTTTCTCGTTAGAAACGTCAGCAGCGCGTAAAGAACCTTCAACGCCTTCGCCTAAATCAATCGTTGCAGCTTTAGCATCTACAGCAATTACAGTACCAGTTACGATGCTGCCTTTATCATGATCTGCTAAGAAGTTAGAGAATGGGTCTTGGTCTAATTGTTTGATGCCTAAAGAGATACGCTCACGTTCTGCATCTACAGCCAATACCACTGCTTCTACTTCGTCACCACGCTTGAAGTTACGAACAGCTTCTTCGCCAGATTCGTTCCAAGAGATGTCAGACAAGTGAACCAAACCATCAATACCGCCATCTAAACCGATGAAGATACCGAAATCAGTGATGGATTTGATTTGACCTTTCACACGATCATTTTTGCTGTATTTATCAGCAAATTCGATCCATGGGTTAGGTGTCACTTGTTTCATACCTAAAGAGATACGACGACGTTCTTCGTCGATTTCTAAAATTACAACTTCAACTTCTTCGCCGATTGTTACAACTTTAGCTGGGTTAACGTTTTTGTTTGTCCAATCCATTTCTGAAACGTGAACCAAACCTTCGATACCATCTTCGATTTCAACGAAACAACCGTAATCAGTAATGTTGCTCACCGCACCTTTTGCTTTCGCGCCAGCTGGGAAACGTACTGATAATTCGTGCCATGGATCGTTACCTAATTGTTTCAAGCCTAAAGAAACACGGTTACGTTCGCGGTCGAATTTCAACAATACAACTTCGATTTCTTGACCGATTTCAACGATTTCAGAAGGATGACGAACACGTTTCCAAGCCATATCTGTGATGTGTAACAAACCATCGATACCGCCTAAGTCTAAGAACGCACCGTAATCAGTTAAGTTCTTAACAACGCCTTTGATCTTATCGCCTTCTTTCAAGTTCGCTAATAACTCTTCGCGTTCTGCTGAGTATTCTTTCTCAACCACTGCTTTACGAGATACAACGATGTTGTTGCGTTTAGGATCTAATTTAATTAATTTAAGTTCTAATTCTTTGCCTTCTAAGTAAGAAGCATCGCGAACTGGGCGAACATCTACTAAAGAACCTGGTAAGAATGCTTTGATCTCACCGATGTCAACAGTAAAGCCACCTTTAACTTTGCCAGAAATAACACCTTTGATGATTTCGTCAGCTTCAAGAGATTTTTCAAGGCGAGCCCAAATTTCTGCTTTCTTAGCTTTTTCACGAGATAAGCGAGTTTCACCCATACCATCGTCAACAGACTCAAGAATAACGTCAACTTTATCGCCAACTTGTACTTCTAAATCACCATTTTCGTTTTGGAATTGTTCAGCAGGGATACGGCCTTCACTTTTAAGACCCGCATCAACGATTACGAATTCTTTACTAATCGCAACAACGGTAACTTCAATGATAGAACCAACTTCTGGTTTTTCTTGAATGGATTGTTCAAATAACTCAGCAAAACTTAGCATAATAATATGTACTCTGTAGATGATCGCTCTAAATATCTTTCAAATCTAAAAATATTCAAATTGACCGGTTAAAATTTAAAAAATAAAAAAGGTAATAATTCCTTATCACCACCCGACTGATGCTAGCCCACCAATTGACGATCTTTTGCCAACTGCCAAACCTGATCAAACACCTCTTCTTGCGTACAATCTGATGTGTCAATGATCACAGCATCCTGAGCAGGCACAAGTGGAGAGGCTGATCGGTTTTGATCACGTTCATCTCGCGCTTTAATCTCGCTCAAAATCTGCGCAATATTAACAGATTCATTCACGCTGATCAACTGTTTATATCGACGATCGGCGCGAACTTCTGCCGTTGCCGTTAAAAATATTTTAAGGGGCGCATCTTTAAAAACTACGGTTCCCATATCGCGCCCATCGGCGATGAGCCCTGGCATGACGGCACAATCCCTTTGATAATGAAACAGCGCATCACGCACTTTAAGATGCTTTGCAATGATGGATGCACTGCTGCCGGTGGTTTCCATGCGTAAACGCTCTGTGACATTCTCATCGTTAACGAAGATCTCAACGCCTTTCTCCGTTGGATTAGCGCGCATGGAAAATTGATCTTTCATGGCCACCAATGCATCTTCATCGTCTAAATCAATCTGATGATCCATCGCAAAAATGGCATATGCGCGATAAATGGCACCTGAATCTAATAAGTGCCAACCGAGTTTTTGGGAAAGTGTTAATGCGAGCGTGCCTTTGCCGACGCCGCCCGGGCCATCGATGGTGATGATGGGAACTGTCATGCTTGTCCTTTGTGTATTGTCAATCATAATTGATAAGCGCCGCCCATGCGGATGCTGCCATACATTTGTGCACCGCTGCCACCTGTGACATTCACATCACTTTTCGGTGCAACGCCAGATGCGCAGCCCGATGCTAAAATTGCAGTCATCACAACGGCTAAAGTGAGTAACCATTTTTTCATGTTGCCTCCTTACATTCGCTTGATCATACCTAAAGCGCCATTATATAACTAAGGCTATAAGTTTTGCTCCAATTATTGTATTCTATGTCCGTTATACCATTTTTATATGAAGAGAATGTGAGATGTCTTTAAAAACCCTAACAATTGCAACTCGAGAAAGTCCGCTCGCACTATGGCAGGCTGAACATGTGAAAAGTAAAATCCTAGAATTTTTCCCAGAGATGGATGTTCAATTACTCGGCATGACCACCAAAGGGGATCAACTGTTATCCTCTCCGCTCAGTAAAATTGGCGGCAAAGGTTTATTCATCAAAGAATTGGAAGTTGCGTTATTAGATGGCCGAGCAGACATTGCTGTTCACTCCATGAAAGACGTACCGATGGCAAAAGAGCTGCCTGAAGACTTGATTGTCCCGGTTGTGATGAAGCGCGAAGATCCTCGTGATGCTTTGGTGAGCAATCACAATTACACCATCAAAACATTGCCACAAAATGCTGTGGTGGGTTCATGCTCATTGCGTCGTCGTGTGCAATTGATGGCGCTGCGCCCAGATTTACAACTCAAAGATTTGCGCGGCAATGTCAATACACGTTTAGCGAAATTAGATGCCGGCGAATTTGATGCCATCATTTTAGCCACCGCTGGCCTTAAACGTTTAGGGTTTGACCATCGCATCAGTGAAGAGATCTCTCAAGACATTTCCTTACCCGCCGTTGGCCAAGGTGCCATTGGCATCGAATGCAATCGCAACAACGATGAAGTGCGCCAAATCATCTCCCTATTAAATGATGATGATACTGCTGTCTGTGTGGCTGCAGAGCGCGCCTTTAATGCCACTTTAAATGGCGGTTGCCAAGCACCGATTGCAGGCTATGCAGAGCTCACAGAAAAAGGGCTATGGATTCGTGGTTTAGTGGGCAACATTGACACCAATGAAATCATCTATGCAGAAATGGTGGGCGATCCTTTAGATGCACAGAATTTAGGGCATCGCTTAGCCCAAGAGCTGCTCAGTAAAGGCGCCGATGAGTTTTTAAGGAGTATTTATGGCGAAAAAAAATAAAAAAGCCGCACTCAAAAAAAATGCAGCGCCGGTTTTAGCGCCTGAAGTCAACGTTCCATCTGTTGATTTAAAACAGTTGGGCGTTGTCATCACGCGCCCGGCGGATCAATCTGAATTTTTAGTGAATCAAATCAATGATCATCATGGTCATGCACTCAATGTGCCTTGCCTTGTCATTTTAGAGCCCCAAAATACAGATGCCGCCACAGAAGGCTGTACACAAGCTGCACAATCCAGTGATTATTGGGCCTTTACAAGCCCAAATGCTGTGGATTATGCCGTGCGTTTTGGCTTGGATTTTTCATTAAAAACGCCATGCATTTCCATCGGTGCTGGCACAACTAAGCGTTTAGAAGCCTTGACTGATGCTCCGATCATTCAAGGAGATGCGCCATACACTTCTGAAAAGCTTCTAGAAAAGCTCAGCACTTTGGATTTAACGGGCAAAACCATCACCATTTATAGTGGCGAAGGTGGCCGCCGCTTATTGGCCGATGCCATGACAGCGATGGGCGCCATCGCACAATATGTGGATGTCTACCGCCGTGATCGTCCGACGCAGATTGATCTCACCGCCGTGATGGATTACGCAAAACACCATCCGGTAACGATTTTAGTCTCGAGCCAAGAAGCCTTCGCCGCTTACCATGACGCGGCATTTTCAGTGGACGCTCACAGAACAGATCGCCCATTGATTGTGGCAAGCGAGCGCCTTGCCGATTATGTCAGAACGCTTGGTTACATTCACATCATCACAGCGCCATCCGCTGTGAGTCAAGACATGTGGCAAGCCTTGGTTGAGGCTGCCCCACACTTGCTTTTATCCACTTTTGATTCAACCCCTGAGGATTCATCCATGACTGAACCGAATGATAAAGAGACCACACAATTGCCAGAGCCTGAGCTCAATGTGGCGAACACTGTCGATGCTGTCAAAGAAGAACAACCAGAAGTCAAGCCTCAACACGTCACACAACCTGCCCCTGCCCCACAATCAGGCAAATCTTTGTCCTTATTAGCCCTCGCGCTTGGCGTTGTTGGCATTGGCGTTGGTGCGTTTGCATTTTTACAGGTCTCAGATGAAAGCACACGTACACAAGAACTCAATCGTACAATTGTGCAACAAAAAACAGAACTTGAAAATTTGTCCAATGCTTTGACCAATCTTCAAAAAACTGTGGCCACTGAACGCGGTCAATCCTCTAATTTTACAGATTTAAGCGATGCCCAAAAGCAACAGCAACAAAATCTCTTAGCCTTGCAGCAGCGCGTTGGCACGTTAGATTCAGCCATTAGCAATCTACAAGCGGACAGCGGCACAGCGAGCAATCGCTACAATCAATTGAAAGATCATATCCAACAATTTGAATCGGTGGTTAGCAATTTAGATCAATCCATCACGCACATTGGTAAAATGGCCAATGATGCGCAGTCGGATGCTGTAAAAACGCAAAACCGTTTGACGTCTCAGCTTGTGGAAATCAACAGCAAAATCGCTGCATTAAACACATTAGAAGAGCATTTATCTGCCAAAACAGACATTGACCTTTTAAACTTAAGCCAAGCACAATATTTACTGAATTTAGCCAACTTTAAACTCACCTTTGAAGAAGACACCACAGCAGCTGTGAACATTCTTAAAGAGGCCAGTGAGCGTTTGATGGCAACTGCCAATGCCAAATTCAGCGAAACCAATAATCTCATTCAAAGTGAGATCGTCAAATTACAAGAGATCCCAACCATCAATCGTGCTGAATATGCCACGCGCATTCAACATTTGATTGATGCTGTCCCTGGCATTGACACCAAATCTGACGACATTTTAGGTGAGCTTAAAAACAGCTTTAAATCAGAAGTGGATAAAGAGGCCGCCAATGATGATCCGAATGCCAAACCTTGGTATTCCAAAGCTGTGGATAAAATCAAACCTGTGTTCATTGTGACCCAAGAACGCACAGCGGCGCCTGAGTTAATGTCCATCACTGATGAAGTATTATTAAAGCAAAACATGCAAATGCAATTGACCACTGCACGCTTAGCGTTATTACAGCATCAAGCCGTGACGTATCAAGAATCTTTGAAGGCTGCACGCACATTGCTCACCAACTACTTTAGCCCGAATGATGAAACTTATCATCAAGTGTTAGCGGCGCTCAATGAGTTGTTGAATGTGAATGTTGCCCACGACAATCTCAACATCGATCCGATTTTAAAATCCTTCGATGCCTCTATGTTGAACTATAGAGGAGAAGGATTATGATGCGTTTTTTCAAAGCATTGGGCTGGTTTTTAATCCCCTTTGCCCTGGCCATTTTCTTATTTCTCTTGGTGGAAAAAGATCCAGGCATGGTGATCATCACCGGTAAAAACCTATTTACCCAAAAAGATTTCTCATTGATGATGACCCTTTCAGGCTTCTTCTTCAGTGGCCTCATCTTTTTTGTGGTGGGTTATGTGTTATTGCGCTTTTTGTTCAGAGTGATTGGTTTGCCAAGCTTTTTAAAACGCAGTGCAGATCTAAGAAGCGAAAAAAGCGCGAGCCGCAAAATGTCCCGCGCCGAATTGGCCATGCTTGAGAATAAGCCTGATTTAGCCGAAGCACTCCATTTATCTGCCGCTAAAAGCAGCCCCAATCCAAGTTTTTGTTACATTGGTGCAGCGCGCGCAGCACAAATGCAAGGCAAAACAGAACAACGTGATCAATATTTGCGTGCCGTTGAAACATTGAGTGATACACACAATCGTTTACATGCGGGCATCATGATGGGTGAGCTTCTCAATGAATGGGATGCGCCTGAAAAAGCGCAAACTGTCCTTGAGCGCATTCGCCAAGAAAAAGGTGATCATCACCGCATTTTGGTGGCATTGGCCAAAGCATATGAAAAACAAGGCTTATATGATCAACTTTATCAAATCATGCCGGCGCTTCATAAATCATTGCCCAAAGATGAGCGCTTAGCCATCGAGCCTGAGCTGTATGTGGCTTTGATTGATCACATTGGCGCTGAACACAATGGCAATAAACTCAAAGCGTTGTGGGAAGTGATTCCAAACAACATTAAAGTAACGCCAAGCGTTGTGGTCAATTATGCTGAAAAACTTTTGTATGCCGGCAATGTCAATGAAGCGGAAGAAGCGCTGCGTTACTCGTTGAAAAAAGAGTGGAATGATTTGGTCATCACGGCATATGGTCATTTATACACAGGGGATTTTAAAATCTACATCAAACATGCCAAGCAGTTTGCGACGCAGCATCCTGACAGCGCTTATGCTGCCCTTGCTGTGGCAAGATTGTATTATCAAACCAAGCAATTAGAAGAGGCCTTAACGGCACTTCAACAAGCATTGGCCATTGATGATCAAATCCCTGAAGTGCATCACTTATTGGCTGAAATTTTATTGGAGCAAGGTGAGTTTGAAAAATCTGCCTTAGCCTTCCGTGAAGCGGGACGATTGTCCTATGCCAAACCTTCTGCTGAATTACTGCAAGTGGAAGGTGAGCTGATCTCGCCACAAGATGTAACCTCACTGCCTGAGAAGGTCACGGGTGATGTCACAGAAGCACAAGTGACTGAATCTAAATAAACACTGATTCATCCATGCAACCTTCTATGATTCATAGAAGGTTGTCTTTTTTTAGGAGATGACAATGACTCACGCGAGTCTCTCTGAATTATTACATGCCCCCGAACCCATCATTATGGGGATTGTCAATGCCACGCCGAACTCCTTTTCTGATGGTGGCGATTATTTTGCTGCAGAAGATGCCATTATGCGCGCCCATCAACTCGCTGCTGAAGGTGCGGTCATCATTGACATCGGTGCAGAATCCTCCAACCCCAAAGCATTGCCAATCAGCAGTGATGAAGAAATTGCCCGCTTAATGCCTGTGGTTTCTGCCCTTGTGGGCAAACTCCCTGCCCTGATCTCCATTGATACCTATCATCCAGAAACGATGGCGGCCATGGTGGATTTAGGTGTCGACATCATCAATGACATCAATGGTTTTCGCGATGCATCGGCCATTGCTGCGGTGGCACATGCGGATGTGGATTTGGTAGTGATGCATTTAGATCAACCCATCGATGCCATGCATACAGAAACCGAGCATACGGACATCACGCAAAGCATCATCGACTTTTGCCATGAGCGCGCTACAACATTGGCTGCTCATGGCATAGAGCAAAGCCGCCTGATCTTTGATCCCGGCTTTGGCTTTGGTAAAACCACAGCGGAGCAAATTGAGCTGTTACAAAAATTGGAACAGTTAACTGCCCTGCCATTTCCGATGCTCATTGGCTTATCACGCAAACGCCTCATTGGCCATTTAACGGGCGTCCATGATGCTAAAGCACGCATTATTGGCAATGTGAGTGCTGCACTTTGGTGTTTGACAAAAGGCGCGAAAATTTTACGCGTTCATGATGTCAAAGCCACACAAGAAGCCTTCGCCCTTTGGCAACAACTCTCTAACTGATTGATAAAAAATGATAGATTTTAACCAAATTACCTTACGTGTTGGCACCAAAGTGCTGATCGAAGATTTCTCCATGCAGATTCACAATAAAATGCATGTGGGCTTAGTCGGCAAAAATGGGACCGGCAAAACTTCCCTCTTTAACCTAATTTTAGGACACTATGAAGCAGATAAAGGCAATGTGCACATTCAGCCGCATTTGCAAATGGCGCATGTGGAGCAAGAGATTCGCAACATTGATCAAACGGCGTTTGATTATGTGCTCTCTGGTGATGCTGAACTCATTGAACTGCGTCAAGCTGAACACAAAGCATTGGCTGCCAATGATGGGATCGCCATCAGCCACATTCATCAAGAACTTGAACGCATCGATGGTTACCGAGCAGACAGCCGCGCGGCCGCTTTAATGACGGGATTGGGATTTGATCCTGAAGATCTTCATCAACCGATTGCCCATTTCTCTGGCGGTTGGCGTATGCGCTTGAACATCGCGAAAGCCTTGATGTGCCGCTCTGACATTTTGCTTCTCGATGAACCCACAAACCATTTGGATTTTGAAACTGTGGTTTGGTTAGAAAATTGGCTCAAAGGTTATCAAGGCATTTTGATCATCATCTCCCATGATAAAGAGTTTTTAGATCACACTTGTAATTACATTTTGCACCTTGAGCAGCAAAAGGCAAATCTCTACAAAGGCAACTATGCAGATTTCCAACGCATGCGCGCAGAGAAATTGATCTTGCAGCAAACCATGTATGAGAAAAATGAGAAGACCAAAGCCCATTTAGAGAACTTCATTCGCCGCTTTGGCGCAAAAGCCACCAAGGCAAAACAGGCGCAAAGCCGCGTCAAAGCCTTGGCAAAATTGGCAGACATTGCGCCGGTTGTCGCCACCAATGAATTCACCTTTTCATTTTTAAAGCCGGATCGTTTACCGGATCCGCTGCTAACCATGGACAATGTTGCCATCGGTTATGAAGTGGGCAAACCCATTTTAAACAATGTGAACCTCACATTAACGCCCGATACACGCCTTGGTTTACTCGGTAAAAATGGTGAAGGTAAATCCACCTTGATTAAAGCGATTGCCGGTCAATTGAGCATTGAAAATGGCGACTATACAGCTTCTGAGTTTTTAAACATCGGTTACTTTGCCCAGCATCAATTAGAATATTTGACGGTAACAGAATCGCCAATGTGGCACATTCAAATGCTTGATCCTTTAATCAGCACGCAAGAAATTCGTAATTTCCTTGGGCAATTTGATTTCCATGGCGATAAAGCCTTAGAAAGCATCGAGCGCTTCTCTGGCGGCGAAAAGGCGCGTTTAGCTTTAGCGATGATTGTCTATCAAAAGCCCAATTTATTGCTGCTCGATGAACCGACAAACCACCTTGATTTAGAGATGCGCGAAGCCATAGCCATGGCGCTGCAAGCCTTTGAAGGCGGCGTTGTAATCGTTTCCCATGATGCATCTCTTTTAGAGATGTGTTGTGATCAATTTGCCGTGGTGCGCAATCATCGTGTGAGCTTATATGATGGCGATTTAGAGAGCTATCGTACACAAGTGGTCACTGAACGCAGCAATGATGAGAAAAGTGCTGCGGGGACATCCACAGAATCCACTGAAGCGAAATTAGATTTCAATGAGCGCAAAAACCTCAATGCTCGCCTAAAGAAATTAGAGCGTGACATGCCAAAATTTGAAACACAAATGGCAAAAATTGAGGAAAAAATTGCCCAGTTAGATGACATTTTAGGCGACAGTGATACATACTTAACCAAAAGCCATGATGACATCCAAGCCTTGAGCGCACAAAAAGATCAGTATGCCGCTGAATTATCCGCTGCCGAAGAGGCTTGGCTGATGGCCAGTGATGAAATTGAAACCATCACCAATCAACTCAACGCATAGGAGATGCCATGTTCAATCAAGCTTTCATTGCCCGTTTATTGCGCTTAGTGGGCGCAGCCTTAGTGTTAAGCGCCGGCTATTTTGTCTATTTAGACAAAGAGCTCATCTACACAGATGCCACCATTGTGCGCTATGAGGGCGATCATCCGTGGGTACGCTTTGCAGCATCGCCCACAGAAAAGATCACCTATCAGCTCACAGAATCGATGGATACCACAACGCATCCGGTGGACAGTACACTTTTGGTTCGCTATCCGATGGGCGATTATGGTAAATTAGAGTATGTTTCCCCGGTAAAACAATGGGCTTTTTACATTGTATTACCCATCGGTTTGCTGCTGTTTTTCATCGGTGCTTATTTGACCATCAAAGTGCGCCGTGCTCAATTTAAACAACTGAATCAAAAATAAGGAACCACAATGAACGAAACTAAAAACGATCAAGCGATCATTGTCTCAGAAGAGAAAATCCTCAACGAATTGGCACCGAATCAAGCAGAGATCACCGCCATCAGCGAAACCATTAACATCAATGATCCCACGCAATTTTTAGCGTATGGTTCAAAGCCGATGGCAGAGATTGCCCGTTTTTCTGACACGTTACTCAACCGCGTGAAAACAAAAGATGCCGGCGAAGTGGGCAATCAACTCTCTAATTTGGTATTAAAAATCCGTGAATATGATCCTTTTACCAAAGAAGAGCAAGCCAGCGGTTTTTTAGCGAACATTCCTGTGATTGGCGGGCTCTTTCGTAAGGCTGAAAAAGTTAAAATTGATCACACCAATTTAACAGAACAAGTCGATGCCATCGCAAGCCATTTAGACAACTCTATGGTGCAATTGCTGCGCGATAATGAGCAGTTAGAATTATTGTATGCCAAAAATTTAGATTACTATCGTGATTTGGATCTTTTCATCAAAGCTGGCCAGCATCATCTTGAAAATGTCCGCACCCATGAGCTTCCTGCCCTTGAAGCTACGGCCAATGAGTCAAAAGATCTGTTAGATGCCCAAAAAGTGAAAGATTTGATGGAAAACATCAATCGCTTTGAGCGCCGCTTACATGATTTAAATCTCTCCAAAACCATTGCCATGCAAACTGCGCCACAAATTCGCATCATTCAAAACAACAATCAACAGTTGGCAGAAAAAATTCAAGGCAGCATTTTCTCCACTTTGCCGGTTTGGAAAAGCCAAATTGTGTTGTCGCTCTCCCTTCAAGAGCAAGAAAAAGCAGCCAAGCTACAAAAAGATGTGGCGGACACCACCAATGATTTGCTGCGTAAAAATGCCGAAATGCTTCAACAAAACAGCATTGCCACAGCCACAGAAGTGGAACGCTCCATCGTGGACATTGAAACCATCAGAGATGTACAAAATCGCTTAGTCAATACCATTGAAGAGACCATGAAGATCGCCACAGAAGCCCGTGAAAAACGCAAAGCTGTAGAGATTGAATTGTCACAAATGGAAGACAATTTGCGCGAACGCATCACATCTGTGGTGGATAAATACCAATAATTACTCGGAGGGATGATGAGTTATCAAGAGTCAGATCTGCCATTTCAACGCAAAACACACATCTTTAAAGTCACATCTGTGGAGACGCAAGATGGTCCCATTTTGCGCCAAGAAGAGATTGATTTCAGTCAAGCGTTGGTTAAGGGTGCGAAAACCACCGTCAAACGCATGCTCTTTCACAGCAAAGCATTTTTAGGTGGCATCACAGCCCAAGTGCTCAAACTCTTCATCCCAAGCAGCATTGATCCCTTTTATGGCGCCACGTTTTTATGCAACTATTTAGGGATCATCAGCCTCTTTCCCCTTCATAAAAATCATACCGCAACTTTGCTTGGCCTCATTGTGGCTGCTGCAACGGTTGTGGGTGGATTGTGGCCGGTGGCACTATTGTTTGGCGGTTTGACCACCACCATTATTGATCTATTGGATAAAGAGACGCGCAATACGGGCTTTTGGTTCACCATTCCGCTCTCTTTGTTAGCGCTGGCTTTTGCGAGCATTCAGATGCCCGCATCCATCTTGAGCGCCATGCCAATATGGATTTATGGCATCATTGCCCTTGCCATTGTTACAGGCTTCTTAAAGCCTAAAGCAGTGAAGCATTTGGCCAATCTTGCCCTGATGAAAGAGGATGAAAAGCGCAGTTATTTAGAGAACATTGAGCGACAAATGGCCGCACAACTTGCCAAAGAAAACGCCGCAAAAGAGGCGCGCTCCTATGCTGTTTTTGCCCGCCACATTGAGATTCTTCGCCTCATTGAAGAACACACAACGCAATTGCCCTATGATTTGGCCATCGTGGTGGAATCCATTGGCACAGAATCTGTGGACATTTTAAAAATC
Source organism: Wohlfahrtiimonas sp. G9077 (assembly GCF_002252155.1). Taxonomy (GTDB): domain Bacteria; phylum Pseudomonadota; class Gammaproteobacteria; order Cardiobacteriales; family Wohlfahrtiimonadaceae; genus Wohlfahrtiimonas. Next base: position 289,245 of record NZ_NEFD01000001.1, read on the forward strand.
ATGCAGCGCGATCCGCGCGATGTAATCGCAGGTGGACAATTTTTAAATCGCTATTTGCCCTTGATCCATCAATCCCTTGTGCGCTACAGCACCATCAAATCCTTGCATGACACACAAAGCATTGAGATGGACATTGATGCGAAAACGTTGCAATCACTGCGCGGCATTCAGCAAGCCTTTGTGCAGATTAAAAAGCAGCTGGCAGACAATGATGTCGATGATCTTAAAGTGGATCTCAACGTTATGGATAAACTCATTCGCGCCCAAGGCTTTGAGATCAAAGAGTGATTATTTTTTAGTAAAATCGAGCGGTTGGAGCACTTCTAACCGCTTAATGCCATGGACATTAAGCACAATGCGCACCAGTTCAGTGGCATGATTTTCTTGCCCTTCTTGATCCCCTTGAATGCGAATGCGCCGAATCATATAGACATGATAGCTCTTCTCTCCAAGCACCGGGGTTTCATCTTCCTCTAAAAAAGGGAGCTCTTCAAATGCCACATCGATGTAACGCAAAAAATCCGTCACATTAAAGCGCGTGATGTCCGCAATCGGAAAGCGGGTTTTTTCAAATAAATCCGGTTGATTGATGAGGTGCACCGTTTTTTTATAATACAACACATCCTCTTCGCGCTCATTGTTGAGTAAAATCTCCTCATACGTTTTTTGATGCATGATGCGCACATCTTCGGGCAATGCTGAATGGGAAATGAACCGAAACGATTCACGACAAATCCCAATGGGCTTTTTAATGCCTTGCTTATAGATGAGTAATTTACGATCCGGCAGCCAACGCTGAAAGATTTTTTGCAGCTTCTTTTTGCCGATGTCCTTAAAACGATCGCGGAAAATATACGCCACCACCATAATGAGCAGCACTTTAAAACTCAAAGTGTCATAACGGCCGCTTCGCCAATTGAACATGATGGCAAAGGTAAAAAGCATCGACACCGCCGCGATCATCGCATAAATGGTGTGCCAAATAAACGGGGCACCTTTGCGATGGCTGATGTCTAAAAAGAGATAACGATTGATGTAACGGCGCAGCGTGCTCCAACGATAGAGCACCTTTTCGTTGCTTTCGCCGGGCGTTGCGATGCTTTCAGGATAATTCTCCTCCCGATACATGATCTCTTCGCGCCAAACATCACTGATGGCACGGCGCAGCGGCATATTGCGTTCAGTGATGAGTTTACGCAGATAAAATGTGGTGACCCATGAGATGTATTCATCACAATATGCAAAGGCTTTTGAGACAATTTTGTCTTCAATCGCCGCACACAAAGGTTGCAATGAACGATACGCGGCAATGCTTGCTTCAATGTCAGCGAGCAGCTGCTGTGTGCCCGCTTCACTCTTTTGATTCGGCCCTTTTAATAAGCCCTTCACAGAGAGACGAAGGCTGCGTTTATAAGTCAAAGCGATGCGCTTTAAGGCATTTTCATAATCCGATAAATCCACCGTTTCTGTTTGCCAGGCTTCTAAATCCGCCTTTAAGGCTTCAATCACGCCATCGATTTTATAAAAACTTTTGAGCTTGTGGGTTGCGGGGCTTAAGCGCACATAATTTTTAAAAGAGCGGCGAAACTCTTCGGCGGAATATGATTGCGGATTGATCTGTAATGCCGCGGGTAAAAAGAAATAAGTCTCCACATGATACTTAATGTCTTTGGTTTTTGCGTGGTCAAACGAGACCCGCTGTTTAATTTCAAATTGTTTATGTCCATGAATCTTTAAAGATTCTTTAATCATCTACGATTTCCTTATCTGGGTGTTCAACATCATCATTGGCAAAGGGATATGTTTGGCTCTCAAGCGTTAATAACATGATGTCAAATAGACTTTTCACAAGACGGCGACAATAACTTAAATCATTCATCACAGAACCTGTATTAAAGGCATTGACTTTTTGATCACGCCCGGCAATGAAAATCTCATGGCGAAAGACGCGTTCAAACTGTTTGCCTTTTTCTAATTGCGCCTGAATCTCCTCAAGCAGATGCGCCCTTTTAACGGGATCACACAGATCCTCATCAAAGGTTTTGCTCAGTTCATACATCGCTTTTAAATTGGTGAGTAAGTAAAGTTTAAGGTCTTGGTAAAAAGTCTGCATGATGCCCTCTTTTGCCGCAAGATAACGGTTGAAGTTCTTTTGCAGATGGCGGCTTGATTTGACAGAATCCACCATAGACAGCACCACCATTTGACAATTGAGTAGGTACGATTGGTAATATTCCATCTCTTTAGCATCGGTAAAATGGATGCGGCTCATGTAAATGAGAATGTTGCCATACAATCCCTTAACATAATGATTATACAGCAAATTGGCATCCACCGCTGTGCGATCATGACTGTCTGCAAAGGCTGCTTCATTCACTTCCCCATCGGTCACATCTTCAAGAGAGATGTTCAATGATAAGCAGATCACCTCTGCACTCACTTCCCCTAAGTGGCGGATCTCTTGAAACACGGCGCCCATCGCCGCCGCGGGTACCGACAATGATGCTTCCAACAGATATTTGGATGTCACTTCTTCTTGATGAATGAGCTCTTGCGGCTCCACCAAGACCGGTGGTTTTTCTTCATCTTTGATGATGCGCTTTAATGCCTCCAATAATCTTGACTGCACGCCCCAAAAAATCGCAACACCCACGACATTAAAAAGCGTATGAAAAAGGGCAAGCTGCATCAAATCATTCAACATTAACCCATGGCCAATGGCATCAATCATTTGACGAATCGGACTTAACAACAATAAAATCACGACTGCAATCACCAAATGAAAGACCAAATGCGCCAATGCTAAGCGCTTACCATCTCGGCTTCCACCTAAAAAACCAATGATCGACGTTGAAACTGTACTGCCAAGGAGTGCACCAATTGTTAGGATGAATGAATCATTCAACGTGATTTGTGATAAATCAAGCGCCGTTAGAATCAACATAATGGTTGCATGGCTCGATTGCAGCACCATTGTGGCCAAAAATCCCACCGTTAATAAGATGAAAAATCGCCAAAATCCTACGATGTCAAACGAGGCAAAATCAAATTCCGTGGTGACATCTGAAAACCCTGTTTTCATGTGAGTGATGGCCAAAAAGATGAATGCAATGCCGATCACAACGCGCCCGAGCGCTTTACTTTTATCACCATTAAATGATGCCAAAACCCCCAAAATCAACAATGGATAGGTCAACACAGCTAAACTGACACTTTGTCCTGCCAGCGCCAATAACCAAACGCCGCTGCTTGAACCGATGTATGCCCCAAGCATAATGGTAAAGCCACCGGCAAGCGTGATGAGGGATGCATTAATAAAAGCAATGATCAAGAGCGAAACCACCGTGGTAGACTGTAGAACGATGGTGGAACCGGCACCAAAGAGCAACCCTTTCCAACGCTTTGCGGTGCTTTTTGCCAGGAGCTTTTCCAATTTACCACCGGCCAGTTGCTGTAAGCCATCGGTCATGCATTGCATGCCGAATAAAAAGAAGGCTAAGCCTGAACACAACTCTACCCAACTTGGATGACCCTGAAAGGAGTAGATCAAGACAGCAGCAATGATCAAAAAGATCACATGACGAATTTGATTTTTATCCATAGTTTTAATTGGCATTATAATAGTGAGTCCTCCATTGTATCGTTTATATTGAAGATTGACACCTGCTATGAAATTCATATCCCAAAACTTTTACTGCCGTGACAGCTTTGTCTTCATTGGCAGCATGTTCATCAGTGCATTGATTGTCTACCCTTTTGTGGGCATTCAAGGTGGCATCGCATGGACCTCATTTGCGGTGCTCTGTACATATTCCCTTTATACTGCAAACGAAGATCGCAGTAACTTTTGGTACATCCTCTTTTGGATGACGCTCATCATCTCAAGCACCTATGTGGGGCGATGGTTACACCTTTCATGGGGCTTTTATCTCTATCTGTTGGTGATTGCCTATTGTTACTACTACTTCTTTGGCCGCGATCCTGTGTGCGACCGTGCAATGCGTTTTATCATCATCTTATCCACCATTGGCACGACAATGCCGCATGTGACCAAGGGCTTGCCCCTTGGCTCATTGATCGGCACCCTCACAGCACTTGTGGTGTGCCATCTATTGATGCGTAAGCAATATGATCTCAAAGCCTTTAAACAAGGCATTTTCACCCATCATCTGTTTAAACTACAAACCAATCTCATTCCACGTGCGGTGATCTATAGCTTTGGGATGTTCGCTTGTTTACTCATTCCCCATTATTTGATGTTGGATAAAATCTATTGGGCAACTTTAATGTTCATCATGGTGTTGACACCAAAAGCGGACAATGTAGTGCACACAACCCTGCTGAGATTTTTAGGCAGTTTAGCGGCGGTGATTTTACTGTATGCCATTTTCCAAGTGGCGCATCACACCAATTTACACAATGACATGGCAACATTGGTGTTGATTCTACTCTTTATTTTTGCCTTCATTCTCCCAATGTGCTTTGGCAAAGACACCTTTATTGTCGCTTTTGGCACCACATGCTACAGCTTAACGCTCGTAGAGTTGGCAGGCTTTTGGCACAATCCCACATATACATTACTGATTGACCGCATCACCGAAACGATGATCGGTGGGATTGTGGCGATCATCGCAGGGATTTTACTCAAAGTGATGCGTGAACAAGGCGATCCGAATGATCATCATTGATCATTGAGCTTTTGCGTGATGTTCATGAACTCTTTACGCAACTCAGGATTGTCAAAAGGCACAATGCTCGGCACCTGCATGGTGGAAAAGGCTTTAAAATCCCGTTGGCTCTCTTGCATCAAAGACAACACATCAAGCGACACTTTAACGGTGGAATATGTATTGAGTGCAATCGCTTCTCGCGCTTTGGCCGCTTTTAAAATGGTTTTGGCATTGAGCGCTTGCACCTTTAAATAATCCATATAACGGTCAATGGCCTTCATTGCCAATTGATTGGCCTTAATGTTTTTTTGTAGCACCTTTTTCTGAGCGCTGTCTGCACCTTTAAGGAGGCGCTTTGCCTCTGCTAAACTGCGCTCTGCCTCTGTGCGATAAGCTTTAAGTTGCACCATGTAATTATTTTCAAGTTTATCAATGAAATCCGTTTGAATCTTCACCACCATACGGTGCAAAATGGTTGCCATGCCATAGTAACGCTTTACGGCATCAAAATCTTGCGCATTCGTTTCCATCAACGTTTGCAATTGCTCAGAAACGCTGATCGCACTGTTAAAGAGCACAATGGCGCGCACGGTTTCTTCACCGGTCACAGTGGTGTATAAAAACTCCAATTGCTCCGGCGTGAGATTAACGCCAATTTCACGAAGTGCATCGCTCATATTTTCGCGAAGCATCACCAAACTCTCTTCATATTGCGTTAGGTTTTGCTCATGGATTTCAATCAAACGATCATAATCGCCGCGCGTGGAGGCTGTCCAACCTTTTAAAGTATCGGTGGGCGTATATTTCATCAATGTGCTTGAATCTTCTGCCACTGCAAATAAGCGTTTTTCGCGCAAATCACGAATCACAGCGCGCTCTTTCACCATCTGCTTTTCCACTTTGAAATAATTTTCCCGCAATTTAACCAAATTTGGCAATTCTAAGCGGACAATCAAATCCCCTAAATAGTCATCAATGTCTGCATTTGCAGAAGCTTGATCACGCCCAAACCATTGATGCTCAGGCAATGTTAATGTTTCACTTAAGGCGCCTTCTGCTTTACTCAACAGATTCAATCCCTTATGATCTAATTGCGCCACACTCAACTGCCCTAAACTCATCCCTAACATCACCACACAACACCAACGACGCACCACACAACCTCCTAACATTTAATCAATTGATCATTATACCGATGATCAATCATCAATTTAGTACAAAATTCGCGTAAAATGGTGCCATGAAACATCTGGGAGATGAATTTCTATGAATATACCTTTTGAACATGTGCGTAAAATCTTTTACCACAGCAATCTATTGTTCAGCATTCGCATCATCATTGCCGTGCTTGGCAGTACGATTGTCCCCACACTTTTTGGCGACATTCGTGCCGTCATTCCCTTAACCCTTGGCGTCATTGCATCGGCCATTACGGACATTGACACAAGCCCAAAACAGCGCATCACCAACCTTGCCATTGTCTTAATCTGCTTTACCATCGCCACATTTTCTGTGGAGCTGCTCTTTCCTCACCCTTATTTATTCATCATCGGGCTTGTGCTGGCGGGCTTTTGCTTCACCATCATTGGGGCTTGGGGACAACGTTTTGCAGTGATCTCTTTTGGGACGCTCCTGATTTCAACCTACACCATGCTCGGCATTGGGCTTTATCACACGCCGCTTGTGCTCTCTTTATTGATGCTCGCAGGCGCTTTATGGTACGGACTCATTGCATGGATTGAATCGATTGTACAGCCGATTCGCACCACGCATGAATATCTACACAACTCTTTTTTAAGTTTGCGTGACTTTTTAAATGCCAAATCGCAACTGTTTGACCCGGATGAAACCGATGGGTTTGTCCTACAAACCAAAGAGCTCACGGCGCGCAATCAAGCATTGATTCAATCGATGAATCGCAGTAAATTCTCGCTCTTTAACCGTTTACGCGGTGATCAAGGCCACCGAAGAGTGCGCATTATGCTCAATTACTATTTTGTGGCGCAAGACATCCACGAGCGCGCCGCTTCATCCCATATGAATTATCAGATTTTAAGCAATCACTTAAAAAACAGCGATGTGCTCTTTCGCATAGCAAGGATCATGTCACTGCAAGCTGCGGCCTGTGAAAAAGTGGCCATCAGCATTAAATACCGTAAACCTTATGAGCACAATCCACTCTTTGAACGCTATTTTTCTGCCCTTGCCGACGCCATTCACCAATGCAAAGCGCCGCAATCGATCATTGTGGCACTGACGAACATCCACAAAAATCTCTATGAGATCGATCAACAGTTTAAACAGATCAACCAAGTCAATTACATTTCCCATGATAATGTGCACAATCATTTGGTGGAAAATGAGGTCACCACAATCAAAGAAGCTTGGCTGCGCATTCGGGAAAATCTCACGGTTAAATCTGCCCTATTTCGTCACTCTGTGCGCATCAGCCTGGTGTTTGCCATTGGTTATTTAATCGTGCAAGCCACCCATTTGCCTCATGGCTATTGGATATTGATGACCAGCCTCTTTATCTGTCAGCCGAACTATGCCACCACACAAAAGCGCGTCTTTTTACGCGTTGCGGGCACTGTTACGGGGATTTTGCTGGGTGTCTTTTTTGTGGCACTCTTTGACACGTTAACCACGCGCCTATTTGCCATCATCGTCTGTGCGTGGCTGTTTTTCCTCTTTCGCAATTCACGCTATGCCTTTGCCACTGTGTTCATCACGCTTTTGGTCTTCTTTAGCTTTAGCCTCACCGGAGAAAGCTCATTAGAAGTGGCTTATTCACGCATCATTGCCACATTGATTGGATGCAGTATTTCCTGGCTTGCGGTAAGTTTTTTATGGCCAGATTGGCGCTATCGAACATTGCCAAACCTTGTGCAAGCAGCGCTCAATGACAATGCCGCATATTTAAATCAAACCCATCGTCAATATTCTGTGGGGCGTTTAGATGATGTGGCGTACCGCTCTGCCCGCCGCGATGCCCATGATGATTCTGCCGATCTTTCTGCCCTCATCAGCATCATGTCCAATGAGCCTAAAGTCAATCATCAACTCATTGATCAAGCGTTCCAGTTTTTAACCCTCAATCATACGTTGATCAGTTATATTTCAACATTAGGGGTGCACCGAGCATCAAGTTTATCCGTGACGGTGCAAAAACAGTTTGATCAAACCTGTGATTTGATGGTCAAAGCCTTGCACCGCCATCAACTCAATGCCGATGATTACCACAATCATTGCCAAGCGCTCGAGGCTTTATTGCAAGCCCCTGAAACGCTCAGCGCGATTGATTATCAAATTCTGCAGCAATTGCAATTGATGTTACAAATCCTACCGGAGATGATCAAAACGGCCGATCATGTGATTCAATCGGCATAATTCAGTGAATGGCAACATCGTCCCTCGGTGTTGCCGCACTGATCATAAATTGCGCTTTATAATGCATAAATAGCCACATCGCTAAACCAAAGGCCACAAGGCTGATGCCAGCACCCACAAAGCCCAATGAATCAAGCCCAAGTTTTGCAATGACGATGTTGCCCACCAATGCGCCGCCACCGATGCCAATGTTAAAGATGCCAGAATAAATGGACATGGCCACATCCGTTGCATCAGCGGCTAAATCCAACACTTTAACCTGAAGGGCAAGCCCCACACAAATGCTCGCAATCCCCCAAATAAAGGACAACACAAAAAGCAATGCGCTCGAAGATGCCACGGGCAATAAAATCAAAATGCATACTGTGAGCACAATGATGGACACAGGCAAAAATGCCAAAGGATAACGGCCATTATAACGCCCAAAAATGTAACTGCCGGCAATGCCCGCAACGCCAAAAATCAAGAGTAAAAAGGTGGTGTAACTCGGTTCAATTTTAGCCACCTGTTCAGCAAAAGGTTCAATGTAGCTATAGACCGTAAAATGTGCGGTGACAAAAATCGCCGTCAGTGCAAAAATCCCCACCAATGCGGGGCGCTTAAATAAAATGGGTAAACTTTTTAAGGAGCCGGCATTTTCGCTTGGTAATTTGGGCAAAACGCGCAGCAAAATCACCAGCGTGATCAACGCAAGTCCGCCAATGCCTAAAAACGTAAAGCGCCAACCCACCATTTGCCCCACAACGCGACCAATGGGAATGCCAAGCACCGTTGCCAAAGCAGTGCCGGTGGCTAAAATCCCAAGGGCTTGAGATTTACGGCCAATGGGCGCAACCCGCACCGCAAGCGCCGCTGTAATGGACCAAAACAGCGCATGCGAAATCGCCACCCCAATGCGCCCGATGACCAATACTGTGAAAGACTCCGCCATAAAACAGATGACATGACTCAACACAAATACAAGGAAGATATAGAGCAACAAGCGCTTACGCTCCATCGCACCCACCATCAATAAGAGTGGCAAGGATGTCAGCGCCACCACCCATGCATAAATGGTGATGATGATGCCCACATGCCCGATGGACATATTAAAGTCCTGGCCAATGTCTGTTAACAGTGCAATGGGAATGAATTCTGTGGTGTTAAACACAAACGCTGCAAAGGCTAAACTCATGACGCCAAGCCATGCGCGATTGGTGTGTTGATTTTCTGTGATGGGCGCTTCTAACATCTTCGCTCCTTGTTGTTATGATCAATGCTGTCCACCCTAACAAAAAATCCCCGGTTTGCCTATGGCACACAGGGGATTTGACTCAATCATTGAAAAATCAAATTATTGTTCGCCGCTGAGGGTCACCAAAATTTTGGCTTGGGTTTTATCGGACACCAATGTTTCAAATCCCTCTTTGACAATCTCATCAAAGGCAATTTTCTTCGTCACAATCGGCGTTACATCCAATTGCCCAGATGCCATCAGATCAATCGTCTCTTGAAAGCTTGACGGTGAATAGGCAATCGATGATGTCACTTTTACGCCGGTATTGATGAGCTGCATCGGATGCCAACTGATGGGGGCAGCAAAAATAGAGATGATCACCATTGTGCCACGTGGGCGCGTGACATTGATGGATTGTTCAACCGTTTTCTCAACACCCGCCACTTCAAAGGCCACATCAACGCCACGTGGCACAATCTTACGCACGGCGGCCACCGCATCCTCTTTCCCTGAATTGATGATGTGGGTTGCGCCCATGGCTTTGGCCATCTCTAAACGGGAATCAGAAAGATCAAGGGCGATCACTTTGGTCGCACCACCTGCTTTAGCTGCGGCAATCGTCACCAAACCGATGGGGCCTGCACCAAACACCGCCACTGTATCGCCAAAGCGTAAACCGCCCTCTTTGACCGCTTGCACAGCCACTGCTGTGGGTTCAATCAACGCAGCCGTTTCTAAAGAAAGATGATCCGGCAGATGATACACCGCAGATTCAGGCACATTCACATAATCCGCAAAACCGCCATCACAATGTAAACCAATGAAGCTAAAGCCATCGTAAATGTCATCATACTCGCTGCGTTTGCCATGGGTAATCGTTGGATTGACAGACACACGGTCACCCACTTGATATTGAGTCACATTTTTGCCAACCGCTTGCACAACACCCGAAAATTCATGACCCATCGTCAAAGGCGCTAAACCGCCCGTTAAACCATCACGCGTTTTGGTGGGAATAAAGACAGGCCCTTCCTCAAACTCATGCAGATCACTGCCACAAATGCCTGCCCACGCCACGCGAATGGTCACTTCATGATCTTTTAAGGGCGCCAATGCTTTCTCTTCGATGCGAATGTCTTCGCGGCCATGCCAAACTGCTGCTTTCATAGTGATCTCCTATTTATCTTTATTATTCAGTGAGCTATCAGCTTATCAGATCCAAAAAATAAAAGCCGAAAGGATCACTTTCGGCTGATATTTGTCAATTCACATGACATCCAAAATCATGATGATTAAATGTTCCCCACCATTTTCTCAGGGATCACCCACGCATCAAACTCCGCCTCTGTGAGATAGCCTAATTCTAATGCTGATGCTTTGAGGGTTAAGTTTTTCTGATACGCATTTTTCGCAATTTTGGCTGCTTTATCATAGCCAATGTGTGGATTGAGCGCCGTCACCAACATTAACGAGTTATGCAATAAATGGTCAATGCGCTCTAAATTTGGCTCAATGCCAGCGGCGCAATGAATGTTAAAGCTGTTCATCCCATCGGACAACAAACGCACCGATTGCAAGAAGTTATGAATGATCATCGGGCGAAACACATTGAGCTCAAAATTCCCATTCATACCGCCAATGTTAATCGCCACATCATTGCCCATCACTTGGGCGCACAGCATCGTCATCGCTTCGCTTTGAGTGGGATTCACTTTCCCTGGCATGATGGAGCTGCCCGGCTCATTTTCCGGAATGCGAATCTCACCAATGCCGCAGCGAGGCCCCGAAGATAACCAGCGCACATCATTGGCAATTTTCATCAATGACGCGGCCAACCCCTTCAATGTACCGTGGGCATAGACTAAGGCATCCGTGGTGGCCAGTGCCTCAAATTTATTGGGTGATGTCACAAAATCAAGCTCGGTAAATTCAGAGATCACACGCGCCACATTCTCAGAATAATGGGGCGGCGTATTTAGACCTGTGCCCACCGCTGTACCGCCTAACGCCAATTCAGATAAATGCGGCAAAGCGGATTTAATGTGTTTTTCTGCGTTGTGCAACATCTCAACCCAGCCGGAAATCTCTTGCCCGAGCGTTAATGGCGTGGCATCTTGTAAATGCGTGCGGCCAATTTTAACGATCATTTTAAAATCATTGGCTTTTTTTGCGAGCACATTTCTAAGCGCTGCAAGTTCTGGCAATAAATGTTGATGAATGGCCACCACTGCCGCAATGTGCATTGCTGTTGGGAAGGTATCATTCGAGCTTTGGGATTTATTCACATCATCATTTGGATGCACAAGGCGCGCTTCCCCGCGCTCACCACCCATCAATTCGCTGGCGCGATTGGCGATCACTTCGTTAAGATTCATGTTCGTTTGTGTGCCAGAACCCGTTTGCCAGATGGATAATGGAAACTCGTCTAAATGCTCACCTTTAATGATTTCATCACACGCTTCAACAATGAACTGCGTTTTGCGATCATCCAATAAACCCGCTTGATGATTCACCAACGCTGCTGAGCGTTTAACAATCGCCATTGCGGTGATTAAATCTTTGGGCATTTTTTCGGTGGAGATTTTAAAGTTCTCTAAAGAACGCTGTGTTTGAGCGCCCCAAAGCTGATCTGCGGGCACTTTAACATCACCCATTGTATCTTTTTCTATGCGAAACGGTTGATCCATGGTTTCCTCCAAATTGATGTGAATGGATTAGGAACTTTAATGTAGCGCGATTTTATAAATAAGCAACCCCACGAAAATCGGCAATGATGACTTACATCTCAACATCTAATTAAATTTTTAGATACAATACTGCCTTATTCTATCTGTGCAAGACTTATGTAAATTAAATTAGGATGCCGAAATGACTGATTTTAACGACCTTTGGAGACCTTACGCGCTCTCTTTTGATGCCCTCAAAACGAAAGAAGGCTTAGTGTCGCTCGATGCGCTTTTTTTAAAAAGCTTATCACCAGAATTAAATAGTACAATCACCGCTTGGCGTAAAAATGCGCTCACGCTCACTGCAGTTGAAACCTCTGAGCTGCAATTAGAGATTGCTCGTCACCTCAACCGCTTCATCAGCGAGACATTAAAAATTGAAGATCACACCAATTTTTACTTTGAACAAGCGGCCGATGAAGCCATTGTCCTCGAGTTTAAAAATCGCTATGTACAACGCGGCGCAAAACGTTACAAGCAAGAGATCACCGAAAGTTTTGATGCCTTAACTGAACAAGTGATGGCAAAAAGTGGTGCCACGGCTGAGAACTTTGAATTTGCCCTCGCAAAATATGCCATGGCGCTTGAGGCTGAATCGAACGAAGAGAAAACCATCATCGAATGGGCAACACTTGCGCTCAATACCGATGAAGGCAAAGCATTGACGCAACATTGGGTCTCCTTTAAATTCCCAGAGCGCGTTGACCCACAAGCTTTAGTCAACAGCACAGAGATCACATTTAAAGGGATTCCTGTTAAAAAAGGGGATGGCAAAGATCGCCGCCGTGATGGTTTTCACCTCACCGACAGCCGCATGTGTGACCATGACATCGCGGGCGAAACCGATTACTGTAAATATTGCCATGATCATGATGGTGACTTTTGTAGTAAAGGCTTTCCGGTTAAAAAGGCACAACCTGAGCTCGGCTTAAAAAAAGATGCCTTTGGCAATACACAAACCGGTTGTCCACTGGATGAAAAAATCTCCGAGATGATCACACTTCGTAAGTCCGGCCACGTTGTGGGCGCCCTTGCCATGATCATGATCGAAAACCCTATGGTACCTGCCACCGGCCATCGCATTTGTAATGACTGTATGAAGGCCTGTATCTATCAAAAAACTGAACCGGTTAACATTCCACAAATTGAAACCAATGTGTTGACAAGTGTGTTGAATTTACCATGGGGCGTTGAGATTTATGACATTTTCACACGATGGAATCCATTAAAACAAACCGATTATCTCCCTACAGATAGCGCAAATCGTAAAGTTTTGGTTTCAGGCCTTGGCCCTGCCGGCTTTACCATGACCCATTATCTTTCCCAAGCCGGTTGCCATGTGGTGGCTGTCGATGGCTTAAAAATTGAGCCATTGCCTGAAGCACTCCTCAATGGCCCAGTAGAACATTGGTCATCTTTAGAAGAAGATTTAGCCAACCGTATTTTATATGGCTTTGGTGGTGTGGCCGAATACGGCATCACCGTGCGTTGGGATAAAAACTTCCTTCGCCTCATCTATTTAGTGCTTGCACGCCGTAACAATGTACAGATCTTCGGCGGCGTCCGTTTAGGTGGCACATTGATGTTAGAAGATGCCTTTAAAATGGGCTTTGATCACGTTTCCATGGCGGTGGGCGCCGGTTTACCGCGTGTATTGAACATTGAAAACTCATTAGCGCGCGGCATGCGTCAAGCGTCTGACTTTTTAATGGCGATGCAATTGACAGGTGCAGCGAAAGAAACCTCCCTCTCCACATTACAAGTGCGCATGCCTGCCGTGGTCATTGGTGGCGGTTTAACCGCTGTCGATGCCGCCACAGAGATGCAAGCTTACTACATCAAGCAAGTGGAAAAAGTCTTACACCGCGTGGAAACATTGGGTGAGGACGCTGTGCGTGCGAAACTCTTCACACCTGAAGATCATGACATTTTAGATGAATTCTTAACCCATGGCCGTGAAGTGAAAGCCGAACGTGAGCGCGCAGCCGCTGCCGGTGAAGCACCTAACTTTACGCCACTTTTACACAAATGGGGCGGCGTGTTGTTGGCGTATCGCCGCACAATGCAAGAATCTCCAGCTTATACCTTAAACCACGAAGAGATCACCAAAGCCTTTGAAGAAGGAATTTTCTATGGCGAATCTTTAAACCCAACGGGCGTGAATTTAGACAAATATGGTCACATTGAAAGCATCTCCTTTAGCAAAAATGGCGAAGCTGTCACCCTACCTGCACGTACAGTGTTAGTGGCCGCAGGAACATCACCAAATACCATTTACGCCACAGAACATGGCACCTTAGAAGTGGAAGATCAGCACCATTTCCAAGGTTATGATATTTTGGGCAATAAAGTGGCTTATGATCGTAGCAAAACTGTGAAAGATGATTTTGCACCGTTCACCTCTTTTAACCATAAAGACCATCGCGTTTCATACATTGGGGATACGCACCCAACATTTAATGGCAACGTGGTTAAAGCCATCACCAGTGCAAAACGCACTGCAGATCAAGTGATTGAAGCGATGAAGGCATTGCCCGCCAACCATGTGGATAATGCAGAGCTCAGCCGCGTGATGACAGAAGGTTTAACCGTCACCATTGAATCCGTGAAATTGGACAATCCTGCTGTTGCTGAAGTTTGGGTTAAAGCACCTTTTGTGGCGCGTAACTTTAAACCGGGGCAATTCTTCCGTCTACAAACGTATGAAGTCGATGGCCAAATTGTGGATGATACGCGTTTACAAATTCCACTCTTTACCGCATCGGGCACCGGCTCAAAAGATGATGCCATTCGTTTGATGGTGTTCCAATGGGGCGTTGCGCCGCGTTTGGTGTCACGCTTGAAAAAAGGTGACCGTTTGGTGTTAGCCGGTCCAACAGGCGCACCGACAGACATTCCAAGCAACAAAAATATCCTCATCATGGCTGGTCGCTGGGGCACTGCTATCATGCTTGACTTAGCGCCGGTATTGCGTGAAGCAGGCAATAAAATCACCTACATTGCAACCCTTGGCCAAGCCTCTGAAATGGATAAAATGGATGAGTTAGAAGCTAGCACCGATCAAATCGTTTGGTGTGTGCAAAAAGGTGAGAAAGTCACTGCGCGCCGTGCTCAGGACTCTTCTGTCATCGCCACAGACATGATCGAGCTTTTGCATGAGTTAGATAAAGATGGCGTGGTGGATTTATCCAGCATTGATCGCATGCTTGCGTTAGGTTCTACAAGCTTACTCAAAGGCTTACAAAAAGAGTTGTCAGAAGGTGGACGCTTAACGCCAATCTTCAAAGCAGATGTTGAAGTGATGGGCACGGTTGGCAGCCCGATGCAGTGCATGATGAAAGGTGTGTGTGGTCAATGTTTACAATGGCAAATCGACCCCATCACGAAAAAACGCACCAAAGCTGTGTTCACTTGCGCTGGGCAAGATCAAAACGTTAAAGAGATTGATCTTGATAACTTAACCGCACGCACCAGCCAAAACCGTTTATTAGATGTATTGAACGTGGCATGGTTTGACAACATCTTAAAGAAAATTGATTAATTTCATCATTGATTGAAGACAAAAAAGGGAGCCAAAGCTCCCTTTTTTATTAATATTACGTTACTTAGAGCAAAAAGAAATATGCCCATAAGCTGATCAACACCACACAGAAGATGTTGAGGATAAAACCAACGCTCACCATCTCTTTTTGTTTGATCAAACCTGTGCCAAACACAATGGCATTCGGCGGCGTTGCAACTGGCAACATAAAGGCACACGATGCACCAATACCGATCACCAAGACCAAGACTTCTTTGGGTAAACCCATTTGCGCTGCAATGCTCGCAAATACAGGTACCAAAAGCGCCGCAGAGGCTGTATTACTTGTAAACTCTGTCAATGCAATGATGAACACTGTCACCACCACGATCACAATGAATGGATGGGCGTGGATAAAAGTGGTTGCCACTTGTTGGCCAAGTACTAAAGAAGCACCCGAATCTTTAAGCATCGCGCTCAGTGTTAAACCACCACCAAATAGGAATAAAACGCCCCAATCTGTATTTTCAGACACTTGCTTCCAATTTGCAGAGCCAAAGAGCACCACAGCCACTGCTGCCGCAATGGCAATCCACGTATCTGGGCTACTGATGCCAAAAGTTGAGCCAATCCAACCGCCACAAATCCAAGCAATTGCCGTGATGATGAAGATCGCTAAAGTGATGACACGGGAGATTGTCCACGGAATTTCCACCGTTTCCACCACGATTTTACGGTTCAAACGTGGGCGCAATACGATGTACATCGCCAATAACATCAATGGCAATAAAACTATCGCCATGGGCAAACCATATTTCATCCACTCAGCAAAGTCTAAATCAAGCGCTTTGGAGGCAATGGCATTTGGTGGTGAACCCACCATCGTGCCTAAACCACCGATACTCGCAGAATACGCAATCCCAAGCAATATGAACACAAACGTATTGCGATCTTGTTTTTGATCCAATTGACTCATAATGCCAAGGGCAAGCGGCAACATCATCGCGGCGGTTGCGGTGTTACTGATCCACATGGATAAAAATGCTGTCACACCAAAAATTGAGAGCGTTGCCACCCCTAAATGTGAGCCGGACATGGAGATCAACCAAAAAGCGATTTTCTTATCAATTTTTTGGACATGCAATGCCGTTGCTAACGCAAAGCCGCCGAAGAATAAAAAGATGATGGGATCTGCAAACGTACTCAACGCTTTTTTAGTATCTAAGCCCGGCAAGCCTGTTGCCACGCCTAAAATGGGAATGAGTAATGCGGTGATCGAGATATGAATGGCTTCTGTAAACCACAAAATGGCCACAAAGAGTAAAATGGCTAAGCCTTTATTGGCATTGGTATCGTAAGGTAAAATCTCATATAAAACGAATGATAATACAGCTGCAATGGCGGTAATGATAACGCCTTTCAAAACTTTTGGTGATGAAACCGATGGCTCAGTCACCTGTGAATCCGACATGCTTTCCTCCAATCTTCCAGTCTAGTCATTGCTCGAAAAAACGAGCATTATAGTAATACAATCGACTACATTACAATATTAAATCGATAAATAAAACCTTCATGATTTGACTCACCATAAAAAACCCTTTGAGAACAAAGCACTCAAAGGGTTTTTCACACTATTTTCTTACTACATTTTATAAAAATTAACGGCTCAAGCTGTCAATTTCACCATCACGCAACCACTGCGCGATCTGTTTGGTGTAGTAGCTGACGATCACATCCGCACCCGCGCGTTTAAAACCGATCATGGTTTCTTTAACGATGGCTTTTTCATCTAATGCGCCTGCCATTGATGCAAATTTAATCGCCGCATATTCACCGCCCACTTGATACACTGCCACAGGTAAATTCGTTTGCTGACGAAGACGTGCCACTAAATCTAAATACGGCGTGCCAGGTTTGACCATTAAAATGTCCGCACCTTCTGCTTCATCAAGTTCCGCTTCAATCATTGCTGTACGGCCATTGGCGTAATCAGCTTGATATTCATTGCGGTTACCGGACAATTCAGAGTTCACAGCTTCTCTAAACGGACCATAAAATGCTGAGGAGAATTTAATGGCATGGGCTAAAATGCCCACGTGCTCATAACCTGCAGCATCTAATGCTTCACGCATCGCAGCAATTTGACCATCCATCATCGCAGAAGGCGCAAGCATGTCTGCCCCAGCCTTCGCCGCAGCCACCGCTTGGCGTGCAAGATTTTCAATGGTTTCATCATTTTTCACATGGCCATGTTCACACAAAACGCCACAGTGACCATGATCGGTGTATTCACAAAAACAGATGTCCGGAATGATCACCATTTCAGGCGCTGCTTCACGGATTGTGCGGATCATGCGCACCAATAAACCTTCATCGCTCCATGTATCACTGCCGATGGCATCTTTATGATGAGAGATCCCAAATGGCATGATGTATTTAATGCCAAGGGCTGCCAATTCTTTGACTTCTTTGGTTAAATCCGTCTCAGGATAACGATACACACCCGGTAATGTCTTCAATTGAACAGCTTCCGTTAGCCCCTCTTCAATGAAGATTGGATGAATCAAATCATTGAGTGAAAAAAAGTTCTCCTGCACCATTTGACGAATCGCAGTGCTTCTGCGTAAACGACGTGGACGATACAATGGATGAGCCGTTGTCATGTTTATCTCCTAAATTTTCTGATTTTGCCCACGGTGGCGCAGCGCTGCATCAAGGAGCGTCATGGCCATCATGGCTTCTGCGATGGGCGTTGCACGAATGCCAACGCAAGGATCATGGCGACCTTTGGTCACCACAGTGACATCCTCACCGTGTTGGTTAATGCTGCGCCCTTCTAAACGTAAACTCGATGTAGGTTTTAAGGCAATGCGTGCCACAATGGGCTGCCCCGATGAAATCCCACCTAAAATCCCACCCGCATGATTGCTTAAAAAGCCACCGGTGCTGGTCATTTCATCTCTAAATTCTGTGCCAAGGGCTTCGATGCAATCAAAGCCATCGCCAATTTCTACGCCTTTCACGGCATTGATGCTCATCAGTGAATGGGCTAACTCTGCATCTAAGCGATCAAACACAGGTTCGCCCAATCCAACGGGCACACCTTCTGCAATCACAGTCACCGCTGCACCCACAGAATTGCCAGATTTACGAAGGTTATCCATATAGCTTTCTAATGTTGGAATGTCCGCTTCACAAGGCCAAAAGAATGGATTGTTTTCGATCACGGTGGCATCAAAGCTTGAAGGACGATTTGGCCCTAATTGTGACAAATAGCCATAAATTTTCACGCCAAATTGTGCCGCCAAAACTTTTTTAGCAATGGCACCTGCCGCGACACGCACTGCTGTTTCACGCGCGCTTGAGCGACCGCCACCGCGATAATCACGGATGCCATATTTATGATAATACGTATAATCGGCATGACCTGGGCGAAATTGCTCGGCAATGTTGCCATAATCTTTTGAGCGCTGATCTGTGTTTCGAATCAACAATGCAATCGCGGTGCCTGTTGTTTTCCCTTCAAACACCCCAGAGATGATTTCCACCACATCATCTTCCCTGCGTTGCGTGGTGTGACGTGATGTACCGGGTTTACGGCGATCTAAATCCACCTGTAAATCCGCCTCTGTTAAGGGGATGTTTGGTGGACAACCATCAACGATGGCCACCAACCCTGCGCCATGGCTTTCCCCAGCCGTGGTCACTGTGAATAATTTACCAATACTATTGCCTGACATATCAACCTTATCATTTAATTTATTTAGACATTATAGCGCTACTTTTATGCGCTAACCAATGCTTACCTTCCACAATTCGTGTGATCAGCATTGCACACACATTATTGCCCGTTGAATTCAGTAGTGTTGCAGGAATGTCGATGATGATGCTGATCACCAAAATCAATCCCACATATTCAACCGGCACACCAAAAATCGTACAGATGAACACTTCTGCCGTCAGCCCGCCACTTGGAATCGCGCCAATGACAATGCCCACCACCATTGCCACTAAAATCACTGCCACAAACATGCCAAATGATTGAAAGGGAATGCCCACAAGCGTGAGTAAAAAGAGGATTTTAAACACGCCGCCCATCACAGAGCCATCCTTATGGGTGTTTGCCCCAAGAGGAATAATGGTGTCCGCTATGTCGCTTGGCACTTGCATCTTTTGTACAGCCATTAAATTTACCGGAATGCACGCGGCGCTTGAAGTCGTCGCAACAGCAGTCAAGGCAGGCGTTAAGGCATTTTTCCAAAACACGCAAACACCCAATCGCCCCGCCGCTAACCATGCATACAGCGTATTTAAGCCAAAAAATGCCACCAACGTTAAAATAAGATACAGCACCAAGACATTCGCATATGCACCCACGATCTGAGGACCAAGATCGCCCACAATATCTGCAAAATAACAGCCTAAGCCAATGGGTGCCGCATACATAATGATTTTGACCAAATTGAGCATCACCGACATGCCAGATTCAAAAAAGCGCACCAGAGGTTGCCCCTTTTCTCCACTCATCATCACAGCGCTGCCCAATAATAAGGAGAAAATGATCAATGCCAATAGATTATTGCGGCGAAACAACTCCAGAAAATCACCTGCCGAGAGGGTTTTAATGAGCATCTCAGAGATCGGAATCTCAGTGATGTTAATGGTTTGTCCATGACTTGCCAATAAAGCGTTGAGATCATAGCCCGCGAGTGGTTGATACCACACAAAACCAAAATAACTGATGATGGCGATGACAAATGCCGTCACTAAAAAGACCCACAAGCCTGCCCATAAAATGCGCTTCAGGCGTACTGTTTGCGCCGTTTTCGTGATGGCGGAGGTGATGCTAAAAAACACAAGCGGCACGATGGTGACAAACATCATATTTAAAAAAATCTGCCCAATTGGTGCAAATGAGCGCGAAGAAATGTGCCACACGTCACCAAACATTGACCATTGAATGCCCTGCTGCCCGAGCAACGCACCCACTGCGCCACCAATTACAATGCCCAATAAAATGGTGAAAGAGCCAAGATAATGTTTCAACGAAAACATACGCCACCCATTGAAAAAAAGCACACTTTAATCCTCATCAAAGTGTGCTTTTAAAGATTACATCATTCTTAGTGACTCAAATGCAAAGAGAACTCTTCATGCAACACACGCACGGCAAGCTCTGCATATTTACTTTCAATGATCACAGACACTTTGATCTCAGAGGTTGAGATCATGTGAATGTTGATCTTCTCTTTTGCCAATGCATGGAACATACGACTGGCCACGCCACTGTTTGTGCGCATGCCAACACCAACAACAGACAATTTTGCAATGTCTGTGCGGCCTAACACCTCTTTTGCACCCATTTCATTGGCAACATTTTGCGTGATGAGCAATGCGCGATCATAATCAGGCGCATTGACAGTAAATGTGAAATCTGTGGTTTCATCTTGGCTGATGTTTTGAACAATCATGTCCACATCGATGTTTTCTTTGCCCACAGCATCTAAGATATTGAAGGCAATGCCCGGACGATCCGGTACCCCAAGCACAGTAATTTGTGTTTCGTCACGGTTTAATGCAATGCCAGTAATGATTTCAGATTCCACGTAATGTTCCTTTTCTTCAAACGTAATTAAAGTGCCTTCCCCTGGTTCATCCATCAAAGATGATAATACACGCAGAGGAACATTGTATTTGCCCGCTAATTCTACTGAGCGAATTTGTAAAACTTTAGAGCCTAAGCTTGCAAGCTCAAGCATCTCTTCAAATGTGATGGTGTCTAATTTTCGTGCTTTTTTTTCGATTCTAGGATCGGTTGTATAAACGCCATCGACATCCGTATAAATTTGGCACTCATCGGCCTTAAATTGTGCAGCTAATGCAACGGCTGTGGTGTCTGAACCGCCACGGCCTAATGTTGTAATTTCACCGCCTGCGGTCACACCTTGGAAACCGGCCACAACAACCACATAGCCGTCCTCGAGATCTTTACGCACTTTGTCTTCTTGTACACGCTCAATTTTCGCTTTTGTGTGCACTTCATTGGTAATGATGCCCACTTGCGCGCCTGTATAAGATTTTGCTTTGATGCCCATTGAATTTAACATCATGCTCAATAAAGCAACGGTCACTTGCTCACCGGTGGAGAGCAACACATCCATCTCGCGTTGATTAGGAAACTGATCAATGTCCTTAGCTAAATTGAGTAAGCGATCTGTCTCACCGGACATGGCCGATAAAACGATTATGAGATCATCCCCCTGCATTTTGAACTTTTTGATTTTATTAGCAACATTTCGAATTCTATCAAGGTTTGCGACGGATGACCCACCAAATTTTTGCACTAATAAACTCATAAGATCTCTACTCTAATTAATTTTGAAAAATGACTGATGCACTGCGTTTGACACAAAATGCAGAGCTTTAGCAACATAGCAATTACATTAGACAAATTCAAATACTTTTTAATCTCGTACATCTGCAGTTGCCGCAGCGCCCATTTTTTCAGAGCGCAGATGGCTAATCAAAACTTTTGCAGTCTCTGTGGGCGTGCTTAATTTAGCGTCTGTTTTATAATCGATAAAGCGTTTGAGGTTTGGAAACAGTTCAGGCGTACTGCTGCGGATCACCGCTTGCATGTCTGTATCAATCACGCCTGGGGCAATCGACACAACTTTGACAGGATTGTCTTTAGTTTGCTGCTCTATAAACAGCACGCGCGTAAAATGATCCACTGCAGCTTTTGTGGCGCAATAAGCCGCCCAACCTTCATACGCTTTATGAGCAGCGCCAGAGGAGACGTTCATCACACATTTTTCACCACTGAATGATTCCGTCAATGCCACAAAAGCATTCGTCAAAGCCATCACTGCCCCAACATTGAGCAACAAGGCATGACTGATTTGTGTGGCATCCATTTTACCCACCACACCAATGGGCTCTACTGTGCCGGCATTATTGATGAGGGTGACGTGCGTTGCATCCACTAGCTTTGGGGATAACCATTGCGTCATCACATCAACGCCCGCTGCTAAATCTGTTAAATCCACTGTGATTAAATTGGGTAAAGCCCTTGGATTGGTGCGCGCTAAACGCAACACTGTGTGCCCTTCTCGCTCTAATTGTGTGGCCAAAGCATCACCAATGCCTTTAGAAGCGCCGGTCACAATGTATAATTCGCTCATATTGATCTCCCTAAAAAGATTGACTATAGCCAATCGCACGGCAACTGACAAATGATTGACCATCATTGCATCTTGCAGTTCGCCATGAATGATCGCATGATGATGGCTCCTTTACTTCGACTTTCAAGACAATCATGACCGATCGCAAACCCAACTATTTTTACATCGCCGCTGCCATGGTGATTGATCACAATGACCGTTTGCTCCTTGTGCGTAAACGCAACACTGAAAAATTCATGCTGCCTGGGGGCAAAATTGATGGCACAGAATCGCCGCTTGATGCCTTACTGCGTGAATTACAAGAGGAGATTGATTTAACCATCGCACCTACGGATGCGCATTTCATACAAACCTATGATGCCAAAGCAGCCAATGAACCTGGTTACCGCATTGAATCCAATCTTTTTCGCATCACTTTGCCAGCAGGCATCACCATTGCCCCACAAGCAGAAATTGAAGAGATTGTTTGGCTCAATGCCACCGATTATCCTGCCCTGAATTTTGCCCCGCTCGTGGCAGAGCGCATCTTACCGCTCTGGCAAGAACATATTCGTGGGAAACAGGTGTAATCAGTGGCGTTTTCTCATATAATGGTGAAATTTACAGGAGGTCGTTATGTCAGATACAGGAATTAATTTTACAGATGCCGCAGCCCTCAAAGTGAAATCTTTGATCGCCGATGAAGAAAACCCCAACTTAATGTTGCGTGTTTACATCCAAGGGGGCGGTTGCTCTGGTTTTCAGTACGGTTTTACCTTTGCTGAAGAAGTGGAAGCCGGTGACGTGGAAGTGATCAATCAAGGCGTGACTTTATTGATCGATCCATTGAGCTACCAATATTTAGTGGGCGCAGACATTGATTATGTCCAAAACCTACAAGGTGAACAATTTGTGATTCGCAATCCAAATGCCACCACCACATGCGGCTGCGGAAACTCATTCAGTGCATAATGAACAATCATAACTAAGGAGCATTCATGACAGGCTTATCCTCATTGATTTTACTGATCATCATCGCGGCGGTTGTTGTGTTGTATCTTGGGGTGAAGATCATTCCTCAAGGCCAACAAGCTACTGTAGAACGTTTTGGGCGTTATTCCCACACGCTTCACCCAGGCATTAACTTAATTGTGCCTGTGTTTGATCGCATCGGTAAACGCATCAATATGATGGAGCAAGTCATGGATGTCCCGTCACAAGAGGTCATCACGCGCGACAATGCCATGGTGCGCGTCGATGGCGTCGTTTTCTTTCAGATCAATGATGCTGCCCAAGCGGCTTATCAGGTCAATAACTTAACACTCTCCATCATTAACCTCATCATGACAAACATTCGCACAGTGATGGGCTCGATGGATTTAGATGAATTACTCTCTAAACGCGATGAAATCAACGCGCGTTTACTCGATGTGGTGGATCATGCCACAGCGCCTTGGGGCGTTAAAGTGACACGCATTGAAATTAAAGACATTGCCCCACCGCGTGATTTGGTGGATGCCATGGCAAGACAAATGAAGGCAGAACGTGAAAAACGTGCGGCCATTTTAGAAGCAGAAGGCATGCGCCAAGCAGAAATCCTCAAAGCAGAAGGTGAAAAACAAAGCGTCATTTTAGATGCAGAAGCCAAAAAAATGGCCGCCTTTATGGAAGCTGAAGCCCGCGAACGCTTAGCACAAGCCGAAGCACGTGCCACAGCCATTGTCTCTAAAGCGATTCAAGAAGGCGACACACAAGCCATCAACTACTTTGTGGCGCAAAAATATGTAGAAGCCTTTGGGAAAATTGCCGACAGCGACAACAGTAAAATCATCATGATGCCAATGGAATCGAGCAGCATTGTGGGTTCTTTAGGCGGCATTGCAGAGCTTGTCAAATCTGCCACACAAACCAAATCTTAGGAGCAATTGTGGCAACGATCTTAGTCAATTGGTTCACCATGGGGCTTTTGCTCATCATTTTAGAGATGATTTTGCCCGGCATTTTCCTGATGTGGTTTGGCGTCAGCGCTTTAATTGTGGGCATCATTACCCTCATCATTCCGATGGCAATGAACACTGAACTCATTTTATTTGCCGTGATCTCTGTGCTCTCTGTCTTAGCAGTGCTGTATCTGATGCGTAAACATGTGCCAGATTCCAAAACCACCGTCACAGCACATCTCAATCAAGTGCGCGGCGCTGAGTTAATTGGTCAAACCTTTACCCTTACCAAAGGGTGTGATGGCCAAGGCAAATTGCCAATTGGCGACACAGTTTGGTTGATCCGTGGCCCCATTGCTGCAGAAAATGCCCGCATTCGCATCACCGGCATTGAAAATAACACTTTGACTTATCAGATTGCGGACGAATGATGAAAACGCACATCGAACCTCATTTACACACCGTAATGCGCCATTGGCGCATTCTCTTTGTGCTGTGGATCGTGCTGACCATTTTAAGCACATTATTTGGCTCAAGCTCATTGATCGCTTCCCCAATTCATCCCCTTTACTTTGTTTTGGTGATGCTACTGCCTTCCACGTTGTTTTTAATTTTTTCACTCATCACAGCCCATTCGCTGTTTTCAGAGCTCTTTTTACAACTGAAAAACCTTCTCTTTAAGCAAAATCATGCGCCAAATCTCAGCACGCCATTACCCGTGCGCTATATTGCTCAACTCATCTCAAATGCAACGTGGCTCACCATTTTGATCACGACGTTGCTCGTGCTCTTTTTTAAGTTCACCTTTCAGCATTTTGATTTTTACTTAGGCAATACCTTTACAGAGAGCCAAAGCACCACAAATCACCTCGTCCATTATCTCAATTGGTTGCCAAATAAGCTTGGGCTCATTGAGTTTGATGATGCCATCATTCAGGCAAGCTTTCAAAGTGGTAAACTTGCCGATGAAGCGCGCTCGATGTGGGCAAAATGGATCATTGTGATGATTTTAATATATGGCATTGTGCCGCGCCTCATTGTCTTCATCTATTATGTGATCCGCGCATTGCGCCATCAAAAATTCGCGACGGTTGCCGTCAGTAATGCGGTGATTGAAGATGCCGCAAAAGAAAAACCTTTGGTGATCCGAGCGCCTAAAGCACCCGTTATTGGTGATGGTCATTATCGCGTGGCGCTAGACATCACAGAGCAAGTCCCGTTGCCGGACAATGTTGTGCGCTTAAATGACATCGAAGCCTTTCAGCAATTTGAAAGTGCACGCAAAGTTGAGCCCGCTCAGTGGATTGAAATCATGATTGATGGTAATTTAATGCCAGATCGTGGGATTTTGCGCCGCTTGATTCGCCTGATGAATCAAGCTGAAAAAGCCACCATTCATGTCTTGACGGATGATCCCCATCAAACACAAATGTGGCAACACCATTTATCCTCCATCATTGTTGACGGCGAGGCAGCTGATTATGAAATCAAATGACATTACGATTGCCATCGTAGGACACACCAATACCGGTAAAACTTCTTTAGTGCGCGCGCTCACAAAGCAGCGCCACTTTGGTGAGGTGAAAAATGCACCCGCCACCACCATTGATGTGACAAAAATCACCCTAGAAACCCCTGATTTTGCCTTTCACTTTGTGGATACGCCGGGGCTTGAAGATGCCATGGGCATTTTGGAATTGATGCCGCAAAAATCCCTCAATGCTTCGCGCGTTGAAGAGAAAGATGCCCTGCTTAAACTCATGGATGATCCTCAATACCAAGCGGATTTTGACCAAGAGTTTAAAGTCCTCAAACAGATGCTCAAAAGCGACATGGCCTTTTATGTGATCGATGTGCGCCAACCCTTTTTGCCGCGCTATCACTATGAGATCATGCTGCTCCTGAAAACGCACATTCCTTTGCTGCCCATTTTGAATTTTACGCAAAATGCACGCTACATTGAGGATTGGAAAAATGAACTCAAAGCCAATGGGCTGCATCATTATTTGGAATTTGATACGATTTTACTGCCGAAAAAACAGCGTTTGTACGAGCAAATTGCCATCATGTTTCCGGATCGTTATCACAACATCCAATCCTTCATTCAGGTGCAAAATGCATTGGATCAATCACGCAAAGCCCGTGCCTTGATGCTATTGGCTGAATTCTATTTTGATCTGATGACCATTAAAATCAAAGCCAATACCCAAAAAATCGATTTAGATGAGATCAATGAGCGCATCACAACTGAAACCAAAGTCTTAGAATCGATCTTCATCGATCAGCTCCTTGAGCTCTATCAATTCAGCAGAAATGACATTCAGCACATCATGCTGACCACGGAAGCGAGTGCCACCACGCAAGATTTACTCTCTGCGGAAGAACTTGGCCAATTTTCCATTCAATTTACTAAAGGCGCCGCAGCTGGCGCTGGCATCATGGCGAGCGTTGATTTAATCAGCGGTTTTACCACCCTTGGCATTGCTTCAGCCACCGGCGCTGTGGTGGGTGGCGTGTTTAACTCCATTTGGAATTATGGCGAACGCCTTTGGGACAAATTTCAAGACATTGAATACTTTTTCATTGATCAACCAACGGCCGTCAAATTGATGCTGAATCTTTTATACATCATCGAGCGCCTCAATGATCGCTCCCATGCGGAGCTTGATCCAATTGTCATCGACATGCAGCAATCAACGCCTGCACGCATTCATGATTTTATGAAAGCCACAGAATATGTGCGTGCTTACAGCGAATTGCATCAAAAACGCGATGGTAAAAAAGATAAACTCTTGAAAAAAATTGTCACAGAGATTCAAGACTGTTTTATGGAGCATAAAAAAAGCTGATGATTCATCAGCTTTTTTCTTCAATGCCTAAAGATTCACTTAATCTTTCAAGGCTTTTAACAATGATTTGGTCAATTCATACACTTCTGCCACATCCGGAATGAAGACTTGTTCATCGGGTGAATGTGCACCTGTGATGGTTGGGCCAAAGCTCACCATCTCAATTTCCGGATAAACGCGGCCAATTAAACCGGTTTCTAAGCCTGCATGAATCACTTCCACACGAATGGGTTGGCCATGTTTTTCTTCATAAATCTTTTGCACCAAATGGAGCGGTTTTGAGTCTAAATTTGGTGTCCAAGCTGGATACTCATTTTTCGCTTGCCAGAAATAGCCAGCCAATTCGCCCAAATTACGGGTTTTAATTTTAAGATGCTCTGCCCCTTCAGGCGTTAAAAAGCGTCCTAATAAACCCACATTTAAACCCGTTTTCTCTTCAATGGAGACAGTGCCAATGTTGCAACTTGTTTCCACAACAGGTAATTGCGCTGAACGCTTTAACACGCCTTGTGGCAATAAAGTTAAAAACGACAACACATGATGAGAATCTTGTGAGGATAAAGAAGGCGCCGCTGCTGCTTTTTCGTGTAACAATGTCACGCCTTCATCAATGGCATGTAAACGCTGTGTTAAGTGGGTTTGCCACTCTGTTAAATGCTGCACTAAATGATCTGTATGGGTTTCATCATACGCAAAAATCGCCGTGGCTTCACGCGTCAAGGCATTACGCAGTGTACCGCCCACAAAGGAGACCAAGCGAATGGGCATGGCGTGGGACAATGCGCTTAAACACTCTGCTAAGAGATTATTTGCGCTTTCGCGCCCTTTATGAATGTCCGCACCAGAATGCCCACCGCGTAAACCTTTTAAGGTCACTTTCATAAAGTGGCCATATGTGGCGTCATCATAATCTAATGGTGCACTGTAAGTGATGTCCACGCCGCCTGCGCAGCCCACCACACATTTACCGATTTTTTCACTGTCTAGATTGATGAGGTATTTGCCTTGTAACCAATTAGGCTGCAATGCACGAACGCCGCCCATGCCGGCCTCTTCATCCACCGTTAAGAAGATTTCAAGCGGACCATGCTCAGCCTCAGGATCATCTAAAATTGCCATCCCCATGGCAACGCCCACACCATTGTCTGCCCCAAGCGTTGTGCCACGTGCACGTACCCAATCACCTTCGATGTACATGTCAATGGGATCATTGTCAAAATCATGCTCTGTGCCATCATTTTTTTGACACACCATATCTGTATGGCCTTGAATGATCACTGGCGGTGCATTTTCATAACCTGGCGTTGCGGGTTTACGGATGATTAAATTGCCAATGGCATCTTGTAGAACTTCTAAACCACGTTTTTCAGCTTCTGCTTTAAAATGCGCTTGAATGCGATCTTCTTTTTTAGATGGACGCGGGATTTGGTTCATCTCATAAAAATGTTTCCAAACCAATGCGGGCGATAATTTTAAAATGTCTGACATAGAAGTCCTTTATCTCTATTGTATACATTGAGCCTCAATCATAATGAATAATGCCACCTTTCTCAAGGCAGAGCCTAAATGGATCACTCAATCAATCAGTTGCGATTAATGATACAATGATACACTCAACATTGATTTACATTTGATTCACACTATTATGGAGAAGCTTATGTCTTTAGCTATGAAACTTCGGCATCACCTGTTATGGATTATGCTTGCGCTGAGCATGATCATGTGGCCTTCGTACGCAGTGGAGGCTGACACGACACAAAACACCCCAAATGCACAAGCCGCACCGAGTGACAGCATCACAGATCAATTGGCCACCATTGTCAATGACATGAAGGAGCTTCAAGATAAGAAAACGGCACTCACCAAAGAGATCAAAACAGAACGCGATGATGCACATAAACAAGAGCTTGAAGAGAGCTTAGCTCGCACCAATACGCAGCTCAAAGAGTACACGGCGCTCTTTGAAAAAATCGCTTTAGGTGGGATCGACACTTCTCGCTTTGATACGCCAGCAAAACAAGCCATCCAACAGGTGGATGATTACGATTGGCAAAAAGAGCTGGTGCAGATTGCGCAACCCGTTTTTGCGGAAATGAAAAAAATCACTGATGCGCCACGCAAACGCGATGTGCTGCGTTTAGAGCAAAAAGAGATTGATGAACGCTTAGCCATGCTTGATAAAGGCTTGGCCACATTTGGTCAGATCAATCTTGCTGAATTGCCAGAGATGGCACAAAAGAACCTCAAAGACATCGAAACCGGTTGGCAGAATCTGCACAAAGAGTTAGAACGTGAACGCAAACTTGTGGTGATTAAATTAGATGAATTGACCACCAAAGAAGGCTTTACCACACGTTTATACAAAGGCGCTTGGTCCTTTATGACGGGCCGCGGTTTATTGCTGCTCATCACCATTGCCACATTGTCGGGCTTGATTTATCTCTTTAACCGCTTTTTGGTCTTCATTGAAAAACGTGAGAAAAACAACATCTCCATCCAATGGCGCGTGTTCATTTTGTTGTATCAAATCATCACCACATTGGTGGCAGTTTTAGTGACTTTGATGATCCTTTACTCATCTGGGGACATGGTGCTCTTTGGGATCGCGATCTTGATCATCCTCGCTTTCTTAGTCACCTCGCGTAACTCCATTCCAAAGTACTTCACCAAAACACGCATCTTCTTAAACATTGGGCAAGCCCGTGAAGGTGAGCGCGTGATTTATAATGATCTGCCTTGGAAAATCAGCCGCATCAACCTTTACACAGTCTATTTAACCAATCCATTGTTGGAAAATGGCACCGTGCGCTTGACGATTGATCACCTTAACAACATGATCTCTCGCCCAGTCAAAATGGATGAAACCTGGTTCCCAACCGTTGTTGGCGATGTGGTCTATTTAAATGGCACGCAATACAAAGTGATGCGCCAAACGCCAGAATATGTCTACTTAACCTCAAGCGGCACAGAGATCATCTATCCTTCTAAAGATTTCATTAAGGATAAAGTGCTCAATGTGTCTTATGGTTATTATATCTCCACAGAATTGAGCTTAAATTATGCCTCCATCAAAGGTGATCTAGACACTGTAATCACTCGATTAGAAGAGTCATTGCGTGCACGCATTCAAGCAGAAAATCCTGATGCGTATAAAGCCATTAAATCCTTAACGATTGACTTTAACCGCATTGATGATCAAAACAATGCTGTGTTCCTCATTGCCTTTGGCATGGGCTCTTTTGCCACCGATTATCGTGGTTCGATCATTCGCTTAGCACAGCGCTGCGCAGTGAAAACGGCACAAGAGAACAATTGGTCACTCAAAACCATTCGTACATTCAGCATCGATGAGCGTCAACCGTCTCAATAGATAACATTGATGCATTAAAAAAGCCGAGGAAACTCGGCTTTTTCTTAGGTGCTGAAAAATTATCTTGAAGCCACAAACTTAAAGAGTAAAAAGGCAATGATCAGTGCAATGACGATTGGTAAAATCGCGCCAATGATTGGCGGATAACCAAAAATTAAAATGGAATGACTGAGAATTCTTGAGGCCAAATAGATGATTAAACCAATCATGATCCCCAAGAAAATGCGCACCCCTAAACCGCCTTGGCGATTTTGAGAGAACACCAAAGGTGCCACCACAATCAACATCACAAAGTTCATCAGTGGGCTAAATACCTTCGTCCAAAAGGCCAAGCGATATTCAGAACTGTCGAGCCCATTGCCATCTAAATAACGAATGAAACGATTTAAGTTACGAATCGATAAGTTCTCAGGCTTTGCGGACAATGCTTCTAAAATGCGCTGATCAATGAGGTTTGGAAACGTCACAGCATGTTCTAAATGGCGCGTGATGCGCTCTGTGCCGATGGTGGTTGTGGTCACATCATTCATGATCCAATCTTTGCGGTTTAGCGTTGCGCTTGGCGCATGCACCACATTTTTGATGGTTTGCCCTTCGATGTCAAACATGGTGATCTCTTTGAGTTCATCATTGTGAAGCGCCGCCACATTTAAAATCTCTTGGTTGGAAATGGCCCAAAAGCCATCGCGCACAATGTCTTTACCACTTTGATTGTTTTGATAAATTTCTGCCGTCACAGAGCTTTGAGGAATCACCTTTTCACTCAAAAATAGAGACAATACACTCATCAACACAACCGTGATGATGGCGCCATACAAGATGCGAAATTTACTCATGCCAGCGGCACGCATGATGGTGAGTTCATTGGTCGAGGCCAATTGCCCTAAACCAATTAACGCACCGAGCAGCAAACCCATCGGGATCATGCGATTGACGCGCATCGGTAAATCATACAATAAATAGAGCAATACATTGGTGAGGCTAAAATCCGCCTGCCCAACGTCAGACAATTCATTTAAGAAGGTGAAAAACGTCTCAATGATGGACAAAAGCACCAGACTTCCGATCACCGTCATCAAGGTGGTCCAGAGAATATAACGATCCACTTTAATCATTTATGCCAACCTTTTGCTGTATCGATACGCAATCACAAGTGCCACCATCAACATCACACCATGCACCCACCACATGCCAAGCCAACTTGGCGTCACACCTTTACGCACCCAGTTTTGCGCCACATTGAGCAAATTAAAATAGACCACATAGATAAAAATGGCGGACAACAACTTCCCAAATCGCCCTTGACGCGGATTAGAGTGCGCGAGCGCAGGAATCATAATGGCTAAAATCAATACACTGATGGCGGAAGCAAAGCGGCGATTGAACTCTGAGTTAAAATCAGAGCGATTGAGATTGTCCACAATCTCGCGCGTGGAATAAGTGGCCAATTTCGGAAAAACGGGCTGCGTTGAGCTGTCTAACCGCAAGGTAATTTGTTCATAATCCAGCACATCAATGCCGCCATTTTTCAAAAAGCTATAGCGCTTCCCGTTATCTAACACCAAAAAGCGTACGCCCGTTTCACGATCCACAATCTGATGACCAGTTTTCGCAAGCGTAATGGTGTATGCACCCTCGCCTTCTAAGGTTTTGATGAAGACATCTTTAATCTCTTGCTGATTTTCTGAGATCTCACGCACATACACAATGTTTTTACCACGCGAAAGCTCTCTAAACGTCCCAGCCTTCACCACTGTCAATTGTGCCTCTTCCCTAGCTTGCTGCTGAATGGCAAAGTGCTTTTGTGAAAAATATGGGATCACCCAAAAATTAAGCAGCAATAAAATGATGCTAAAAGGCACCGCAAGCTGAAACAGCACGCGATAGAGATTCGTCAGCGGCATGCCGAGGGCAAACATCGCTGTCATCTCGGAATCTTTATACAAGCGCCCAAACGCCACAATCGATGCCAATAAAAAGCTCAAGGGCACAAGCTCTGCCACAAAGCGCAGAATCTGAAT
The DNA here is from genome assembly GCF_002252155.1 of Wohlfahrtiimonas sp. G9077. Classification (GTDB taxonomy): domain Bacteria; phylum Pseudomonadota; class Gammaproteobacteria; order Cardiobacteriales; family Wohlfahrtiimonadaceae; genus Wohlfahrtiimonas. The sequence goes on from NZ_NEFD01000001.1 coordinate 322,110, forward strand.
GCCGATCATGGAGAAGATCACATTTGCAGAGATTCCGCCATTCATCACCTCATTGAGCATCAGCGCTAAACGCTGCACCAACAAGATGGCGAGCAACACAATCAGCGTGGCACTCAACGTCAAGAGGATTTCCCTTGAAATGTAATGGCGGAGAATTTTCATTTAAGCTTCCTTACCGATGGTTTGACGATCAGAATAGAATTGGCGTTTAAATTCTTGGAATTTACCCGCTTCAATGCTGTCACGAATCTCTTGCATCAATTGCAAATAGTAATGAATGTTATGGATGCTGTTTAAATGTGCGCCCAATAATTCTTTGGTTTTGTCTAAATGACGCAAATAGCTGCGGGAGAAGTTCTGACAGGTATAACATGTACAGCTTGGATCCACAGGATTGGTGTCAAATTGATATTTTTGGTTACGAATGCGCACATCGCCATAACGGGTAAAGAGATGACCATTGCGTGCATTGCGCGTTGGCATCACGCAGTCAAACATGTCAATGCCGCGCTCAACGCCTTCAATTAAGTCTTCAGGTTTACCAACGCCCATCAAATAACGAGGTTTATCATCACGCATTTGCGGTGTTAAATGTTCTAAAATGCGATGGCGCTCATCCATCGGTTCGCCCACCGCTAAACCGCCGACCGCATAACCGTGGAAATCAATCTCAAGCAATGCCTCTAATGAACGAGTGCGTAAATCTTCATGCATGCCGCCTTGAATGATGCCAAACAATGCATTCGGATTGCCTTCAAATGCATCTTTTGAGCGTTTTGCCCAACGCATCGACATTTCCATCGATTTACGAGCAGTTTCATAATCTGCAGGATACGGCGTGCATTCGTCAAATGCCATCACGATGTCAGAACCTAAACGGCGCTGAATCTCCATCGATGTTTCAGGATCAAGGAAACATTTTTTACCATCAAACGGTGAGCGGAAGGTCACACCTTCTTCAGTAATCTTACGAAGCTCTGCCAATGAGAAAACCTGAAAGCCGCCGGAATCAGTTAAAATTGGCTTATCCCAACGCATAAAATCATGCAAATCGCCATGAGCATTAATCACATCTAAGCCCGGGCGCAACCATAAATGGAAGGTGTTGCCTAAGATGATTTGTGCATTGGCCTCTAATAAGTTATTTGGCGTCAACCCTTTAACGGTTGCGATGGTGCCCACAGGCATAAAGATTGGCGTTTCAATCACGCCACGTTCGAATGTTAATCGACCACGACGGGCGCCGCCGTCGGTAGACAATAATGAAAATTCCATGAAGTCAGTCTTCTCTAATACGGGAAATATAAACGGTGAATTTTAACCTTTAATCCTGATTTTTTCAGAAAAACTTCATACAATGCTTTTATTTTTGCGGACTTTAACCCTTATGCCGAATGTTTCTTTCTATATTTTAAATAGCGATCAGTTTAATGATTATGTCAAAGTGATCACCAAATTGGCCGCCAAAGCCTTTGCGGCTGATCATCAAGTGCTCATTTACAGTCAAGATGCGAACCTGTTAAAAGCTGTGGATGATTATCTTTGGTCTTTTGACAGCGAAAGCTTTGTGCCTCATGTTTGGGCTGCCAGTGATGATGAGATCGATGAGATTGATCCTGTGATTTTAGCCAGCTTTGAACCCGCAGGTGTGCGTCACGATCTGCTCATTCAAGTGGCCGATCAAGTGCCAGAAAATTTTGCACAATACGAGCGCATCATTGAAGTGATGTACCAAGCGCCAGAGTGCTTAGCCAAAGGCCGCGAACGCTTTCGCGTTTATCGCAGCCATGGCATTGAGCCCACCACCATTAAGCTTTAACTCATTCGGCCATCTTTTCCGCTTCAGCCAAATCCACAGACACTAAGCGCGACACACCAGGCTCACTCATGGTCACCCCAATGAGTGACTCTGCCACAGACATCGTGGTTTTATTGTGGGTGATGAAAATAAACTGAACGCGATCGCTCATCTCTTTGAGTAAAGCCCCTAAACGGCGTACATTCGCCTCATCAAGGGGCGCATCCACTTCATCTAAAATACAAAATGGCGCAGGATTTAAATTAAAGATGGCAAAGACCAATGCGGCTGCCGTCAATGCCTTTTCACCACCAGATAACAAATGAATGGTGCCCGGTTTTTTCCCAGGTGGACGCGCAATGATGTTCACGCCACTGGATAAAGCATCCTCCCCTTTGAGCTCTAAATAAGCCTCGCCGCCGCCAAATAAACGCGGGAAGAGTTTAGAAAAGTCCTGATTGACGGCATTAAAGGTGCTCATAAAACGCTCGCGCGTCTCTTGATCAATCTTGTGAATGGCCGTTTCTAACTCGCTCAATGCCGCATTGAGATCCTGATCTTGTTCATCTAAATACTGTTTGCGCTCAGCCAATTGCTTACACTCTTCGATCGCCACAAGATTCACGGCACCTAAGCGACTCAATTTTTGCTGCACTGATTTTAGCATTGGTGCAACATCTGCATCTTCAAGCGCTGTCACCTCATCGGTCATGGCGTTTTGCTCATCGATGCTCACCGTTTCCAATAAATCTTGCCAATCCTTCTCAATGTGTGCTTCATGGGCTTTAAATTCAGCTTCGCGCACCATTAAGGATTGAATCACCTCTTTTTGGCTTTCGATGTGTTTTTCTTGGGCAGCTTTGAGTGTTTCCTCTTGCTCAATCGCCGCTTGCAACGCGGCAACTTCAGCAGCAAGCTCAACTTTTTCACTCTCTATTGCCATTAAATTATCCGCATGAATCAATAAAGACTCTTCCAGCAACATGAGCTCATCACTGTCAGCAAGGTGCGCCTGTTTTTCCTGCAATTTATGTTGCAACTCGCTTTGTGTTTTCACCAAACGCGCTAAATTTTTCTCAGTTTCTTGTAACTGAAAACGCGTATTGTCCAATTGACGCGTGGCATCATTGACCGCTTGTTGCATTGCTTGAGCCTCAGCTTGTTTGGCTTTTTGCTCGGCTTCATACATGGCCAATTGCGCTTCATGATCGGCTTTTTTAAGCTGCGCTGTTTCAAGCGTCATCAATAAACTTTCCAACGTGATGCGGTTTTCCTCAATCTCAAGCTGGCCTGCCTCATGGGCGGCTTTCAAAGCAGTGAGCTCAGAGATGATGCGCGTTTGATTCTCTGTCACGTGCATATGCTCTTTATTGACAAGCGCCCATGATTTTTCAAGCGCCGCTTGCGCTGCTTTTTCGCCCTCTAAAGCACTAGCGATCTCTTTAATGTGACTGTGTGCCGTGGTTGCTTGCTCAATCAGCACCTGTTTGTCGGCCTCTAATTGCAAGATCGATTGGTTGATGTTCTCTAAGCGGCGCTCAAGTTCATTCATCTCTTCAGCACGCTCTAAAACGCCATCAATCGCCCCATCCACATGCGCAATGAACCAATCGATGCCATAGAGATCACCATTTGGCATCACAATCCATTCATGCGGCTTTAAATCTGCTTTTAACAGCGCCAAATCCAGCTCATTGCGCGCCACATACACATGGGACAATAATGCACCTAACTGTTTATCACTTTGAATGTAATGCCCTAAATGCTGCTCTGTAAACGTGCACTCTGTGGTGGCCAATGCATAACCTTCCGGGTTTTCAAGCGTGGATAGTGTTAAATAACGGGCCAAAACCACCTCAGCAGCCTTTTGCCATTCAGGTGCAATCTTTAAGGATTCAAAAAGTGGCGCTTGCCCCTCTTTTTGTGCCAACACCGCATTTTGTAATAAGGTCAATGCACTGAGGCGCCCTTCATATTCTGATTGCGTGCGCACACTTTGATGAATGCGATCTTCCACATCACGGCGTGCATCGCTGGCCATTTGTCCTTGTGCCTCGGCTTCGATCAATGCTTGTTGCAATGCCTCCACCGCTGAGCTCTTTTCATCTAATGCTGCTTGTAACTCAATCAATTGATCACTGTGTGCATCTTTTGCCTCTAAAGCAGACAATTCTAATTGCAATTTTGCAATGCGCGCTTCACCGTGAATTTGTTGGGTTTCAAAATGGGTGATGCTATTTTTGGCAACATCTGCCTCGCGCTCTAATTGACGCATCTCTTCTTGAATGGCTTTTGCGCCCTGCAAAAACTCATCAAACGTGGCATTTAAATGCTCTAACTGCTCTGTGAGTTCAAACAATGAATCGTTCATCACCATCAACGCATCACAACTTTCCCCTTCAGTTTGCGTTAAGGTTTCTAGACTCATTTGTTGTTCTGTGATTTCTTCATCCACTTGCAATAATGCAGCATTCAATGCCGTTTGATCTTCATGCGTGCGCGCTTGCAATGTTTTGATGGCATCAATTTTATGTTCAAGCGTTAAAATCTCGCGTTGCTCAGCATGGAACGTTTCTGTGGCAAGCGATAATGCGCCACTTTTTTCTGTCAATGCCGCTTTGTTTGCATTGTGTTTTAGAATGAGTTCATTGTAAAAACTCACCGCTTGATGAAATTCTGCCTCTAAGGCTTCTAAGCGCGCGGTTAATTCTGCTTGTTCGGCGCTGATCTCTGCCTTTTGTTGTTTTAAGGCAATGTATTGCAATAAGCGCTCCTCGCGCTTTAACACTTGGTAGGTTTCCGCTTTTTTGGCCTGCTTTTCCAAATGAGCCAGCTGCGTGCTGAGCTCTTCACGCACGTCTAATAAACGCAATAAATTCTGGCGTGTGTGTTCAATGCGGGTTTCTGTCTCACGTTTTTGTTCTTTGTATTTTGAAACGCCGGCCGCTTCTTCAAACACCAAACGCAACTCATCGGGCTTTGATTCCACAATGCGCGAAATCATCCCTTGTTCAATGATGGCATATGAGCGCGCACCTAATCCGGTGCCTAAGAAAATGTCCGTAATGTCTTTGCGGCGGCATTTTGCACCATTTAAATAATAGGTGCTTTGGCCGGTGCGTTCTAAAATGCGCTTAATGCTGATCTCACCAAAGGCTGCCCATTGCCCGCCAATGCGGCCATCGCTATTGTCAAACACCAATTCAATGCTCGCAAAACTCGACGCTTTACGGCTCGTTGCGCCACTGAAAATCACATCCGTCATCGCCTCACCGCGCAACTGCTTTGCCGATGATTCCCCCATCACCCAACGAATGGCATCAATGATGTTCGATTTCCCACAACCATTCGGGCCCACAATGCCATTTAAGCGGTGTGTTAAATCAAACACCGTATGATCTACAAACGATTTAAAACCAGAGAGTTTAACTTTACTTAGATACACAACAAAAATGCCCGATGTTTATGATTAAAGGCGGACATTATCTAGCCTTAGAAAGATGAATGCAAGATGTGATTGCATGGAAAGAGACAATAAAAAAACCTGAAACCCAATGGGCTCCAGGCTTGCTTTAACAACTGATTTTAGGCCAAAAACCATTTATAAGGATCAACATTTTGATCATGATTAAATTGCACAAAACCATAAATCACACGAAATGCGAACCAAATCGACACACAAAACAGCACCACATAACCCACAACAATCAATGCCAAAATGAGTCCTGCAATCCACAGAACAAAGCTTGCAATGCTTGTGCGAATCAAATAGAGCATATGATTATAATAAATCGTGCCACGCATTTCATTGCGCTTCATCACGGCCAACACTACAGCAATCACAGCAACAGGCGGCATCACAATGCTGATTAAAAATAGCACATACACCACCAACGACATTTTCTTAGCATCTGTTATGTTCATGGTTTGCTCCTTCTTATCAATGAGTTATCAAATTAACATTTTGCTTTATTGATCATGATTTTAATGATCTGTTCATCCGTCTGCTTCATACCATCACACACCAAGTGCCCAAGGTTTTGAATGCTCTCTTCCACCGTGGGTGACACAATGCCTTCTTGGCCTGTGACGCGCACATGATCAAGCGCCATCATCACTGCTTTAAAGGCTGCATTGGCCGTGGATGAGACTTTCATCGCACAGCTATTGGCTGCCCCATCACAAATGATGCCGGAAACATCACCAATCATGCTGCAAATGGCATCATTGATCACCTCTAATTTATGATCCCCAAGTAGCCATGCCATGCCAGCTGCCGCACCCATTGAGGCCGTTGACGTGGCGCATAAGGCAGACAACGACGGAAATGTATTATGAATGTAAATGGCCACTAAATGAGAGAGCGTTTGAGCACGAATGCGATCCTCTTTTGAAGCCTTGAGAAAATCCGCCACAACAACAACTGGCATCGTGGCAGAAATGCCCTGATTGCCTGAACCTGAATTGCTCATGGCAGGTAAAGTGGCGCCGCCCATGCGTGCATCAGAGCCCGCACTTGTGCGAATCATAATGTCCGTCATCAGATCTTTAGAAATGAATCCTTTATCTAATTGATTCATCATCGTCTTACCGATGTGCAATCCATAATCGTGCGTCAATCCCTCTTCAGAAAGCGCCGTGTTCATGGTTTCGGCCTCGAACATAAAGGCAATCTCTTCAATGGGCACCTGCATGACAAAATCATAAATGTCCGCAATCGATGCATCTGAAAAATCAAATGATTTTTTCGGGCCTTGATCGCCAGTATCGGGCGCTTCAAAGAGCACCTCACCATCTTTTTCAAGGCGCACAATATTGGTGTGTCCATCGGCAATGCATACGCGCGCGCTGTGATTTTCTGTGCGCACAATCGCTTCGCTGTAGAGCACTTTTTTTGTCAATGCCATTTGAACGCTGACTTTATCCGCATCGAGCATTGCTTTAGCAGCGGCAACACACGTTCGATTGATGTTTTTCAGCACCTCTAAGCCAGCATCACTGTCCCCGCACACAGCACCAGCCGCTGCCGCAATCGCCAGCCCCTTCATGCCTGTACCAGGCACAGTCACGCCCATGCCATTTTTCAAAAGATTCGGTGACACTTGCGCGTCAATTTTAATGATCTCTTCTTGATCACCCAGCAGTGCACGTGCTTTCGCCGCTGCGAAGGCCAGAGAGATCGGCTCAGTGCAACCTAAAGCAGGTTTAACTTCACTGTGTAATGCTTTGATGTATTGTTGCCAAGTTCTGTGATGCATCTTCTGTACCTCCTTTCACTTAAGGGGATAGTATGCCATTTTTACGCGTATTTTTCAGCCACTTTCTCACACTACACTTTCCCTACAATTTTTTCACCAAAGGCTATACAAAGGCTGAAATTCAGGCTATAAATTGATCTAGTGTGCATAAAAATATACTAAATATGGAGGGAGGATATGTATACATTTATAGGCAGCATCATTCTATTGGTCATCGGCTATTTGACGTATGGCAAATATGTCGAGAAGATCTTTGGCACCAAGGATCGCCCCACGCCTGCGTACACCAGCAGCGATGGCGTCGATTACGTTCCGATGAATACCACAAAAAATTCACTCATTCAATTGTTGAACATCGCGGGTGTTGGTCCAATCTTTGGCCCAATCTTAGGCGCATTGTATGGTCCTGTGGCATTCATTTGGATTGTACTTGGCTGCATCTTTGCAGGCGGCGTGCATGATTACTTAACAGGCATGATCTCCATTCGTAACCGCGGTGCCCATTTACCTGAGTTGGCAGAAAAATTTTTAGGCAAAGCCATGCGCCACATTGTCAATGCATTTGCCCTATTATTATTGGTGCTCGTTGGCACCGTGTTTGTCTCAGCACCCGGCCAATTATTGTATGATTTAATGGGCGGCAAAGTGGGCTTAGCCGTGATTGTGAGCGTTATTTTTGCTTACTATGTACTCGCAACGTTATTGCCCATTGATAAAATCATCGGCCGCTTTTATCCATTCTTTGGTGCGCTTTTGGTGATCAGCGCCATCGGCATTGGCATTGGTTTGGTGGTGACAGGCCAAGCGGCGAACATTCCTGAAATCACATTAGACAACATGCATCCAGGCGGCTTGGCCATTTTCCCACTGCTCTTTTTAACCATCTCTTGTGGCGCATTGTCCGGCTTTCATGCCACACAATCGCCCATCATTTCGCGCACCACGCAAAATGAAAAAGATGGCCGTAAAATCTTCTACGGCATGATGATTGCTGAAGGCATCATTGCAATGATTTGGGCAGCTGCTGCAATGGCGATGTTCTATGAGCCCAATGCGCCCTTTGGTGCAGGTTTACAAGCAGTGTTAAAAGAAGGCGGTCCTGCTTTAGTGGTGAGTAAAGTTTCCATCACCATGCTTGGCGGCATTGGCGGTACTTTAGCCATTTTGGGCGTCATCATTTTACCGGTCACATCTGGCGACACCGCCTTTAGAAGTGCGCGCATGATCATTGCCGATTACCTTAAAATATCGCAAAAAAGCATCTCTAAGCGTTTATGGATTGCTTTGCCGATGTTTGTCATCTCAGCGATTTTATTGCAATTAGACTTTAACATCTTATGGCGCTATTTCTCATGGGCGAACCAATCAACTGCAGTGATTGCCCTCTTTGTGGGTGCGATGTACCTTTACCTAGGCAATCGCAATTTCTGGGTGCCTTTGTTACCGGGCATCTTTATGTTGATGGCCACCACAACCTATATCCTTGAGCAACCGATCGGCTTTGGCTTGCCCTCACAAATCGCCATCATGGGCGCGTGTGTGATCTCTGTGATGCTCGTTGCCCTCTTCTTCTGGCAAGCAAAACGCCAAAAACCGATGGGCTTAAATCTAGAAGAGGATTTAACCGGTTGGGATGGCACCATGAAAGAAGGTGGTTACGTCTTTAGCTGTAAAGGCAACTAAACTCATTCATCATTGAAACGGCGCTCAGGCGCCGTTTTTTCATGCCGATTGCCCCAAAAATGGTATATAGTCGTGTTTTGATGCAGATTCAGCTAGGATAAAACATGATCGAACGCATTCATTTAGCCATTTTTCGCGCCATTGATCGAGAAGGCTCGCTTACGGGCGCGGCAAAATCACTCAATTTAACGCAATCGGCGTTGAGTCACACCATCAAAAAGCTTGAGCACCTTGTGGGCACTGAGCTTTGGGTTAAAGATGGGCGCACGCTTCGCTTAACAGAAGCCGGACAATATTTACAAGATCAAGCAAACCGCTTATTGCCCCAGCTTGAACGCGTGGATCACAACCTCAAAGGTTATGCGCGCCATGAGCTTGGCACACTGCACATTGGCATGGAGTGCCATCCGTGTTATCAATGGTTGCTCAGCATTGTTGATCCTTTTTTACATGCCTATCCGGGCGTAGACATCGATGTTAAGCAACGCTTTAAATTTGGCGGGCTTGCGGCCATTTTTAATCATGACATTGATCTACTGATCACGCCTGATCCCTTTAACATGGCAAACATTATTTTTGAGCCGGTCTTTGAATATGAATTGGTGTTGGTGGTTCATCAAGATCATCCCCTTGTCGATGCGCCCTTTGCCAAACCCACCGATCTTTTAACCGAAACTCTGTTCACTTATCCTGTCGAAAAAGCACGTTTAGATGTATTCAATCAATTTTTACTGCCCGCGGCCTGCATTCCGAAAGTGCACAAGCCCCTTGAAGATACAGAAATCATTTTACAGATGGTGGCCACACAGCGCGGCGTCACCACCATGCCAAGATGGCTCATTGATCGCTATCAAAAAAAATTCCCCATTCGACCCGTTCGTTTAGGTGAAGGAGGAATCTTTAAAAACATTCATGTGGGCTATCGCGCATTAGATCAGCACAATGCACATGTGCGCCGTTTCATTGAATTGGCCAAAGCCGCACCGCGTTAATTATTTTGCCGCGGCTTTTTGCTGAATCAAATCAATGTAATCACTCATGATATTGACGCTTTCATCAAGCAACACATCCGGCGTTGTCTCTTTTAACAATTCTGTGTGCGTGCCATCTTCATTTTTGTATTGCTCTAACGTTAAGGGCTCAAGATGATAGAGTGCACGAATCTCATTGGCATTGTCAAAAGACTCTTTTTCTTGCGTTTTCAGCTCTTCACGGCGCTCATCTAAATTCAAGGACAACGTTTTAACATCCCAAAGTGCTTGAATTTTATCGCGCTGTGCTTGGAATATTTTTAACTTCTCATCGTTCATTAAGCGCTCATCATGGGCTTTTTGTAATGGCGCCACAAACTCTGTCAATGTTTCGGTCACTTTGAGATCTTTGGCTGCCGGAATTTTATCCCATGGCAACACATATTTCTCTTTCGCCTCGCCAATGTCTTGTGGATTGTAGATTTGCGGCAACACAATGTCCGGCTCAACGCCTTTTTCCTGCGTGCTTTCACCATTGGCACGATAGAACATTGCAATCGTCACCTTACTTTGCCCCGGTTTATCCGCCTTTGCCAACCAGCCATCTAATGGCAATAAGGATTGCACGGTGCCCTTGCCAAAGGTGGTATTGCCCACAATTAAACCGCGCGCTTGATCCTGAATGCTGCCTGCAAAAATCTCACTTGCCGATGCACTCAAGCGATCGGTGATCACCATCAATGGGCCATCATAAATGGGCTTTTCATTGACGCTGTGGCGCGTTTCAATGGCACCATTGTAATTTTTCACCTGCACCACGGTTTTCTTTTCGGGAATAAATAGCGCGGATAAATTGATCACTTCCTCTAAAGAGCCGCCGCCATTGCCGCGAAGATCGATCACTAAACCATCGATATGCTCTTTTTCTTTCAATTCATTGACTAAACGCTTCATGTCACGCGTGGTGCTTCTGAACTCTTTTTCGCCCTCTTTGCTGCCCTCAAAATCACTGTAGAAAGTGGGCAACGTGATGACGCCAATTTTTTGTGTTTTGCCATCTTTTTCGATGGTTTTGACATCTGATTTCGCCGCTTGCTGCTCTAATTTCACTTTATCACGCACAATGCGCACAATTTTTTCAGGGCCTTTGCCTTTATTGCCAAGCACCTGTAAGCGGATCACCGTGCCTTTTTGGCCGCGGATTTTATCCACCACATGATCTAAACGCATGCCCACAATGTCTAAAAACTCACCATCATCGCCTTGTGCCACGCCAATGATCTGATCGCCCACCACCAATTGATTGCTTAAATCGGCAGGACCACCTGAAACAATCTCCATGATGGAAATGCCATCATCATCTTGACGAAGCACTGTGCCAATCCCTTGCAAAGAGAGGCTCATGTTGATGTTAAAGTTTTCCATCGTGCGATGGGATAAATAACCTGAATGTGGATCAAAGGCAAGTGAGATGGCATTCATATAGATTTCAAAAATGTCATCGGCATCCACCTGCATCAAGCGCTCATGACGCGATGCATAGCGTTTTTTTAACTTCGCTTTTGCCTCATCAAGGGTAATCTCATCATCAGAGACAATAAGATTTAATAATTCATTTTTAATGCGCTGTACCCAAATGGCATTGAGCTCATCGGTTGATTTTGCAAAGGGCTCATCTTTACGATTGATGAGAATCTCTTCATCGGTGGCAAAATCAAAATCACCGTCGATCAATTGCTCAATGGCGGTTTCGCGCTCATCGATGCGCTCGATCAAACGGTTGTACATTTCAAAAGGAAAGTGCAATTGCGCTTTCCTTAAGTAGTCATCAAACAAATACTTGTGCTGATTGAATTGATCAATGTCCGACTGCAAAAAGTAGACATGTTGTGGATCAAGGGAATTGAGATACAACGAATAGATGCGTTCAGAGAGCGCATCATTAATGGGCAATTGACCATATTGAAATTGCGCCATCGCCGCTGCATGCGCTGAACTGATGCGTTCAAAGCGCTTGTTTGACTGAATGTGCGGCAACTGCTTGTGCTCGATGGCACTCGATGGCATCACAGGTAATTCACTCGCCTGTACAGAGCTAAAGAGCAATGCGGCGGCCAATGGCAGGATCATGCCCCATTTTGTTCGTTTCATCATCATATCTTTTTGTCAACCCAAGTATTTGTTGTGTGATTTAACCATACTGTTTTTCAAAGTCGGACATGAACTCACACAATGCACGCACACCTTCTAAAGGCAATGCATTGTAGATGCTCGCACGCATCCCGCCGACTGAGCGATGGCCTTCTAAATTGATCAAGCCCTGTTCTTTTGCTTTCGCTAAGAAGATGGGATCTAATTCTGGATTTGCAATGGTAAATGGAATATTCATGCGAGAACGTGCATCAATGGCCACAGGATTGTGATAAAAATCACTTTGATCAATCAAACCATACAACATCGCTGCTTTTTCAGCATTAATTTTCTCAATTGCCTCAACGCCGCCTTGTGCTTGCAACCATGTCAAAACAAGATCAATCATGTACAAAGAGAATGTGGGCGGTGTATTGATCATGGACATGTTTTTCGCTTGCACTTCATAGTTAAACACATCTGAAATTTTAGGATCCGCTTGACCCAATAAATCGTCACGCACAATCACCATCGTGACGCCAGATGGGCCAATGTTCTTTTGTGCGCCAGCATAAATCAAACCAAACTGAGATACGTCAAAAGCGCGCGATAAAATGTTAGAACTCATGTCGGCAACGACAGGCGTATCGACATTTGTCAAAGGCGCCTTAAATTCAACACCATTGATGGTTTCGTTGTCGCAATAATGAATAAATGCGCTGTCTTTAGAAAAGTTCAGCGCATTTAAATCGGGCAACGTGGTGAATTTTGTCTCTTTCGTACTCGCCACAAGGTTGATGTTGGCATGTTTTGCCATCGCCTTCATGGCTTTACCTGACCAAACACCCGTTTCAATGGCATCGATTTGGGTTTTATTCCCTAATATGTTCATGGGAATCATGGTGAACTGCGCAAAGCCACCACCTTGCAAAAACAATACTTTATAATTTTCAGGAATGTTCAGGAGCGCACGCATTTTGTTTTCGCAGTTTCTCATCACTGCCTCAAACTCCTTGCTGCGGTGGGAGACTTCCATCACCGATGCACCTAATCCATGCCAATTTAACAATTCTGCCTGGGCTTGTTTTAATACTGACTCAGGTAAAGTAGAGGGTCCTGCACAAAAGTTGTAATTACGTTCCATTTTCAATCCATAATTTAAAATGTATGAGCAAGGCTACACTATACCAAATTTTTTCTAAAATGGAGTCTTTCCTCGTGGCTAAAATCTATGCCTAGAATTGCCTTTTCAATATTTGACATAGGATTTTAGAAAGCTTTCTGCTAGAATTAGTGGCTTATTTTTAAATTCGGTCATGAGGATTCTAATGTCTTTTAATAATGATATTCACAACCTAAACTTAGTGCCAATGGTTGTAGAACAATCGGCTCGTGGCGAGCGCGCATTTGATATTTACTCTCGCCTTTTGAAAGATCGCGTGATCTTTTTAGTGGGACCTGTAGATGACTATAGCGCCAACCTAGTTGTGGCTCAAATGCTATTTTTAGAAGCAGAAAACCCTGATCGTGACATCCATTTATACATCAACTCACCCGGTGGCTCTGTGACGGCAGGCATGTCCATTTATGACACCATGCAGTTCATTAAACCGGATGTTTCCACCATGTGTATTGGCCAAGCATGCAGCATGGGCGCCTTTTTATTAACCGCAGGCGCAGAAGGCAAACGTCTATCTTTGCCAAATTCACGCATCATGATTCATCAGCCACTTGGCGGTTATCAAGGTCAAGCCAGCGACATCGAAATTCACACCAAAGAGATGTTGTTCATTAAAGATCGCTTAAACCGCATCATGGCGCAACACACCAAACAACCTTTGAAAAAAATTGTGAAAGACACAGACCGCGATAACTTTATGAGCGCCGAAGAAGCAAAAAAATATGGCATCATCGACTCTGTCATCTCTCACCGTTAATTAATAAAGACTCAATTTTATGACTGATACTCCAAAGAAAAAAGGCAAAATATTGCGCTGTTCGTTTTGTGATAAGTCACAAGATGAAGTGCAAAAACTCATTGCTGGCCCGAACGTTTACATCTGTAATGAATGCATCGCGCTCTGTGGCGATCTCATCACGGATGACATGGTGGCAGAACACACCAAAAAACCTTTACCCAAACCCAAAGCACTCTTTGAAGCTTTAAACGAATATGTGATTGGCCAAGATTTGGCGAAAAAAACATTGAGCGTTGCGGTGTATAACCACTACAAACGTTTAGAGTCTAAAACAGTGCGCTCGGATGTTGAACTCACCAAAAGTAATATTTTGCTGATTGGCCCCACTGGTTCTGGTAAAACTTTATTGGCAGAAACGTTGGCAAAAATGTTAGATGTGCCCTTTGCCATTGCCGATGCCACAACGCTAACAGAAGCAGGTTACGTGGGCGAAGATGTGGAAAACATCGTCCAACGCTTATTGCAAAATGCGAACTTTGATGTAGAACGCGCACAAACGGGCATCATTTATATCGATGAGATCGATAAAATCACCCGCCGCAGCGACAATCCATCCATTACCCGTGATGTTTCCGGTGAAGGCGTCCAACAAGCCTTATTAAAAATCATCGAAGGCACCGTTGCTGCGGTATCACCACAAGGTGGCCGCAAGCATCCGAATGCTGAGCTCATCAATGTCGATACGCGCAACATCCTCTTCATTTGTGGCGGTGCATTTGCCGGCTTAGATAAAATCATCAACATGCGCCAAAACAAAGGCGGCATCGGTTTTAGCGCTGAGCTTAAAAAATCGGATGAAGAGCGCACACTCTCTGAACTCTTTGCCCAAGTGGAATCAGAAGATTTGATCAAATTTGGTTTGATCCCTGAATTCATTGGCCGTTTACCAGTTGTGGCAACGTTAGAAGAGTTGGATGAAGCTGCCTTAATCAATATCTTAACGAAACCTAAAAATGCCATTGTTAAGCAATTTGAATATCTCTTTGCGTCTGACAATGTGACATTAGAGTTTACTGAGGAAGGTTTAAAAGCGATCGCTGAATTGGCCATTGCCCGCAAATTAGGCGCGCGCGGCTTACGCAGCATCATTGAATCGACCCTTTTAGACACCATGTTTGAAATCCCATCGGAAGAGAATGTGGCAAAAGTCATCATCGACCGCCCACAGATCATTGATCGTGTGCCACCGATGATTGAATACACACTACCGGCTACGGAAGCCAAAAAACCTGCAAAGCGCACCTCGAAGCGCTCAAAGGCTGAACAAACGTCATGAGTGATCAATTAAGTCATCCGCCCTTAATGTCATTGCGCTTTAGGGGCTTTTTACCTGTTGTTGTCGATGTTGAAACAGGCGGTTTAAACCCGAAAAAAGATGCGTTGCTTGAAATTGCAGCCGTATTTTTAGACATCGATGACAATGGCATGATGAAAACCACTCATCATGTCTCCACCCACATTGAACCGGCACCGAATCTAGGCATCAATCCTGAATCCATGAAGATCAACGGCATTAAGTTAGACAATCCGTTTCGCATGGCGATTCCTGAAAAAGAGGCGCTCACCCGCGTTTTTACAGCAGTGCGCGAAGAGGTTCGTCGCCAAGGTTGTACACGTGCCATTTTAATTGGCCACAATGCGCATTTTGACTTAGCCTTTTTAAATGCGGCCATTGAACGCTGTGACATCAAACGCTCACCGTTTCACCCATTTTCTGTGTTAGATACTGCAAGTTTAAGTGCACTGGCCTTTGGGCAAACGGTGCTTGCAAAATCAGCCATTGCCGCCGGCATGACATGGGATGCAGCCGATGCTCACTCTGCCCTCTACGATACTCAGCAAACGGCAGAATTATTCTGTAAAATTGTCAACATGTGGCAAACACACATTGGCTTTGATTTACATTCCGTTCTATAAAAGGATCGATTATGTTTAAAATGCTCTCCAAATCTTTAAACGACCATCTCAAAACATTAGGTGCTAAGGCCGAAGGCATCAAACATGTGACGATGGGCTTAGAACGAGAAGGTTTGCGTGTCAATGAGCAAGGCCTGTTGAGCCAAGCGCCGCATCCGCGTGCCCTTGGTTCAGCATTGACAAACCCCAACATCACCACAGATTTTGCGGAAAATTTGTTGGAGTTTGTCACCAATGTGTATCACTCCCCTGAAGATCTCTATCAAGCGCTCGATGAAATCCAAGCCTACACCGCCGAATGCTTAGACCATGAAGTGGTGTGGCCAGATTCCATGCCACCAACCATCAACAATGTTGATGACATTCCGATTGCTCAATATGGCACATCAAATGCTGCAAAAATGAAAACGCTGTACCGCACCGGTCTTGCCCATCGTTATGGCAAGATGATGCAAACGATTGCAGGCATTCATTTTAACTTCTCATTGAGTGATGAGTTTTTTGCCAATTGGCAAGCGGCGCTGGGCAATACGCAATCTCTTCAAGATTTTAAATCAGAACGCTATTTGCATTTAATGCGCTCAGTGTCACGTTTTGGGTTTTTAGTGCCCTATTTCTTTGGCGCATCTCCTGTGATGCCCAAAACCTTCTTACAAGAAGGCAGTCATCACCCATTTGAAGCCTTTGATGAAGAGACTGTGTATCTTAAAAATGCCACCTCGCTTCGTTTATCAGACATTGGCTATAGCAACAACAAATGTAAATTCACGGTTTCGTTTAACTCATTGACCGATTACATTCGTGACATTGAGCGCGCAGTTTTAACGCCATGCGATAAAGTTTCCCACATTCCCACGAAAAAAGATGGTCAATATTTTCAGATCAATAATCACATTCTACAGATCGAAAATGAATACTATGCCAGCATTCGCCCAAAACAGGTGCTGAAAAATGGCGAAACATTACTGAGCGCCTTAAAAACACGTGGCATTGAGTATGTGGAACTGCGCACAGTGGACATCATGCCAAGCGTCGCGACCGGCATTTCTGTGGAAACCATCCGTTTTTTACAAGCCTTTTTAACCACGTGCTTACTGTCTGATGCTTTACCGCTCAGTTATGATGAGTACGAAGAAAACCGTAAGAATTTAGCCAAAGTGGCTGCCAATGGCCGCCAAGATGATTTGATGCTCAATTTATCTGGCCACGATTATCCACTCAAAGATTTACTGCGCTTTACTTTAGATTGGATTCGTCCTGTGGCTGAAATTTTAGGTGCGCCATATGTGGCCACTTTGTCCCCTTTGAAAAAAATGATTCAATCCAGCCAATTAACGCCCTCCGCAAAGCTCATCGAATCATTGCAAGCAACCGATTTAAACTACAATGCATATTGCATTGATAAAGCGATGGATTACAAACGTCATTACTTAACCGATCACAAGCTAACGGAGGCACAACGCGAACGATTTAAAACCCTCGCTCAAGACAGCATCGCTCGTCAAGAAGTGTTAGAGGCTGAACCTCAAATCGATTTTGATGAGTATTTAGCAAATTATTTTAAATCCATTTAAGGACGTTTTCCCACCATGAATCTAGACATTGGTTCTCCGTTTTTATACACCGTTTTTGCCATTGCCGTTTTAATCATGATCGCCGTTGATATGTTGGCATTGAAACAAACGGGCGATCACAAAGTGAGCACAAAAGAGGCGCTCATCTGGACGCTCATTTGGATCACCGTTGCCCTACTCTTTAATGGCTGGCTCTATTGGTATTTGGCCCATGGCGATTTCCCGGGGCTCACAGCCGCTGAGCAACAAACCCAAGCCACAGAAGCTGCGGTGGATTTTCTCACCGGTTACGTGCTTGAAAAATCACTCTCCATTGACAATATTTTCGTCTTTTTATTGATTTTCAGCTTCTTTAAAATTCCGGCAAAATTCCAGCGCCGCGTTTTGGTGTACGGCATCTTTGCCGCCATTGCCCTACGCGTTTTGATGGTGCTTGTGGGTTCTGCCCTCATTTCTCAATTTGAGTGGATTTTGTATGTCTTTGGTGCATTTTTGGTGTACACAGGCTTTACAATGTTCAAAAAGCACGATGAAGAAGAAAACCTCAATGACAAATGGCTCATTCGCACTGTGAAAAATAAGTTCCGCTTCACGGATCGATTAGATGCAGAACATTTTTTCACTATAGAAAATGGTTTACGTTATGGCACGCCGCTATTATTAGCGCTCATTGTCATCACCATTTCTGACATTATTTTTGCAGTGGATTCTGTCCCTGCCATCTTTGCCATCACCAAAGATCCCTTCATTGTGATGACTTCTAACGTATTTGCGATTTTAGGATTGCGCGCCATGTACTTTTTATTGGCAGACATGGCCGATCGTTTCCATTTCCTCCAATATGGTTTAGCCACCATTCTCATCTTCATTGGTGGAAAAATGTTACTGCTTGCTTTAGACATTCACATCCCCACGTGGATTTCTCTCTCGGTGGTTCTACTGATTTTAGTGGGCTCTGTCGTCATCTCACTGAAGCGCAAACCTAAAGCATCTTAATCAACGAGCCTCACTATGATTCATAGCGGGGCTTTTTAAATTCGCATTTGTCACAATTTTAGGAGACTTTTTCATGTTAGAGCGAATCTTTAAACTTCGTGAGCATAAAACCAATGTTCAAACCGAAGTCTTAGGAGGGATGACGACATTCTTAGCAATGTCCTACATCATTTTTGTCAATCCGATCATCTTATCTAAAACCGGTATGGACATGGGCTCTGTATTTGTGGCCACTTGTGTTGCCGCGGCCATCGGTACTTTCATCATGGCATTTTTAGCCAACTATCCAATTGCTGTGGCGCCCGGCATGGGCCTAAACGCCTTCTTTGCGTTTACAATTGTTGCAAACATGGGCTTTACCTGGCAACAAGCATTGGGTGGCGTATTTGTCTCCGGTGTCATCTTCTTAATCCTCACAGCCACAGGGCTGCGCTCCTGGATCATTGAAGGGATTCCGGCCTCTTTGCGTGCATCTGTTGCCGCGGGCATTGGCCTTTTCTTAGCCTTCATCGGTTTACAATCTGCCCAAGTGGTGGTGGATGATCCTGCCACATTGGTTAAATTAGGTTCGCTTTCTAATCCCACCGTTTTATTCTGTGTGCTGGGATTTTTAGTGATCGCAGTGTTAGATGCGTTAAAAGTGAAAGGTGCCATTTTGATCGGGATTTTAGTGATCTCCGCTTTAAGCATTTTCACAGGCAATACGCACTTTGCCGGCATTGTCTCCATGCCGCCTTCCATCGCCCCAACCTTCTTTCAAATCGATTTTTCTAAAGTGTTAGAAGCAGGCTTCCTACAAGTGATTTTAACCCTTGTCTTGGTTGAACTTTTTGATGCCACCGGCGTATTAATTGGCGTGGCCAAACGTGCAAAAATTTTAGATGACACATCACCTGAAAACAAAAAACGTTTTTCACGCGCACTCTTTGCAGACAGCACCTCCATTTTAGCCGGCAGTATGCTCGGCACAAGCTCTGTGACCGCGTATGTAGAAAGCGCATCTGGCGTACAAGCCGGCGGACGCACAGGTTTAACAAGTGCAACCGTTGCTGTGCTTTTCTTAGTGGCGCTCTTTTTCTCGCCATTATTAACAGCGGTGCCAGCCTATGCCACAGCGCCTGCCTTGATCTATTTAGCCTGTTTAATGCTTCGTGAATTGACAGAAGTGAACTGGGATGATTTAACCGATGCCATTCCCGCGGCATTGATGGCATTTACCATGGCATTTACTTATTCAATTGCCAACGGTTTTGCCTTTGCATTCATCAGCTACGTGGTGCTTAAAGTGTGTACCGGTAAATTCCGTCAAGTACACCCTGCCACTTACATCATTGCAGCACTCTTCTTAGTAAAATTCATTTTATACAGCATGGAAACTGCTGCATAAATCGTGATCTCATTTTATGAAAAATAATCCCATTTAGACCAATCTAGATGGGATTTTTTCATCTTTACATATTTTTGACAATTTTCAGCAATCTTTTGCAACACTTGACGTACACTAAGGGATTCACTTCATTTCAATTTTAAGGTCATTCATGATTCGTTTTCTTGCCGCGCTATCCCTGACTGTTTTGACATTGCCGATGGCTTTAAGTGAACCTCGGCCCATTTTAGTGGAAGTGGCACAAACACAAATCATCCCAAAGGTTGAATACATCAATGCCATTGGCACGCTGTTGCCCTATGAGCGCGTCATCATTCGCCCAGAAATGTCCGGCAAAATTACGGATGTGGCGGTCAAGGAAGGTGCACATGTCACTGATCAAGCGGTGCTCTTTCGCTTTGATGATCGCCAAGCCGCCGCACAATATAAAAATGCCACCGCAAATTTCATGAATGCCAAACAGAATGTGAAACGTTTAGAAGCCTCAAAAGGCAGCGCCAGCGCCCAACAATTAGATGCCGCTAAAACAGCCGCCTTACAAGCAGAAGCTGATTTAGAGATGGCCGAAGTGGCACTTGATCGCACGGTAATTAAAGCGCCCTTTCCTGGCAAAATTGGCTTAATCAACCACTTTGCAGGTAGCTATGTCCAAGCCGGCAGCGATTTGACCACCATCGTGAACACCGAAAAACTCAAACTTGAGTTTAACTTACCGGAACGTTTAGCCCATACTGTGCGCCTCAATCAACCTTTGCAATTTTCAGTGGACAATTTTCCGAAAAAGACCTTCACCGCAGAAATCTACGCCTTAAGCCCTGAAATTGAGCAAGCCGGACGTTCCCTAACGGTGCGCGCGATCTATGACAATCAAGATGATGCATTATTGCCCGGCATGTTCTCGCGCATCTTCCTTGAAATTCCTTTAGGTTACCAAGTCATCATGGTGCCAGAAGAAGCTGTATTTTCCGCAGAAGGCAAACAATATGTGTATACCGTCGTGCCACAAGGTGAGCAGAAGATTGCCAAACTCACAGAAGTCATCTTAGGCGATCGTTCAAGCTATGCCATTGAAGTCTTGCATGGGTTACAAAAAGATGATGTGGTGGTCAAAGTTGGTCAAGCAAAATTGCGTGATGGGGCGGTGATTCATGAAGCTTTCTGATCTTTCGATTCGCCGCCCTGTTTTTGCGATCGTTCTCAATATCCTGATCATTTTACTTGGGATCGTCGGTTTAAGCCGCATGAGCATTCGCGAGTACCCGAACATTGATCAACCGGTCATTAGCGTGCGCACCATGTACAGCGGCGCAAATCCTGAGATCATCGAAACCCAAGTCACCAAACCCATTGAAGATGCTTTAACCAGCATCGATGGCATTGATTACTTAAGCTCCATGTCGCGCCGCGGGATGTCCTTTGTGAACATCACGTTTAATCCAAATAAAAACATCGAGGAAGCGGCCAATGATGTGCGGGATCGCATCTCTCGCGCCAAACGCCAATTGCCCGATGATGTGGATGAACCCCTCATCAATAAAAGTGATTCCGATGCTGATCCCGTGATGATTTTAACCCTCACCAGTGACCGACTCTCTTCAATTGAACTCACGCAGCTCATTGAAAATAACATTCAGCCGCAAGTTGAGCTCCTAGAAGGCATCTCCATGCTTGAGTTGTGGGGCGCGCGTGATCCTGTCATGCGCATTTGGTTGGACACCGAAAAAATGGCGGCTTTTGACATTGAAATTGCCGACATTGAATCAGCGCTTCGCAAACAAAATGTGGAAATTCCCGCAGGCACCATCAAAAGCAATGCCCGTGAGTTGGCCATTGTGGCACAGACAGATTTAAACACCGTCGATGAGTTTGGCAACATCATCATCAAAACCACAGAGCACAATCACAATCAGCACATTGTGCGCCTGAAAGATTTGGCGAATGTGGAGCTTGGCGGCGTTGAGGAGACTTCTCGCCCGCGCATGAATGGCAAGCGCGGCGTTGGCATCGCCATCATCAAGCAATCGACGGCCAATCCGCTGACCATTTCAGAGAGCATCCGCAATATTTTGCCCGCGCTGCGTGCATCCTTGCCCGATGACACCACACTTGAGATCAGCTCGGATAACTCCATTTTCATCCAAAAATCCCTACAATCGGTCTATGCCACCATTGTTGAAGCACTGATTTTTGTGGGCATCATTATTTTCTTCTTTCTACAAAGTGCCCGTGCCACATTGATTCCAATGGTCACAGTGCCGATTGCCTTAATTGGTACGCTTTTTGCCATGTATTTGCTGGGTTACTCCATCAACACCTTAACGATGCTCGCTTTTGTCTTGGCCATCGGCCTTGTGGTGGACGATGCCATTGTGATGCTTGAAAACATCCATCGCCACATTGAAGCGGGCTTATCACCATTAGCAGCCGCTTTTAAAGGCTCAAAAGAGATTGGGTTGGCCATCATCGCTATGACCATCACGCTCGCGGCTGTCTTTTTACCATTGACCTTCACAGCAGGCCGCATCGGGCAATTATTTGTAGAGTTTGCCGTCACACTGTCCATTGCCGTCATCATTTCAGGCTTTACGGCACTCACATTGTCCCCCATGATGTGCGCACGATTATTGCCGGAAAAATCCGCAGAGAAAAAAGGGCGCATCTTTCGCCTCATTGAATCGGGATTAGATGGCATCACGCGCGGTTATACTGCCCTATTGACTCGACTGTTACCCAAGCGATTGTTGATCGGAATCATTATGTTGATCACCTTAATTGGCAGCTATGGCCTTCATCAAATTTTACCAAAAATGCTCGCACCGATCGAAGATCGTGGTTTTATTCGCATCACAGCCATTGCACCTGAAGGCGCGACGGTGGATTTTATTGATCGCTACTTAACAGACATTGAGGATCATCTATTAACAACGCTGCCTGAATCGGTGATCTTTGTTGTATCCGGCGTTGCGGCCGGTGGCATTGGCAATGTGATGCTGCAAGATTGGGATGCGCGCTCAGAGTCACAAATGAGCATTGTCCAGCGCCTCAATCAATCCTTTCGCAATATTGCCTTAGGTTTACGGGTCTTTGCAAGCAATCCGCAATCTTTGGGGCAAGATGGCCGCTCAAAAGCGGTGGAAGTTGTCGTGCGTTCAACAGAGAGCTTTGCAACCCTTGATCAACACATGACCAAAATCATGGCCAAACTCAATCAAGACAATCGTTTGGTGACGCCTGATCACAATCTTCGCCTCAATACGCCGCAATTAGAAGTGGATGTGGACCGCGAGAAATTAGCGCTCCTTGGGATCGATGTCAATGCCGTTGGGCGCGCCTTAGAAACGGCACTGGGCGGGCGCAAAGTGACGCGTTTTAAAGAAGGATCCGAGCAATATGATGTCTTGGTGCAAGTTGAGCCCACACAGCGCAATGCACCAAATCAATTAAAAAACATCTATGTGCGCTCAAACAAAAATCAAATGATTCCCTTATCAAACTTCGTCACCATTCGTGAAACTGTGGCACCACAAAATTTAAATCACTTCAATAAATTAAGGGCGGTGACGATCTCTGCGGATTTGGCAGAAAATGTCTCCCAAGGCGAAGGCATTGCTGCAGTTGAAGCGGCCATTCATGATGTCATGCCAGATGCATTATTGGATTACACCGGTAGCGCCAGAGAGTTTAAACACTCAGGCAACACCATGACAACTGTGTTTCTCTTGGCGATTGTCTTCATTTATTTGGTGTTAGCGGCGCAATTTGAATCATGGGTGGATCCTTTCATTATTTTATTATCTGTGCCTTTAGCCGCACTAGGCGCCCTGCTTGCGCTATATTTTACGGGCAATGGCATCAACATTTACAGCCAAATTGGGTTGGTGACGCTCGTTGGTCTCATCACCAAACATGGGATCTTACTGGTGGCCTTTGCCAATCAATTACAAGATCAAGGAATTGAGCGCCGCTTGGCCATGATTGAATCAGCAAAACTGCGCCTTCGACCCATTTTAATGACCACCGGTGCAATGGTACTCGGTTCATTGCCTTTAGCCCTCGCACATGGCGCAGGCGCTGAATCACGCGCCACCATCGGCTGGGTGATTGTGGGTGGCTTGGCCCTTGGAACTCTGCTGACGCTCTTTGTGGTGCCAAGCTTATATTTAATGTTCAGTCGTCATCATCGACGCTTAGGACGGCACACATAAACAAATGCTGGTGGGAAATTTTTTACCACAAATTGCTTCTCCCAATCAAAATAACGGGAGAGCAGTTTTTCCATGCGATTGGTATATTGAAACAGAATAAAGGTGCCTTGTGTCTCTTCTAAAATTTGTGCTGTCACCTTTAAAATACGCAGTGAAATGCGCAGCGGCAAAGATAAAAATGGTAAGCATGAAAAGATAATGTCAAAAGGTTGATCTAGGGTTTCAGCAGAAACTTTACAGATTTTTAGGCGCGGATCATGAATTTCATCCAACGATTCAAAGAAAATCGAATTGATCTCATAAGCATACAGAGCTGCATCTTGCCCCATTGCACGCAAAATGTGGTGCGTCAAAACGCCATCGCCAGCCCCAAGCTCTGCCACCAATAGTGAAGGCATGTGCCAATTGACTTGATGCACCATCGCTTCACACAATGCCGGTGAAGAAGGCATCAACGTGCCCACACTTCTTGGGGAATGAATGAAACTATTAATATAATTGAGATGCTTTTTAAAGCGCGCAGACATTTGACCGTCCTTTATTTTATGATCTACAACAAAAAAGCACGCAAGGCGTGCTTATCACATGAGTGCCCATTAAATGGGGTTAACGCGGCTTGTACCTTCACGCGTTGTGGTGATGGATACGCGTTGACCCGCATAAAATTGCGTGCCATCCGCCGCTTGCACATAGGCACGCGTGGTGTGTGTGCCATCTAAGGTCACTAAAATTTCAACGCCTTGGGATTTGGTCATACCTTCTTCAGCAGCCGCACCGGCTAACACACCCACTGCAGCACCTGCAATTGTTGCCAATGCCTTCCCGCGACCGCCTCCAATAGAATTTGCTGCCACGCCGCCCAATGCACCACCTGTCACGGCACCCAATCCTGTTTTTGTGCCTTCAATTTTCACAGGACGCGTGCTCACCACTGTACCAATTTGTACCGCTTGCGCTTGACGTGCTTCAGAACGGGAATAGCTATCCCCTGATAATGATGAGGCACAACCTGTCACAAAGACGGAAGCCACCATTAACACCAATGCTTTTTGACGTAAGTTCATAATGTATCCTTTGACTATCATTCAAATCCAATCATGGCTATAGTTTAATGCATAAACCGTGAGAATGCGCGTTTGATTCCATTAAAAATGTTTAAGATTACGGCGTACAGGCAATTTCTTGAGAAGATTCAAAGACCTCTCGATCAAATTCACCTTGTGAATGGGCAATGATGATGCTCGCATAAATGTTGCCCATCACATTAACGATGACGCGCGTGATGGCATAAAAACAATCTAAACTGAAGAAAATGAGCGCCGCTTCCTTCGGCAAGCCCACCAAATCAAAGAGCATCAGTAAAGAGACCAAAGCACCGCCAAGCACGCCAGGATTGCCAAGAGAAGCAATCGTTGCATAGATGCCAAGCATCACATAAAAGCTCAACGTCATCTCCAAATTCGCGCAATGGGCCACCGCAATCACAATGATGATATTGGTGATGGGCCCGCCATTGGTATTGAGGGAATTGCCAAGGGGTAAGACAAAATTGGTCACTTGTTTACTGACGCCCAAATGGCGGCTGCTGTCCATTGCCAATGGCAAAGACAATGCTGTTGACGTGATGCTGCCCGCAAAGATCATCACGCGGGCAGATTTTTTAAATAAAATGGCTGGGCTTAAACGATAACGCACACAAATAAAGAGCGTATAGAGCAGAAAAAAGAGCACATTTAATGTGGTGATGTACACAAGCACCATTCCAAGGGTTTTTAAGGTGCCAAGCCCATGAATCACAATGGTGGAAGAGACAATGCCAAACACAGCAATCGGTGCCACCTTCATGATCAATGCGATCATTTTTAACACCACGCTTCTAAATGCTAAGGTGACATTTAAAAGATCCGCCACATTTGGCGTCACATCACGCAATAGATTGATGCATGCACCGAACAAACACGAAAAAACAATGATCTGTAAAATCGACGGCTGCGTAAAAGCAGTAAACACATTATTGGGGAAAAATCCCAACACAATCTCTTGAATGGTTAATGAGGCTATGTGCGATGCTTTCACAGCTTTGACCACTTCAACATCAAACTGAAATGGCAACACGGTGCTGATCACGATCGCAAATGTGGCCGACAGCGCTGTTGCCATTAAAAACAACCACAATGTTTTCATCCCTAAGCGCTTAAACTCCTCTAAATGCACAGAGGAAACCGACATCACCACAGAGCCAAAAATCAAAAACGGCACACACATGTACATCAAATTCATGAAGATCTGCCCTAACATGTGCAAATATCCGGCGGACTGCAATACGCACTCTGTCCATCGTGGCGAGGTGTTCTTGAGGCTCACAAGCCCCACGCCAATGATGATGCCGAGCACTAAACCCAACAATATTTTGCCAGATGCCGTGGTTAAAAACCGTCTAAATTTACACATGATTACAGCCTTTGTTCTTTTTTATCAACATTGTGTGTTCAAAGGTGGCGGCGCTTTTGGCGCTCTGTCACTTTTTTTCAGTTATTTTATGACTCGATAACACGGTTCATACTGCTCGCCCGGCAATTTCATGCGCCCTTGGTCCACAAAGTCATTGAGCAATTGATCAATTAAATCCATGAGTTCCGGAGCACCATGCAGCTCATAAGGACCGTGTTCTGAAATCGCTTTAATGCCCACTTCCTTAATATTTCCGGCCACAATGCCAGAAAATGCCTGACGAAGCGCCGCTGCCAATTTCTCTTTCGGTTGATCTTTATGAAGATTTAAATTGGCCATGTTTTCATGAGTGGGATCAAAGGGTTTTTGTAATTCAGGGGCAATGGCCAATGACCAATTGAAACAGTAAGCATCATCACGGGCTTTACGATTTTCACGCACAAGCGGCATCATCTCTTTCATCTTTTGCGCCACCAACGTGGCATCGCCAATGATGATCTGATAATACTTTTGTGCTTCGCTGCCTAAACTTTCATGAATGAAATGGTCTAAAGTGTCAAAGTAAGCGCGGCTCTCAATGGGCCCTGTCAAAATGATGGGCAACACTTGATCTTGATTCTCTTTCATCATCAAAATGCTGAGCACATATAAAAACTCTTCTGCCGTGCCAACGCCGCCGGGGAAAATGATCAAACCGTGCCCTAAACGAATGAAGGCCTCGATGCGCTTTTCAATGTCCGGCATGATGATCAATTCATTGACCAAAGGATTCGGTGGCTCAGCTGCAATGATCGATGGCTCTGTAATGCCAATGTAACGATTCGCTTCATGGCCTTGCTGTGTGTGTCCAACTGCAGCGCCGCGCATTGGGGCTTCCATCGCGCCAGGTCCACAACCTGTACAGATGTCAAAATGGCGCAAGCCCAATTCATGCCCCACTTCTCTAGCATATTGATATTCCACATCATTGATGGAATGCCCGCCCCAACACACCATGACATTAGAATCATTGGAGGCTTTGAGGGCTTTGGCATTGCGAAGGGTCATAAAAATGATGTCTGTGGTGATCTTTTGATTGCCATATTTGAAGAATTTTTTCTGATCATAACTGTTGACCACTTCACGCATGTACAAAATGTCTCTGAGCACTGAAAAAAGATTGGTGCGAATCAGATGCGTCAATTCCCCATCCACAAACACCGATTGCGGTGGATTGTACAATTCAAGCTTAATGCCGCGCTCGGTGCGTTCAACTTTGGCATCAAAGTTTTCATATTGTTGGAAAATTTGGTTGGCATTGTCCGTTTGGCTGCCGGTGTTTAAAACCGCCAGCAAACAGTTTCTAAAAAGCTGATAGAGCTCACCATCAGAGCGCTTACGCAACAAATCACTTTCAACTTGGGAGAGTAAATCAAGAGAGCCTTTAGGCGGATAGATGTGATAAACATTATTGTGTTCTGTCATGATTTAATCCTTATAAAATAACCATTCTGAAGGATGGTTTTGCGAAGGGCCTTTAAAGGCATAACCGAATTGATCAAATGCTTGCAGTGCTTCTGGTGACGTCACATTGTGCTCAGCCGCATAACGCACCATGGCGCCGCGCGCTTTTTTTGCATTAAAGCTGATGGTTTTATATTGCCCATTTTTATAATCTTTAAAAACCGGCGTAATCACAGGTGCGGCTAGGGCTTTTGGATCAACGGCAGAAAAATATTCATTCGATGCCAAATTGATCACTGCAGTGATGCCTTTTTCTGCAATGATTTGATTTAAATAATCAGTGATGCGCGATCCCCAAAATTCATAGAGATTTTTACCTCGAGGATTGGCTAAAGCCGTGCCCATCTCTAATCGATACGGCGCAATCCAATCTAAGGGTTTAAGGATGCCATACAAGCCCGAGAGAATCATCAAATGATTTTGCACATATTCCAATTGTTTTGTAGACAGCCCATAAGCATTGAGCGATTCATAAGCATCGCCATTGAAAAGAAAAATGGCGGGCTTGGCATTGTTTTCCGTCAACGGCGTTGTAAATTCACTGTAACGCGCCGCATTCAACAACGCCAATTTCTCAGAGATTTTCATCAAAGATTCAAGCGCCGGCGGCGATAAGGGGCGCAACACATCCATCAATGCTTCACTCTCGTGAATGAAATGTGGCTCACTGCTGCCTTTCATTGGCGAAGGGCGCACTTCATCCAACTTTTTAGCGGGCGACAATAAAAATAACAACATACCGTTCTCCTGGTTAGGCGCGTCGCATTAAGCGCTTAGGCAAATGAGACAACGCTTGATAATAGGGTTGTAATTTAGAAATGTGGGATATTTTTGCATAAAGCAAACAAACGATGGGCACATAAAGAATGCTGACCAAAACATCGATCGGAAAATGCATGCCAAGCACTAAGCGGCTGATGATCATCAATGCACTCCAAATGGCAATGATGCCAACGGCAATGTAATCACAAAGGCGCGTCATCGGTAAAATGAGGATAAAGAGCATCAGCCAGCACACAGCAAACGCCGCGTGCCCAGATGGAAAAGAGTAACCGGTCTCTTTTGCCCAGTGCTTTTTAAGATAGTTGGGCATCTCATCATGCCCAAGGAGCACATCCTCCACAATCATCTTACGATCCGCTCTTGAGGATTCATAAAAACTCTCTAAATCCACATGGTTGTCCACCAAAAACGCCGTATAAGGACGCGGCTCTTTATAAAAAGACTTTAAGCCAGTTTTCACAGCTTGCGTACCCACCAGTAAAATAAAGGCTGTGAAAAACACCAACATCCAAGACATTTTCGCACGTGCAAGAACAGATAAAACGGTGGCAAATACAACGCATGTGATGAAGGCATACGTCACTGCAGTGCCAGATTGCGTCACTAAAAATAAAAGGTGATCCCAATCGGTATAATGATCCTTCATCTGCCAATGCCAACCGCTGATCATCACCCCCACCGCAATGGTGAGCAATCCCAGGGTAAAAAGGGTCATGATCGTCAATTTTTTGCGGCTTAACTCCAGCATGTGCGTCTTTCCTAAATGATGAGAATGAATCTGTCATTATAGCACCAATGGCAATGATTTTTATACGCTGAGCAAGGATTTGAGTGATATACTGTGCGGCGATTTTTCTTTCCCCCACCCTATTGATTTATTAAGGAGCGTACTGTGCAGTCGATTAAAGACTTCATTGCAGGTGTGCAGATCTTGTTTGTCGCCTTCGGTGCCATGGTTTTAGTACCATTACTCACCGGTTTAAACCCTTCAATGGCGCTATTAGGCGCAGGGCTTGGCACCCTACTCTTTCAAATCGTCACCAAACGCAAGGTGCCGATTTTTTTAGGTTCATCCTTTGCCTTCATCGCACCGATCATCTTCTCCCTACAAACTTGGGGCATGGGTGCCACCATGTTTGGCCTCTTTGCAGCGGGTTTTATGTACTTTGTCTTTGCGTTGATCATTCGTTGGCGCGGCATTGGCTTGGTCAATACATTAATTCCACCTGTAGTGATTGGTCCTGTGATCATGGTCATTGGTTTATCGGTTGCCGTCACTGCCACACAAATGGCCATGGGCATCAGCGGTGGCACACCCATCATGAAAGACACGTTAGCCATCATTTTATCAATCGCGACCTTTACAGTGACGGTATTGATCACTATTTTTGGTAAAGGCTTATTTCGCTTGATCCCCATTTTAGGCGGGATTTTTGCAGGTTACCTCATCACATTTGTGTTTGATATCACAGGTTTTTCTGCCAGCATCAATGATGGGCAAAACATTTTACACCTTGAGAACTTAATGAATGCCAGCTGGTTTGCCGTGCCAGAATTTCACGCCCCTGAAGTGAACTGGCTTGCTGCCCTCTTTATGTTGCCTGTTGCCATTGCGCCTGCCATTGAACACATTGGCGGCATCATGGCCATTGGCAAAGTGACCGGCAAAGATTACACCAAAGATCCTGGTTTAGATAAAACCTTAGCCGGTGATGGTTTAGGCGTATGTGTGGCAGGTTTAATTGGTGGCCCACCTGTGACCACGTATGGTGAAGTGACAGGCGCTGTGATGATCACAAAAAATGATAATCCAAAGATCATGACTTATGCGGCCATTTTTGCCATTGCCATGGCATTTATGGGTAAATTCAATGCCTTTTTAAACTCCATTCCATTACCTGTGATGGGCGGCATCATGATTTTGCTCTTTGGTACCATTGCCAGCATCGGTTTAAAAACTCTGATTGATGCACGCGTTGACATTATGATTCCACGCAATTTAGTGATCATCAGCGCAACATTAATCACAGGCGTTGGTGGTTACACCATCAACATTGGCAGCTTCCCATTTGCAGGCGTTGGCTTAGCCGCGGTATTGGCCATTGTGCTGAACTTAATTTTGCCGCACCCAAAAGCCGGTGATGCTCAAGATTAAATGCCCAAAAAAAACAATAAGATGAGAACAGCTCCCATATGGGAGCTTTTTTTATTGAAAAAGTAGGCGTATAATCGCGAGCATCATTTGCAAATGATAATCATTGCTATTATCAGCCCATCCTCAAGGAAATACGACTATGAAAACATTCTATAAGATGAGTTTAGTCAGCACATTGTTACTCTCAAGTGCTGCATTGGCCCAAGAGTATCCTGTTGGCCAACCGGTGATTGAAAATGGTATGGAAATCCAAGGCGTGTATCTTCAACCCATCACCATGGACACAGAAGAAGGTCATCACCACATGCACCATTTGCCAGCCACTGAATCCGACGTGCATTTAGAAGCGGACATTCACGCGGTTGAAGACAATCCAAATGGTTTTGCCGAAGGTGATTGGATTCCTTACTTAGTGGTGGATTACACCATTGAGCGCGTTGATAAAGAAGACAGCAAAGCGCAAAGCGGTACATTTATGCCAATGGTGGCATCCGATGGCCCACATTATGGCGATAACTTAAAATTAGATGGCTTTGGTAAATACAAAGTGAACTTTAAAATCTCTCCGCCTTCTTACAATAAAGATGTGATGTTTGGTCGCCACATTGACAAAGAAACCGGCGTTGCACCGTGGTTTGAACCCTTTGATGTTGAATGGGAATTTGACTATGCAGGCACCGGCCGTAAAGGCAGTTACTGATCCACAAAGAGCGCTCTGGCGCTCTTTTAACGCTTAAGGAATCTCACCATGACAATCAAACAATGGATCACAATGCTCGTGTGCAGCTTGATGTTGATGCTGCCCGCCTTTGCCAAAGCAGACAAATACACCGTTGAACTGGAAATGAAAGATGGTGATTTGATTCCTTTGGTGTTGGAAGTGCCGAAAAAAACCAAAATTCGCATTGAGGTGAAAAACACCGGCACGCAGCCTGCGGAATTTGAAAGCACACAGCTGCGTAAAGAGAAGGTTTTGGCGCCCGGCGCAAAATCTGTCGTTGTCATAGCCCCTCTCAAACCGGGTGAGTATGAGTTTTTTGATGACTTTCATTTAGATCATCCACGCGGCAAAATTGTTGTTAAAGAGTAAAAAGGTTCACCGATGGGAAACGTATTATTTGTTGTTTGGCGCGAAAGCTTTGAAGCTTTATTGGTCATTGGCATCATCTACAGCTGGATCAAACGCCATCCAGACACCAAAAATGGCATGAAATTTTTATGGGGCGGCGTTGCTCTTGGCGTCTTGCTCTCTGTGTTGTTGGCCTTGGCCATTTATGGCGTGTTTAGCCACCTTGAGGAGATCTATCAAACGCTCTTTATGATTGTTATGGAGGTGCTTGCCTGCATTTTGATTGTGCAGATGGTTTATTGGATGAATAAACATGGCAAAGAGATGAGCCGCGCCCTCATTCACAACATTGATCAGCAAGCCAAGCAGCATTCATGGTGGGGCGCACTTTTGATCATCGCCATTGCCATTGCCCGTGAAGGCAGTGAAATCGTTGTGTTTTTATCCGCCATCATCATGAACTTAACGCCAGAAACCACCGGTGCTTTTGCCGCAGAAGTTGGCATTGGTTTAGGTGTGGCTGGCATCACCCTTGCCCTATTCATTTGGACATCTAAAATCGTGTCATGGCGTTGGTTTTTCACCATCACCGGCATCATGCTGCTCTTTTTAGCGGTGACTTTATTGTTGCGCGCCTCAGATGAAGTGGCCAACTTACTGCTTGAATATGACATTGATTTGCCAAGCTTCTTTGAAGCCACATTTTGGGACACAAGTCATTTTCTGGATGATGGCAAAGGCATTGGCAATTTCTTATCCTCATTTTTTGCCTATCGCGCAGCGCCCACAGGTTTATCCCTTACCGTATTTGCCTTGTATTGGATGATTGTGCTGGCACTTTTCTGGAGAGGCCGCCGTGCGCACGCTGCTCATTAGTCTGGCTTTATTGGCAACATTGACGGTGAGCCATGCCAAAGTGGGTCGTCAAGCCATTTTACAATCGGGCGATGGGCCCATCATCATTGCTTTAGGTGACATTCCAACGCCCGTCATCTATCAAGCGGCGATTGATGATTATATGGTGTTTGTCAGAGCGCGCCTTGAAACAGTGGTCACGGACTTAAAAGCGCTCTCCCTTGCCCTTGAACACAATGATCTGAAAAGTGCCCAAAAAGCATATCTCAGCGCTCATTATGCTTATGAAACCATCCGCCCAATTGTTTTGGTGTTTGGTAATATGGATCGCATGATCAACTCGCCGGCAAGCGCCTATTTATTACAGGAAAACGATCCAAATTTCAAAGGGTTTCATGCGGTTGAATATGCGCTCTTTCATAAGCATGATGTGCATGATGCCCTTCGAGAAAATCAGCGTTTACTGAAATATCTGCGTGATTTGGTCAAACGTGCGGAGATTGAAACGCTATTTTTACCGAAGCTTGTGCAATCAGCGCCAGATTTTGCAGAGCACATTTTAGAGAACAAATTGTCAGGGCGGGATCATTATTATAGCGGCGCAGATTTAAGCGAAATCAACGCCAATTTAGATGGCATTGAAGCCATTTTGACTGTTCTTAAACCTCATTTAGATGATGCATTTGTTGCCTCTGTTGAAGAAAATATTCATGCCATTCGACAGCAACTCTCGCCCTATGATCAATCGGGCTCATATTTACCCCTTGATCAACTCACGCAAACGGATCGCCAACATTTGTATGGCTTGACCTCACAATTGGCCGAAACATTGGCACAATTGCGTGGTTTATTGGCCATCGAGGTGTATCACTCATTTGATTCAAAGGAGATGCCTTAATGTCTCACTCACCTTTTCGCCGTCGTTTATTAAAAGGCTTAGGATTAAGTAGTGCTGCGCTATTGATGAGCTCATCGATTGCACACACTGCCCGTCAAACAAAAGACAATCGCCCCTTTCCGGATCACTTTTATGACACAGTGCCCGCTTTTGGCATCCATCAAGCGGGCATCATCACGCCAGAACCGAAAGAGTCCATTTTTATGGCCTTCAATCTTTTAGTGAAAACCCGTGATGAGTTGGACGCATTATTTCAAAAACTCTCCAAACGCATTGCCTATTTAACGGCGCCCCAAACGCTAGATCATGACGATGATCGTCAATTTCCACCCAAAGAATCTGGATTATTAGGCGGACAATTATTGCCCGATCAACTCACCATCACCCTTTCTGTGGGCTCATCTCTCTTTGATGATCGCTTTGGTTTAGCGCCCTTAAAGCCCAAGCATTTAATCCCGATGAGCAATTTCCCGAATGATCGCTTAGATCCAAAATGGTGCGGCGGGGATTTAGTGGTGCAATTGTGTGCCAATAGCAAAGAGATCCTCATTTATGCCTTAAGGGACATCATGAAGCATCATTATCATGACATGGCGCCCCTTTGGAAAATGGACGGCTTTTTACCGGCACGCGACATTGAAACGGGCTCAACGCCCATCAACCTCTTTGGCTTTAGAGATGGCACAGGCAATGCACCAAGCAGTGATGAAGCTTTGATGAATGAAATTGTGTGGGTGACAGAGAAAAACAAAGAGCCCGCATGGTGCTTAAATGGTTCCTATCAAGCCATTCGCCTCATCCGTTTTAACCTTGAATTTTGGGACAGAACGCCCCTTGAAGATCAAGAAAATGATTTTGGACGCATCAAACATTCAGGCGCACCGATTGGCATGATGCATGAACATGATGACCCACAATTTGCCCTAGATCCACATGGTGATCGCGTATTGTTTGATTCCCACATGCGCCGAGCTGAGCCGCGTGTGCCACATCGTTACAGCGCACCCCTTCGCCGCAGAAGCTACAGTTATTCGCTTGGCTTAACACAAAGTGGCTTGTTGGACATGGGGCTCATTTTTGTCTCGTATCAAAATGATCTCAATAAAGGCTTCATTAAAACGCAAAAACGCCTCAATGGTGAACCCTTAGAGCGCTACATTGAGCCCTTTGGCGGCGGTTACTTTTTTGCGTTGCCAGGCATGAACAATCCGAATGATTATTTAGGTCAACGTTTATTTGCGGCAGCAAATCAACTCTAATGCATGAAAAAAAAGAGGCTTTAAGCCTCTTTTTTATCCTGATGATTACTCTGCAAAAATTGCAGGATTGCGATTTTTCACAATGGCATTGGTCACGCGAATGGTGGAAATGAGTCGGTTGTCTTCAACGGCATAAACATTCACATCCCACACATGCGTACTTTTACCACGGTGGACAATCTGCCCTTTTGCCACAACGGTTTCACCGGTGCGCGCCGATGAAATGTGGCTTGCGCTGATCTGCATGCCCACACAACTCTTATCTGGCAATGCAATGCTAAATGTGCCAACGCCTGCAACGGTTTCGGCCAATGCGATCGTCGCGCCACCGTGCAAATAACCGTATGATTGAATGGTGCGCTCATCGACAGGCATCGTGGCTTCCACATAACCATCTTCACTGACGGTAAAATCAATGCCTAAGTGCCCCACCAATGTGTTACGCGTGTGTGCGTTCATTTGTTCTGTGCTTAACATACCATATTCTCCTATATTAACTTCTGACGAGTTATTTTCTCATTTTAAATCAAATAATGGTAAAATTGGCGATAATTATTCATTCATATTTATAGGAGTTATCTTTTGATCTTCTTTCTCTCATTCCAATTCATTGGGTTAGCGGTTGTTTTGGCGGGCTTTATCCTATATGCCAAGCGCAAAGAGATTCCTGTTTTCTTTTTCATTTGGCACAAAAAGCGCATCTTCTTTGCATTAGAAGCCCTTGTGTTTGCGTTGATCATTTTGGTGTGCATCAAGCCGTTAACCAATAACATTCGTTGTGCTTACAATGGCCATTCAATGAATAAAGTCACCAAATATGATTGGATCAATGGACAATGTTTAGTGGAATATGGGACTGGCAAAAACAATAAGCCAACTTATGTTCCGTATGAAAGAATTCGCGGCACTTCTGGCGAAGGTAGCGAAGATGGAGCAACTGAGTAATTATCATGATTCAAGAAGATATTAAAGGTAAACGTGTCATTGTGGGCATGTCAGGCGGCGTCGACTCTTCTGTGGCAGCGCTGTTATTAAAAGAGCAAGGCGCGGACGTGCATGGCGTTTTCATGAAAAACTGGGAAGATAACTTTGAAACCGGTTATTGCTCTGCAGAAGACGATGTCAAAGATGCCCAAGCGGTGTGCGATACCCTTGGCATTCCACTGCATAAAGTGAACTTTGTGAAAAACTACAAAGAGCGCGTATTTGCCTATTTTTTAGAGACATTAAAATTGGGTTTAACGCCGAATCCTGATGTTTTGTGCAATAAAGAGATTAAGTTTAAAGCCTTTTTAGATTATGCCAATGAGATGGGCGCAGATTATATCGCCACCGGCCATTATGCAAGAACGCACAGAGCCGATGGACAAACCTATCTCTTAAAAGGGTTAGACAACAATAAAGATCAAAGCTACTTTTTGCATTTGTTGAGCCAAGCGCAGATCAAAAATGCCCTCTTCCCTGTCGGTGAGCTTGAAAAACCTGTGGTGCGTGAATTGGCGTTGAAACATAAACTCATCACATATGATAAAAAAGATTCCACTGGCATCTGCTTTATTGGTGAGCGCGATTTTAACGAATTTATTGGTCAATACATTGCCTCAAAACCTGGCAAAATGATCACCGTGGATGGCGAAGTAATTGGCGAGCATCAAGGTTTATCCTTTTACACCATCGGCCAACGTAAAGGTTTACACATTGGCGGCGTGAAAAACTCAACTGGCGAACCTTGGTTTGTGGTGGAAAAGAATCTTGAAGACAATACTTTGATTGTGGCGCAAGGTGAGCATCCGGCGTTGTATAAAGAGAGCTTAACTGCGCGTGATGTTCATTGGATCAACACGAATTTAGATTTAAATGCCATCAATGAGAATCTCACCGCGAAAATCCGTTATCGTCAAAAGGATGAAGCCTGCCGCATTGAATTTTTAGACGATGGACGATTATTTGTGGCATTTGATGACCCCCAGCGCGCAGTGACGCCGGGACAATCGATCGTCTTTTATCATGGCGATGTCTGCCTAGGTGGCGCGATCATCGAACGTTAATCTCAAACCTCAAGTTACGACTTGAGGTTTTTTTGTCGTGCTTCAATCGCCGCAAACATCGCTTTGACATCTTCCGGGTGATACAAGCCATTCATCACCAATACGCTGCGATCAGAACCCGTTGGCGTATAAGTAATGCTGTCCGCTTCTTTTTTAAAGTAAGAGATGTGCGCTTTTAATCCTGTCACTTTTTGCATCTCAAAGGCGCCTGAACTTAAGGGATACACGCGCCCTTTACCCAAAGGTGATTTGACCACCAAGGCATCCCCCACAAGGGAAACCCGCGCCATAGATGTCACATAAGCAAAGACGCCAAGCACCACAAAAATGAGCCAAGAAATATTCACTTCCGATGCGCGCGCAATGAAAATCACAAATACAGTAATGATGGTGATGTACACAGCCATCACCAATTGTCCTTGTGCGGGCGTTTTAAATGTTAGGCTTTGATTCATAGATCGTCCTTTCTATTCTTATTGATGGATGATCAAAGTATAGTACTTTCTGAGTATTTAAGCCAAATAAGGTCAAACTTATTCCATTTAACCTTAATATGAATCAATAATCGATGTGATCTAAAAAGAGCCCTGAAGCCGGCGCTGTGATGCCACCTTGTTTACGATCTAAACTCTCAAGCACAGATTTTGCATATGTCACAGGCGCTTTGCCACTGCCCACTTTTAACAGAACGCCCACAATGTTGCGCACCATATGATGCAAAAAGGCATTGCCATGGACATCAATGTAAATATACGAACCTTGTTGACGCAAACGAATGTCAAAAATCTCCCGAATGGAAGTGGGCGCTTGGCATTCACTGGAGCGATATGCATTAAAATCATGCTCTCCAATCAGATCATTGGCCGCTTGCTGCATTGCATCAACATCTAATGGATAGTTGATGTGGGTTGTGTAAAAGCGATCCATCACCGAACGATATGGCAAATTGGCAATCACATATTGATAATAGCGCCCTTTTGCACTGTAACGGGCATGAAAATCCATCGGCATGCGGCGCACTTCAGTAATGGCGCAATCATCAGGAAGATTTGTATTGATGCCACGAATCCATGAATAATCACTGCGCTTTGCCGTTGTAATGAAATTCACCACTTGATTGCGCGCATGCACGCCAGCATCTGTGCGCCCTGCACACATCAACTCAATGGAATGATTGGCAACCTTTTCAATCGCTGGCACAAGCACCGATTCAACTGTGCGAACCGGTGGCTTTTTTTGCGCCTGCCAACCCCTAAATTGCGTGCCATCATAAGAGATGACCAGCGCGATGTTCTCTTTATCCATTGTTTTGTTGCTGACTATTGCGAACGCGTTTAGATTCAATGATCGCTTTTGAGCGGCTCATTTCATCAATGAAAGAGTTGCCACGTTTAAGCGCCAATGTCACCAATAAGACATCGACAATGGCCAAATCCGCTAAGCGCGAGATCATCGGAATGTATTCTGTGGTGTCTTCGGTGGCACCGGATTCGAGCACCACGTCAGAGGCTTCTGCCAACGGTGAATCTTTGGTGGTAAACGAGATCACTGAAGCACCATTGGCTTTGGCAAATGAGACAGAATCCAAAATATCTTGGCTGCGTCCTGTGTGGGAAACTGCAATCAACACTTCTTTTTTACCCATCAAAGATGCGGCAAGTGAATGAACGTGATGATCACTGAACACTGACACATTAATGCCCACGCGCAACAATTTTTGTTGAATGTCGAGCGCCACAACGTTTGATGCGCCATGCCCAATGCACAATACATTCGATGAGCGCAGTAAAATTTTCACCGCTTGCTCAACTGCCTTCACAGATAAAGACTCTTTGGTGCGAAGCAATGCCGCGGAGGCTTGCGTAATCACTTTATTGACGATGTCTTTGGTGTTGTCAGACTCAGAAACATTGCTGTGTATGAATGGTACGCCAGCATTTAAAGATTCTGCCAACTCTTGTTTAAACACATGATAACCGTCAAAACCAATGGCGCGACAAAAGCGGATCACTGTGGGTTCTGAAACGCCCACCGTTTTTGCCAACATACCAATTGAGAAAGAGGCCGCGTCGTTCGGGTGATTCATGATCCAATCGGCGACGAGTTTTTCTGATTTTCTTAGTTTGTCACGATGGCTTCTGATGTGTGAGATCACTCTATTCATCCTCCATAAAGGCAATGGTTTGAACCAGTCCAGTTAATGCAGGGTAAGGATCGGTCACCACAAAGGTTGGAATTTTTTGCAACAACGGAAAAACCGACGCACTGTGCTCAAAGGCACTGCGAAAGTCGGACTGTACAAAAAATTCTAAAAACCGTGGGATGATGCCACCAGCAAGATAAACGGACTTAGCTCCCGTAATTAAAGTGTAGTTTTTCGCTACACCGCCAATCATAGCACAATATCGACTAAAAAGTTGCACAGCAAATGCATCTTTTTTATCAATTAATCCAGAAACCAGCGCCATCGGTGATGAATCTTTGTGCTTTACATTTAAAAGTTTTGTCATGTAGTCAATGAGCTGTGGGATGCCTCTTCGACCGGCAATGAAATCTTCCACAATGATCTCATCTTTTCCACTACATCTTAACATTTGCCAAAAATTTACAATCTCTTGATCTTCCATCATCATGGCAGAGTGCCCACCTTCTGATGGAATAGCCAACCAATTGTGATGATGAACCACTAAACTTGTGCCAATGCCAGAGCCTAAACTCATGGCAAGCTTTGGCGCATACGGCGATAATTCACCGCCGCCCACTTTTACCAATGCAGATTCAGGCAAATGGGGTAAGGCTGCCCCAAGCATCTCTACATCATTGTAAAAATGAACCGTTGAAGGCGCTAAATGGGCTTTGACATCACTTAACTTAAATTGCCAATGATTATTGACAAATTTCACCTCATCTAACTCAACAGGTGCAGCAATGGCCAACAGAATCAATGCCGGTCGCTCAAAGCCATGGGCTTGGCAATAAGCATTGATCACTTCATCAGGGGCATTAAAATCTGCGGAGCGATGGATCACCACATCATGATACATCAGGGCTTGATCCACCCAAGCAACACGCGCATGCGTGGCGCCAATGTCTGCAATTAACGCGCGAATCTTAGTCACGGGGTAACCACTCATTGAGAACTTTTAACGCATCTTGTAAGCCAATGGTGTGATCAGTTGCAGAAAAGAGTTGCACCGTCACAGGCATTTTGAATTCTTTTAAGGCTGCTTGCACTTGAAAAAGCGCCGTTTTTGCAGGGCCACGTTTTAATTTATCGGCTTTGGTCAATAAAATATGGGTGGGTAAATTCTGCGCCTCGCACCATTGCAGCATCTGTACATCAAGCGGCGTTAAAGGATGACGCACATCCATCAACATCACCAAACCCACCAAATTTTTACGGGTTTCAAAATAGCCCTGTAAGACAGATCGCCAATGCAAACGAATGCGCTCAGGCACTTTTGCATAGCCATAGCCCGGCAAATCCACCAAGTAGCTTTTGTCATCCACTTCAAAATAGTTAATCAGCTGTGTGCGCCCGGGCGTTTTACTGGTGCGCGCCAATGTATTTTGGGAAGTCAATGCGTTTAAAGCGCTCGATTTACCGGCGTTAGAGCGCCCTGCAAAGGCCACTTCTCTACCATCGTTTTCTGGCAATTGATTGAGCTGATTGGCGCTTGTTAAAAATGTTGTCGCATGAAAGCGTTGAATTAAATTACTCATGGTCCTCTTCTTGATTCTGTGAATCTGTTTCGCTACATTCCGCGCTGACAAGTGTCAAAGCGGGCATGTATTTCGTGTTGATCGTCTGCATAAAATTGATGTCATCCATCGACAATGTTTCCATGCCGTGCTCATAAGCTTTTTTCGCAATATGGATAAAGCGTTCTGCATTGGCATCACCAAACATCACCACCATATTGCTGGTAATGCAGCGGGATTGAAACGCTGTGAGTTCACCCGCATCGATTTGCGCTTGCTGCATTGACATCAATTGTGCAATCAAATTTTGTGCTTTAAAACTAAAGGGTCCTTGCATTTTTTCAAGGGCATTGATAGTCAATTGCCCTTGCCCATGAGCGATGCTAAAAACCAGCATCAGCAGAGTTGTTATTTTTCGCATGAATTTAGACATAATCCAGTAAAATCCGTTGATATCGTTAAAATAAGCCACCGTTTCAAAAATCAGCTTTTGTGGCATAAAAGGTGTTTATGTTATACTCACGTTTTTGCAAGGAGACCCATAACCCTAAAATCAGGCAAGCATGATAAATGATTTCAACGTTTTTTGCTCGTTTTATCATTGTTTATCAATCTAATAATCTCCCCATACGTCCCTTGTCACGTATCTCTTTTTCAACCTAAACAAACAAGGATCATTTATGCCAGAACCTTCATGGACTCAACATAAGTTTTTCAAAAGCTTAAACATCCCCGTTTTTGTAGGCGCGAATCTTCTCATTTTACTCTTGCTCGCAGTCACAATTTTAGTGCCCAACACTGAGCAGCTCTTTAACTCCATTCAAACATGGATTGTCGATAACCTCAAATGGTATTACATTTTGTCAGTGGCCATCATTTTAGGCGCTGCCATTTTCATCATTTTAAGTCGCTATGGCGACATCCGCTTAGGGCCGGATCATGCACGCCCGAATTACACCAACTTTAGTTGGTTTGCCATGCTCTTTTCCACCGGCATGGGCATCGGTTTAATGTTCTTTGGCGTCGCAGAACCTGTCATGCATTACATTGCGCCGCCCGTTGGCGATCCTGAAACCGTCGCTGCAGCCACCGAAGCCTTACGCTTAACCTTCTTCCATTGGGGCTTACACGCTTGGGCCATTTATGCCATTGTGGGCTTGATTTTGGCGTATTTCTGCTTTCGTCATAAACTCCCCCTTGCCCTTCGCTCGGCCCTTTATCCACTGATTGGCGAGCGCATTTATGGCCGCATTGGCGATGCCATCGACATCTTTGCCGTCCTTGGGACAGCCTTTGGTGTGGCAACATCCTTAGGTTTTGGTGTGGAACAAATTTATGCAGGATTGGATTATTTACTCAATTACAAGCTCTCTGAATATGGCAACAATCCTGAAAGCTTATTGTCCATTGGTGGCATTAAAATCTTAATCATCGTAGTGGCCACAGCCGGCGCGACGTTATCGGTGAGCTTAGGTTTGGACAAAGGGATCAAAATCCTCTCTGAAACCAACCTTTATATGGCCCTTGCCTTAATGCTATTGGTGCTCTTTTTAGGTGGCCGCACCGTGGATCTTTTCCAGGCATACATCCAAAACACCGG
The DNA here is from genome assembly GCF_002252155.1 of Wohlfahrtiimonas sp. G9077. Classification (GTDB taxonomy): domain Bacteria; phylum Pseudomonadota; class Gammaproteobacteria; order Cardiobacteriales; family Wohlfahrtiimonadaceae; genus Wohlfahrtiimonas. The sequence goes on from NZ_NEFD01000001.1 coordinate 364,331, forward strand.
CAGCTATTTATCTGATTTGGTCAATAAAACCTTTAATCTGTATGCCTATGAACCGAAAGATCCGAAAGATTGGATCGGCGGCTGGACAATCCTCTATTGGGGTTGGTGGTTATCTTGGTCACCATTTGTGGGTATGTTCATCGCGCGCATTTCACGCGGGCGCACCATTCGCTCATTTTTACTCGGGGTTTTATTGGTGCCAGCGGGCTTTACCCTCCTTTGGATGACGGTGTTTGGTAACTCAGCCATCGACATGATCCGCAACGATGGCATGATCGAAATTGTCGATGCCATCAATACCGATAAATCATTGGCTCTTTTTGTCTTCTTAGAATCCTTCCCATGGGCATCATTATTATCTGGCCTTAGTATCGTGATGGTGTTCATCTTCTTCATCACCAGTGCGGACTCAGGTGCCATCGTGATGGACATGCTCTCCTCAAACAAAACACAAACGCCCCTTTGGCAGCGTGTGTATTGGGGATCGATCACGGGTATCATCGCCATCATTTTAATGAGTGCCAATGGTTTAGAAGCATTACAAACGGCAACAATTGCCTCCGCTTTCCCCTTCAGTTTGATTTTGCTCTTCTCGCTTTATGGGCTCTTTAAGGCGCTGCGCATCGATTATGGTAAACGCGAAATTCGCACCAACTCCATCAACAACTTCCAATCAAGCTTTGTTTCTGGTGGTTGGCAAAAACGTTTGCGTGGGCTTGTGCTCTATCCACGCCGCGATCATGTGATTCGCTTTATCAATGAAACTGTGGAGCCGGCCTTTGAAGAGATTGCCGCTGAGCTCTCTAAACAAGGCATCAAAACCACCATCACTCGTAAAGGCGATGATGACATTCTCTTTGAAGTGGAACACGGTAAAAATGACAACTTTATGTATCGCATTAAAGCGCGTCACTATTTAAAACCAAACTTTTCCTCCATTGAGGCCTCTGATGTGGATCCGGATTATCAAAAATATTTCCGTGCAGAAGTCCATTTAGACAATGGTGCCCAAGGCTATGACATCATGGGTTACAGTAAAGAGAGTTTAAGCAATGACATTGTCGATCAGTACACCAATCATCTTCAATTCATTCACAACTTTCAGTTAGAACACAATTATGTGCCTGACAATAAAGAAGCGAAACCTGACAAAGAGGAATCGCCGCCACAAGCTTAATGTGAGCATTAAAAAAACCTCGGCATGCCGAGGTTTTTTTTGATTCAAGCAATGGTTAAAAAACCACCGTATGATTGCCATGAACAAGCACACGATCTTCAATGTGATAACGCAAACCGCGCGCTAACACAATTTTCTCGATGTCGCGCCCAAGGCGAATCATGTCTTGCACATTGTCTGCATGCGTGATGCGCGTCACATCTTGATCAATGATGGGACCTGCATCTAAGTCCTGCGTCACATAATGGCACGTTGCCCCAATTAACTTCACGCCACGTTGCGCTGCCTGATGATACGGGCGCGCGCCCACAAACGAGGGCAAAAAGCTGTGATGAATGTTGATGATTTTATGCTGATAACGCTCACATAAATCTGGCGGAATGATCTGCATATAGCGCGCGAGCACAATCGTGTCGGCTCTGAGCTCATCCATCAAATTCTCCACTTTCGTAAAACTTTCACTTTTATTCAATGGGTTCACAGGCACATGATGATAAGGCACATTGTACCACTCCACTAAACTGCGTAAATCATCGTGATTAGAGATCACCGCCACGATGTCACAATCAAGCTCACCGGTTTGCCAGCGCGATAAAAGATCCACTAAGCAATGTGAATCTTTACTCGCCATCAATACCACACGTTTTTTAACCGCCGTCTCGGAGATCTTCCATTTCATGGAAAATTTCTCGGCCATTGGTGCAAAACGCTCTTTAAATTCATCTAAACTGCATGACAATGAATCGGCTTGAATCACATGACGCATAAAAAAGTAGCCGCTGCCAAAATCTGAGTGATGATTTGCCTCGGCAATCCACCCACCGTGTTCTGCAATAAATCCACTGATTCCAGCAACAATCCCGACTCCATCTGGGCATGACATAGTTAAACGATATGCGTTCATTGACTCTTTTCCTTTATAATTAAAATTCCACATCTCTTTGGCTTTTCGCCGCCTAAAACAATATCAGATTTACCGCAATTGAACAGCAAAAAAAAAGAAGATTCCGAGGAATCTTCAAAGTGCAGGGAGCTCGTGATTGAAATTAAACGCATCAAGGCGCATCAATGGTTGTCATAAAACCAATTTTTGAGAGATTCGCTCGTTTAATTTCAATTAATGTTTTTGCCACTGTGTCATACGGCACACTTTCATCAATGTTTAAGGCAATGATGGGTTCAATGTCGGCATCTTTTGCTTTAATCGCTTCAAGCGCCGCATGTAAAGTCTCTAAAGTCACCGGTTTTTGATTGAGTAAAATCTCGCCCGTTTTGGTGATTTCAATGGTTTGTGGTTTTTGTGGTGGCACAGGTGCTTCAATGTTCGATGCCTTTGGCAAAGAGATATCCACCGATTGCGTCACCATCGGTGCTGTGATGATGAAAATCACCAATAACACCAACATCACATCAATGAGCGGCACCATATTGATTTCAGCATTTTCTGTGCTTTCGTGTCTGATTCGACCAATGGCCATCATGCCTCCTTCGCGTGTCCGCTTAATAATTTGATGAGTTTAAACGCAAAAGTATCCAATCGACCCAATGCCACACGATTGCGACGGGTGAGCCAGTTGTATGCCATCACAGCAGGAATGGCGACCGCCAAACCGATGCCAGTCATGATCAGCGCTTCCCCCACAGGTCCCGCCACTTTGTCAATCGTACCGGCACCGGTTGCGCCGATGGTGATGAGGGCATGATAAATCCCCCAAACCGTTCCAAAAAGCCCCACAAAGGGCGCCGTTGCTGCAATCGTGGCCAATGCGGATAAACCATTTTCCTTTTGCATTTGAATCTCATCTAACTCAGCGCGCAGCGTAATGGTGATGAAATCTGTCAATGTTGTGGATTTAGCAAGTACCATCGCTTGATCGTCATGATAAAATCCTACCGCTTCAATGCCCTTTTCGGTCAATTGTGCATAATCTAAACCAGACAAATGCTTTGCCGTACGGGATAAATCCTTCATGCTCGTTGCTGTATTGAACTGTTTAAAAAATGCCGCAACTTTATGGCGACGAATCATGCCATTGAAGGCTTTGATGACAATGATGCTCCAAGAGACCAATGACATTACAATTAAAATGCCCAACAAGGTTTGACTCACGACATCTGCCTGCCCAATGAAATGGGCGAATCCTAATGCTCCGACTTCCATACAATTCCTTTATCCATTTGACTTAAAAAGCATAGTCTATACGATGTCGGATGGCGATCGCTTGACCATTTTCTCGATACGGGCGAATTTTTACGCCATTTGCCGCAGTCAATGCCGCATCATCAAGCATTTTGTGCCCGGAGGATCGCTCAAGTACCACTTTTGTGGGCACGCCTTGTGCATTGAGCTCAATGATGACAACGCTATTGCCACGCAAGCCCTGACGATGGGCAGCACGTGGGCGCTTTGGCTCAGGATTTTTCAAAAATTCAATGCGACTCGCTGCAACGAGCGGGCGACCGCCTTGTGTGCGCGTCACTTGTGCCTGAGTCGGTTTGCTCGCTGTTTTGACAACGCGCTCAACCGCTTTTGGCTTTGGTGTGGGTTTAGGCTTTGCCTTCACCACTGGTGCCTCAATGGGCACTACAACATCCGCGGCTTTTACTGCTGTGTTTACCGCCATCATCTGAACCATCTCTTCATCATGCGGATGTTGTAATGTTTCTTCGATCACCTCTTCAACTTCAGCAATGCTCTCCATATGGTCGCCAAATGTCACCATCTCAAGATCAATCGTGCCCGCAACACTTGCTTGCACCGCAAGACTTTTGGGCGATAACATCGTGGCAAGTGCGGCTGTGTGCAGTGCACCCACCCCGGCAATCAAAAGTAGATTCATCATTGCTGTTGTGTGAAAAGTTTGCTTATTCATAACCATTATCAAAAAATGTTGATTAACGTATGAGAATTATTATCATTTAAGAATCATTTGTCAAACACTTTCATCACTATTTTTAATCGGCCCGATGATTTTTATGAATGATGGCGCAATTTATCTTCGCAATTCGCTGCTCTCCCATTACTTTTATTGCCTTTATGGCTATAATGAAAACGTTTCGTTAATAGGATAAAAATATGATTAGAATTGGCATTATTGGCGTTGAAGGACGCATGGGGTTGAACATCTTACAATTGGTGACAGAGGCGCACGACTTAACCTTAGGCGCGGCGATTACCCATCATGGCAGCCCAAACATTGGACAAGATGCAGGATCATTGCTGCACAGTGAACCCTTAAATGTGCGCATCACGGATGATGTGGCAAGCACTACAAAAGATGTGGATGTCTACATAGATTTCACGCTACCTGAAGCCACCATGATCAACATTCAACCGATTGCCAACGCCCACATTCCAGTGGTGATCGGCACCACTGGTTTAAGCAACGATGATTTGGCACAATTGGCAATCTATGCCAAAGAGACCGCCATTTTACAAGCGCCAAACATGAGCCTTGGCGTCAATTTGGTGTATGCGCTTCTTGAGCAAGCGGCAAAAGTCTTGGGCAAACAAGCAGACATCGAAGTGTTAGAGATGCATCACCGCTTTAAAAAAGATGCCCCAAGTGGCACCGCGCTACAAATGGGTAAAGTGGTGGCCAACGCCATGAATGAAGATTTTGATAAAGTTGCAGTGTATGATCGCCATGATATGAACCGTGAACGCGGTGCAGGTGAAATTGGTTTTGCCACACTTCGCGGCGGCTCTGTGGTTGGGGATCACACCGTGATTTTTGCCACACTCAAAGAACAAATTGAAATCACTCATAAAGCCAAAGATCGCTCCCTTTTTGCCGATGGCGCCGTGTATGCCGCTCGCTGGTTACACCAAAAGCCCCATGGCCTTTACTCAATGCAGGATACCTTAGCCCTTTAATATGGACATTTTAATCAGTACACTCAATGCGCGATTCTCCCATGCTTCGTTGGCCACTCGTTATTTATTGGCCAATTTAGACGATGATTTACGAGCGCGCGCTGAGATTTGTGAATTCACCATTCAGCAAGACACCGAAGAGATTTTAGCCACTGTATATGATAAAGCACCGAAAATCATTCTTTTGGGCGTCTATATCTGGAACATCAATGAAACCACCAAATTGGTGCGCGAACTCAAAGCATTGATGCCGGAGCTCATCATTGTCATTGGCGGGCCTGAAGTCTCCCATGAATATGAAGAGACGGCGATTTTTAAAGCTGCAGATTATCTGATCACCGGTTGGGGCGACATCAGCGCGTATGAGTTGTGCCGCGACATTCTCAGCGGTCAAGCACCAAGTGATAAAGTCATCAAAGGCAAACAGCCGAAGCTCGAAGAAATTAAGCTCCCTTACGATTACTATACGGACTTTGACATTGCCCATCGCACCATTTATGTGGAAGCTTCTCGCGGTTGCCCGTTTAAGTGTGAGTTTTGTTTATCCAGCCTTGATAAAACAGCGTGGACATTCCCACTTGAGAATTTTCTCGCGGCAATGGATCGCTTGTATCAACGTGGATTACGCCAATTTAAATTCATCGATCGCACCTTTAACCTGAAACGTGAATTCACAGTGCGAATTTTAAATTTCTTTTTGGATAAATTGGCAAAACATCCAGAAGATGCGCTCTTTTTACACTTTGAATTGGTGCCAGACTTTTTACCCGATGAGATCAAAGCGCTCATTTTAAAATTCCCTGAAGGGAGTTTACAGTTTGAAATTGGCATTCAAACCTTAAACACAGAAACGCAGCAACTCATCTCGCGGCGCACCAATTTAGTCAAAGCCAAAGAGAACATCTCTTGGCTCTCTAAACACACATCGGTGCATTTACATGTGGATTTGATTGCAGGTTTGCCTGCTGAGGATTTAGAGCAATTTGCCAAAGGCTTTAATGAGCTTTGGTCATGGGAGCCACAAGAGATTCAACTTGGCATCTTAAAGCGCTTAAAAGGCACGCCCATTACGCGCCACACAGATTCATTTGATTATCGTTACAGCCCTGAAGCGCCTTACAGCGTATTTGCCAATAAGGACATGGACTTTAACACCATGAATCAGATGAAAAATGCCGCGAAATTTTGGGATCTCGTGGCCAACTCCGGGCGATTTAACCACACGTTGCCTCTATTGTTTGATGATGCGGCATTTGAAACCTTATGGCAAATGTCTGATTACTTGGTCAAATGCTTTAAACGCACGCACAGCATTCCTTTAGATAAGCTCTTTGGTGAAGTCTTCAATTATTTGGTACAGGTTAAAAAAGTGCCCATCATTACTGTACAAGCCGCAATGAGTGAAGATTTTATGCGCATTGGCTTACAAGGTTGGCCAAAATATTTAGGGGATAAACCTGCTGACTTTGCAGAGCGACTCAGCAAACATCAACACAAAACGGCCGCGCCTAAACGCCAGCAGCAACATCTTTAAATGTGCCATAAAAAAAGCTCAGAGTAATCTGAGCTTTTTTGATAATCCAATCAATTATTCAACAATTTCTGCAATTTTATGCTCTCTATTTTGATTGCGCACGGCACGCTTTAACAAAATATTGTTATTGATGTGCACCGCAATTAAGAATGCAATCACGCCAGGCACAACCCATCCCATCGAGATGTCATGCAATGGCAACATTTGCACAAAGCCTGCTGTTGGGAAGAATACAGAAGAAACGCTGATGAACAACACCACATACGTTGTGATGCGTAGTTCAACTTTATCTAATGGCACCAATAATTTATCAATAAAGATCAACACAATCAATGTGATGGTCAAAGGATAAACGATCAATAGAACAGGAATTGCCCCTTTGATGATGCTGCTGAGCCCTTGATTCGCCAATCCAAAGCTGATCAACGTGAAGATGATCGCATATTGCTTATAAGACAATCTTGGCATTAAGCTATGGAAATAGCTGCTGATGGAAACGATTAAACCAATGGCTGTGGTCAAACATGCCAAACCGACGATGATGCCCAATAAGAATTGACCTGGTAAACCTAAAGTCATGCGCGATACTTGCGTTAAGATGTATGTCCCACGATCTTGTTGTTGTAACGCAAATTGCGCTTCATCAATCGGGAAATGGTTACCCACCCAGCCTAATGCAATATAGATTAAGCCCAATGCCAGACCAGCAATCACCGCGGCATATGATGAGTATTTAAACAAATCTTTTTGATTGGTGATGCCATATGCACGCACTGCTTTTAACACAATGATGGAAAATGCCACCGCTGCGATGGTATCCATCGTTTGGTACCCTTCCACAAAGCCTTTGGCAAACGGTGCGGCTTGATATGAAGGATCTACAGCTTCAATCGGTGTATTAAGTTGGAAAATTGCCAATACAATCAACACAAGCATAGTGATCAATAACGCTGGCGTTAAGATTTGACCCACGCGATCTACGATCTTTGTTGGGTTAAAGCTCAACCAAAACACCACAATGAAGAAGAAAACAGAGTAGAAAAACAGGCCCACTTTGCCCACTAAATCTGCTGCCACAACCGATGCATCGGCTGCATAGAACATGGATTTTAAACCTTCAGCAATGCTTAAGAATAAGCCGTGCAACATACCGCCTTCGTTACGGATAAAAGGCACAAGCGCCATTTCATAAGAAACCGTTGCCGTTCTTGGGATGGCAAAAAATGGACCGATGGTCAGATAAATGGCCACCATGAAAACCACAGAGAAAATCACGCCAATGCGTTTTGTTTCTGTGATGAAACCTTCTTCAGAAAAGGAACCAGCGATGATGCCAAGCAGCGGTAAACCCACGCCTGTAATGACAAAACCGATAATTGCAGGAAAAAAGTTGCCACCACTGAGCCAACCTGCATTTGGTGGGAAGATCAAGTTACCAGCGCCAAAGAAAATGGCGAACAACATAAACCCAATGGCTGTGATTTTTCGAACCGTCATAATACTCTCTAAATTTTCATCAATATATTTTGTAAGATCGTCTTGGATAAAGACACTGTTTACGCACAGTAAACGCAATGGGGGAAACCTTTTGGGTTCCTTCAATAGATAGCATGAAAATTTAGAGTACTCAAGTGGCGGGCGTCATAAAGTCAAATTATGACTGATAATCACTCAATTTTTGTTGAATATCCGCCACCAAGCCCGTACCACCATAAATAAAGCCTGAGTAAATTTGCACCAATTTTGCGCCCGATTTGATTTTATCAAGGGCATCTTCGCCCGTCATGATGCCACCTGCAGCAATCACCGGAATCGATTCAGACAGATGCGTTGTGAGAATTTTCACAACTTCTGTGGCTTTCTCCGTCAATGGCCCACCGCTTAAACCACCCGCTTCATTGGCATTGATGCAACCTTCAACCGCTTCACGGCTTAACGTTGTGTTGGTGGCAATCACGCCATCTAATGCCACTTCTTTAATCACTTCAATGGATTCAAGCAATTCTTCTTCACTCATATCGGGCGCTAATTTGACCACAAGCGGCGTATATTTTTTCGTTTCACTGAACAATCTGCCCTGCTCTGCTTTAAGGGTTGAGAGCAGTTGCATCAGATGATCTTTACCTTGAAGAGAACGTAAATTTTTAGTGTTCGGGGATGAAATATTGATGGTGATGTAATCGGCAAGCGCATAAGCTTTTTGTAAACAAATCAGATAATCATCGGTGGCGCGCTCAATGGGCGTGACTGCATTTTTACCAATGTTCACGCCGATCAATGGACCATTTGCCCCATGATTTAAGCGATATTCTGCTAAGTTTTTCAATAAATGATCGATCCCTTTATTATTAAAACCCATGCGATTGATGATGGCTTGTTTTTCTGGAATGCGAAACATGCGCGGCTTTGGATTACCCGGTTGTGGGCGCGGTGTGACGGTACCAATTTCCACAAAACCAAAGCCCATTTTTGCCCATGCAGACAATGCCGCCCCATTTTTATCTAAACCTGCCGCTAAGCCTAAACGATTGGGAAACGTTAAGCCCATGATGGTGACCGGGTCGCGCGTCATTTCTGTGGCGATGGGTAAAAGTGGCAATGTGGCAATGGCGATGTCATGCGCCATTTCAGCCGGTAATGTTAATAAAAAGCGGCGCGCAAAATCCATCATAAGGAGCTCCTTGTGTCTGATAATGGGGTTGATTGTTGTTTGGCATGTAAGGATTGTAGCCACAGTCGAGATTGCAAAGGTGTGTTGCCAAGCAGTGGCTGCAATAAAAAGCGCATCATGCGCTTATAATATTGTAAAAATGGGCGATCAAGCCGCTCATATTGATGGGTTTGCTCGATCATCTGTAAAGTGAGAATGTGCGCCCCTGGCATCACCGGCGTTGACATTTTAAAAGGATGTTTGCTGAGCCCTGCTTCAATGCCCACATAATAGTTGAGATTGGCCTCGATCTCATCGCCATCGCTGTCTGTCGTTAAATCAGGCATTGCACCCAATGTTTCTAACAAGGCTTTCTCAAAGGCGCGCAGCATCCACTCTTGCAGCTCAGCATCGGCATGTTCTAAGGCAGCCAATGCACGCCAATAATGGGTAAACAGTGCAGCATCGGGATGATGTGCGCTCATTAAACGCATCAACAACTCATTTAAATAGTAACCGGACCACACATTGAGCCCCTTAATGAAGGCATGCTGTACGCTGTCATAATCCTCGGCAAAGTAGAACACCTTGCCCGCCTTCAATTGCCAATGGCCAAGCTCAAAAATTTGATCGCTGTAACGAGCTTTGCGACTTCGTCTTGCCAGCACTTTAATTTTGCCATACTGCTCAGTAAAAAGATCGAGCAAAACCCGATCTTCTTGATAAGCACTTTTTTTAAGGACAACGCCGAGCGTTTCTATCACCACGATTAATCTTTATTCCCCATAGAGGTGAGGAACTGACCAATTAAGCGCTCGATGACAATGGCTGATTGTGTCATCTTAATTTGGCTGTCATTTTCCAATGGAATGGGTGAACCGCCGGGATCTAATGCAATGTACTGCTCGCCCACTAAACCTGCGGTGTAGATCATGGCGGAAGTGTCATTAGGGATCTCAAATTGATCATCTAATTTCATGGTGACAACGGCACGAAAATCATCCGGATCCAGCGCAATGTTAGACACGCGACCAACGCGTACACCGCCGATCATCACAGGTGCTTTGACTTTTAAAGAGCCCACATTATCAAAATGTGCAGACACCGAGATCTGTTTACCAAAACGGCCATCGGTTGTGCTTGCGCTCAATGCGAGCCAAACCAAAGCCACAACGCCTAGAATCATAAATAAGCCGACTGAAAAATTCACTGCTCGTGTATTCATACTGCTCTCACTCTTAATAAAATTTGCTTCATTCTACTATGTTTTTATCTTTTGTGCATGCCAGCACTTTTTGTATTGGGGCAAAGCTTCTGCGATGCGTTGGCAATGGGCCGTGTGTTGCCAGCGCTGCTAAATGCATCGCTGTGCCATAGCCTTTATGTTGTTTAAAACCATATTCAGGGTGGATTTCATCTAAGGCAATCATGGAAAGGTCACGCGCCGTTTTCGCTAATATGCTCGCTGCGCTGATCTCTTCATGCAACAAATCCCCTTTGATCACCGTTTCACAAGCAATGTACGCTGGAAACTTCGGATTTTGATTGCCATCAACGCGCACCAAATTTGGCGTGACATTCAAACCAGCCACAGCGCGGCGCATGGCCAATAATGTGGCCTGTAGAATATTGAGCGTGTCAATCTCCTCCACTGAAGCCGATGCAATGCACCAAGCTTTGGCCTTCTCTTTGATCTCTTTGGCGATGAGGTAACGTTTTTTTTCAGAGATTTTTTTGGAATCCGTCAAACCTTCAATGCCATGATCCGCATCTAAAATCACCGCAGCGGCAAAGACATCGCCGCATAAAGGGCCGCGTCCTGCTTCATCAACACCGGCAATTAAAAATGGTTGATCATCATTTTCACTGATTTCAGCAAACAAAGAGAGTTGTGTATTCATTAGATGGAATTGACCAATTTATCAATGATGGCTTTTGCAGCCGCGCGATCCGCATTTAAACGCAGTGATTCATGCACTTTTAAAAATTCAGCATCGAGCACATGGGCATCGGCTTTCTCAAAAGCCTCTTCCACTAGCGGCTTTAAGCGCTCTGGCGTCACATCGGCTTGGAAAACTTCTGGCACCAAAGGTTGGCCCGATAAAATGTTCGGCAAAGAGAAATATGGCGTGCGCACCACTTTTTTAGCAATGTAGGCTGTCAATGATGAAAACTTATAGGCCACCACCATCGGCTTTTTAAGCAGCAATGCTTCAAGGGTTGCCGTGCCTGAGGCCAGCAAAACAACGTCAGAAGCTTGCATCGCTAAACGAGAATCCCCTTTTAACACCACCATGTGCGATCGTGTTTCAGGACTGAGTTTAGCCACCGTGCTGTCAATCACCTCGTAAAGATGATCGGTTGCAGCCGGAATCAAGACTTTTAACTCAGGATGCTCATCCATCAATAAAACGGTCGTTTGCATGAAAATGTCTAATAAACGGGAGACTTCACTGACGCGGCTACCAGGCAATAATGCCAGCACTTTGCCATGTTCAGGCAAATTGAGGGTTTGACGAGCATAGGCTACATCAGGTTGCAACGGAATTTCATCGGCCAAGCGATGACCGACGCACGCGGCATCCATTTTATGTTTTTGATACAGTGCCACTTCAAATGGAAAGAGACACAAAACCTTATCCACCGATTTTTTGATGGTAAAGACACGTTTTTCACGCCACACCCAAATCGATGGGGAGACGTAATGAAAGGTGGTGATGCCTATCTGTTTGACAGAGGCTGCCACTTTCAAATTAAAATCTGGGGCATCGATGCCAATGAAGGCAATCGGCATGCGATCTTCGGCAGCTTTGACCAATTGTGCTTTTAAACGCAGCAACTTTGGCAAATGCACCAAGACTTCAAAGAGCCCCATCACCGATAATGTTTCAATCGGCGCTAAGCTCTCTAAGCCTTCTGCAATCATTAATGGGCCGCCCACACCAAAAAATTCAGCGTGAGGGAACTCCACTTTCAATGCTCGGATTAAACCTGCACCTAAAATATCACCCGATAATTCACCGGCAACAATCATAAAAGTGGGCGAGGATGATATCTCTTTCACAGGTTTAACCTTCTTTTGATTTAACGCACAATGCCACGTTGAGTGGGCACTTCTAAAAAGTCCACCATTTGTTGCAAATGTGGGAACTCTTTGGCAAGTTCTTTGATCTCATCGATGGCATCTTGTAGCATCAAGTTTTGACGATACAAAATCTTATACGCGCGTTTTGTGGCTAAAATGGCATCACTTGAGTAGTTGTGACGGCGCAGACCCTCTGAATTAATGCCCGCAGGTTCTGCACGGTAACCGGCTGCCGTAATGAATGGTGGCACATCACGATGAATCCCGGATGAGAAACCTGTGATGGCGCCGGTGCCCACACGACAACGCTGATACACCATAGAATAGCCGCCTAAAATCACATCATCTTCAATGGTGACGTGGCCAGCTAATGATGCACCATTGGCAAAAATGGTGCGCGAACCGACGATGCAGTCATGGGCAATGTGGCACGTTGCCATGATCCAGTTGTCATCACCAATTTTGGTGAGACTCGCATCTTGCACCGTACCGCGATTGATCGACACATATTCACGAAACGTATTGCGATCACCAATGTGCAACTCTGTAAAATCGTCCGCTTTGAACTTTTTATCCTGCGGCACTTCACCGATGGAAGCAAATTGATAAAACGTATTGTCTTCCCCGATGATGGTGTTTGCACCAATGACCACATGGGAGATGAGTTTTGTCCCTCTGCCAATGCGACTGTTTTCACCCACGATGCAAAATGGGCCAATGCTCACATCGTCCGCAATGGTTGCCGTTTCATGAATGATGGCGGTAGGATGGATTAAATTTTCTGGCATGATGAATACCTCCTTTAACAGAGTTAAAATGCCTCCTGACGCATACACATGACTTCTGCTTCACACACCACAGTGCCATCAACGCGTGCAACGCCAGAGAATGACCAAATACCACGACGTGCTTTTAAGAATTTCACTTCAATTTCCATGGTATCACCTGGTTCAACAGGTTTTCTAAAACGCGCCTTATCAATACCAACAAAATAGTAAATGGAGTTTGGCGTGGCATCTTGTCCTGCCGTTTTATACGCTAAAATGCCCGTTGCCTGCGCAATGGCTTCTAAAATCAATACGCCTGGCATGATCGGTTTCACAGGAAAGTGACCTGTAAAGTAAGGCTCATTGTATGTCACGTTTTTGCGCGCTAACAATGTTTCACCTTCTACATAATCCAAAACGCGATCGATCATCAAAAATGGATAGCGATGGGGTAAAAACTTCATAATTTCGTTGATGTCAATCATTTTAGAATCAGACACTGTCTCACCTTTCCTTATTCTTCAAAGTCTATTTTCTTCTCTAAAGCCTTCACACGGCGATAGAGTTTATCAATGTTTTGTAACTGAACCACATTTTTGCGCCAGCTACGATTATCTGTCACAGGCATTCCGGATGAATACACGCCAGGCTCAATCAACGAATGAGTGACCATTGTATCCCCCGTCACCATGACACCGTCATGCAACTTGATGTGCCCGTTGATACCCACACCACCACCAATGACGACGCGATTACCGATCGTCGCAGAGCCGGCAATGCCCGTAAATCCTGAAATAACGGTGTGTTCACCCACGATGCCATTGTGCCCTAATTGCACATGGTTATCGATCTTTGTGCCTTTGCCAATCACGGTATCTTCAATTGCACCGCGATCAATACAGCTGTTTGCACCAATGTCCACATCATCCGATAAAATGACGCGACCCACTTGTGCAATCTTCACATATCCTGTGGGCCCCGGCGCAAAGCCAAAGCCTTCAGCCCCAATCACAACGCCTGAATGGAGCGTCACACGATCCCCTAAAATACAACCATAACAGATGGTGACATTTGGGTATAAAAAGCAGCCCTGACCCAGCACCACATTCTCTTCAATCACGCTGCCTGCTTTGATGATCGAATCATCACCAATCGTTACGCCGGCCTCAATCACTACATTGGCACCAATGTAGACATTGTCGCCGATTGTTGCCGTCTCATCAATCACCGCAGTTGGATGAATGGTGCGCACTAAATTTGTTTTACGTGTATCAAATAGATGGGAAACATATGCCCACGCTAAATAAGGATTTTTAGTCACCAAGGCATTGCCTTGATAATGTTCGGCTAAATCCGGTGCTAAAATCACTACAGATGCCGCAGTCGTTTCTAAAAACTGACGATATTTCACGTTATTGATAAAAGCGATCTCGCCCTGTTTGGCATTTTGGATGGTGGCTAAACCGGTGATCTGACAATTTTGATCACCTTTCAATTCCAAATCATTGATGTGGCGTGCCACATCAGCATAAATTTCTGACAATAACATGTTATTTCTCTAGTTTTTCTCTTAATTTATTTAAGATGGCATCAGTCACTTGTAAGCGATCGGCGGAAAAGATCATGCCCGATTCCATGATGAGATCATACTGATTATCCTCAGCATATTCTAAAATGGTGTCGGTGATCTCTTTATGCATTTTATACAGCTCTTCATTGCGGCGCAGATTGTAATCTTGACGAAACTCTGAAGCTAAACGTGCATATTCGCGCTCTAAATTGAGCAAGCTGCGCTCATTCTCTTTGCGCTCTGAATCATCTAAAGCGGAGGTCACAATCGAATCTTGTGAACTTTTCATCTCAAGGCTTAAGTTTCTGAGCATTTCATCTTTTTGTGCAAATTCATCTTGCAGGCTTTTTTGTACACCTTTAATTTGCGAATACTCTTCCACTAAACGTGGCATGTCCACAACGCCCACTTTCAGTGATTGCGCTGTGGCAGCATTGAAAGCCAAATTGCATGAGATGAGCAAAATGGCTTTAAGTATCCAGCGTTTCATTAGAAAGGAATACCAATGGAGAACTGGAATTTTTGTGTGCGGTCATAAGATTCTGACTTAATTGGCTTAGCGTATGAGAACACCAATGGACCAATCGGAGAGAACCATGCCACACTCACACCCGCTGAATAACGCAAGCTTGATGTTTTAAAGCTTTTGTATTTGTCGTTATTGTGCACGTTTTCACGTAAGTTATCGCCTAAACCATACACTTGACCGGCATCAAAGAACACAGACCATCTTAAGTTGTTGCTCTCTGCAAAGCCTGGCACGCGCATGATGAGTTCAGCCGTGGCGTTCATTTGTAAATCACCACCAGCAGCTTGATCATTCACATAACGCGGGCCTAATGTACCTGAACGATAACCACGCACTGTTCTTAAACCACCTGAGTAATAACGCTCATAAAATGGTAAGCCGGAAGTTTTGCCGTAGCCATAACCTTTGGCAATGTCGCCACGCAAGTTCAACACCACATCATCACCATCAAACAATGGATAAAAACTGCTGTGTTTAAAGGCCACTTTGTAGAATTCATCCGTGGAACCTGGTAATGTACCTGACAGCGTCAATGAGTTGAGTGAACCTTCTGTGGCAAACACAGTGCGATCACGCGTATCGCGAGAGATACCGGTACTGAAACGAATTAAGTTTTTCTGCTTCGTCACACGATTCCAAGTGCCGCCATTGTAACCTTCACAATACCCTGTATTGCCGTACTCTTTACACTCAGTGCCGGTCAAATCTTTAACGATTTCCATCGGCGTTTCACGAGTGGTTTTGATGTTCAAACGGTCATACCCCACACTTGCACCCACGGATGTAAACTCAGTCAATGGATAGCCAAAGTTAAAGCTTAAACCATAACCATCCATCAAATAGTCAGCGGTGTAATCGTTTTTATTTTTCTGTTTGGTATAGTGTGCTGAAACACCTGCACTTACACCGCTGTCCGTAAAGTATGGATTGGTGTAAGAGATGTTAAAGGATTGCGTTTCATCATCCGTTTCTGCAGAAACATACAATTGATTGCCCGTTCCCATAAAGTTTGGCTGATCAAAGCTGATGTTAAAACCAAATTTAGATTCCATGCCATAGCTTAAACCAAACGTGATGCTACCTGCACTACGCTCTTTGACTTTATAGGTCAAATCCACAAGATCTGAATCCACTTGGCGCGTCACCACATCCACATCTTCAACATACGGCAAGCGCTGTAAACGCACTTTAGAGCGCTCAACGTCACTGGACATGAATTGTCCGCCTTCCATCTGACGAATCTCACGACGGAACACATTGTCTTGTGTGCGCTCATTGCCTTCAATGTTCACGCGGCGCACATAGATTTTCTCACCATTGTCCACAGAGAAAATCATTTTAACGGTTTTGTTCTCTTCATCAATGTCCGGAATGGCATTGACGCGGGCAAGCGCATAACCATCATCCCCAAGGCGATCTTGAATCGCTTTAACGGCAGCATCGACTTTAGATTTTTTGTAATATTTGCCTTTATCAATGTCTACAAGTGCGGTCAATTCTTCTAACGGCACATGCGTATTGCCCACCACTTCAAAATCTGTAATGCGATAGCGATTGCCTTCATGCACATCAACATCCACAAACAGACGCTCTTGATCCGGTGAGACAGATGCCAGTGACGAATTCACTTCCGCTTTCATAAAGCCGCGTTCTTGATAGAACTTTTCAATGGATTCCACATCTTCACCCACGATGCGCGGGCTATAACGATCTGACTTGGTCAACAGCGTCATAAAACCAGATTCTTTGGTCTTCATTTGCTTTTTAAGTTTGCCATCACCGTAGTTTTCATTGCCAGTAAATGAGATTTCTGCCAATTCAGCGGTTTTACCTTCAGAGACCGCCAATTCAACATTCACACGATTACGGGGCAATTCAATGACATTGACATCAATTTTTGTGGTGTATTTGCCACGCTCTTCATAAGCTTTGAGCAAATCATTTTTGATCGATGCCATTTTAGAGGCGCTGTAGGTTTTCCCTTCAGACAAACCGGCCATTTTAAGCATCTCTTTAAACTGCTTAGAACCCACATCTTTATTACCAGTGATTGTGACGCGGTCAATGACGGGGCGTTCCACAACATTAATGACCAAAACACCATTTTGTTGATAAACACGCACATCATCAAAGAGTTCTGTGGCATATAAGCGACCAATTGTATCTTGGATGTTACCTTTTTTAAGTGTCGCTGTATCACCACCTAATTGTGAAAAGACTGTACCGGCATTGAGTCTTTGCAGACCTTCAACGCGAACATCTCGCACAGAATAGTTTTGTGCATAAACGAGAGGCATTGCTAATAACAAAGCCGTTGCGAGTATCGATTTTTGACAATTCTTGAGGACCATTATTATTCTCTAACACTATAAAATCTGAAGGTAAACTAGGCGACAATATACAGAATTTGAGGCGTAATTACCACTCATTTAATAGACAGCTAAAACCACTTAGCCACATCATAACTGATGACCACCGCCATAAAAATAAACATGGCAAGTGCACCTAATTGCAAAACTTTGACCTTAATACTATCAGGGAATTGATGTTTGCCCATGATTTTTTCAATGCCAAGGCCCACCAAGCGCCCACCATCTAGCACTGGAATGGGCAATAAGTTCAGCAGCCCAATGTTAATGCTAAAGAGCGCCGCAAGCTGCACAAAGTAAACAAGCCCTGAAGCCAGTGCTTGACCGGCAATATTGGCAATGCTCACCGGCCCTGCCATTGTATTGATGTGAAAATCTCCGGTGATCATGCGGCCTAAGAATTTAAACACCATCAAACCATCGCTCACTGTTTTATGCACAGCAGCACTCAAAGCATCAATCGGGCCTAAGCGATCTTTGGTCACTAAATTTTTATACACAGAGGCATCAATCATCACACCTAAACGCACGCGACCATCGGCATCAGCTTGTGGCATCAAAGTTTTGGTCTCTGTTTGTCCATGTCGCTCAATGATCACATCCACCGCTTGTCCTGCTTTTAAACCGGCAACCACCGTTAACACATCTTGCCATTCAGGCGTTTTTTGTCCTGCAATTTCAACAATGTTATCGCCTTTGCTTAAACCAGCCGTTGCAGCTGCACTGCCGGCAACCACATCCGAGACAATCGGTTTTAAGGCCGGGAAATATAGATTCACGCCAAGCTCTTTGTATAAATCTGTTTTGGCATCTAATTTTAACGACTCACCAATGTCGAGCGTGGTATAACGTACTTTGCCATTGCGTTCATAGACAATCTCTGCTTTGCCATCGTCTAAATATTCAATGAGCTTTTGCATCATGTCCGTAAAGCTGTCCACTTGTTCGCCATCGATGGTGCGAATCAGATCGCCACTTTCAAGCCCCGCTTGTGCAAAGGGCTGCTCTGCCGTCACTTCAACATACGGTTTATACGCGGGCACGCCATACATGAATAAACCCCAAAGCAGCGCAATGGCCAATACAATGTTGGCCAATGGCCCTGCGGCCACCACAAAAGCACGTTTCCAAATGGGTGCTTCTTTAAACTTCATCCCTTCACTGAAGGACTCTGTGTGCCCTTCATCATCCACAAATGCGACATAACCCCCAAGCGGAATGAGGCCAATGGCATATTCAATGCCATCTTTACCTTTACGGGACCAAATGTTTTTCCCAAAGCCAATGCTGAACTTTGAAACAGCAAAACCCAGTTTACGCGCCACATAAAAATGACCAAATTCATGAATGGTGACCAAAAGCCCCATCAAAATAATGAATCCACCCACAGAGCGGAAAAAGGTTTCTAACCATTCAAACATCGCTTACACATCCTTTAAGGCAAGTTTGGTGCGCGCACGAATGATGCGATCATATTCAATGATCTCGTCAAACGACGTGAGCGGCCCATCGGTCAATTGATCTAAAAAGGCTTCGAGTTTTCTTGGAATGTCCAAATAGCTGATTTTATCTGCCAAGAAGGCTTCCACCAACAACTCATTGATGGCATTCATCGCCACTAAATGGGTATTGCCTTTACGCAAGCACTCTTTGGCAATGCGAAGACAAGCAAAACGTTCTAAGTCCGGTTTTTCAAACGTTAGATCCATCATTTGCGTCATATCAACAGGTTTTTTACCAGAAAAAATGCGATCCGGATAACCAAGTGCATGCGCAATGGGAATCGTCATGTCCGGTTCACCTAATTGCGCAAGCAATGAGCCATCTTGATACGCCACCAATGAATGAATGATGCTTTGCGGATGAATCACCACATCAATGCGATCTGGGTCCATATCAAACAAAAAATGCGCTTCAATGAACTCAAGTCCTTTGTTCATCAATGTCGATGAATCAATTGTCACTTTTGCACCCATGTCCCAACGCGGATGTTTGAGTGCATCTTCCTTACGGATCAATGCCATTTGCTCTAAAGTGAAAGTGCGAAAAGGGCCGCCCGATGCCGTTAATACCAATTGGTCAACGCCTGATAATGTGCTCTGCCCTTGTGAATTTTTCGGCAAACACTGAAACAATGCATTGTGCTCACTGTCAATGGGTAAAAGCGTTGCGCGATGGGTTTTCACCGCATCCATAAAGAGCGCACCGCCCATCACCAAGCTCTCTTTATTGGCAAGCAAAATGGTTTTGCCTGCTTTAACTGCAGAGAGGGAAGACAAAAAGCCTTTTGCCCCCACAATGGCAGCCACCACAACATCAATCTCATCCATCTTCACTAAATCGCTGATGGCCGCTTCACCGCGCCATACCGTGATGTGCATTTGATGCTGTACAAACAACGCTTCAAGCTCAGCTGCGGCAACTTCATTGGCCATCACCACATATTGCGGTGAAAACTCTTGGCAAATGGCGAACATTTTCACAACACTGCGATCGGCCACTAATGAGTGCACCTGATACAACTTAGGATTATTGCGAATGACCGTTAATGTCGAAGTGCCGATGGAGCCTGTGGCCCCTAAGATGGAAACGCGTTTCATAATGTGCTGACATTCATATTAAAAAGATAAAAACCAAAAGCAAAGAAGGTCGCACCGGCAATTAAGCCATCGATGCGATCGAGCACCCCACCATGTCCCGGAAAGAGATTGCCGCTGTCTTTATAACCGGCATGGCGCTTAATTAAGCTCTCATATAAATCACCGCTGACAGAGAGCATCGCGGCAATCATAGAAATTAAGATAAAGCCAAATTTTTGGCCGCCCGTAAAGCTCTCCGGCAATGAGATGGCCACTAAAATGGCAAACACTGTTGAAAAGATTAAACCACCGAGCGCCCCTTCAATCGTTTTGCCTGGGCTAATGCTTGGGGCCAATTTATTGACGCCCATTTTGCGCCCAACAAAGTAAGCGCCGCTGTCAGCCAATGCCACCAAAGCAATGACATACAGCACCAAACCAAAACCATAACCGCCCGGCAATTGATGGAGCATGCCAATGGAGACAAAAAAGCCCATCAACATCAACGATGAACAAAAGGCTGTTAAGCGTGTGGAAACAATCCAATCACGCGGATATTTGACTTGTAAATACAATACCACCGGCACCGTGAGCCACAGATAAGTGGCAAACGCATTGACGGTTAATAATAAATCGTGAGAATGCGTCACTAAAAAAATGTACGCAATGACCAATAACAATGTATTGATGAGCAAATATGGCAAACGCACATCTTCATGCAGCATTCGTGCCCATTCCACCACACCAATGATCACAACGACAAGCAACGCCAATTGAAACAACCAAGAGGGTAAAAAGCGAATGGCAAATAAAGCCACCAGCGCCATGATGATTCCTGTAACAACGCGTTCTTTCATATCATTATTCTCATTTCGTTACCGCACCAAAACGGCGTTCGCGCTCTGCAAACGACATCAGTGCTTTGTTAAACTCATTCTCATTGAAATCAGGCCACAGACACTCTGTGAAATAAAATTCGGCATATGCTAGCTGCCACAACAAAAAATTACTCAAACGCTGCTCACCGCTCGTGCGAATCAATAAATCCACTGGCGGAAAATCATGCAATGCTAAACGCTGACTGACCATCACCTCATCGACTTCATCTAAGCTGATGAATTTATTTTGCACATCTTGAGCAATCGCTTTACATGCAGAAACAATCTCCGCACGTGAGCCATAATTGAGTGCAATGATCAAATCTAATTGTTGATTGTTGCGCGTCAGCTCCACCGCTTGATGCAACTTTTGTTGCAGCAACAGTGGGAATTTATGGGTGTCCCCAATGAAATGAATGGCCACCCCTGCCTCATTCAATGACTGTAATTCTCGATCAAGGGTTTTGATGAAGAGCTTGACTAAAAAGCTCACCTCTTCATCGGGCCTTGACCAATTTTCCGTTGAAAACGCATACAGCGTTAGGGCTTCAACGCGATGCTCAATGGCAGCCTTCACAACCCGTTTCACTGACTTAACGCCAGCATTGTGCCCCATAGTGCGCGGCAAAAAACGTTTTTTAGCCCAGCGACCGTTGCCATCCATGATGATGGCAACGTGACGACAAGCATTCGATTCTGATGCTGCCATGTGCAATTAGATCTCCATCAACTCTTTTTCTTTTGATGCCAATACCGCATCGACTTCAGAGATCATCGCATCCGTTAATTTTTGGATGGCATCTTCACCACGACGCACGTCATCTTCAGAGATTTCTGCATCTTTCAATTTTTGATTCGCATCACGGCGGATGTTACGAATGGCCACTTTTGCGCCCTCGCCTTCACCTTTTACCACTTTAACCATATCGCGACGACGCTCTTCTGTTAATGGTGGCAATGGAATGCGGATCAAAGTTCCTGTGGTGGATGGGTTTAAGCCTAAATCGCTCATGATGATGGCCTTTTCAATTGGGCCCACCATGTTTTTATCCCAAGGCGTTACGCCCAATGTACGTGCATCTAAAACACTGACATTCGCCGCTTGACTCAAAGGCGTTGGCGTTCCGTAAAACTCCACTTCAATGTGGTCTAACAAGCTTGTGTGTGCACGGCCTGTTCTTAACTTTTGCAATGCATTTTTCAAGCTTTCAATGGAGAGACTCATGCGATGCTCAGCATCTTTTTTAATGTCATTGATCATATTTTGCTTCCTTATTGACGCAATAGATTAAATACTCAAATGGATTGAATTATTCTGTCACCAATGTACCGATGTCTTCGCCGCACACAGTGCGCACTAAGTCACCTGGATTGAAGATATTAAAGACGCGAATCGGTAATTTATTCTCGCGGCACATCACAAGGGCTGTGGCATCCATGACGCCTAAATCTTTAGCCAATGCTTCTTTATAGCTCACTTGGTCATAACGCACAGCATCTGGATCTTTATTTGGATCAGCAGAATATACGCCATCGACTTTTGTGGCTTTAAGCATGATGTCAGCATTCACTTCAATCGCACGAAGGGCCGCGGCAGAATCCGTGGTGAAAAATGGATTGCCGGTACCGGCTGCAAAAATCGTCACACGTTTTTTCTCTAAGTGACGCACCGCACGGCGACGAATGTACTCTTCACACACTTCATTGATGCGAATTGCACTCATCACACGCACGTATACATTGCGTTTTTCCAATGCATCTTGTAAAGCCAATGAGTTCATCACTGTGGCAAGCATGCCCATGTGATCACCCGTCACGCGATCCATCCCTTTGCTCGCTAAACCTGCGCCGCGGAAAATGTTGCCACCACCAATCACCACGCCCACTTCGACGCCGATTGAGTTAAGCGATTGAATCTCGTCTGCAATTCGACCGATTGTTTCAGGTTCAATACCATAATTCCCTGATCCCATTAACGCTTCACCGCTTAACTTAAGTAAAATACGTTTATACTTAGGGGGCTTATTCATAATCCTTAATCCTTACACTAGTTGATGACACAAAATAACTCGGCATTTTAAAACATTTCATTGTGAATTAATAGCAATGACTCAATATTAAGACGACTTCTTCGCTTTTCTGCGAGTGCCGCGCTTTTTGAGTTGACCGGGCTTGGCAACCTTAACGGCGGTGACCTTCTTTTTACCGCCTTTGCGTTTCTCTTCACGTTTTGGCTTAGACGATTGCTTGCGATTCGCGCGATCCGATTGTTTTGCGGCCGCAATCTCTGTAAAGATCTTTTCACGCTCTTTTTTGGTGAGTTTTGGATTTTTTGGCAATGAGATCAAGTCAAAATCAATGAATTTGGTTTCAGGATTAGCATCTAACACGCGCACCACCACTTCATCATTGAGTTTGAGCACTGTGCCGGTTTTCTCGCCGATTAAACGATAACGCACATCATCAAAATGGAAGTAATCACCCGGTAATTTAGACATGTGCACCAAGCCTTCAATGAAGATTTCCGCAAGCTCCACAAACACGCCAAACTTCGTCACGCCAGAGATGCGACCATTTAACACTTTGCCAATGAACTGCTGCATGTATTCACATTTAAGCCAAGAGACCACATCTGCCACTGCATCATCCGCACGACGTTCCATTTCCGATAAGCTTTCACCCAATCCTGTCATGATTTTTTCATTGTATGGATATTTCACGCCTTCACCTTGCGCTTTGTGGATCAAATATTTAATGCCACGATGCACAATTAAATCGGGATAACGGCGAATCGGTGAGGTAAAGTGCGCATAATGGGTCAAAGATAGACCAAAGTGACCTTCATTGGCTGGTTGATACACCGCCTGGGCCATCGAGCGTAACATCATGGTTTGAATGATGTCAAACTCAGGCAAATCGGCCGCTTCAGCCAATGTACGGGCAAAATCACGCGGTTCAGGCGCATCGCCACCTTCGACGCCTAAATTGTATTCCACCAAAAAGCGGCGCAATTTTGTCAAACGCTCTTCAGGGGGTTTAGCATGCACACGATACAAGGTCGGAATTTCATTGCCTTCTAAGAAAGTCGCCGCCGCAATGTTCGCCGCAATCATGCACTCTTCAATGATCATGTGGGCTTCGTTGCGCACACGGAATTCGATCTTATCAATCAAGCCTTCATCATTATAGAGAATCTCAGTTTCTTTGGTTTCAAAGTCAATGGAGCCACGTTGATCACGCGCTTTACGCAACACTTTATACAATTGATAAAGATTTAAGATGTGCGGCATGATTTGCGCATAGTCATCTTGAATCGGGCTGTCTTCCCCGATCAATTCTGCCACCAACTCATATGTTAAACGTGCATGAGAGCGCATCACGCCTTCAAAAAATTCAAAGCTGATCATCTCACCGGTTGGCGAGATCAACAATTCACACACCATGCACAAACGATCCACATCCGGATTTAATGAACACAAACCGTTGGATAATTTTTCAGGCAACATCGGAATCACGCGATCCGGAAAGTAAACCGAAGTCCCACGCGTAATGGCATCGCTGTCAATGGCATTGCCTAAACGCACATAATGGGCAACATCGGCGATCGCAACATACAATTTAAAGTTACCATCTGCCACTTTTTCAGCATAAACGGCATCATCAAAGTCACGAGCGGTAATGCCATCGATGGTGACCAATGGTAAATGGCGATAATCTTTACGCCCCACTTTATCTTCTTCTTTAACCTCATCGGCGATCGTTTGTAAAAGCGCATCAGTGGCTTTTGAAAACTCATGGGGCAATTGATGCTCCATAATCGCTTGAATAATGGCGATGTCTTTGGTCATTTTACGGCCAAACACTTCTGTCACTTTTGCAGCAAAATTACCTTGATCAAGCCCTTTTTGATCAATTTCAATTTTCACAAGGTCATGATTTTTTGCACCTTTTAATTGATCCTCTAACACCAAAAAGTGTTGGGTGATCTTACGGTTTTCAGGAATGGCAAGGGCTGAACCATCGTATAAAGAGATGCGGGCTATGATCTCATGTAAATGGCGTTGAATGACGCGAATCACGCGACCTTGACGCATGGATTTAGAGCGAAAAATACCTGTGACTTGCACTTCCACTTCATCGTGATGCATCACATTGCGGCAATCTTTGGGTGAGACATAAATGGTATCTTCACCTTTGACTGTGACATAACCATGGCCTTCCACTGAGCCTTCAAACGTGCCAATGACTGTTGTCGTGCCCGTCACCGGTAAAAACTCTTGACGATGATTACAATGGAGCTGCCCTGCTCGCTGCATGATGAACAAACGATTGCTCAAGGCTTCTAACTGCCAATTCTCGGTTAAATTAAAGAGTGCTGCGATTTCATCAAATGTCACCTTTTCTGCCGCAGTCAATAACGCTTGAATGAATGCACGACTGGGAATGGCATGGGTGTATTTTTCTTGTTCTTGTTTAAAATTCGCATCATTTTGTACGTAATCGCCAAAATATGCGCGTTGTTCTTGTGTTAATTTAGACATTGAGTCTCCTTTCTTTAAGGCTGACTGAGTCAACCTCTTTTTGAATACAGTGTGTGATGTGTGTGATCAGCGCTTCCGGCAGTGTCGTCTCTAACGGCACCACAAAGACCGCACGATCTTTTAAAATGTGTGTGCATTTAACGGCATCTTTTTCCGTCATCACAATCGGATCACGCATCATGGCAAAATCTTGTGCACAAAATGCATGATGATCATTGAAGGGATACGGGGTGATGTGAACACCTTGAGCCTTTAAAGCACGAAAGAAATTATCGGGGTGCGCAATGCCAGCCACCGCGCTTGCATGGGTTAAATTGCACCAGTTTGTTGTTATTGTGGGCTGATGTAATGGATATGGCAAACCTAAGGTTTGTTTTAGATCATAACATCGATCAATATAGGGGGTTAAGTCATCACATGGCACTTTTGAGACAATCGCTGAAACCGAAGCTAAACGATGGACCGGTTCACGAAGCGGGCCTGCCGGCATCACATAACCATTACCAACACCTTGTTCGCCAATGACGGCAATCTCAAAATCTCGGGCAAGTGCATAATGCTGTAAACCATCATCACTGATGATGACATCGACATTCGGATGGGCTGTCAATAATGCAAGACCTGCTTGATGACGATCGGCACACACCGCCACCGCCACACCTGTTTTTTCACGGATCAAATAGGGTTCATCACCCATCATATGAGGTGATGATGCGGCATCTGCAACGATGCATCCTTCACTCGTTCGACCATAGCCACGTGAAATCAAGCCGACACAATACCCTTTTTTTTGCAAAGCTGCAATTAAAGCAATCGTCACAGGCGTTTTTCCGGTGCCGCCAACATTGATATTTCCCACCACAATGACTGGCACGGGCAAGCGTTTGACAGCTGCCAATTTTTTATGCATCACGCGGCGCGCCACCGTTTGATACAACCAAGAGAGCGGTAAAAAAAGATGCGCCAATAAACCTTTGTGTTGCCAAAATTTGGGCGCTTGCATTAAAAACCTCGGCGATAGAGCGCCGCCTTCACTTTCAGTTCAGGTTTTGCCCCAATTTTACGAAGTGCAATGGCTTTAGCTGCTTTAAAATCAGCAGCCTCTAATGCAATGTTGATTAAGTCGCTTGGCACTTGATGTTGCTTCAATTGCATGGTGATGCGATGCGGGCCATAGCCCAAATTGGCTTGGTTGCGAGCAAACATCTCAGCAAAGCGCTCAAGGCTCACGTAATTGTGCTCATGACAAAAAGCGAGCACCTTTGGCAATACATCCTCAGGGCAGCCTTTGGTGGTGAGTTTTTGTGTCAACTCCACAATGCTGTGTTCACGGCGCATCAATAAATTTAAGGCGCGTTCTTGCCAGTAACGCAGCACTTTTACAGGATCATCATGTTCTGTCATGGTTTGGTGTACTTCTCTGCATTTTTCATCATGCTCGCTAAAATT
The DNA here is from genome assembly GCF_002252155.1 of Wohlfahrtiimonas sp. G9077. Lineage (GTDB taxonomy): Bacteria > Pseudomonadota > Gammaproteobacteria > Cardiobacteriales > Wohlfahrtiimonadaceae > Wohlfahrtiimonas. The sequence goes on from NZ_NEFD01000001.1 coordinate 391,336, forward strand.
TCTTCAATGGAGCGATTTTGAATGCTTGGCTTGGTTAATAAAGTTTTGTTTGAACGCACCGGCAATTGCGGCACCGGCTCATCACGGATGGGCGTCATCTCTTCGATGCCGCTCTTTTTAGGCATCACTTGCACATAAAACTCAGGCAATTTCCAAGCTTTTGTGGAGATGGTATTTAAGTGATTCTCAAGGGTTTGACGCACCTCTTTTTGATGATAAAGCTTAAAATGATTCATGGACAATGGATCAAGCGCCCCGATGATCCAAAAACGTTTGCCTAACGAGGCCACAAACAATCGCCCCTTTAATTTTTTGGGTAAAAACTCCTGAAACCACGGCTCAACATAGGCCAACTGACGGGCTCTTCGCAATTGTATTTTCAAATCCTGATCATTTAAATCATTTGAATAAATGAGCTTAGCCACAGCTCTGTCTGCACTATATCTATGATTACTAAAAGGAATGCTCGGAATGGATTGATAGTCCCATTCATTCTCGGGTGCCGCCTTTTTACTCTTTGACAACATTTTAACTACAAATCCTTATAATTTAAAACAATTTAGCGTATGATAGCGCCCATCATTCTAAGCCATTATCACCATTTATCAAAGGAGATATCATGACCGCCGTTGCATACATTGGGCGCTATTCCCTCTTCATACTTGCAATTGTCGTTGCCTTCGTTTCTATCATCTTCCATTTCCCACTGGGTAAAGTGGTTTTTGGGGTTGCCCTCGTGCTGATTTTCATCGGCATTTTGGACATCTCGCAAAAGACTTATGCGGTGCGCCGCAACTACCCGATTTTGGGCAACTTGCGTTATCTTCTTAAACATTTTCGTCCTGAGATTCGTCAATACTTCATTGAATCTGACTCTGAAGCGGTGCCATTTACCCACGGACAGCGTGAATTGGTATACAACCGTTCAAAAAATCACAACTCAAATCGCGCCTTTGGGACGATTCAAAATGTATATGAAAAAGGCTTTCAATTCATCAACCATTCCATGGCGCCTGTACCAATGCCTGATCCAAATGGCTTTCGCGTCACCATTGGTGGCAGTGAGTGTAAACAGCCTTACAGCGCTTCGATCTTTAACATCTCAGCCATGAGCTTTGGTGCATTGAGTGCCAATGCAGTGCTGGCGTTAAATGGCGGCGCAAAATTGGGTAACTTTGCCCACGATACCGGCGAAGGCAGCATCAGCCCTTACCACTTAGAAAATGGTGGCGATTTGATTTGGGAATTGGGCAGCGGTTACTTTGGCTGTCGCACTGAAGATGGCCATTTTGACCCTGAAAAATTCCGTGAAAAAGCCCGTTTGCCACAAGTGAAAATGATTGAAGTCAAAATCAGCCAAGGCGCTAAACCTGGCCACGGCGGCGTTTTACCGAAAGATAAAATCACCAAAGAGATCGCCGAAACACGCGGCGTGCCGATGGATCGCGATTGTATTTCACCGGCCACGCACTCTGCTTTCTCAACGCCCATTGAGTTATTGGAATTCATTCAACAACTGCGTGAACTGAGCGATGGCAAACCCGTTGGCTTTAAATTGTGCATTGGACATGCTTGGGAGTTTGCGGCCATTGTTAAAGCGATGCTCAAAACCGGCATTTTACCTGATTTTATCGTGGTTGATGGGAAAGAAGGCGGCACAGGCTCTGCCCCGATTGAATTTGCCGATCACATTGGCTCACCGCTGCGTGAAGGCTTACTGTTTGTACACAATACATTGGTGGGCGCGAACTTACGTGATCAAATCAAGATTGGTGCAAGCGGTAAAATCATCAGCGCCTTTGACATTGCCCGCACCATCGCCATTGGCGCAGACTGGGTGAACTCCGCACGTGGCTTTATGTTTGCCTTAGGTTGCATTCAATCATTGAGCTGCCATACAAACAACTGCCCAACAGGCATTGCCACGCAAGATTTGATGCGTCAAAAAGGCCTCGATGTCACCAATAAGAAAAACCGCGTGTATAACTATCATCGCAATACACTCCATGCGCTTGCTGAAATGTTGAGTTCTGCCGGTATTTCCAATGTTCATGAGTTAGAACCGCATCATTTGGTATTGAGAACCACAGACAATGAGGTGCGCCTCTTCTCTAACACTTATTATTACTTAGAACCCGGCGCGTTACTCAAAGATGAAATTGCCAGCCAATACTACTCAACTGTGTGGAATGAAGCACAAGCTGAAAGCTTCGCTCCCACTAAAAAATGTGTGGGCTGCTGTTAAGACTCTATCTTTTTAACGCCATTAAAAAAGCCTCGTTTGAATAGACAAACGAGGCTTTTATTTTAAGCTGAATTACGCCAGTGCACGACGCAATACGCTCACAGGATGCAATGCATTGACGCCTGAGAAACGTTCAACTTGTGTCCGACATGAAAAACCGGTCGCCATGATGTGATCTTTCGCCTCAATGCCATCGATCTTCACGCGCCAAGATTGATCATAAATCTTCTCAGACAACGCAGCTTGTGCGCTTAAATGGCCAAATGCGCCGCTCATACCGCAGCAACCTGTGGCCACCACTTCGACCGTTAAGCCTAAACCTTTAAACACTTGCTGCCACAATGTGGGCGCATTCGGCACAGAGGTTTTTTCCATACAGTGACTCATCAAATAATAGGTCGCTGCTGTGGCTTTCGGTAAGGATTCAACATTTGCCAAGTATTCTGCCAAAAACTCTTGCACAAGGCGCACATTGGTATCCGCACCAAAGAGCTGCTTATAATCTTTGCGATACATCACAGTGATCGGCGGCTCAATGCCCACCATCGGCACACCCAATTTTGACAATTGCATCAACATCTTATATTGCTGCTGTGCTGAACGCTTAAACTGATCTCGCATGCCGAGCACATGATACGCTTTACCAGAATTCTGATACGGCGCCAAAAAGACTTTAAGCCCCAATTGATGCAACACTTCAATGCAATCTTTGAGCACATGGCCATCAAAATATTCCGTCAATGCATCTGGCACGATGATCACGCTGTGCTTAAGGTCGAATTGTGCAGGTGTTAAGCGCTCAACATCGGCAATGGTCCATTGCGTCACTTTTCCTGATTTCACCAATGCCGCCACACCATTGTCTTGGGGCATTGTGGCATCCACCAAGCCGATTTTTTGCATGATGCTTTTGGTCATCGGCAATTTAAAAAGCGGGTTGGTGAGGTTTCGCATCTGATACAACATCGGCGCACGCTCTTCAGACTGCGCTAAAATCGTGTGCACCAATGGTCGTTTACGGGTTTGATAATACACTTCCATAAACTGTGAGCGGGCATTGGGAATATTGATCATCACCGGGCATTCAGAGGTACAAGAGCCGCAACTTAAACAAGTTTCTAAAGCTTTGAAAATCTCTTCTTCAAATTCCGGTGTATTTTTATCGGTACAACGACGGCGCTCCCACTCTTTAATGAGCATCGCGCGCCCTTTAGGCGATTGCACACGATCACGCGTTGCTTTATAACTTGGGCACATCGGCGAATGGACATCATAGTTAAAACAAGCGCCATTACCATTACAGAAGTTAATGCGACGATACTCATTCCACATCTCTTCGGTGATCAATGCATCAAACTCACCGCGCATTGGGGTTGAGTCAATTTTTTTAAGGGTGGCATCCGTCATCTCTAACGGCGCAGCAATTTTCCCAGGATTCATCTGATTGTGCGGGTCAAAGGCAGATTTAATGGCGCGAATCACGGGATAAAAATCCCCAAAGAACGGTTCGCAATATTCAGAACGCACCCCTTTACCGTGTTCACCCCACAATACGCCTTTATATTTTACGCACAAATCATACACTTGATCACTCACCAAGCGAATCATCGCGCGATCTTCCGGCGTTTTTAAATCAAGCGCCGGGCGCACATGCAATACGCCAGCATCCACATGACCAAACATACCGTACATGAGGTTTTGTGCATCTAACACGGCTTTAAATTCTGTGATGAAATCTGCCAATGCTTCTGGCGGCACTGCGCAATCTTCCACAAATGCCATGGTTCTGCGCTCACCTTTAATATTGCCAAGTAAACCAACAGCGCGTTTTCTTAAACCATACACATCTTTGATCGCCGCTTCCCCTTGAATCACATTCGAGGAGAGCAATGCACCGTATTGACTCTCTTGCATATAGGTTGCAAATTTTGCCACAGAATCTGCCAATTCAGCTTCATCATCACTGTTAAATTCCACCAATAAAATGGCTTTTAAACGATCAAAATCCACGCCTTTAAAATGGTGCTGATTCACCTCCCAAACATAATCGTTTTGGGCGCGTTCCACCACGCGATCATCCAACACTTCAATGGAAGTGGGCGTTACGGGTGCATTCATCAAATAACTGGAATGTCTTAAAGCGGCGATGAAATCATCATAGCTTAAAATCACGAGCGTGCGATATTTTGGGATCGGCAAAACATTGAGCGTTGCTTCTGTCAAAATGCCCAATGTGCCTTCTGCGCCACACAAAAGATGTTTTAAATTGTGGGTGTCATCTTCATAAAAATGTTTGGCATCATATCCTGTCATAGAGCGATTGAGCTCAGGGAAATGCGCATTCATGCTCTCCACATTTGGGGCAATGAGATTGGCGACCGTCTCACTCAATGGGTTATTTTGAGTTGTGTCAATCGGCGTACCATTTGGCAAAAAGCCTTTTAAGGCAATCACATGATGGCGCGTTTTCCCATACGTGAAACTCCCTTGCCCCGATGCATCTGTATTGATCATCCCGCCGATCGTTGCGCGGTTTGATGTGGATAATTCAGGGGCAAAGAAAAAACCATGGGGTTTTAAAAAGGCATTGAGCTGATCTTTCACCACGCCTGTTTGTACCGTCACTTGATGCTTTTCAGCATCAAAACTTAAGATCTGATTCATGTGACGAGAGAGATCTAAAATGATCCCCGTATTCAGAGATTGTCCATTGGTGCCTGTGCCGCCACCTTTTGCCGTGATGTTCACATCTTTGTGTTCAGGCTTTGCCAACAGCGCGGTCACAATCGCCACATCTTCACTGTTTTTGGGATACAGTACAGCAGCGGGCTTGACCTCATAAATGGAGTTATCCACCGAATGCACCAAGCGCGATGCTTCGCTGACTTCTATTTCCCCTTGAAATGGCGTTTGACGCAACGCGTGAATGTACTGCTCTATGGTTTGTTCAGAAATAGAAGGACTCATCTTTTTCTCCCTTATGCCTGGCGTTTCGGTTGATGTAAATAGGTTTCTGACTGCATTTCAATGAGGCGACTGACGGTGCGATCAAACTCAAAATCTAAAGCATTGGTGCCTTTGGTTTCATAAAGCTCTGCAAGATTCGTCTCAGCGCCGATGATGATTTTAACACCTTGATCATAAAACTCATCGATCATAATCACAAATCGGCGCGCCTCATTTTGACGATCCCGATTTAAAATCGGCACGCCACTTAAAAATACGGTGTTGTAATCAGCGGCCAATTGAATGAAATCTTGTGAGGCACGCGGCTTTGCACACGCCTCTTTAAACGTGAACCATGTGGCATCATTGCCTACTTTAAGCATCTCAAAGGCATGACCATTGACATCGCGGGTGATCGGCCCTTGACTGTGGCCGGCAAGCTCATCAAAGGCTTGTTCAAAATGCGCAATCTGTGCATCCACAGAGCCTGTGAACCACACATCCGCCGATTCTAAATGGCGCATGCGATAATCTTTATCACTGTCTAAAGGCACAGACACCAAACGTTTTTTAATGATCTCAATGGCTGGCAAGAATTTATCGCGCTGCAAACCATTTTTGTACAATTCATCTGGTTCACGGTTTGAGGTTGTGATGAAGAAAATACCTTCATCCAATAAAGATTCTAATAAGCGATACAAAATCATGGCATCGGTGATGTCAATCACGTGGAATTCATCAATGCACAGCACTTTACATTTTTCAGCATAGCGCTTGGCCACCAATTTTAATGGATCACTCTCCCCTTGAAAGCTTCTGAGCTCATTGTGCACATCTTGCATGAAATGGTAATAGTGATTGCGAATTTTTGGCACATTGATGTTGTGATAAAACAGATCCATCAAAAATGTTTTGCCGCGCCCTACGCGCCCATAAATATAAATACCGCGCGGATCTGTATATTGCTTGGCTTGATCGGGTACTTTTTTGGTGAGTTTTTGGAAAAATGATAATTTGCGTTGATCCACAACCGGTGCATCGTTCTCAATTTTCGCTTTTAAGCGATCGTACTCTTCGGCCACGCGCAATTGAATCGGATCGACATTATAGCCGCGTGTTTCTATCTCCTTAAGATAGGCTTCCTTGATGGTTGACATTACTCCCTCCTACTGCTTTTTTGTTGTTGTCGTCTCTCTTTGAAAAACGACTGTATTAATGAGCGACACTCTTCGGCCAAAACCGCTTGCGTTATCATAACGCGGTGATTAAAAGAAGCAAAGGCATTGACGTTCAATTGTGTACCAAGCGCACCATGGCGAGAATCCCCTGCCCCAAAGATGATGCGTTTTAAGCGACTGTGCACAAAGCTACCAGCGCACATCATGCAAGGCTCTAATGTCACATAAAGTTCACAATCAATGAGCCGATAATTATTTAAAGCTTGCCCTGCTCTACGAATGGCGACGATTTCAGCATGTGCCGTTGGATCATTGGTGGTGATCGATTCATTAAAGCCGCGGGCGATGATTTGCCCATCTTTGACAATCACAGCGCCAATGGGAATCTCACCAATGGCGGCGGCCTTTGCCGCTTCCACCAACGCTTCACGCATGAATGCTTCATCCTGCGGCTGCATTTTTTCTGCCATCATCTACAAACCCCAATTGAGCAAAAAGGATTTAACGATGTATAAGCCAGATTGCACCAACATGATGGCCAATAACACCGCCAATGGCTTAAAATCGATGTTGCGATAACGCAATGTGAAATTAAATAGACGCATCAACGGCGCCGTTAAACGGCCCAACACATCGAGCACAATGCGGGCATTTGGCGATTCTCTAAACCAGCTGCACAGCGACACACCAATGATGGCATAAAAGTAGATGGTTAAAATATCTTGAAGAATTTCAATTAAAATGAGCCCAAGCACAATCAAAGGCGAGAGCGCAAGACGCATCAACAGCATGATGAGCACATATTTAATGATGCCTGCCAACACAACCACCAGCATGCAAGACCAATCCCAACTGCTAAAAACCGGCGTGATTCTACGAACCGGCAATACAATTGGGTTGGTGACACGCACCAATACTTGAATCATCGGGTGAAAGAAGTTGACCTTCACACATTGCAATAAAAAACGCAGCAACACCAAAAAGCTGATGCAGTTAAACACCAACTTAATGATAAATTCTAATAATCCTGTCATCAGTGTTCCTCACCTTTAATGGTTGTTTCTAAAGCTTGAGCAAGTGCTTCACTGCGTGCAACGGTTGCCGTCATGGCAGCGGTCACCACCTTGAATAATGCATCATTGTCTTTAAAGACGGCCATCGCTTGCTCTGTGGTGCCTTTTGGTGAACAAATGCTTTGAATTAAATCAGGTAAAGAGACATCACCTTGAGCGGCCAATTTGGCGCTGCCGAGCATCGTTTCAATGGCCATGTGCGTGGCTTCTTCTGGATTTAAACCCATTTGTGCACCCACTTGCCCGATGATTTGTGCAAAATAGAAAAAATATGCAGGGCTTGAACCGGCAACTGCAATCACCGCGTTGATTAAGGATTCTTCCTTCACCCATGTTGCCATGCCGCATCCTTCGAACATCTCTGTGACACAGTTAATGCGATCAGCCGTCATGTAAGCATTGGCATATAAGCCCGTCACGCCATGGCCAACCTTTGCTGCCATGTTTGGCATCGCGCGCACAATGGGTAATTCATCGATCGGCAATAATTGTGTAATGGACGACACTGTGACGCCGGCGGCAATTGAGATCACCACTTGATGCGGCTGAATGTGCCCCGCCATCTCTGGCAATAAGGCTGCAAAGCCTTGGGGTTTAATGGCAAGGACAATGTAATCCACTTCTGATAAAAAATAGCGGTAATGCTCAAATGTGTTGATGCCATATGTCGATGAAAGATGCATTTGACGATCAACACTCGGATCGGCCACAAAAATGGATGCGGGCAAAAATCCCTTCACTAAGCCTGCAATGATGCCTTCAGCCATATTGCCACCACCGATGAATCCTATTTTCATGCCTTGTCCTCTAATAAATGAATGTGGGGTTTGATTTTACAAGAGAGCGCGTAAAGTTGGTAGTTGGCAATCAAAAATGGTGCATAAATCAAAAAAAATTACACTTTGCGCAATCTTTGAGCAGACAAGGCCTGAAAAAGTTGTATAATGCACACCTCTTCTGCGGGAATAGCTCAGTTGGTAGAGCACAACCTTGCCAAGGTTGGGGTCGCGAGTTCGAGTCTCGTTTCCCGCTCCAAATTAAATCCTTAGAAATAAGGTGATGTGATGAAGACCAAATCATCATTATCCACAACGCTTTTTGCGGGAATAGCTCAGTTGGTAGAGCACAACCTTGCCAAGGTTGGGGTCGCGAGTTCGAGTCTCGTTTCCCGCTCCAATTTTTAAGCCCTTCTTTACGAAGGGCTTTTTTATTGCCTAAAATTTCTCATTCCATTCTTTCCTTATCTATATTTCTTTACATTCATCATCATTGTTTTGAGTAAAAAACATTTATTTTGCGCATTTATTATACAAGAAAAAATTATATTTTGTTTATTTTCATATAGATATAAAAAATACGATAATTCAATACGATTTGACACAGATCATTATTTACATTTCTATACTAATCTAGCTATGGAGCCGATTTAACTTAAAATTAATTAACAATATTTGGATAAATGTAAACTACAGTATGAATAAAGTATTTAAAATTGTGTGGAGCATGGCACTCAATCAATGGGTGGTGACTTCCGAATTGGGCAAATCACACCAAAAATCTAAATCAACCACTGTGAAGGCGGCTGTTGCTGGCGTTGTGGCATTGATGGGTGCAAATGCATTCGCAGAAACTAAAGGCATCAATGGTTTTGAAGGCTTTAAACCTGCACCTCAAAAAGGTGATTTGGTGATTTTAAACAATAACCAAACCCAGGATGTGCCTTCTGAACATTACAAACCTGCCAGTGGCGTTCGTTATGATGAAAAAATCAGTGGCGATAAAAATGTATACTTTGGCGCGACAGACATTCAATATAAGCCCATTTTAGGCGCTAAAGATCCCAGTTATGATCCATATGCAGATCACTCAGGTGAACCTAAATATGATCATAATGGTTATTTGAGCCCATTCAGTAAAGGCGATCGTTATGGTCGTGACATCCATTTAGTGTCTAACAATGGTGCAGAAAATGATTTTAAAGGCGACATTTATGTGACGCCAGGCGTGAATCTCTACATCGGGGATCATCAAACTGCCTCTACAAATCTGTTAGGTCAAAACAATGACATGATCGTTGAAGGCTATACCCTTGTCACCATTGACAACTCAACGGAAACCTTAAAGAACTTAACATTTAAAAATAATGATTCTGCCAAGCGCATTGAGAACACACGTTGTGAAGGCACCAATACACCAGCAAGCTGTGACAACTCATACAATGGTTCAAATGGTGATGCATTAGGCTATGACATTAATCATGCTTATAACAATGGCATGCGTCCACATGATCCGATTTATGATGAAGGCGGCGGTGCTTTTTATATCCGTGACAAGGCTAATTTAACGGTGACGAACAATGTTGAATTTTCTGGTTCAACACCAGGGGCTGGCGCTGACTTTAATGCCAGCAGCAGTCGTTTTACCTTTCAAAAAGAGACCAACTTTACCAATGGTTCACGTTTATTTGCCAGTCGTTCAAAAGGTACATTAGAAGGTGCAGCCAACTTTAATGGTCATGGTGCAGGTTTACATGCCAATGATGAATCAAACATTCACATCACCAAAGAGACTTGGAAAGGTGGATCTGACTCATCTAAAGATAAAGGCTATAACACTGTTTCCACAGGCAGCACGATCAGCGCAGATCACGGCATTGAGTTCCATAATCAAAGCATCACCATCAATGATGGCTTAAGCTTTGTACAAGAATACATTGGTACAGATCCTGAGACCGGTGAATACTTATATAAAATCAATACAAGTTTCCCCCAGCGCTCTGAAGGTTATGCAAAAAAAAGCACACTCAATGTGGGCACAACAAATCATAAAGCCGATTTCACCCTTGCAAGTGGTGATAACATTTTCAATGTCATCAACAGTGATGTGAATGTGCATGGTAATTTTACTGCAAAAGATAATGACAACTTAAGTTTCTCCATGATCCATGGTGCACTCAATGTAAAGGACACTATTTCATTGTCCGCAAATGATGCAGAATTGGTCATCATCAACAGCACCATTCAGGCGAATGATTTCATTGTTGACAATGCAAATAAAAACGAAAAAAGCGCATTCTTAGGCAATACTTTGGACATTGCAGGTGATTTCACATTGACAAATCACGCCCAAATTTATGATGCCAGCTATTTTGATGGCTCAAATGATGATCGTAAATTCAATGCACCTGGCCTTAAATCGCCTGAAAAATATGAGCTCACCTATGATCAATTAATCAACTTTTTAAAAGATGATGCCGCCGCTGCCATTGATGTTGATGCCGCTGCATCTTTAACAGCCAACAATGTCAATATGCGCAATGCAGCCATTTATAAAACAGCTGGCGATGTTACAGTCAAAAGCACTATGAACGTGCTGGATCAAGCAGAATTTACCGCAACAAAAGGTGACATCAACATCGGTGAACAACTCGCTGTTACCAAAGGCGCTAAATTAGCCACGATTGATGGCAACATCACTTTAAGTGATGCCAAAGGCTCACAAGTAGATGGCACGCTTGGCATTGCTGAAGGTAAACAATTTGATTTGACTGCCGGAAACCTCATCATTGATGGTCAGCAGTATGAATTTTTAGGCACATTGAATGTCGCTGATGGCGCAACGTTACAATTCAATGGCGCCGCTGATTTAACCAAAGAGAGTGCTCGTTTTAATAACAAAGGTACGATCACTGCCCTTTCCGGTGCAAAATTGGGACAAACGTTGAACGATGGCAGCATCCATGCTTACGCTAACAGCGAATTTGGTCATGTCACCAACAATGGCATCATTCAACTTGCTGGCGCGAACGACAATGGCACTGCTGACCGTGGTAAAGTGACGTTTAATGGCAATTACATTGGTAATGGCGGTACATTGGTATTTGGCGCAGTCAATGCAGATAACATCAAGCGCAATACGACAACTGATGGCGCTGAGGTTAATCCTTTTGATACAACGCATAAAGATTTATTGATCATCACAGGTGATGCATCTGGCAATACGAATGTGATCGTACAAAAAATTGAAGGTCAATTTACAGATCAAGGAATTTTACTCATCAATGTCCAAGGCACCAGTGAAGCAACCGCTTTCCAATTAGACCCCAGCCGCCGTGTACGTTCTGGCGTGACTGACTTTACAGCATTGGAAAAACGTGGCAATGATTGGTATTTAGTGGGCAGCACTGAGTTTAAGCCTTCCATTCCATGGACACCATTAGAACCTGCAAATCCAATCGAGAAACCTGAAGAACCAAGTAAGCCGGTTGACCCGCAGCCTGAAGAGCCGAGCAAGCCAGTTGATCCACAGCCTGAAGAACCAAGTAAGCCGGTTGATCCTTGTGATACTCGTTCAAGTGCGGATACTTGTGCAGCACCTGCACCCACCCCTGAAGAAGATGAACCTCAGCAGGATGAAACGCCTGTTGCCCCAACGCAACCTAATGATGCACAACCAAAACCTGAGCCCATTTATAGCCCAGAAACGGTTGCTTATTTGTCACAACATGCAACCGCTAACCACATGTTTAACTTAAAATTCCATGATCGTCTCTATTTACCGGGTGAAAATGGCGTTTGGGTTCATGCACAAGCAGGTTTTAATAAAATGCGTTCAAGTTTAACGCAAGATATTTCTGCCAAAATGGATTACTACACCATTCATATTGGTAAAGATTTGGTGGAAAACGAATTGTATCAATTTGGTGTAATGGCAGCTTATGGTCATGCATCGGGGACAAGCCGCAATCATCGTCATGGCATCAAAGCAGATATGGATAGCAATGGTTTTGCCGTGGGTGTTTATGGTTCATACACGCCAACAGAACATCGCTATGTTGATGCATGGGTACAATATGCTTATTTACGCAACAAAGTGACAGGAGAGAAATCTTCCTCAGAGAAATATAATTCAAAAGGTTTATTGGCCTCGATTGAAGCAGGTTATGCCTTTAATATTTCTGAAAACTCTTACTTCCAACCACAAGTGCAATTGACTTATATGGGCGTGAAGTCAGATCGCCATGAAGAAGCAAATGGCAATATTGTGACCAGTAATAGTGGTAATGTACAAATTCGTGTGGGTGCGCGTGTTTATGGAGATAAAACGCTCTTCAATGGCTCAACAACGCCATATATGGAGCTCAACTATTTCCACAATACCAAACCATTTAAAGTGAATGTACAAAATGGCAATGGCATGACCACCATTAGCCAACAGAATGCACGCGATATTTATCAAATTGAAGTGGGCTTTACCAGTCAATTGAATAAAGATCTTCGTTTAACGGGTGGCGTTTCTTATGCGCAAGGTAAAAAGAGACAAGACTACCGTGATACAAAAGTGCGTTTAGATTTACGTTATAATTTCTAAATTCCTGAAAACACACAGCCCTTCTTTACGAAGGGCTTTTTATTCTCTATCATCTGAGCTTTCCATTGTAAGGATCAAACCATGACCATTTGGGTGGATGCCGATGCGTGTCCAAAAGTGATCAAAGAGATTTTATACCGTGCGGCTAAACGCACCTCAACCATGCTCTATTTAGTGGCGAACCAAAACTTATCCGTGCCCGCTTCCCCGTTCATCCGCTCTTTGACGGTGCCTCAAGGCTTTGATGTGGCTGACCATGAAATTGTCGCACGCATCAATGCTGGTGAATTGCTCATCACGGCAGACATTCCACTTGCCGCCGATGCCATTGCAAAAGGTGCTTTGGTGATCACACCACGTGGCGAACCTTTAACGAAAGAGACGATTGGTTCACGTTTAAGTTTACGCAACTTTATGGATGAATTACGCTCAAGCGGCGTACAAACTTCAGGCCCACCGCCTTTATCACAAAAAGAGCGTCAACAATTTGCCAACGCGCTTGATCAATGGCTACAAATGCAACAGTCTTAACTGCCACTTGTCCCAAAATATTCATTATTCACCCAGCCGCGTTTATACAACTGACCACTGAATAAACGCCCAAGCACATAACCACAATAATGTTTAAATGTGTCTGAGATTTCATTTTTATTTTCAATTTCTGCATTTACCCCGATGTCCATCACGCCATTATCGTACATATCGATGGACATCTTAATGTTCACAGAATTGTTCCATTGTGTGCTACCGCCTGTATTGCTATTGGCATCGACAAAAACGGGCAATGACGTAATGAATGAATTCTCAACACACACAAACGTGGTACCAACACTTTTTAAAAAATGACCGATGATCATTTTAACGCTTTTGGTAATGTCATTGAGTGCAGATTTATCATATTGCTGACCAATGGTGTGCGTCGCCATTCTTGTCCATTCTTGTGATGCTGTAATCTCAGCAATTAAGCCATCGAGATCTTCATTATTCAAATGCATATGCATAATATTCTCCTTAGTATTCATACGTTAAGTTATTTGATATCGTTATGACGATTATTAGCACATTATATTTTTATGCTTATCTTTCATCTAATCGTGCAAACTATAACATTTATCAATTTTTCTGCAATTTTTTCTAAGCTGCCTATGCGGCAGTGAACGATCATGTGTTAGCTTTGTCTTGTTGTGCTTTTTTCTAAGCTGCCTATGCGGCAGTGAACAAATAGGCGCTGCATACTCAAAGATAATGAAGTTTCTAAGCTGCCTATGCGGCAGTGAACTGAATGAGATAGTGCTGCCCGTCGCGCTTCTCTTTCTAAGCTGCCTATGCGGCAGTGAACTGAAGTCTACGGCGTCAATTGCAATGTGGGTTTTTCTAAGCTGCCTATGCGGCAGTGAACGTGGTAGCCGTCCACTGCATCGACAAACATCATTTCTAAGCTGCCTATGCGGCAGTGAACACTTGCAGCAAGTCAAATTGATATTTTAGGCCTTTCTAAGCTGCCTGTGCGGCAGTGAACACTTGCAGCAAGTCAAATTGATATTTTAGGCCTTTCTAAGCTGCCTGTGCGGCAGTGAACTTTGCGTAATAAATCAGCGTTCCAATCGTAATTTTCTAAGCTGCCTGTGCGGCAGTGAACAAGCACGACGAATCAGAAATGCCAATGCGTTGTTTCTAAGCTGCCTGTGCGGCAGTGAACACCCTCTGCAATCACCTTGCAGAGACCAGCCGATTTCTAAGCTGCCTGTGCGGCAGTGAACAGACGCGTCTACGATTCTCAACCATGCTTGATTTTCTAAGCTGCCTGTGCGGCAGTGAACCGCCAAATTTAAACGAAACTACCTAGAGATTATTTCTAAGCTGCCTGTGCGGCAGTGAACAAGGACGAAATAGCCCGTAAAATCTTTGCTGATTTCTAAGCTGCCTGTGCGGGAGCTAATACCCGTTTCCGCTCGTTTCCTAACGACTTTCACCAATTGATATACCGTTATTCTTAATATAACATTGTTTCCTTACATTTCTATCAATGTGTATAAATCACTAATTTTAGAGGGTATTCAAAAGGGTATAAAAATGGCTAGAATTTCAAAACCATTAACCAATACACAAATTGCAAATGCAAAACCTAAAAACAAGTTATATCGCCTATATGATGGCTATGGACTATGCTTAAAAGTTACTCCATCAGGCACAAAAATTTTTGAATATAGATACGTTAACCCAGATACAGGTAAAGAAGATACATTCATTATTGGACAATATCCACTCATCTCTTTAGCTGAAGCACGTACAAAACATAATGAACTCAGAAAATTAGTTGTTATTGAGAAGATAAATCCTAAAAACACAAATAACAATGATTCATTTGAGCATATCTATAACGAATTCCATAAAATTTGGAGCCAATCCGTTATAAAAAAAATGCCAAGCAACAATATAACCTCATGTATACCTATTGTATGAAATATTTGGGTCATTTAAGCGTAAAAGATATTAAACCCCTTCATATCGTCAATGCATTGAAAGCTATTGAAGCTGCTGGATCTACAAGCCAAATTAAACGTGCAAAAACTGCCATCAGCAAAACATTCAAACATGCCGCAGGAAAAGGGCTCTGTAATAATAATCCAGTTGCTCTAATTAGTTTAGAATCTTTTAAACAGCATGTTGAACAACAACATCGAACCTTAAATCCTAAAGATATTTATAAATTACGAGAATTTATAAGTCATTCTAAAGCATCTTTAACAACACGTATGGCCACAGAATTTACCCTAAGAACATGCTGCCGCATCCAAAACGTTGTGCAATTAAAATGGAGCTATATAGATACTCAAAAAAATATCATTAGTATTCCAGCATCAATTATGAAGACCAGAGAACCACATCACATCCCTATTACCCCACAAATTCAAAATATTTTAGATATACAAAAAAATCAAAGTGAATATGTTTTTGCGTCTCATCAATCACATTTACGATCTACAACGCCAATCATGGCACTAAATACGAATAAGATTGAGACTTCTATTCATGGTTTAAGGCATCTAGCATCAACCATCCTCAATGAAACAAAGAGATTTGATAAGGATATTATAGAGTCCATTCTAGCTCATACTGATAGCGATAAGATCAGAGAAACCTATAACAATGCCCAATACCTACATCTTAAAAGAGATGCCCTGCAATTCTGGAATGATTTCATTGATAAATGTATTGATGCAGAAAGTAACTTAAAAGCCCTAGAGGACGAAAACATCATCATTATTGATAGGTAGCCTATAAATGAATAAACCCGCCATAGTTTTCACTATGACGGGTTCCAGTTACCTATTGTATATATCATAAACACTCATTTAAAATTAGTTCGCTTAAATCTAAAACCTTAAATATTGAAACAACTAGTTCTAGCTTTAATGTTAATGGTAAATTTTCATCATCACAGACTACCAACACTTGAGCCTCATGCCGTAAGAAATTTATCCCCCGCTGTATAACAACTGGAGCTAATTTATGTTCACCTTCTAAATTCCCAATAGCCCAAAAAATTGCGTTATGCTTTTCTTCAACATTTTGAGAACAAGCAAAAATAACATTAAACCAAGATTCAAAAATATATTTCACATCATTGGGCTCAATATCTTCAGCTTTATTGGTTAATCGTTCACTCCAATATTCCTTGTAATACTTCTCTACTAAATCTTTCGTAACCCCCTGTATACACTGATGTATTAAACAAATCTTTTTAATGTCTGGCTCTAACAGATCCGAAAAAATCTGTAGGCTTTCTATATTATTTTTTATTCCTGTAGCGATCATAATTCTATCCACTTCTTAAATAAATATAATTACATTCTGTATAAAAGATAGCCATTTTGTAGCTGGGGCGTATTTTAATACAAAAATATTTTTTTACTAGCTTTCATCTATTTAAGAAATGTTCTGTAAATTTAAGATAAACACAAAATATGCAAACTTTTCATACAATAAAAAATTGATTTATATCAAAAATTATACTTAAAGCACGGTGTTCATTTTTTATTCACTTGATTCAAAAAATCTTCATCATCTACTGAAAAAGTAATACAACTTGAGTATAAATAGCTCCCAAACCAAAGACATCAAAAAATGCATGAGCCAACATAAATGGCACTAATAAATTTGTTCTACGACGTATGAGAAGAAATACAACACCTAAAAGGGTGATGGCGATTGCACTATTTATGCCTTGATATGTATGAAAACTAAAACGAATCACCAAACTATAAAGATACATCCAGCCAAAATATTGACGAGGAATACAAAATAATAAGCCTAAAAAGAAGATCTCTTCATAAAAGCCATTAAGCAAAGAAAACACTATTAAATTGGGCGTAATATGATTGTGTAATACATCACTACTAGCGGCATTTTCTACTGATTGTGCCAATAGATCAGGAGCATTCCATAAATGTACGCCCCAATCATAAAAGTATGTCGCCATATCTGAAGCACAGGCAAATAAAATTGCTAGTGGCACAGTGTAATAATTGACACGAAAATTTAGCTGTTTAAAGTCGAATCGCCGCACTAGCAAATATATACCTGCGATTGATAAACTCATCAATTCAAGTGCTATATCCCAATAGTGATTGGATTGAATGAAAGATAAATCAAGCCCCGTTTGATCACCTACATTAGATAGATCTAAAAAGCTGATAGTGGATTGGATGATCGCTTGGCCAAAGAAAATAACCGTTAATACTAAAATATCCCAAATATTCAAATATGCATTTGTGAAGTATTTAGAACCATTCATTGAATCAATTCGCTTAGAGTTTACAACCATCTAAATACATACCCATAAATCTTAGACTTATAACTGATAACCATAAGAGATTTCAAGATATTGAATCTAATTTGGCTGCAATATATAAACAAATAGTTTATATGCCAATGCTTGAATTTCTTCTTTATGTTGCTGAATAACACGCTTAATGTTAATCCATCCCCTTTTTCTAAACTCGGAAGGCAGTTATGTCAACACCTACCCTTTTAGCTAAATCAGCATAAGTGATGTTTATATCTGGCGGAAGCGGATGGAGTATTACACCGCCACAAAACGATCAATAATTGCTTTATTCTTTGTTTATCAAAAACATACTAAATTACCCTAAAACATAAAACTTTATGTGGTTGGATCTCTTTTGGTACAAAATGACCCTTTAAAATACTATGGTAATGAAATTCTAATATCATATTTTTCATCTTTAACATTTGGTGATACAAAGCCAAAAAAGTCAGCTAAGTAATTTAGCAATAAACTCTTTAAATTTTCATCATCAGTAATTTCCACATTTTCTAAACAAAAATGCTTTCGTAAACCATAAATAGACTGATGAATAAGGTAAAGAAACTCCTTTCCTTCCATATTCTTTTCAAATTCATATTGATTGTTAATTAGTATTATATCTGGAGTGCCAATCTCCTTCTTCTCCATATGAATAGATGAAACCTTTTCAAAAGAAAGTGCTATATATAAAATGGGAATCTGCTCCTTACAATATTCTTGCAATTGTGGAGAATATAAAAAAAATTGTATTGGGCAAGAAATATTTGAAAAAATAAGTTTAGTCGTAATAAAGTCTGATATTTCATTAATAAAAAGAATCAAAGCAATCGCTAGTTTTTGACATATCAATTCATCTTCATAGACTGTTATTTGTAAATTAATTTTTTCAGATATTACTGTGGTGAGTATCACTGCTTCATCTATTGTTCGATACGAAAAGAAACTCAATTTTTGAGATAATTCTTCATAAATAATATCAAGCTCATCTTGCCCTAACAGCTCCCTGGACTGTTCGATTATAATCCCCAATAAACTATAAGAATACTTTATACCGCCAACTTTATTTATCATTAACTGTACAATTTCTAAGAAAAACTCTTTTCCTGCTTTGCTTTCTACTCTATTGCAATAATTTACTAACTGAGATATCGCATCAACTGCATTTTGCTCACTAATGCCTTCTTGAGAAAGATATCTTGTAAATAAATTAACAGTATATTCTCTGATGGATACTTCCTCTGCATAAGAAATAATTATTTCCATGCAGTATGAAACATCTAAATTAATCCTCTCACAAAAAATCAATTGATTATTTATAAGATCTTTTACTTTAACTTGATCATTTTCTGTATGATAAATCTTAATAGCCTCTGAAATCATTTTTTGATATGCATGTGCAAACATATCTATCTCAGCGTAATGAGTTGCGCTCATAATAAAACTTTCTGCAGAATCTTTTGATCTTCCTAACAATAATAAGGTTTCTGCTTTATGTTCTAAAGCTTTTGCCATTCCATAACGAAATTCTGACTCCTGACATTTTTTGTATGATTTATCAGAAAATTCTAAGCTTAGTGCATAATCACCTTCCAATCTTTTCTCAGCCGATAGAATCCAATATATTCGTCCAACCTCTTTTAGTAAATTAGCCTCTAAAGCTTTACTAAGAGCTTCTTCATATATGTTTATAGCTTTTTCTTTATCACCAGAATCTCTAATTATATTTCCATAATTAATTAAATTAAGTACAACCTTGTCGCTTAACCCATATTTCTGACAGAATGCTATTGCTTGCTCACTGAACATTCTAGCTTTATCAAAATCTTCTTTCTCTCTATATATATGCGCTAAAGTACTTAATGTTACTGTTCTAACGAGCAAAACATTTGGTGATTTATCTAGATACTCTAATAGTTTTAATCCATACTCTTCTGCTAAATCTAATTTCCCCTTTATTTGAGATAGACAGGAAACAAAGTTTGAACAACTCATAATTATGCCTTGTTGTTCACCCAGTTCTACAAATAATTCATAAGCCTTTTTAGCTGTCTCTGCTCCTTTACGAAATTCTGAAAGATCCGTATATATTTTAGATATATTGCTCAGAACAAGAGGTTTTATCTCTTTAGAATATGTATCTAAATCATCAAAAATACGATCAACTATTTTTAATGCCTCTGAAATACAACCTATTTCTACATAATTAATTGCTTTGAATGTTAGAGCTGATACATATAGCTCGTGGTTCTCATGATTTAATAAATCTAGTGCCTTATCTACAAATTGTGTAGATTCATTTTTATTTCCTAGCAAATGGTGAATATGAAAAAAACAATAATATAAGTATCCCTCTTCAAAACTTGATTCAGCATACTCTTTTTTAATTTCCAAAAGCTCTAATGCAAATAATAAATCTCCAGACTCTACTAAGTAAGGAACAACTGCAAAGGCATATTTTTCAATTTTCTCAGGCTGGTTCTTTCTTAACAGATAAGTAGCATGAATTATTTTTTTTTCTGATAAATAGTATTCTCCTAACTGCTTTTGATAGACCGATAGAATTCCATTCTTTTCTAACTTCTCATGAATGAACTCTTCAAGTGAAGGATGAAATATCTCTAAATGCCCATCATTGTTTTTAACCAACTGATGAATTTCCTGAAGATCTTTTGCAACCTGTATTGGAGTTCTACCAGAGATTTGAATCAATTCTTTTATATTCACATAAGAATATGAAATAGCAATAAATATTAATTTTTCTTGCTGAATCTCCGACAAATTATTCCAAATTTCATTTTGAAATGCTTGCAAATCTGGCGGAATAGAATCTCTATTAAAATGAGAGTAATAAAAGAGATATAATGGATTCCCTTGAGATGAACTTATTAAATTATTTAAATCTAATTCACCAATAAAAATATCGTGACTCAATAAATATTGCCTAATTTCATCTTTTGTAAAAGAATTACAAGCATAAGAAGTAATTGGAAGATGCTCAAATAACTTATTATTTCTTACTAAAAAAAGGAAACTATTTTGGCCTTTTTCAAAACACATCAATTTCTCTGCTAACTCTTTACTTTGGTCACAATCATCAATAATAAAATGAATTTTAGACTGAATTTCAAGCAAACAAACTTGCATCCATTCAAGTGCTTCCTCCAAATTTGTGATTTCTAATAAACTATCATTATTAATACCTCTAACTTTATTAATCAAATACAATAAAACACTCAGAGATGATTTATTCTTTAAAGAGATATAAATAACTTTATCTGTAGTATTAGAAATTTGATATGCCAATGTACTTTTACCAATACCTGGTTCTCCATATAAAATCACTTGACCACTTTCTTCTAAAAACCTATTAATATCCTCTACTAGGCTTTCTCTAGTGATTAGCTTTTTAGCATCAAAATCAGATACAAGCATTCTGAAATAATCTAATGAATTACGTTCTGCCAATTCTTTCTGTTTCTCAATTCTTAAGAATTCTTGAACCTCAGAAGAGTCCTGAAGATAGAGATTTCCATTTACATTATAAATTTTTTCAGCATGCTGACTTTGAATTTCAACCACAAATTAGTCCTTTTTTGATTTGTAAAAATCACCTTGAACATTAATAATATCTTGGCCAGCATGTTGCTGGCCAATATTAAAACCTTTAGTATTTGTAAATGTCATTTGGGACGCAGTTATTATCTGTTGAGAATGCTCTTGAACCCAGTCTTTTATTGTAAAAAACAATTCATCATCATAGCTATTACCTGTTAGTTCTTCATAATGATCCTCAATATCCCTAAAAGGTTTTGTAGGATTAACAGATGGTTTTGTACATAGATCTTCAATATATCTATTCGCCTCCTCATCTGAATTAAAAAACCTTTTTACTTTCTTACCTAATGATGACAAATCAATAGCCTTCTTTAACCCATCATAGGTTGCACTAGCAATTACACCTGTAACGACATTTCCAGATTCTGCTAATATTACCCCACACAATGCTGCAAAAATTGTTGTCATATAAATAATTCCTTATAAATTAATTTTTCAAATAATCTTCTAAAACTTTTTGGTCGTTGCTAATTTGCTCTTTAATTTTCTCTATAGTATAAAAATCATCATCAGGATAGTAACTAACAAATGACTCATATGTGGATACCAAATATTGCAATCTATTAATTTCACTGATTAAAAATGAGCTATCAGAAGTACAATCTTTTTTCATTCGTTCTTCAACTGTTAAGTTACAAATTGCTTGTTTAATCAATATTTCGTCATACGTCCCAATTAACTCATCTACTAAGCTAGATAGCCATAAATTTTGTATTTTATGAAAGGTTATAGGCATCAGTGTTCTTAGTTCACTTATTCTTCTTTCAGATATTTGTTCTTTAGAATATCTAGGAAGCATTTTTTTCTTGTCTACTTTGGTATCTTTCATCCCATAAGTTATTACATTAGAATCCTGAGGTATTTCACCTTCTTTAACAAAACTAAATACTTTCTTCTTAAAAAAATCTTTTCCCCAATTCCCTTCCAGATTCGGGTCTCCAACAACAGATCGAATAACAATCTCTTCAGTATTTTTAATATTTTCTTTGAAATTAATATAATTATCACTTTGTACTGTCATATGCTTAAAATACGTATTCACATAGACTAATGGATTAATTTTTTTTAACAAATCTCTAGGAACTATTCTTTCTATTAATCTATTTAGCTCAGGACCAATAGAAAATCCATAAGAACCATCTTTCTTCTCTATAAAAGTAAGGTCAACAGCATCTCCATCATCATTTGATCTAGAAACCCAATCCATAAATGTAGCCATAACTTTATCAGCTGGCTCTTTATTCTTGAATTGAAATACTATCTGTACAGGACGAATATTATCATTTATTTGCTCAAATACATAAGCCAACCCCAGACATTCGGCTTGTTTGAATAATTCTGAAAACTTAATATCTCCGACAACCATAAAGTTGGGTTTAATACCAAAATCAAATCCTATCATTTGATTATCCTGTTTTGTAATCATATTTCTTCACCCAAATTAAATTAATAAACTAATATTCCCACCAATCTTATCCTTAATCATCGCAGCAGTAGCTTTTGAAGCAGCATACTGACCACCTGACAATTCGCCCAATCGGCTTTTAATAACGTCAATCATAGTATCAATAACTGCTTCACTTTTCTTTGCATCCAATCCTGAGTTTTTAGCCAAGTTAATGAGATGTACACACTTAACTTTATAAGCCTCACCTTCTATATCCATTTGGTGATAACCATTCAACTCTCAAGATTAAGTCATAAAGATGTTCACCACTTTCAGATGCCTATTAGTTGAAAAAGTTAAAGTTACTTACATTTATTCAGATCAATATCGGAAATATAGTTATTCCCCCATCCCATAACACATGCTGTTCTTTGGTTACGTTCTTTTTCCCATTCTGTTACTGGATACATCTTATTCCACGCATTAAATAGCTGCTGATCTTGCTTTGACAATCTCATGCCATAGCGATCATACATATAGAGAGTAATACGCGCTACGATGCCACGTATTTCTTCTCTAGGCATCATTTTACGAGCCTTAAAATCAATCACGGTTTGACATGATCCATATTGATGGGGCGATTCATTTAACATGCCATACATAAAATCTGATCGATCACCATTAACTTCACCAATCACAGGTAAAAAGTTATGAAGATCTGCTTCGGCTTTATTAAACTCTTCTGAAACCTTTTGGCAGTTTTTTCGACCACCATTTTTCCAACACTGATACTGTTTGCCTACGATAGAAATAGGTAAAACATGTTCCCACTCTACTCGATTTGCTCTCGTAGCATTTTTTCTGACTTTATAGCCACAACTTGCGATATCAATCACCCCACTACCTTTGTTTCCCTGCCATGTAATAGGACAATCGCAATATAGTTCTTTTGATGTATCAAAATAAATACTTTTGACTGCTGCCGCTTTAGCTTTGCGGAAATTTTCAGGTGGTTTAATAGATACTAATTGTACATCAGTGACCCTTTTTACCTCAAAATTATTAGATGGTTCTATTTGTTGTATCGGATCAACTCTCCCCGCAACTCCACCATGTCCAGAGCAAGTACCTCTACCCACTGATGTAGAATACATACCATCTCTACAAAGAGATTTTACATTTGGATCAGAAGCATCAGATGTAACATAGGCATTAGCGCCCGAAATCCATCCAAGTACCATTAGCATATAAGCAAATAGTTTTTTCATTATCCTCCCCCACCTATAAAATCCAGAATTCTGTCCCTATATGCTATACCAAAAAATTAGACAATAAAAAAAGTGCGCTAATTAAAGCGAAGCGCACCTATCTTAATTTGATTTAATACCTGATGGGCTAGATTCATGTGTAAGCTTAGATGTGATCCCACTCGCTTCTCCTTCATCAAATGTTGGTTTACCTCTACGAATAAAACTATTGTTTTCGGCACATGGTTTATTTCCAGCAATAATCACAAATAAACCATCTGAGCATGTTGATTGTTCAGAGCCATTTGATTGTGTCTTAGCATTTACAATGCCTGAACATATAAAAGAAAAGAATAAAATATAAAAAACTATTTTTTTCATCATTTCTCCTACGACTACATCGGATATAAAATTTTAAGTTTTAATAAAAACCATAAGACACCTCATAAGGGTTTTCATATTGTAATGTTTTAATCTGTAATTTTACAGATTTGAGTTGTCTCGCAATCTCAGCAGCTTCAATCTGCTCGTCTAAAAGTAAATGCATATTCATTGTCGTTTGTAATTCATGATGTTTTACCTGCAAATCATGTAGCATTTGTTCTTTTTCATATGCCTTTAATTCTTCTTTAGTTGGCAATGGTATTGCAGGATCATCAACCCATGTGTTAGTGGAAAGATCATAAGTTTTAGCACCGCCCACAAAGCCATTTGGCACTTCAACTGCTATTGTTTCCCATACAACATCAGGCGTATAAGAATATGACCTCATATCAGCCTTATTAACATAAATAATCATTTAGAACCCCCTATTTTCCATACATGCATACGCACTGGAGCCATACCAGGATTATCAGGTACAAAAACACCGCCGGATACGGCGGGATTGTTCACACCTACAGTACCTGCACCTGTCTGAACGTAAATCCCTTCACCTAAAATCATACCGCCTGTAACGAAACCACCACCCGCACCTTCCCCGGTTCTCCCCCACTTATCAAGCTTCTCAGAGTAGATTTCCACTACAGTTAAAACAGGGACGTTATCACCAAATGGGTTAGGTAGAACTTTACGTTCATTACGCATCATCGTGCCAAAATCAACTAATGTGTAATCTGCATTAATATTATTACTGGCCTCGATATCTAACTTAGCACTAATATTTCTTTCAATCTCTTTACATGATGCCAAAATAGCCTGGCCCTTAGATCTAGCATCCTCAATCATAGATTGTAAGTTAGATTCAATGTTTTGAAAGATATTTGAAAGATCGCTATTAAGAGTAGTGGGCTTATTATAAAGCCATTCTTCAAATGTATTAGTAGGACTATCTTGTTTCATCTCAAATAATCGCCCTCCTAGTAATGGAAAAACATTTCCATCAGCACCAGTACTGATACTAACCTGATAAGATCCAATGGGTAACTCAAAAGAATATTGCCCTTGAGCATCAGTTTTAGTCGTCACCTTTCTGATGCCATCTTGCGAAAAATAAAGAAACGTATTAATTAAGGGCTCAACAATTTGTGAGCCCTTTTGATTATTTTTAGTAATTTTAAGAATACCCGTTTGCATACTTCAAACCTCATAAATCACTAATATCTAAGATAAACCATAAAATATCATAATTAGAGCGCCAATAATTATTGGACTCGCTTCTGTCAGGTGGTGCTAAAAATACATTGGGCCTAACAGATACATGAGTCCCTACACACTCTATAACCGATGCTTTGCTATACTCAAAAGCTCCTGCAACATGCCTACGAGATAAATCATTTCCGACTTGTACAAAAGCTAATTTTGTCACCTGATTAATTGATCTATACCACACAGGCTGCGGATTGAATTTACTAATATATCCAATCACTTTTGCTGTCTTTAGTGATGAGTTGTAAATTAATTTTTGTTGTGAATTATAAATATTAACGCCATACATATCTTTATTCGCATCGCCGTCGTATGGTTTAAAAAGATGCGCTTTTGCAGGCTTAGAAATATCTAAAGTTGCTATGCGTAATAAGCTAGTATTAGCATCTCTATGGTTCCATGAAATGATACTACCCTCTTCAATTGCAACCACTGAATTTTTCAATATAGCCCTTGGGATATGATACTCTGTCAACACGGATTTATGCATACCTGGAGCATTCGTGCCATATCTAACCCATGTATATTTTAATGGCACTTTATAATATTCAAAAACCACACCACCATCATTTAATGTTCTTAAACCATTTTCTCTACTAAATTGAACGCCATACATTAGAAACTCCCCTTCATTACAGTTAAATGATCGGAAACAGCTGTAATTGTTACAAGGCTACCATTAACGGACACTCGCTCCTTCCAAAAGTCTGATGCGCCAACGTCTCTCACTGAAGTAAAGACAAACTCTCCCTTTTCAACGCTAATATCTATACCCATGCTTTGACCTTTTTTAAGTTCAATTGCTTTATTAAAAGTAACAACATCACCAATTTTATTAATGACTTGGCCACTTTTATTTTTTATTTGAATATCAAACATGTTATCCACCAATCTTCATCATTTTATTAATTTAATTTTCCAATTCTAATTCTTTCAATACCATTATCATCGTATACAAGAATATGATCACTCGTAATTCTTAAACCAACGTTTTGATTTGGATTACTACTAATCGTGACATTTCCATCACTAGATACTATGAATTTTTTATTAATGTTTAATGTCCCTCCTTCTATCACGGGTGCTTTCAATTTTGCACCTGCAACCAGTGACTCACCTTTAATTGTTCCGCTTGCAATTAAGTCACCATCTAGGGCTAACTTGTTTTCCCATAAAACAAATGGCATTTTAGATGTCCCATTCGTTGGATTTACTATGGCAAATTTATTCGCTTGTATAATAAACTCTGACGTTTTCCCATCATTCAAACTCGTAAAGCCAGAAATCACTTTTTTACCGCCACTCATAGCGACTGTTCTTAAAGTATATTGCGATTTAACTTTTCCATCTACATAGGCTATTGTTTGCTCCACATTTTCAATTGAGGCATTTATATTTTGATCAATTTCTGTCTTTAGCGTTTTAATCGATTCAGCCTGCGCTTCTAATTGAGTTGTTGAAGTTTTCTGAATCTCATCGATTGATGCCTTAATACTATTATCAACTTCTGATTTTAAACTCTCAATGATCAGCGACTGTGCTGATAACTGATCAGTTGTGGTCTTTTTAAAAGTATTAATTTCTGCCTGATTAGCCTCAACGATAGAACGATTAATCGTAGTTTCCGCAAGAATGGCCTGACTCTCTGTCGCTTTAGAAAACTCTAACAGCTTAGCTTCAGCCAAGGCTTGATCAGCCTTTTTCTGAATTGCTTTCATTACTGTTGATTGATCAATCAATGTTTGCATGTCTTGACGTGCTTCTTTTAAAGCATCTTCAATGATATGTGTTGCAA
The DNA here is from genome assembly GCF_002252155.1 of Wohlfahrtiimonas sp. G9077. GTDB lineage: Bacteria > Pseudomonadota > Gammaproteobacteria > Cardiobacteriales > Wohlfahrtiimonadaceae > Wohlfahrtiimonas. The sequence continues at coordinate 418,670 of NZ_NEFD01000001.1, forward strand.
CATCATCAGATAACTCTTTAAGCGTTACTTTCCCGCGAATCATCTCAATAATGCTCGTTGAGTCATTAGATGATTCAGCATAGAACGCACGCGTAAATTCACCTTGATTACCATCTAAATCGACTAAGCGAAACCAGAAATAACGGCCATCTTTAATCCCTAGATTACTAACTGTATAAGTATTCTGTGGATATGGCATTTTGGCCGCTAAAGTTGCTTTACTTCTATCTTCACTTTGTGACCACCATATTTCTGTATATGCTTCTGTTGTTAAAAGCGATGGCACTTCCCAATATAGATTTAAGCCAAAAACGATGGGCAAATATCTTAAACCTGTTATTTCATAAGTGGTGCTAAATGAAATAGATAATTCTGCACTGTATTGGCCATATTCATTAAGCGCTCGAATACGTGCTGTATAGTTGCCCTGAGGAAGATTTGTGAGTTTAGTGAACGTTTCAAATGTTTCAAGACGACGCAGTAATTTTTTACCATCATACAGATGGATAATATACTTAACTTTCCCGCCTAATGTTTCAATGCTATCCCAACGTAGTACAAGGCTTTTACCCTCATTTTCTACAATGCCATTACTCAAATGCGGAATAGTATTTAGTGATGAATGATGACCTTGTATGTATGAGGCACCACGATCAACAATCGCTTCTTTTTGTGGATTGTGTTTAATGGCCGTTACTGTATATGTATTCGTCTCTCGATCTTCTTCAATGTGTATGCATCTAAATAATCTAGGCTGTAATTTCCCAACAATCGCCGCAAATTGTACATGTTCAACTGCATTCACTGGTGCATCAAGTTTATATTGAGTTGCACTAATCGCTCGTTTAACCTTGAAGGTTTTCACCTTACCTTCAACATTAATCAAGAAAGATGTCACTCCTTTGATATCACGATCAATAGTGATCACATCATTAGCAATATCCACAATACGACCGCCAACTTGTTGCCCAGCATAATTACTATCTGCTATCCCTACAATATCGTGTTGCTCATGTCGAATACCCGCAGCACCTAACTTAAACTGAACATGTTCATTTTCTGTTAAAGAGGTAATCAAATTCCACTTTGCACAACGTAGTGCTTGTGATCGTTTCGTACATCCAAAAGCTGTAATAGATGTGGATCTAAGACCATATCTAGCGATATTCTTCTCATCTGATACTTCATCTATTTTTGTACGATAACCGTCCTCTTGATCAATGTACTGTACTTGAATTTGATTATAGAGCTCTGTTGCAGGCACAAATGAATAGTTAAATTCTCCATCAACTACGCTAGAATTTTCATATACTGCAATAACATCACTTTTACTATCGAAATACACAGTAAAATAGTTATTAGCATCTGAATATGTGCCACGGAAAACTGAACATAAATTATCTAATACTGTTTTAGCATCCTCACCAAACAAAATGGCATTACAGACAAAACGAGGTTCTTTTCCACCATTGCCGTCATCTACCAACGCATCACAATACTTAGATAACTCATATAACTTATCAATATCTATTTGATAGTCTGTAAACTTCTCACCAAAACACTCATCATTTGTTAGGACATCGTACAAAACCCATGCAGGATTGTTCGTATATGCTGGTTTAAACAATCGATCCCACAATCCTGAATAAGTACGCGTTACAGGATCATAGTTAGATGGAACTTGTACAATACAGCCTTTGATGCCATATGTTCTCGTCGGATTGTTATTGCCAAATTGCTGAGAATCGATTTGTAAAAATGCTACGGCAGATCCTGGCATCCTTACTTTGACATCTATTGATTCCACATAGCTAAAGAAATACGTCTTATTTCTCAACATATCATCCTTAGAATCAGCAGTTAAACGAATACATTTGATATCAAATGGGGCTATGGGCAAGTCTGAGAACACATAATCAACGCGAAAAGGTTGATTGCCCTTCTCGTTTAAATGCATGTGTTGTGCGGCATGTACCTGACCATTTTTAATGATTTGAATACTCATATCAACAGACGTTGCTAGCTGATCTCCTTCTGTTGTAGAACGCATCAAAGCATCTACACCAACCGTTACACGCACACTGGTTACTTGTTTATTAGTTACCGTACGCGTAATAGGGTTTTTCTTTTCAACCTGAGCCCCCACAGTGTAAGAAGTATCTACAGACATGGCACTAGGCAAATAATCTTGTTCTAACGTTCCACGGTTAAATTCAAATTGAACATCGGCATGGTTCATAGATCCATCAATATTCTGTACAGCTGTATCATTCAGATAAACAGACTTTAATGGATGATCATTACCATTAATAAAACCTGCGATTTCCCCGCTACTGATTAAATCTATGACTTTGAGTTTTTGCGCAGAATGTAATGTATTTTTTTCAATGCGTGGTGATCTTGCACCACCTCCTGATTTACCACCCATATTTAACTCCACTGAACCCTAATGTTAATAGCAGCATTACGTACAGAATCACAATTTCTATCAATATTGTACGTTTTACCATTTGGATCTTGAGCTGCAATCAACTCAACTGTTTGACGAGAATATTTAGCTGTTTGAACATTATTAATATCTATACTTGATTCAATACGTCGACTTGCTAAACCTTGTGAAATGACATAGCCACCGACCAACATTTCACCATATACACGTAAGATCTGTTTGCCTTGACCCGCCATATTAGATAGATTGCTAAACGCTGAAGACTTTGAATCTTCTACACCTTTATAATCTTGATTGAATTTTGGCTGTTTAGTTAATAAAGCTGCTGCACCTGCTAACATCAATCCGACGCCCATTTGCAATAAAACTGTAGCAACCATTGCACCACCAACGCCCATAACACCCATTGCAGCGAATGCAGCTCCAGCAACGAGAGCCAATGGACCCGACCCTTTTACAATTGGGATCACTCTAATAATTAACGGCTTACTGGCATTGATACCCGTTAAATATTCATCTTGACCAACATATCGCCGCCCTATTTTTAATGCGTACTGTTTATATTTAACGTGTTTTTTAAACCCATCTAATTGAATACATAAAGAACGCATACACTCATTGACTGTATTGCCATATAAGCTAATTTCTTTGCCATACTTTCTTAATGCACCATAGAATTTAAATGTAATTTTCTTCATACTCACTTGCCTTTAAATCATAATGAATTGCTTCAAGCATGCGTGGCTGCCAATCCTTATGCCGCCAAATAGAATGAGTTCTTTTTCTGAATACCGATCCATATGCGACGACTCTTGAGTATTGCCCCTCTACATGATGCAATACCCTTTCACCATCTAAAATTAATCCTAAATGATTAGGATTGCCGCCCATACTAGTCACGATGACATCACCTGTTACAATGTCTGACACTTGATAAAAACCAAGCTTTGGTAATCTCTTAATAATCACGTTATTCGCTTCATCAGCTTCCATGGTTTTACGTTGATAGTGATGAAGATTAATGCCACAAATTGCATAGGCATCTTCAATTAATGTGGCACAATCGAATTGACCATATTTAAATTCTCGTCCGCGTAATAAATCAACGCATTTGTATTTATGGATTTGGTTATTGGCCACGATCCACCATGATTTTTGCGTTTGTATTTGAGATAAGCGATCTAAACTTGATAAAAATGGATGGTCACCTATATGACTATGAACAATGGCATCTATACGATCATAGTTATATTTATCAAGATTAAATTCGAAATGATTCACCTTATCTTTGGCAATGTTTTTGACTGCTATAAATTCATTATCAATAACAATTCCACCTCGTTCTTCATTGGCATCAGCACAATAAGACAAGATACTGTTTTCCATAATAATCCTTTTCTAAAAGACAAAATAAAAGCCCAATAAAGGGCTCAATGGAATTGACAAAAATTAAAACGTTTATGCTAGAATTTAGTTCTACATATATTTTCCTGTAGATTTATTGATTGTAGGTTCTGTTTATACATATATTCAGAGCCTTTTTTTATCTAGCTTGAAAATTTATCAGCAACAGGAAATCCACCAAAAGGCAGCTGACCATTAACGCCAAATCGCGCAATACATCCACTAAGTCTCTTGCTGCATTTATCCTTATTCATTTCATGTGGTTCTAAAGCATGATCGTTTTCATCAGCAATAGCATGGCCATCATATCCACAATACTCACCTCGATATAAAAACGGACATACCGAAGCATAAATTGTGCGCTTAGGAAGCGTCGCCCCATCTGTTTCAGACGGCAAAGCTAATGTGAATTCAGCATATTGACTGTTATATTTTGCAGAATTGACAATATAGGATTGAGCTAAATACTCATCAGGATTCGCTTTATCATTGCCATCATGAAAGTTTACAGCATCTAAGAATTGTGACGGCACTCGGTAACGTGTTATTTTTGCCCCAATCAATCCATCATATTGATGAATCGCCCCTGTCATATATCCATTTAAATTGGCAATGTTTAGCGTCGGTCTATTACTTGGTCCATTGCCTTTTCTTTCAACGCCATCAATTTGTATTGGTATCGCTAAATATTTCTGACCACGCCAAACAACTTGCTCACCCTTTTCATTCAATTCATTACAGAAATAAAAATAATTAGAACCACCTGCATCATTAATACGGCTAATATCTAGTACATATAAATCAATCCATGCTTGTTGTTCTAATTCATCTAGTTGAGCTTTCACTGAATCACTAATCATTTCATGACCTCAACAAATCTTACTGTTAATTCACAAATATCCTTACTTTTATGAACCAGCTTATAGGGTCCATCTTTTCTCACTAGATACTGTTTTCCTTGAAAGGAAAACCAAAATGGCTTTGTAATATGTAGCAGCAAAAAATCAGTGATCTCATTGATTTCTTCTTTCTTAGCAACAAACTTTAAGTCAGGAAATATAGTTCGGTGTAACCTCAATCCCTTGAGCTGCCGCTGCTCTATGCCATCTCCGAATTGAATAATATTAAGCAATGGTTCAACTTCTTGTACCGCATCAATACGTGGACACCATCTAAATACTCTATAACCCATATCAATAACCTAAATAAGAGAAATTTCAAATAAATGTTATCTTTCAATTCTATTTTAAAAAAATATTTTCTTGCATTTTATATAGATTTCTAATGATAGACATACAATTAAATTTTAAATATAATTTTGTTGGGCACACCTTTCTTTAATTAGAATTGAGGTGTTTCAGCGTTGAGTTTTAATGATTCAACGCTTTTTTTTCATCTATTAGACATTAAAAAACCCCAATGAAGGGGCTTTATGAATCGATACATTTTATTTATTAGTACATTGATAATCCATAGATACTCTATATTGAGCACATCCACCCCAAGCACCTGGTCCATATACACAACTAGTCATTGCTGCATCAAAAGGTTCTGCTTTTTTATATCCCCATGCTGCACAACGTTTCGTGGCAATCGTTTCTGCTTGTGTCATATCCACGATGGGCTTTTCCATCTCAGTATATTCATAAGCAAGTTTAACTGTGCCATCTGCTTTACTGCCACTCACAACGCCCCATTGTTTTTTAACTGCGGTAGCACAACCGACGACTACGGTCGCAATAGCAATCATATATAAGATCTTTTTCATAGTTCTCCTCATAAATTTTTTTTATTGTAGGGATCAGAATCTTATCATTAAAGATATTTACAAGCTACTCTTTGTAACCAACTCAACACTTAAAATTTCACTCTGTAATCACATCATATATACTGATAATTAGTGCCTAAAAGTTTCATTAAATAGACACTTTAAAAGAATATTGAAACTAGAAAATGGGGTGTTCATGAAAAAGTCATTACTAGCAATTCCTCTTGTATTTTCTCTTTCCCATGCCTGTGATATGGACTATGTATCTATAGGAGGGATTAAAGTTAATTGCCCTATGGAGTTTCAAGATATAAATTTTACAAAATCAGAAACAGGATTCATTACAAAAGAAGTCGCATTCTTTGATACTGCCCATGTGACTTTAGTCAATGATAGAGTTGGAGCAATTACATTTAAAAAACGTTATACACTCGATATATCTAAACAAGCAGAACAAAAACTAAATATCGCCCAAGACTTTATAGAGTTAGTTACAGCATTGGCAAAGAAATGGCACCCTAGCACTATTAAAGGCAGTGATAGTGTCCTAGAAGCGATTATGACTAGTGGGCAATATAAAAGCCTAGAATATACATCCTTATTAATGCAGCCTGATGCAATTTTAGCTAGTATAGATATCTCATATAAATCATATGGACTTTTTGAAGACAAAGAAGCGATTAAAACAGTGCTAGGATTAGAATATAAATCCGTTGATTACATCAATAATGAAACAGAAGAAAGTACTGCGCGTAAAGAATTTAGATCTTTTTAGACGAGCCTTATACGTATGTATAAGGCCATATGTCTAAGCCAAAGATCCACCAATACGTTTCTCTCTAGCAATCACTTTATTTACAATCACTTCAATGTGTTTTTCCATTGCTTTACCTACACTTTTATCAATCACTTCTGTAGATCCATCTTCAGCAACATTGACAATAATTGTGATCGGTTGAGGCTGGTGTACGTTTGCGTGTCCAATCATAGTTCGACCACCCACAATACCGCCATTGGCATAACCTCGTAGCCTCATTCTTTCAACTGCTGCTACCCCGCCAAATCGAGCAACATCTCGTTGTGAAAAGACTACTTCACCTTTGTGAACAATGCCCGCGGGCTGATATTTTCCACCAGCGCCCGTATAGCCACCATTAGCATATTCTTTTACTCGCCCACCAACAACACCACCCTCAGAGAATCCACCAAAAGCCATTTGTACAGCATTTAATAAAGCCATCTGAATTAACATCTTCGAAATGTTTTGCAAAACTGAACGCGTCATATCAGAGAAACTTTGTTCAGCACCAGAGGCATACCCAGCAATGGCATCTGTCAAACCATTAAACATAGAATCTGTGGCTGATGTAAATTGCTCTCTAACTGTTTTCATAGAGTTGGTTGTTTTTGTAAAACTATCTTTAATGCCACCAGTAATATCATGATCATGATGCGACTGTCGATTCGCATATGCATCGCGTAACTCTCTAATTTTTTGAATTTCGGCCTCAAGATACGCAAGATTTTGTGGGCTCATGCCAATAGAAATTTCTTTAGCCCGATTCTCTAATTCTCGTTCAAATTTTAAACGCTCTACTTCTTCCTTCGTCTTACCAATCAACTCTAGTTCAAACTGTAGATCCTCAAAGCGTTTCGAATAATCAAGACTAAAGTTTAAAATTTCATTCATTTGCTTTTGGCTATCTAATGTCATTGCCTGATTCATCAATATTTGCTTTTGTGCTTCAGATACCTTTGATAACGCATTCGATTGATTAGCAAACTCTAATGTTAATTCTCTTGCTGAAGTATAGAGGCTTTCACGTCCAAAAGTAGCAATCTCTACATTCAAAGCTTGTACTTTTGCTAATTCATCAGATAACGCTTTTAGCTTTTCACCAAAATGATCCGTACCTCCGCCACGTTTTACAGTACGCTTAGATGCATTATTTTGATCAATTTCATCTAACATTGCCTTTGCTCTTGCAAAATCAGCTAAAGATGCGCCCATATCGACTAAATTAGCCAATGTCACTTGTGATGCTGTCATACCAAGCTGGCGATATCTCTCTTCAATCTCTTTGAGTGTTTCAGCTACGCCTATACCCGATTTTTGCAGCTCATTCATTCCATTCGCTGATTCTTCAGAATAATTTTCAATTTTTAAAATACCCTCTGAAACCTTAACGATCGCATCTGCCAAATCCGAAGCTGCACCTTCCATTTTCTTAATCTTCTTCTTTTGCTCTTGAATATCAAATTTGGAAGCATTGCCGCCAAACCAGCCGCCACCTTGCATTGTCTTGAGCTTACGCTCTTCATGAGCAATATCGGTTTTCAAACGCCAAAGATCATTTTTCAAATTCTTTAGGTTATCCGTATACGAAATGACTAAAGCTTCTCTTTGTGATTTATTCATTGATTTCAAACGTGTTTCTAACCCTTGAAGTTCAAGTTCTAAATCACCCACGCTTTTCTTAGCTTTATCTGAATTAGTCGCAAACAATAATAAACCTGATGCAACAATACCAATTAAACCGGCTGGGCCACCAACCAATTGTAATGCTCGAGACATACCATTAACAGCCATTGCTCCTGCTGTAGATGCCGCCGCTAGTGTATTAGAAGCACCCGCAGCTTTAATTAAAGAAAATTGATATTTAGCAGCGGCAAAAGACGATTGCCCAAATGCAACACCTGACGATATAACCGCACCTGTCATTTTTCCAATCATGACTGAAGCCAACAAAACAGCAGGGACAAAAACCACATGCAAATTATTTGCAACATATAACAGTGTCGATGATATACCCTGTGTGATACCCGTTTGATTCAACATGTCTTGGCTAAATTGCATAATATTATTACGCACAACGGTCATTGATGATTCAATTGTGGCTGGCATTTCCGCTGCCTGTTTTTTCAGTTCATCATATGATTGAGAAATGGCATTAAATAGCAATTCAGCAGTTAATTTACCTTCAGAACCCAGTTTTTTCAGTTCACCACGCGCAACACCTGTATTTTTTGCTAAAATGTCTAAAAGAATGGGGGCAGCTTCAGCAATCGATCTAAACTCATCCCCCTGTAAAACACCTGATCCTAAAGCTTGTGATAACTGTAATAAGGCACTTGCCTGCTCTTGCGCACTAACACCACCCACACGCATTGCATTATTGATAGCTTCTGTAAATCTTAAAATTTCTGTTTGTGTTTTACCATAATCCTTCATTGCTCTTGCTGTACGTGTGTAGAGCGTTGCTGTTGCTTCCAAGCTCGCACGCGTGCTATTTGCTAAGCCCAATAAGCGTTTTTGTACAGCTTCTGCTTCTTGTTGACTGGCTGTAACAAATCTAATTTGTGAATTTAGGTTTGTCATTGTGTCAGCCAAACTCAGTACATGTGTTGCAGCTTGTACGGTTAATAAACCTGCCAATGCCTTGCTTAATAGATTCATTGGCACAATGGATTGTGATGCTGATGCCCCAATATTACGGATACCTGTTGAGGCTGTATCAGCATCTTGACGCATTCTACGCAATGAATTAGCCACACTATCATTTGATCTTGCAAATCGACCATTGGCTTCTCTCAATCGCCCCTGCTGATCAAAAAAGTAACCTAAGCTTTTTGCTTTATTTTCGAGTTGTTCAGCAGATCTAGACACACGATCAATATCACGAGATGCCTGATCCGCGCCATTTGCTCTGATATCAATGAGCATTCCTAAATCAGCCATAACCTTTTCCTCATCCATAAAAAAGCCCTAAATTAATAAGGGCTTTCTAATACAACCATATGCTTTTAAAGCATAATCCATCTTCACAAATTAATTTTTTGTACTAAAATATAGATATTCATTGCAATAGTCTCCTTGAAAATTGCCATGAAGTTGCATAATTTAATTTTAGCCCTGTCAAAAAGCAGGGCTATTTTTTAAACTCTAAATATCGCGCATTTCATCTAGATAAATCGAATCAATGAGCCTTAAAGCCTCTACATCATCTCTATCCATTTCAATTGACATTAATGATGAAAAAGCGGCGATTTCTGTATAACTGATGGGTGTCCTTCCCATAACCGTATTCCGTGTTTGATTTAATGATAGAAACCAATCCCAAACGTGCTGATAATACTGAGTGATTAAAGGCGCTTGCTTCAACTCCTCTAACTCTCCTAAGTTTTCAGACATTTCTAACAACATTTGGTGACGTGTTTTACGAGAATTTTTCTCTGGCTTTAAATAAAAACGAATACAGTCCCGCGCACTTTCTTCTAATTCAGATAAAAAAAACTATCATCATTAGCTTGAGCGGCCACTTGTTGGCGTGCAAAATGGAAGTTTTCCATCAATAATCTAATATTCTCTTTAGTGGACACAATGCGATCACCATCCGTTTCAAAGCCAAATACATTATCTGCCTCTTGAATGGTGAAACCTTCTATTGTTTCAATAATTGCACAACACATCTCAATGTCAGACTTAATCGCATAATCTAAACCTTTTGCCACGGCTTGATTTGCTCTTTTGGCAATCGCATCTGTTTCGCGGATTACATCTTTTGATTTAAGTGATTTAATATAAATCTTCGCATCTGAAACACTGCCATCAGGAAATACTAGGTTAAAAGGTTTTGCTTTGTCTAACTTTTGATTGCTAAAATCTGCCAAATTCATATGTCATCCTCTCAATAATTAACCTGCGTTTGTTTTCTTAACTTTGCCACTGATCTTAAATGATACATTTGCGCTGATTGCCTCTTTAGTCTGCAATGCAATACTATGAGACGTGACGTTAGCAATAAATTCTTCTTTGCCACCATCAGGAAACACTAAACAAAAATATCGCTTCTCTGCACTTTCATGTGCCGCACGTACCGCGGTATATGCGCTATCGGCTTTAGAGCTATAAAACATTGTTGCACTTGCTGTAGAATCACCAGGAAATGCGACTTCAGATTGCGGTGCATCATCGTCTAATGTTGTTGAGTCAATTGACGTAGACTCACCGACTTCAACAGAAAAAGAAGATGCATCACATGCAATATTAATTAATTCAATTTCTTCAGTTTTATCAGACAATTTGTCACACTTAGTTTTACTCATCTGAATTTTTGATTTAGCGGATAATGTCGCCATAAATACTCCTAAATAGCTTTAAAAAATTGTAGATAGATTGAAACAGCAATCATATATTTGCCCTCACTTTTAATGCCTTGTGACATTGAGTTTGGTTTATATACAATCGCGTGATCATTGATTGAATAACCAACTTCAAAAGGTTGAAGAAACTCCTCTATAAGAACATGTAAATTAACTGCACCCACTCCTTGATCAACATAAAAATTAACCTGAAAAATATACTGATAAGATGCGTGTTCAAACGTCGAAATAAATGGCGATATAGGCAAAAAGAAACACTCTAAATAATCGCCCTTGTTTTCCGTATGTGAGTTTTCAAAACTGCAATTCATTTTGTGACGTTCAGCAAAATTCATCACATAGGTTTCAAGCTCACGTTTAAGATCAACTAAACTCATTTTTGACCTCTTCTAATGAGATACGCACGAATCCCGTAGGCGCTTGAGTTGAATAGCCATTGATCGTTTTACCGCTGCCTTTTTTGGGTGGATTAGGATATAAACCATATTCAAGAACATTAATATGCGGCAAAGGATTGGTGATCACATAATGTTGATCTGATTCTTTTGCGATTGCCCATGCTCGTCTAGTTTCTCCTGTATCAACGGGCGTTTTTGTCTGTATTTTTGTAAATGCCGTATATGCGGCGTTTCTAATATTTCCCTTAATTTCCAAAAATAGCTCATTTTTTCTTTGAGCAATTTTATCTTTAATACTCATGATTTCACTCTAAGAAATAAAAGTATCATATTGATTAGAATCAATATTGTGATCTTGATTTTATTTTTACGATTAGTAGAATATTTTCACCAACTGAAGTTGGTATATGCATAATCCCATTGCCTATAGGCATAAAACTTATACACTGAACCCAAGTACTGCCGAGAGGCAGAACAATATAAAGCCCTATGAAAATAGGGCTTAAACTTTTCTGATATGTGCTTTATATAAAATTGTATGTTTGGCCATCTTAATTGGATTAGGGGCAATCACTTGATATTTTTTGCCATCAATATGAACAACTGATCCCACTTGTAGATCTAGCGATGCCGTTGCTAATAACCACTGATCCCCAACTTCTATCAAATTATTTTGCCCACTATATCTCATATCAATATTTGTGATGATTGCTTGTCCATTCGTGGTCTTTTCAGTGCCTGACAGCCCTGTCTTAGGATCATATTTACCCGCAATTCTAATTGTCGCTGTACATTCAATACCAAACTCGGGTAATAACTCATTAACAATATTTTGAATTTCCTGATAATTCATCGTGATACTCTCATGAATAAACGTTGTTCAGGCATCAATAAGCCTTTCAGCATAATTTTAATACGATCAAATTCAATCTGATATGCGGATGAGTCAATTTTGTACTCTACTTGAATCACATCAATTTTAATGCTGTTTTGTGTTCGTGATCGTGCAATGATCAATTCATCGGATACTGCAACTTCACAAATTGCTTTTTTGAGTTGCTCGGGTATTTCTACTTGTTTCCATATTTCATGCTGAAAACGAAAATTTGCCTCGATAAAATCAATGGCTGAAACTAAACGCTTAGCTTTTTCATCTTCTGAATACATATTCCATCGTTCAGCTGTCATACGTTTTGAGTGATAAGCATCCGCATACTGTGTTGTGACATATTCCATTTTTACTTCTCAAGAAAAAGGCGGCACAATCGCCGCCTTAGTTAATATGCTTAACCACCGATACCATCAGGTTTACTTTTTTCATCCTTACTGAGATTAATGAGTACACCCGCTGTTAATTTATTGCTGGCCACATATTTCTTCCAACTTGGCGCTGCTTTGAGTTTTTCAAGGTTTGGATTTTCGCCTTTTGTTTTATTGTATGAATAACCAAGAATATCAATATTAAATGCACCTTCAGCACGCGCACCCATTGCCATATTCTCTTCATCATTAATGTCATATAGGCGGAAACTTGGTAATTGTGACTCACGAATTCGTACTGCACCACGTTGTAAACCAAATGACAATTTAGGATCAATCGTGTCCGTGACTAAAACTGGTTTACCAAGTGTTCCAGGGACACCACCGTAAATCACTACCCCACTTTCGGAGTAAATTTGATTCGTTAAAGCATCATCAATGATGTCAAAGTAGGTATCTGAGTTCATGACCCACAAAGCGACACGCGAAAATTTATCACCAAAAGTTCGCATTGCTCGCGTTAATGCTTTACGACCATCAACTGCAATATTGCCATTAACATTCATATCAGAATTGCTGAGAATCGCCCCTGTTAATGCACCTAAAGCATATTCTAAATGCCCCGCACTTGTTGCATCCGCTAAATCTTGGCCAATGAGATAGGCGAACTCTTCAGGACTACGAGCGCGGCGCTTAAATGCTTCTTCTGTAGAGGCATAAGGACCATACTTATATGGCACTTTCACACCCACTTGCTCACTCATTCCAATTTTATTGGCGGTGACTTTATCGGTTGAGTTCACATCACGATGCTTCATTTCACCGCCCACCGTATAAAAAGCAGACTGTGAAAAATCACCTTGAATGATCTCATTTTCTAAGATAATTGCACCATTCGAAGAGTTGTTAAAGACATCGATATTATCTTGACGTCGCTCTAAGAATGAGGTCTGTGCTGTTTCATTATAGATAATCATATCTTTGTTGACTGTTGTTGCCATAAACTACCTCTATTTTTGAAGTTTTAAATAATTTTCAGATCCGTGTTCTTGAATGTATTTGGCTCGCTCTAAAGGCGTCATATCTGAACGTTTAATACCATTTGGAGCTTTACCCGTATTTGATGTATTAGAGCCCTGATTACCGTTACTTTTTAGGATCTTATCTTTGTATTGATACGCATTGATAAACTTTGCTAATGCCTCATCAAAAGATGCTGGTTCACCCGCATTGGCTTCTGAATACACAATACTGTCAAGGTTTGAAGGATCATGTAATGCAATGACGTTGTTGCGTTCATCAACGGTAAAGTGCTTACCAAAGAATTCGCGTGCCATATCTGATGGAATATTCAGTTTGTCAGCAATAAATTGTGACTCACTAAACTTTTGTCCAATGATATATGACTGCATCTGTTGCTTATACTGTTCAGCTTTAGAAATCGCTTCATTCAACTGAGCATCATGTACTCGCTTCATCTCTGCTTTGATTTCTTCAACCTTCCCCACATCAATGAGATCTTTTTCACTAAATGCCTTCACTTTCTCAAGGGCTTCACGCGCTTTGTTAGGATCAATACCCTCGAAGGCTTTTAACTGCTCTTTATAACCATTACCCTTTTGACGATGACTGATTGCTTCAGCTTTTAAACTTTCGATGTATTGCTTATTTGATTCCAAAGAGAAAGGCTCTTCCTTACCATCTGCTGTGATCACCACAGGATTACCATCCACTACAACTAAATTGCCGTTTTCATCTGTTTTCCACATAATTTGCTTCTCGCATCAATGGAGCATCTCGCTCTGTTAATAAAATTTATCCAATAAAAAAGCCCACTTGCGTGAGCTTGTATAACTATAAGTTATATATCTTTTTTAATTGCTTGATCGTTAAAGGTCGATCATTCTGATCAAGCATCATTCCAATCGTCAATTTCCCTTCTCTAAACCATTTTGCTTTTTGTTCCCCCAGTACTGATATTTGATACTCTTGAGTTTGAGTCTTTAGCCATGATGAATAATCTATGTGCTCATTCACCTGCCCAAATTGTGAAGCTCTTGTCGATGCCACCTGATCTTGTAATAAAAGCCGAATAATAGAGCGACATCTAAAATGCAATGGCGGCTTTCTAAATGGCATCTTATGGCCAATTGGGCGATTGTCTACTGTCCATTTTTTTAGATCTCGCGCCTTACACACATCGCTCGTATTACCATCTAATGTACTGATATGCTGCTTAGCAGAGATTAAATCTGTATTGTGGTCAATGAGACGTTCTAAAGCATCATTAGCAATCGCCGCATTCGCAGTTCTCACAATCGAATCAGCATGGCGTTTTACAATATTGATTTGATCACGAATCTGTCTAGATATGGCTTGTGGTGTTTCAGCCAATACATTGCCATTTCTAATGATTGATTCCACCTTGAATTTTAGGTCTTCAGACTGTTTGATCCACCAATCTTTGATATCTCTACCTTCAAACAAAGGCGCATATCGAATGGCATCTAATTTATAGTTAGGCAAATAACTAAAGACTTTCGCACCTAGCCATGTATTGTATATTTGCGCTTCAATATGATGAGACGCAATATAAAATTGCTGATTCGTTTCGGATAAATACACAAGAATACGTTCATATTCATCCGTAATGATCGTTTTAATATCTCTGACTAATCGTTGAATATCTCGCTTAGAGATAGATCCTAGATCATCAATCATCATACGAGTAATGAGATCTTTTTGAACCTGATCTAAATGCTTAAAAACGACTGAACGAACATAAGCATCATAACGAAAAATATTGATATTAAACTCACACAGCATCATTGTGAGCTCTGAATAACTAAACTCTTTCATAATCATTAAGCCATTGGAGCGGCGATTTCACTAATTTGTTCTAATGCAATCTGTTCTTGTTCTTCTTCAAAGGTACGATTATCTGTAATGGCATTCCACGCCACCATTGCTTCAAAGACTGACTTCTTAGAGATAATTGCATGATTCACAGATTGAATGAGCTCGCTAATAGATATTTCTGATTCAATCGTTTTCTGTAAGTTATCAGTGATATCTATCGAACCTGCATCGTCTAAACCTAGCCACAATCCAAATTTATCTAAGACATGATTCATAAAATCATTGAGCTTTAAGCTATATAACATCAACTCACTGACCTCTTTTTTACTTTCATTCTTAGTTTGGCTATCAGTCAATGCCATCTTGGTTCGCATGAGCAATTTTGAACCCGCAACAGCCATTTGCTCCTCTAGCTTATTCAATGCTTCTTGCCCCGCTTTAATCGCCGCACCTGAATGCTCAATGTAACTAGCATCGCCGCCTAATGGTAAAAATAGTGCGCCTGCAATAATGAGTTCATCCTCGGAGGTTGGCTGATCAACACCCACCATTTTCAAAATGGGCATTCTTGCTTTACTGAGAATATTGTCTTGCTCTGATTGTGATTGCCAATGTTTAATATTCAACTCTGCTAAGTTAGAAAGTGGTGGTTTCTTAGCAAGTTTCAGTTCTTCTACAAATACATGGTCATAAGCTTTATTACCCACTCTGATCTCGACATCTTTAACCAATGTCCAATCATTACCAGAAAGCTTTCTATAAAATCTAGTGCGTGCTGGTGTCATGAGAACAATTTCATCCTGATACTTAATCTCAAAATCATTGGTCTGTTCTTCATCAATCACAGCATGAATGTACTTAAATAACACAATACCGCCATTAGATTTGCGAATATCTAACACTTGATCAGGACTGACTTTAAACGCATATGGGCGCGCATTTAAATTCTTCTCTTCTTCACGTGTTTTCGCTTGTTCTGTCAATGTGTAATCAATCACTACATACGATCTAGAGTATCCCAATGACTCAAAAAAGACTGATTCAAAGATGCCACTCATACTTTTGCCAGAGCCATTAAAATCTTCTACAAATGCGCGCACATCATCATGAACATCATCTAATGCAAATTGCCGATAGAAGACACGTCCTGCCATAGATTTAATCGTATCTTCAAAATATGGTGTCAATGTTGCGACAGCTAATCTCGCATTATAATCTTGTGTTGTTTCCGACTTGAACTTTGGCAAATATGTTTGCTTAGCGGCTCTCATTGCTTCAGTACCGCCCAATAAAGCCTGAATCGGCTTAATTTTCTCATGAAACTCTTTCATTTCATTGGAAATGCTATCTATTTTCATTACTACCTCTAGAATGGCATTGAAGAGTGTCTTAATTGACGTTTAACAATAGGAAATAATTTGATGATTGGGTATGTACCTGCATCATTCACATGATCCACACCTGAGCTTTTATCAGGCTCTCCATACTTGTCATAGACTTGCTGTTCTAATCCTTCTGTAAATTTTGGACATCGATGTGTATTCACTAACAGGCGGCGTTTACCTTCACCATTCAATAACATTGCTTGCATCGCCATAATTCTGTCTTTGACCCTTGGGTTCGTCGTATCAACCACTAAAGTAAAACCCGCTTCTTTTAAAATGCTTAGATCAGAGTCACTGGCATTTTTAGAACTGGTGTTGTGGCCACTGGCATCAGGATAAATTCGAATGGCGCGATTGGGATAACGCTCTTTAAGCAAATACGCCATCGTCGGTGTATCTCTAACTTCTGTTAATTCATCAATCGCTATTGGATTTCCATCACGTATCACATATACAACCGCAGCCATTTGTAAAACGTTAAAGTCCATACCAATATGCAATGGCTCACCTGATTTTAACTCTGCATCAGAATGATTTAATTTACGGTCAAAATTGCTATAAATCGTGCCACTCGTTAGATTGACAAAGCGGCCATTTAAATAAGCTTCGATTAGCTGCTTTGGATATGACTCATAAAGCGATTCTATATATCCATCAGGTAGATTCTTTTCATTGTCATATGTACTGGCTTGCACCAATCCATATAATGCCTCTAGCTTTGGATTCTCTCGCACAGACTTAACAAATTGCTCATATACAAAATTGAAGCCTTCAGGTGTCGTTGTGACATCAATACCATTGCGCAAACCTTCCACTTTATATCTCATACGTGCGATGATCTTACGCCATGCTAAAGTGGCTTTATCTTGTTTCAAAATGTCGATTTCATCAACCATCGCATGGCCAATTTTAAATCCAACAATTGAAGATGGATTATCCATTGATCGACATATACAAACACCGCGATAAGTAGCCCCATTATAAAAATGAACCTCCTTGTCCGATGTTTTAATATCTACAGATAAACCCCAATGAAATGCGACTTCCTCCATCGTTTGATAAAAGATGTCTCTAATTTGAGGGAATGTTGGCGCGAAATAACCCGCATTAATTTTCGGGTATTCCCACATATGCTTTGCAATGCCCGCGCAACCTACCCACGTTTTACCACTACCAAAGCCAGCGACAAATGCTTTAAACTTTTTATCTAACGCAATAAACTTGGCTTGTGGCACATTAAGTTTCGGGCTTATCGTCTTGCTTTCTTGCATCTTGAACATTTACAACAATTTTAACGGGTGTGGCATCTAACTCTTCACTTACAGCCACAGGTTTATCTCGCCATTTATCGGGCTGTCTATTCTTGAGCCAAAATATCTGTGCCGTAGTATCTGGCATCGCTTCTTTAGTCGTTACAGACTTTTTCATGCCTTGTTCAGACATTTCATTCTTGGTTTCGATATATTGATATCCAATAGCTCTTTGAAAAAGAGATTTGGCAACCAACGCATCCGCATCAATCTTCCCTTTTTTTATGGACTCGCAAAATTCTTCATGTTCAAGTTTCCATCTGTTGATGGTTGATTCATCAACATTAAAGAAGCGTGCTAAATCTGCATCTGTTGCACCCAACAAACAATAATTAAAAGCGAGCTCACAATACTCATGCTTGTACTTAGTTGGACGACCAACTTTATTTTCAGCCGCCATAATTAATCCTTATTTACTTAACTGCCTTAGTTGTTGCTCGTGCTGTGCGCTAGACTTTTCAAGTGATCCCAAACGCCCTAACACTTCTTTATTCACGGTCTTGAGATCAAGTACATCATTTTTAAGTGTATTGATTGTGATTGTGTTCGCACTGTCTTGAAGCTTGATCGCAATAATATCTTTGGTCAGCATGTCAAACTTATTATCAATGCTCTCAAGATGTTTAACACTTTGCCCGTAAACTTGGCTAAATACCCAAATTGCAAAGCTCAATAATGCACTGCCTAGAAAGCCAGCAACAACAGTTGTTTTGTTATGTAACCATGTTTCAAAATTGACTTTATTATCCATTATCGGCTTCCTTATCTATGCCGTAGGACGTTTACAATCTCTATCGTATTTAATGATGTGCGATAGAATCCATCTCTTTGTTTCTAATGTTAATTGATCTTTGCGACTGATTGACCCTCGTTCCCATCCCGCACAGTTAATCGCCGCATAATCAATCTCTATATGCCTTGTGGCGCTCGAGCAGCTTATCAACATCAGACTCACTGCTAGTATTGATACTGTTTTTATCATCTTTCGTTTTCTTCTCTTGATCGTTGATGAATTGCAGCTCCTCATGTTTGCTTTTATGCTGCTTGATTTGCTCTTTTTGTTTTTCGATCTTTTGGTTCTTACTTTTGAGTAAGGCATAAAAAAAGGCGGTTAAAACGCCCCATGCGATCAGCAGATACAATCTAAGTTTACGCATGATCTTTATCTCTTTTCATGGCAACAAAGCCTTTTGATGTAGCCGTTAAAGTCGCCATACTGGCAATAATCAATGCAAGCTCACTTGGCACATTCAGATCAAAAAACATTGCAGCAAAGAATCCACCACATAACGTAATCGCACTCATCATCTGAATAGTATTTGTCGTACTCAATCGCCCATTGTCATTTGTGAATAACTGCTTTATTTCCATCTAAATCTCCATATAAGCTCAGGCGCATGCCACAATTAGCAGCATCTAACCGCGGCATGACTGATCTTAGAAATTAATTCTGTAGCATAAATCTTCGTATTTTCGATCAGGGATTGGGCTCACAATCAACGAATGGCGCTCTGTCACATTGATACCCATTAAGTCCAATAACTCATCAGACTCTGATTTAGTACTAGAAAATAGAACCGCCTTTCTAGATCCCAATTCTTTGAATAAATGAATGGCATCAACAAGTTTAAACCTTGCATCATTCTTGACTGAATATCCCGTTTGGTTAGTCATGATATACGGCGGATCTGCAATAAAAACCGTATTTTCATGACCAGGGTATAAACTCAAAAGCTCTTTATAATCCATCCTGACACGTTCTACATTGGATAAGTAATCCTCGGCATTCAGCGGATTTTTAGGCGGGCTGATGTACCATGTTTTGTTGGCCAATGAATCAAAAGAGTGGCAATAATTGCCTGAGAATAGAAGCCAACTCGACACGGTAATAAAATCTGTTGTACCAGATTCTTTAATCAATTTGAGTATGCCATCTTTGGCTGCCCCACTTAATTTCGTACCTTTCTCAAAGACGCTACACGCCTTGGCAATCTTTTGACGCAAAGCTTCAGTTTGTTCAATTTGATTCAATCGCCCCTGATAGTTATCAAAATCATTCCAAATCACACGGGCATTCGGGTTATTTCTTTTGATCTCATGCGACAATATGCCACTGCCACCGAATAGATCAATCACAGTCATATGATCAAAATTGATTTCGTTAATCAAACGCAGCCAATTTCTCTTTTGGCCTAAAAATGGTAATGGAGCTTTTGTATATTTCTTCATGAACACCTCATTGTTTTGATGCTCGAGGCATTCAACATTAGGCGCTCTAGGCACTCACTTCTTTAAAATATTCATAGATTTACATCTAGGACATTTTATTTTTAATACGCTGTATTCAGCATCACATAACTTCTTATTACAATTTGCACATCTCACTTCTGTTAAAACTTTCTTTTTTCTTTCCATATTAACCTGATAAAATTACTGCCCCTGCAGGGGGCGGCCTTGCGTGCTTGCGCAATGGGTTAACTGGTCTCTCAGTTGACTACTGTAAGAAGTGTTGGCGCATTTCTTACAGTGCCGTCTTAGCAGGCTTCTACTGCTTTGCCCACCTTATTCACTTGATCTAAAATTATTTGTTCTGATGTTAAATGCGTATCTAGATAACTTTTTGTGCTGACTGTTTAGTCCACAAAAAAGCCCCAATTAAGGGGCTATTCGAACAACTACTGAGCACCAAACAGAAATCCAAATGGGCTCAGTGTCTTGCATGTGATAGGAAATCTTTTATTGTAGTCATTAAGATCCATCGAACACATCCAATAAGACTGATGTAAGATTGATATCAATACAATAATCATTCCAATAGTGGTAAATACTATTTTAAATTTATTCATGCTGATGCTATACACTTAGGGCAGCTAATCTAAAACTGTGGATATTGTGGTGACAATGGTAACTCAAAATGCGGACCATCCGCAAATGCTCGTTGGCCATTACGAATGCGCTGATCAACATAAGCCTGCTGCGCTTGCTTTGTTGTCATGCCCTGAATATCAGAAAGCAACTTATCCCAAACGCCACCCCAACGCACAGGAATCTTTAATTCAATCGATGCTTGGCGTACAGCTTCCGCAATTGCATAGCATCCATCCCAATCCCAGCGAAGTTGGCCACGAATCAGCGGCACTAAATCCACAGCATGAGCATAGCCATCTTTGCCTATTAAATGACGGGAACCATGCAATGTGGTCGATGTACCTTTGGCATAATAGGCTTTTTGTTTCGTGATTGATCGAACACCTTCAAAGACTGTGAAATCTTGCTGAGTGATCTCAATGGCTCGTTCTACAATTGCAACTAAATCAGGATGAACCCCGATTAAATTATTCTTTGATTTTTTCCCTAACTTAAACCCCATATTTCACCCACAAAAAAGCCCCAATTAAGGAGCTTATATAAATTAATCAATTTGAAATGAAAACTACTTATAATGTTTTATCAATATAAGTTACATGTTTGCAGTCGCTGCAAGTGAAAGAATCCGTGTACTCTTCTTTTATTGCCCATGTTCTTTCAAAATCTACAATATTTGTACCATTACACTTCTCACACTGTAGAGCTTCGCCAATTTCTTCATCACACATGATGAACTCCTTATTTTACGCCTATCAAATTGTAGGCAGGAGCAATATAGCCGTGACTTTTATTATTAGCAAATCATAAAGTACAAGCGCCACCTGCACAGCTATTGTCCTCAACTTCTTCATAAGGCTGTTTTTCAACTTTAGCTACTTCAACTCGCTTTGAAGCGCATAACACACAATCATCACCTGATTGATCATTGAAGAATGATTCTAATAACTCTTTTTTACATGTATTGCATTTTCTCATAATCAATCGCCCCACAATGTAATCAATAGAGATAGCCAGGGCTTACATAAATGCAGAAGCATCCTGGGCAAATTTGGTGTGCCTTGTTGGACTCGAACCAACGGCCGCTCGATTATGAGTCGAGCGCTCTAACCAACTGAGCTAAAGGCACTATGTTCGTTGATATGCTCAACGATAAGCAATTGCGCATCGTCACCTGATGCAAGGATATTGCCCTGAAGTATTATCGGAGGAATTCATGCAATATTGCTGGTGTTTATTTGCCATGTATTAGAGCTCTGAGTAGCACCGCCAGCTGGCTCTTTCAGATTCATGGACTACTATGGTCGCAGTCGTATGTGTCTCTGATATTTATACTTTATTTCAGGCATAAAAAAAGACCGCCACGGCGATCTTTCTAAGAATTTATTTCGATCAAAATCTGATAGATACAATTTTTGACCATAGTGTTATATTAACATAAAAGTGCCTATTTGCAAAAAGTTATAAAACCTAGATATTAACAAAACCTCTCCAATATCTATTGAAGAGGCTTCTTAATAAAGTTAAGTATAATTACAACAATAATGATTGTTCCTCTAAAGGTTTTCCATCATAAAGCTTATCTTCAAAGTCTTTAATAAAATCTTGGCGCTTACTATCAGCAAAGAATTTAATACCTACTAATCGAATATCTTCATTTTCATCTAAAATGATTAAATCCTGATTATTAATGGTTTCTAGCATTCTTTCTTTCCAAGCATCATCTAATAAGCGATCATCGCCTTTGGGCTCTAAAAATACTTGATAATATGCATTGTCTGCTTTACCAGTCATGATTAAGATAAAATCTGGCATAAAGCCACGAACACCATTAAATTCTCTTAATTTAAAGCCCGTAGATTGTTCATCATTGCGTATAAGATAAATGTCTTCATATTTATCTTTAAGCTTATCAATAAAACGCCCCATCAATTTTACTAATTTATGTTCAAGCTGATTTAAAATAGCTTGATCAAATACATACCATTTCTTACCAATAGTTGGTTGTGCATCAATTCGTTGATTCACGTATGTTGCAGGATTCATATCTATGTATGTGCTGTAATCACAAATAAAATCTTTAAGTGGCCTACTTATAAAGCGGTATGTACCCATCACTCTATTGAAATTACGACGAATATTATCTGCAATTCGTGCCAATACAGTTTCTAATAATTGCAATTTTTCTTTAGCCGTTAGGTCATCTAATGTGACACTATATGGTAAAGTGACATTAATGACTAAATCCCCTAAATAATCTGTACTGGTGATAAACTCTTTAATACTGCTAAGCATTGGAAAATAAATTTTCAAATTTTCAAAAGTGAAAAAATTAAGCTTCTGCAACGCTTTGAAATAATATCTTTGATCCAATTTTAATGTTTCAATATGAGTACGTTGCTCTACATAATCTTCTATATGATCTAAAGAAATTTCCTGTGCCGCTTTATAACTTACCTCGAAATGAGTTTCTAGTGAATAAGACGCCCATGTTCTAGTACTGTTATCCACTTCAACCACTTCGTTATAGAACAGTTTCCCATGTTGATAAACATTAGATTTTTTAAAGTCCTCTTTTAATCTGGCATGTTCAACTTTCCCCAATCCATCCAGATGCGCCATAATATCCGCATTATCTAGTGAATTATGGAGTGTCTTAATATATGCGGGTTCATTAATCGTATGATAATGAAGTTGCTCTAATACTGCCAAATCACTAATGCTAGTATCAAAACGGCGTGTATAACTTTGATCATTTTGATATTTAAATGGATAATATCTCGCACCACGCCCAATTAATTGGGCTTCACTATCAGTACTTGTTTTAGTATTAGATGCTTTTTCGCTAATTCTTACAATGTCATAAAGGTTTAATACATCCCAACCCTCATTGACTTTCGCAACTGCAAAAATAGCTCGAATAGGGTTATCAATTTCTTCTAAAGTATTCAATAAAATAGGATATTCCTCTAATAAGTCGCTTTTATTGACATTTAAAAGATTCATTTCATTAAAGTCATCCTTAATCGCCCCTATAATAGTGATTAAATCATCTTGAGCATAACGCTCTATAACTTTATGCCAAATACTAGTAGATGAGCTTACTTGTGTTTTTTTCTGTGCTAGATGGGATTTAACTATTTCGGGGGTTAAAGATTCGATGATCTGTATAAAATCATCTTGTTTTGCCTTTGACACAGCAATCTGATTAGATTTAAATAAAATAATCGGTTTAAAACCATGAATACCATGATCTAATGCCACCATTTTACGATATTGGCTTAGCAATACAGCATCTAGCATTTTGTCATTATCTTCTTGGTTGGCTTCTAATAGCATGACTTTTTTAGAATAACCATCCATCATGAATTGTTTCAAATCATATTGATAAACAATCTTATCCTTGTATTTCTGATAAATATCTTTGTTATCTAAATTAATCGTTGCCGTAAATTCCAATAAGCGATTTTTGGCTTGTAACGCAAGAATAGAATCTATGGTTTTTTCCCACGTTAGTTCCTCATATTCTGCCGTATTCTTAGCTTTACCTTTCGCCTTGGTTTCAGCATTAAAATGATGAGCTTCATCGCCTAGCAATACTAATTTTTGTTCTTTCAATTCATCAAAAGTTACGCTGTTTTCTTTTGGACTATTCAATTCATCATGTATTTTATGAATGGTTGAAAGCTTCAGATAGATCGTATTTTTATTAGGTAGCGTTGGAAAAGTTTCCACCGCTTCAATGGTGATCTTTTCACCATCAATCTCTATATGTTGGCTAAATAGGTATTTGGATGACAAAGTATTTAATAAATTCTCTTTCGTCTTTTGGATAATTGCGTCCGTATGAACAAAAAAGATAAAGTTCTGATAGCTGTATTCTTTAAACATATAGAGAATAGCACCCGCCATCACCATCGTTTTGCCTGCACCTGTTGCCATATTAAACAGCAAATGCTTATAGCGTACATCCGCTTCTTTATTGCTTTGTGCATAGTGCAAATAACGCAATGCTTCATCTTGATAAGGTCGCAACTGATCTTTTAAATTATCCTTAATATAATTCGGGACTTCATAGTTTTCTGAAAAAAGCCCTAAATTATCAGCTTGCTTAAACTGATTAAAAAGCAGTTCTTTGTTTATAGGTTTCTTAGCCATGATTAATCCTTCTCATAAAAGCTATGATTAAAGGCTTGATCTGTTTCTGAAACATTCAATGTTCTATCTTTAATTTCAGAATAGCTAACATACAATTGATTTTTATCGAGCAATTCAATGAGTAATTTCTTTTGTTCATGAAGCTCTAACTCATCAAAGCCTACCAATCTCGGCATTCCATCCATTTCATAAGATGCTTTTAATACTTTATTTAAATCAGCCTGATAGTTAAGATGAGCATTATTCTTCATCTCTTCAAAAATAGCCGTTAGCGCTTCATAATCATTGGCATTTTCAATTTTATGAATGAATTGATAGTTAAGTTCCATCATTTCAACATACACAAAACTCCCGCCACCTTGCCACTCAACATTTTTAGAAATACCACCCTGTTCGCCTTCAATCACTTTTTGTAATCTTGGTACAGTGATTTCATTGATATAATCCATCTGTTCAATACCAATATATCTACGCCCCATTTTATGCGCGACTGCTGCCGTTGTTCCACTGCCTATAAAAAAATCCAGTACAAGATCATTAGTATCATTAGTGGCCAAATTAATTATATGATTAATCAGTAGCTCAGGCTTAGGTGTAGAAAACAAGCTCGTAACAGGTATATCTGGAAAAAGTTTTTTTAACTCATATTTAGCTTTTCGAGTATGTCCTGTTTTTTCTAAACAAGTCCATAAATTTGAGGGTGGGAGCCCTTCCATGTCATTCAAATATGTTCTTCTAATTACTCGAGTTTGATCATCAGAAAATCGTAATTCTCCAGTTGCAAATTTCTCATCCATAGTAGCTTTAGACCACCGCCAACCATTTGCAGGATGTTTAATAATGTTCCCATTCGGTGCTGTAATATCAAATTGTAAATTAGTTCTTAGTCCCGGGTTATTAATTGGATTACCATCAAACCATGGTCCTCTAGGGTCATTATCAGGATTTTTAAAATGTGTTCTTTTTTCAAGATCATTTAAAAATATAGGCTTCCAATCAGCCTTTTTTGAATAAACAAGAATATGATTAAAGTCCTCTGAAAAAGTTAAAGCATTATTATTGCTATTATCAGAATGTTGCCAAGCAATCATATTTAGAAAACATGATTCACCAAAAATAGAGTCTGCTAACACTTTTAAATAGCTTATTTCTATATCATCTAATGTAATCCAAATACTACCATCATCGCTTAATAAATCTCTCGCAACTTCAAGACGATTTTTCATAAAAGTCAGCCACGTAGAACGATTAAAACGATCGTTATATTTAAAGCTATCATTACCCGTATTATAAGGTGGATCAATGTAGATAAGCTTTACTTTACCTGCATAGCGTTCTTTTAAAGAATGAAGTGCAATGAGATTATTACCTTTAATAATGAGATTATCTTCATCACTAAAATCGGTAATATTCTCTTCAATGCCATCTTTGGTATAGCGCTTTGTCTTGGTCAGTACTTTGGGAGCAAAAAGACGATCAATCTCGTCGCGGGCAATGACTTCGTTGTAATAGATTTCATCTTTACCTTGATCTTCTTTGGTCATGCCACCTTCAAGAACGCAATCTTTAAAAGGAAAGTCTAAAACCACATCGCTATTATAATTGAGGTATTTGCCTTCACTAGTTAAACCTACCATATTTCGGTATTTGGTGAAGCTATCATTCCAAAACTCTTTATATTTTAAAAGGCTTGTGAGTTTCTCAAAATCAAACAAAAGAACATCATCAATTTCTGTACTGTAAAGCGACTTAATTTTATTATTGCTAATTAATGCCTTAATAAGATTAGGCTCTTTTTGATTAATGGCATCTACTACCATTGAACGATGTAATTTTTCGCCATCCCAAAATTGAGGAAATTCCTTCAAAACTCCATTGAGTGCTTTAATTAATTCTGTATCCATTTTCGTCCTAGAGCTATACATGCATGTAAAAATGACGATTATGATACTAACTATGTTGGCGTTTATAAACTATAAAGTAACTTATATAAAGCTTTCATACATGTGTTGATCTATCAGAAACTTGCAATATCTGAGAAACATACAACACAGCCACAATATATAAAATATTGTGGCATTCAAATCATCATATATCACATTACTAACAGCGAACTAAGAAACACCACGCTTGATATCCATAATCTCTAGCGTCAAGGATTTTACCTGAATTGCCGCGTACCTTTCTGGTTCTACAACATACCCAACGGTATCCCTTAGGTGCTGGTTTCGAATTGATAGCTTTTAAACTCATACATAAAACACCTCCTTTCTAAGAGAAATTTTAAGTCTTGTCTAAACTACTCGTATCTATTACAATACTAAGCCCGTAATATTTAGAAAGACCGATGATGCCTCTTAGTATCATCATCTTATATAATGGTTCTTATGAGTGCGAATCATAAGAACCAGGTTATTTTATATGCTTCTTGTGCCAAATTGATGCTGCTTGCCAACTTACGCCGAACATGTCTCTTACCTCCCCTATTTGAGTTTCGGAATTACAATAATCCACATCCATTAAAAATGATGATGCAAAGGTATCTGCTTGCCATTCAGCATCTTCATATATTTTGTGATTCCCTGATGATCTTGCAAAAGCACTCTGTTCTTTATGCATCACCAAATGCCCTATCTCATGTGCCACTGTAAATCGTGCTCTACCATCTCCAAAGCATGCGGCGTTATAGGTAGATTCACTTAATAAAATTTTGTTGCGATCAGGGTAAGTTAAAGCATACTTACCCTTTAAACGAATGTCATCAGGCAGACAAATTTCCAACATATCATTACAAATGAATTTTTCCATTAAGTCTTCTAAATCTACAAAGGGCTTATTTATTTTAAACACCTTTCTAACACTCTTCGCAAGCTCTCCAATCTTTGCCGCCGACATTGGACTGACACGGATAGACAGCTCTCTTTGCATATTTAATTACCCCGCGATTTTAATACATTTAATACATCGTCTAACGCTGACTCATCTAAATCATCAAATTGTCGCGCAAACGCCAAAAAAACTTCCTTCTGCTTGTTATTAGCATCCTCTAAGTTAACCTGTATAGACTTTGCTTCTGTCTCAACTAATTGCCTCATTTCTTCTAATGCTTCAGTAGTGAGATCATAACAATTTTGCAATTTATAGATCATATCACTTGGAACAGCACGCTTTCCTAATTCGATTGCCGACAAGTACCCTGAGCTAATACCCAGATCTTCCGCCATCTTTCTTAATGTCGATCCGTGGTCTACTCTGAGTTTTCGGAGCAATTTTCCAAAACTTGTAACACCACTCATAACTTAAAATCTCCTTGAATTAAAATGTCTCTAGGTTAAAAACCTCTACCTTGAGTAATCGTAATACTAGCAAGGAAAACCAAAATCGTCAACACGGCAATAAAAATATTCAACAGTGTTGACAAAGTAATCATAGCACAACTTACTGTAAAATTAGATGTTTTATGAAAAATATTTTTCCTTGACGAATATATCTTATACTCACTCCTAGCTTTAAACGCATAATTACTGATGTCATACTTTCTTTGCTCTGGCGTTTTAAATATGATTCGCTCAATACATAAACATATCGTTTACCAATATGAGTGCTCTTCATTTTCTCAAATGCCCTGATAACAGCCAATACAATTTCAGGCGCTTCTCTACACCCAATCGGCGGCATAGATCCTGCTGGCATTTTTGGCATATCCTGACTAGCTAATGGAGAATTTCCATAGCCTATACTCGTTAATCGCCACCTTGCCCATGCCTCCAAAGCATGATCAGCAAGCTTTAACATTTCTCTATTAGATTTTCTTTCTTCAACCTTTTGACGTTGCTGTTCAATAAATAATTCACTCTTTGGCGTGCGATACCCAACAACCTCTCCACCTTTTTTAATCACTCCATGCTCAATCACTTATTGTCTCCCATAAATTAGCATTGCGGCATCACGGCCATGTTCATTTGTTCTATTAGTCCAACCTGTCAATCTGATAAATTGTTCGTGTGATAATTTTGTGCGGTTATATTTAGGTGCGATCAATTCATAGGGAATTTGCTCACGTTGCAAAAATTCTTCCCACAATTCAGCATCTCGTTTAACACTGCCGACACCCATACGAGCAGCTTGCACTTTCTTCTCATCTGAACCAAACCATGTACGCAATCTTGGATCTTCCACATAAACTTTGAAGTCAATTTGATTATCTTGCTTATAACGTTCAAACAAGCTCTTTACAGCCATCACCGCATCCCAAAACCTATATGACTTAACCTCTGATAACTTGCCACCCAGTGATAAAGCAAAACCTGTTTTTTTACCCACATCAATTCCAATCATTACTTTCATCTTGAGTTATCCTGATTAAGCAGTTGGTTGATCTGTGCTAACAATTCACGCTCAGTACCATATTTACTCTCAAAAGCCTGTTTGCCCGCATGAAAAGCAATGCCATGCCCACCTGTTCGATGGTGAGCATGGCATAATGGAATCACTTCAAAGTTACTGGCTCTTTGCGACATTCCCTGTCCGTTTCTGACATGATGAATTTCTGCTGCTGTTCTTCCAAAACCTTCATTACGACAGACAATACAACCTAAAGCGGCGACTTTTGCTAAATGTCTTTTTTCTTCTTTAGTCATCCATCTTCCTCACCGCTTATAATCCATCTCTTAAATTCAACCCGTATAAGCTTGGATCAGTTAAACAATGTTCCCATTCCCCTTGCTGCATCTCAGTTAAAGCTTGGGCAAATTCTTTAGTGCTTAACAGTCGACTCGAAGGTAAAAGACTTTGACCAAGTGCTTTACACGTGTATTCATACCCACGCAATTTCTCTATTTCCTTGATCAATTCATAAGTTTCAACGGCATCTTCATTATCGCTAGTGGCCATAATGGGTAAGAAATATGCGTATTTACAACGCCCTGCCTCATATTCAATGCCAGCTTGAGTCATATTATGAATATCCTTAAACCACTTATGCATTAAGCGATTTTGCGCATGGCTGCGATCTTCTTTGCGATTTGAAATATTAACCATAGGAACACCATCCTTAGACTGAATATCGCGGATATAAGCAATCACACGTTGCAAAATCGCATTGTTTTTCACGTAAAATCTAGCCATGTACTCTCCTCATAATTGCTGCGATACCATTAAACAAATTTGACGCTTTTTCATCCTTATAAAACACGGCGCTTGGGATATGTCCAACGCCATAGATTTCTTTTAATTTTGAGCCTATTTCGTGCGTTATATCGACGTTAAAGACCCCATCTATACCGTCCAATTTATCTTTCAATACATCCGAACTATCAGAATCGTTTGTGAATATGATGATTGCATCTTTGATGTCTGATAATTGCTGTAAGCTTGTTACCTCTATCATTTTTGCCTCTACATACGTTTTTCAAAATCAATTATTAATTCGTTATTGGGGTATTTTCTGCAATGCGCATAAATTCAGTTAAGCTAAAGCCCTGCTTTGGCAACGGCTTGTGTTCAATCTCAACAGCAAATTCTGGCAATTGACCACCAGCATTCAAATGCTTCTCTAGTGCAGCAATGCCTTTTCGCACAAGCATTTCAGCCTTAGCTTGTGTAGCGCTTTGGATCTCACCACCAATCATGCTCATGATGAATAATGCTTCTCTACTTCGTTTGAGCCCCAATTGCTTCAATACGGATTCCGATGACCAATAAACACACGTTTGATACATCACATCAAAATCAAAACGTTCATCTTTGCAGTACGCTAAAAACTCGGGTAACGTTGGCGGAAATGTTTTGCCACTTTGTGCCACTTTTTCTAATCCCATCATCACCTGTTTAGCCGTTAAACCTGATAATCCTGCTTTCCATGCCATATTTTCGCTAGCAATCTCACCAAATGAGTTAGTCCAAAGCTCACCGTACATTTGGCTCATAAACTCCCAGATTTGCTCGAGCGCCTGAATTCTGCGCTGCTCTTTGCGCTCTTGCTCTCTCATTTGCAATTCGTACTCGTTCAACGGCTGACAATTTACGGTTTGGATTGCTTGAATGGGTTGCATGATTAACTCCTTCTGCTACTGGACGATTGGCATATTTGTTTTCATAAACTTTGATGAAATTATTTGGACGTAAAAACCAAGTGAAATCCATTACCCAGCCCTTAGATCCACCGCCTTTTAAAAATTCTGATTGATTGGCGATATCAATCGCCTCGAGAACTTGCTCAAGTGAAAATTCTTTAATGCGAGCTTTTAATAACTTTTCGCGTTGACTGCCTGAAACAATAGCTTTGATTTGAACAAAGCCAGAAGCGTTCCATTTGTCGATGATTTGCTGATGAGCATTTTCTGGTAGGTTATTACTACTACCACTACTACTAGTATTTATATTAGTATTATTATATGTCGGATTTATTTCCGAGTTTTCTCGGATATTTTTCCGAGTGTCGGATTTATTTCCGAGGTTTTTCGGATTTATTTCCGAATCATTTCCACTAGACTCGGATTTATTTCCGAGCGTTGGATTCAATTCAGAATTCCACTCTTTACCCTTGCTAGTTAAAACAATACAATCCTTCCCTTCATGCTTCACATACAAGATCAAGCCCTTCTCTACTAACACTTTTAATGCTCTATAGACGGTATCTTTCTTCGAGTATGCGAGTGGAATCTCTGAACAAATTTTATTTTTGGACACCCAATAAAAAACTTTGCCATCAATGTAAATGGGATCTGCCCAACTGGATGACTGATTTAATAAATCAAAAAGTGCCCCTTGTTGAAGATTTAACCCCCACTCAAGGCATTTTTGATTATTGATATAAGAAATTAGTCTCATGATCTTCTCCCATGAGTTTTTTTCATCAACTCTTCTCTGATACGTTGAGCTTGCTTAGTACGCAAGAATTTCGGACAGATCCAGTATTCCTTGTATCGAACAACAGAACCCTGTGGATGAATCGTTACAAACTCGTCTTGAATGTGATATTCATAACGTTTTTCAGATACGCGAGAACGAAATGCGCCATAAGCAAATTGAACCATTGCTTGGCGATCACTTAATCTGTTACCGTTGAATAGATGCAACCAGATGTAATCTAAATTCGTAGCCATTAGAAATCACCCCTCTAAACCATCATTGGTAATGTTCTGTGGTTTTGAATTGAAATAATCAGTCCAAATTTCTTCTTTTGGAATGCCTGTAATATTTTCAATTTTGAAAGCGTGTTTTATAGGTGGAACTTTATATCCCCTAGCTTTCCAATGAAGTACTGCTGGTCGAGTAATGTCTAGTTTTTTAGCCAACTCTGTGGCTCCACCAGCCTTTTTAATAATCAAATCTATCATGTCGCTCATATGCAATCTCACACATATTTAAAACAGTAAAATTGTTACTTATGTAATTAATTTTGTCAATACTTATGTAATATTATTCGTTACTTTTGTATATTGCCTTGTGTTACAAAAGTAACTAAATTACATATTAATACAAGGAGATTTATTATGTTAAAAGATCGTTTATACCAAGCTAGAAAAGCAAAAAGATATTCTAGAGAAGCCCTAGCAGAAAAGGCGGGGGTTTCCACGTCGACTATTACATTCTTAGAAAACGGTCGTAATGAAAGCTCTAAGTTTTTAGTTGAGATCGCCAATGCACTAGATGTCTCAGCTGAATGGCTCAAAGGTGAAAATGTCAAAGATGTGACAGCCACACCGAAACTAGACTCTTCCTTATCTGAGGCTCCAGATATAAAAGGTATGATCCCTGTTATATCTTGGGTCGCTGCTGGAAGTTGGTGCAATATAGAATCACTATTACCAGATGATGCTATTCGTTGGTTGCCATGTCCTGTAGGTCATAGTAAAAACACATACGCATTACGTGTATCTGGTATCAGTATGTATAATCCTAATGGCAAACCTAGCTTTGAAGATGGTGATATTATTTTTGTTGATCCTGAAAAATCAGCAGAGAATAAATCTTGCGTTGTTGTTCGTTTAGATGATGATATTACCGCGACCTTCAAACAATTAATTATTGAAAATGGTGAAAAATATCTACAGCCACTAAATCCAAACTGGCCTGACAAAATCATTAAAGTAAATGGGAATGCTACGATTTGTGGAGTAGTAATTGGCAAATGGGTGGACATGTAAATATTTGCTTATATTTTGAACATTGAGATATATGTCAGTATAATAGCCACATTGTCTATTGATATTTAAAGAGGTTGAAAATGAAAGAAAATAAAAGCTTATCAAAGCTCTTTAAATCTTTAGTTCCTTCTAAATTCAGTGGAAAATCAGCTATGTCCTGTTTTATTTCTCAAATTGATGAACAAAATGCAGCTCATGATAAAAAATTTAAAAAAGTTGAAAAGGATATAGAAAATGCAAGAAAACGACCAGCACGAAAAAGACTCCCTTTATGATTTCATGTATGTTGATCTTGGCAAATTAAAATCATATTGCTCTCAACTTGACGATCTTGGTCTTTTAAATGCCATTACAACTTCTGAAACGACAGCAACCAATAAGACTCAAAAATTTGGAACGGGAAAGAATCCTTTCGCAGACCTATCAAGTGAAAGCAAAACAACAAAAAATGGCAGCTTAACGCATACTTTTGATCACATGGAATCATTGCCATTTAGAACTATTGAAATGATGAACGCTAAAAATCTAATTAGCCTTGATATTGAAAACACTAATTATGGGCAAATCATCTACATTTCAGGAAATGCCAAGATGTATGACCTGTCAATGCTAGCCTCTTCATGGGAAAATCTCATGAAGATGCATGAAAAAAATACCAACATATCTAAGGGAATAAAGCCAAAAAAGAAAGATTTATCTGATGAAGGTAAAATGATTGTTAATATGCTCGAAACAATGCCTCCTTTAATGAGTTTTAAGATTAAAGACGAAAATGGCAATACTGTGTGGGCTGCTTTGGAAAAACAGCATTTAATTGGCCATTCCTTCGGATATGCTCTTAAACATGGTGCTGCGTTGCGTGGCAAATGGAATGTACTCGGAATACTTGATGCTAAACCATATAATGATAATGAAGACATTGGAGATTATCCTGATGATGACAATGACATGTTATCCGCCCTCAATGTAATGGGCGTCGCTGTAAGAACTTTTATGGGAAGAAAGGAAAGTGAATTCGGAATTACGCCAATAGCCATATGGCGAATGCTTGAATAATAGATATGAAACACAACCACCTTCGGGTGGTTTTTTATTACCCAAAATACATAAAATAACAATTACTCTATAAAAAACCTACCTCATAAGTAATTATTTTTGTTACATAAACGCACTAAAACTCAAAATAATTACATTAAATTGTTACATAAGTATTGACACACAATGTTACATAAGTAATAATTTATCTTGTAATAAGAAACAACGAGGTGAATTATGAAGTACCTAATAATTCCAGCCCTTACTGCCATAGCTTTTCACTTTGCCTTTGATGATGCCCTATTAAAGGACATCCAAACAGGCAAAAAACTACTGATCTGCAATGGCAAGCATGTTGCCCCAGAAATGGTAACTGGTTTCTCAGATGGAATTTGGTGGTTTCGCAATGGATACGCAAAAAATTGTGAGGTGAAGCAATGAATTTTGAAATACATCCGAATTATGGTGACCCGTACTATGACATCCCACAATGCGTTGAGTGTGGCGCAGATGTACCAGAGTACAGAGCCGAGATTGACGAGGAAGGCTATATAGAAAGATGCCTTTGCTCAGAGTGTAAAAAACTTTATGAGTAATCAAGGAAATATCATGATCAAAATCAAAAACATCACAAACGACGGTAAAACAACAACATTTGATATCTACAAAGTTATTAATGGCAAAGAGGTCTATCAATCAACGGATACGCTCTACAAAGTTTTTAGAACTGAGCGTTCAATTCTGAAGGCATTGGGGTACTAATCATGATTGATAAGGGCTCAATTAAAAACATCATTGAAACGTATAAAACTACGCAAAAAGAGCACAAAGAGATGGCAGAACAAGCAACTGACAACTGTGCGAAAACATATTTAACAACGATCGCTGACACCCTTGGCGATGTTATCGAAGATTTAGAAGCTTTATTAGGGGATTAGTTATGAATGAAGCATTAAGTCAAAACTTGCCCACAATTGCGCAGAAGCCAATTATTGAGTACTCAAAACTTGAATGTATTGGTGAATTAGTTAAAGAAAAAATTGCTAGCATTGGCATTGATAGCATCGAAGCAACAGAGGCTAATCTATCTGTTTTGAAATCAATGAGGGCGGCATTAAATAATCAATTCAAAGACTTTGAAGATCGTCGCAAGTTTATCAAAGACACTGTTTTGAAGCCGTATGAAGATTTTGAAGCGCAATATAAATCATTCATCACTATTAACTTCAAAAATGCTGACGACCAATTGAAGAGCAAGATCACAACAGTTGAGTCAGGCATTTTAAACGAGAAAATCGATGGCTTAAAAGCGTTCTTTTCTGAGAATAATCCATTTGATTTTGTGAATTTTGAGCAACTTGGATTGAAAATCACCAGATCAGCAAGCGATAAATCAATCAAAGAGCAAATTGGCGCTCGCATCAATCAAATTAGCTCTGATATTGAGACAATTAAGACATTACAGCACAAAGAGCGTGTATTAGCTCAATATCAAATGAGCTTAGATTTAAACGCTGCCATCTCTTCAGTAAACATTGCAATTGAGCGAGAAAATCAGATTGAGGCAGCTGAAAAAGAAAAGGAAGTCATTCAGCAAGAAGCACCACCAGCAATTGAAGAACCTAAAGAAGCTACCGAAGTCGTTGCAGATACTGAGCTTTATAAGACTTCATTCAAAATCATTGCAACAAAACAACAGATTAGAGATTTAAAACAATTCATGGAAGAAAGAGGTATTAGATATGAGTAATCAAGTGCAAAACACACCAGAGGTACAAGGTGAAGAGAGATTAAAAGGCGTTTTAAGCGGAATGATTAAAAAAAGTATTTCCGTATTTCCTGAAGGTGTGAACGCAGAGTTATTAAAAATAAATGCCTTGGTTCACATAGAGCGCAATCCATCATTGTTGGAGATTGCGAAAATTGAACCTGTCAGAATCGCTCAAATTGTCTATAACTTTATTGCGCTTGGTTTGGATATGCTTAATCGCGAGTGCTACATCGTTCCTTTCATTAAAAACAGAGGACGCGCTGATCAGCAGATTGAGCTAACGATATTAAAGGATTACAGAGGTGAAATTAAATTAGCCCGTAAATATAGCGTTGATCCAATTCGTGAGATTTTCGCGCGAGTTGTGTATGAGAATGATGAATATCACTTCAATGAGTTGGGTCACTTTGTACACACCTTTGATCCATTTGATGTGGATCGTGGTGCCAAAAAGGGGGCATATTGCACAGTCGTTTACAAAAGCGGTGTGCAACAAACCGAATTTGTGAACGTTGAAGAAATCAACAAGATCAAAAGCGTTTCGAAGTCTGCCGGATACCCAAATTCACCATGGAACCGATGGGAAGATGAAATGTGGCGAAAAACTGCAATCAGAAAAGCAATGAAAAATATCTCGTTAGACTTTGGTAGCAGTGAAGCAGCGCGTGCTTATGGGGATACTGATACAGACGTTGATTTCAGTAGTACACCACCAACCCTACCGCAAATCAAAGCGCAAAATGATGCCTTTGAAAATGTAGTTGAGTCAGAAGCCAAAGAGGTTAATTTCAATGACATTTAAAGTGATTGAAACGGGAAGCAGCGGCAACTGCTTCCTCTTTGGGGAGCTCATGATCGATTGCGGATTGCCATATTCAAAAATCAAAGACCATGTAAAGCCAAACGTGCTATTGACTCACTGTCACGGCGATCATTTCAACAATAGCACTATTAGAAAGCTCTCAACTAATCATGATGTGACGTTCTATGCCCTGCCTTATTTGTGCGAAAGACTTCAAACGATTGGTATTGATAATTTTGTGCCTATTGAAGTCGGCAAGGTTTATCAGATTGGGGAATACAAGGTTAGTCCTGTTATGGCTTATCACGATGTTGAGAATGTTGGTTATCGAATCATGTACAAAAGCATTAAGCATTTTCACATTACTGACACAGTCACACTAGAAGGCATTACGGCACGAAACTATACCAGCGCAAGCATTGAGTGCAATCATTGTGAAATTGCAGCATTGCAGCTGATAGAAACAGCTAGACAGAATGGCGAGTTTACCCACATGACTAGAGCAATGAATACACACTTAAGCG
Organism: Wohlfahrtiimonas sp. G9077; assembly: GCF_002252155.1. Lineage (GTDB taxonomy): Bacteria > Pseudomonadota > Gammaproteobacteria > Cardiobacteriales > Wohlfahrtiimonadaceae > Wohlfahrtiimonas. The sequence continues at coordinate 455,971 of NZ_NEFD01000001.1, forward strand.
TACAGAAAGCTATTGAATTCATTTTAGAAAATGACATCAAAAATATGACACCCATTCATATTGGCATATCCACAAAGGATCAAGTTATGTACGCGCTTAATCAGATCAGAAACAAAGTGAATATTGAAGAGGAGGCTCTTAAAAATGAAATCCATTAAAGAATTAGAGATCTTACGACACAAACTTTATCAACGCCGTAACAAAATGATGCACATGGTCGGATCACCAGCATACGCAGCGCTGATTAAAGATATTAAAAGAGTTGAACATGAGTTACACGAATTAAGCAAAGAGGTCACAAATGGCTAGAGGTATCAATAAAGTCATTCTCCTGGGTCATTTAGGAAATGATCCAGAACTCAAATACATGCCAAACGGCAATCCCGTTGCAAACATGACAATTGCAACCTCTGAGAGCTGGAAGGATCGACAAACCAATCAACAGCAAACACGAACTGAATGGCATAGAGTTGTCGTTTTTGGCAGATTAGCGGAAGTGGCACAACAATATTTACGCAAAGGATCTTTGGTATACATCGAAGGACAATTGCAAACGCGTAAATGGACTGACCACAATGGCCAAGACCGCTATACCACAGAAGTCGTTGTGAACATTACGGGAACATTACAAATGTTAGACCGTAAAAATAACGGTAATGGCAGCGAACAACATAACAGCAATTCACGTACATATTCCAATGCGCAATCCACCAACGGCTTAAATGAATATGACATGCAAAATGTTATGAATAACGCCTTTGATCAGTTTGATGATGACATACCATTTTAGGATTAGAGTAGTTATGATCTTTGAAAAACGTTTAAGACATCAATATGAATGGACAGCAGGCAAAGAAAGATCTTTTTTGAATAAACCAACACGTGACTTTAAAAAAGATCTAAAAAAAATGCCTTTATTGGCACCAGTATTAGAGATCTCAAAAAATGTTCTTTCTCTAGATGATGAAAAGAAAAGACGTATTTTAGCTCATATTGAATACGATCAAAAATTAAGAGATCGTCATGCTAAGCGTTGGAGAGCTGCACGACGTATTTATTTTTCTTTATCTGAAGATTTAAAACAAGAAATAATGAAAAAGTGGAACGCTAAAATTTACCCATTGACCTCTGTAAACTTTGCTCACCTTGTTGATGTTGTAAGTGGTAACCAAGCAAAACGATTAGCAGAAATATCTGCTAAAGAACAACAAGAAAAATTGCTCAAACAATCACAAATTGAGCTGTTTGCCTAAAAATTATTGATTGGAGAGTATATGACAACGATTCAAGTACAACTCGATCCAAATGCCTCAAAGAGAATTGAAAACATTGAAGCAATGGTACAAAATATCATCTATCAATTAAATTCTGAAGATGAGCCTTTGGAGACAGACCGATTTTTAAGAATCTCAGATGTATCAAATATCATAGGGTTTAATAAGAAATGGATCTATGAAGCCATTCAAAAGGGGCGATTCCCTGCCCCAATAAAATTTGGTACATCTTCACGCTGGAGATTGTCTGATATAAAAAAATGGGTTGATTCTCAGAAATAAAGGTACATATAAGGGTATATTAAAAATATACCCTTATTTTTTAGATAAAAATCAATAGCTTAATTTAATACCAAAACTTCCTGTGCGGCAGTGAACTTAATATTGGAATAGATGTCGGCGTCAAAACATTTCTAAGCTGCCTGTGCGGCAGTGAACCAAATGCTGAATTACTAGCTGTTCATGAGTTCTTTCTAAGCTGCCTATGCGGCAGTGAACAGCGATTTGTCAGCTCTATCATGCGCGCACGCTTTCTAAGCTGCCTATGCGGCAGTGAACGTAGCGTTGTGCTTGGAATGGCTGCATTGGGTTTTCTAAGCTGCCTATGCGGCAGTGAACCCACGGGTTTGGTTGAAACGATTGCCACCAAATTTCTAAGCTGCCTATGCGGCAGTGAACACACCTAAATTTTTGAGCTGAATCATTCCATTTTTCTAAGCTGCCTATGCGGCAGTGAACCACAAGTTCGCGTTCAATTGGATTTTGGTTTATTTCTAAGCTGCCTATGCGGCAGTGAACCGAATCGCTATGGATACGGCGCGCGTTTTTGTTTTCTAAGCTGCCTATGCGGCAGTGAACCCGTCGATTCGTCATATTGAATATTTAAAGGTTTTCTAAGCTGCCTATGCGGCAGTGAACATATTCGCTGCAACCATCCAACACGCCGAAGATTTCTAAGCTGCCTATGCGGCAGTGAACTTTGAACATGCAAACATTATTTAGTACCCAACTTTCTAAGCTGCCTATGCGGCAGTGAACGTAGCGTTGTGCTTGGAATGGCTGCATTGGGTTTTCTAAGCTGCCTATGCGGCAGTGAACCTAATTCGACTTTACGCGCGACTGGCGTAATATTTCTAAGCTGCCTATGCGGCAGTGAACTGACATGGGCTTTACTTAGCGTTTCTCTTATTTTTCTAAGCTGCCTATGCGGCAGTGAACTCGATACAGGCGCGATGATGCAAGCAGTCGCATTTCTAAGCTGCCTATGCGGCAGTGAACAAGAGTTTGATATTAACAAAGGATTGCTGATTTTTCTAAGCTGCCTATGCGGCAGTGAACGCTCGGGTCATACGCATAGCGGAGTACAAGCATTTCTAAGCTGCCTATGCGGCAGTGAACTTTTTTCCTTCCATCATTACCCATCCTTCTACTTTCTAAGCTGCCTATGCGGCAGTGAACGCTGCCCGTCTGTGCGCTCAACTTTGGCATTCTTTCTAAGCTGCCTATGCGGCAGTGAACGGGTGAGGCGGATTGGTATGCTCAAGACGGTTTTTCTAAGCTGCCTATGCGGCAGTGAACGATTTATTGTTTTTAAAGTTTCTGACCTCGGCTTTCTAAGCTGCCTATGCGGCAGTGAACTTGCGCATCTCACTAGGTGTATGATATTCAATTTTCTAAGCTGCCTATGCGGCAGTGAACTCATATTCCTCCCTCAATTCTCGAAGATGCTCTTTCTAAGCTGCCTATGCGGCAGTGAACTTCAGAGCAACGTCATGAGTTCATTGCAGACGTTTCTAAGCTGCCTATGCGGCAGTGAACAAGTAACGCGCGGCTTGAAGGCAGGCGTAATCTTTCTAAGCTGCCTATGCGGCAGTGAACTTGATGGGCAATTATTTTTAGTCCGCAAAGATTTTCTAAGCTGCCTATGCGGCAGTGAACTTTACCAGCGTTTTTGAGTGATTCAGTCAGCATTTCTAAGCTGCCTATGCGGCAGTGAACTCAACTGCGTTAAAGGCAGAACGCTATACGCATTTCTAAGCTGCCTATGCGGCAGTGAACAACTTTTGACACAAAAAGAGAGGCTAATGCATTTTCTAAGCTGCCTATGCGGCAGTGAACTACGCTTTGCATTGGGTTCTTTATTGCTTTGTTTTCTAAGCTGCCTATGCGGCAGTGAACGCAATCAATGAGGAGATCAAGAAGTACGGCGATTTCTAAGCTGCCTATGCGGCAGTGAACTCGTTCATGAATTATTAGCTATTTCATACGCTTTTCTAAGCTGCCTATGCGGCAGTGAACTGTCATCACATCAATGCCAGCAACTGCCACTTTTTCTAAGCTGCCTATGCGGCAGTGAACAAATTTTGATAGATACGGATGATCACCAATGTTTTCTAAGCTGCCTATGCGGCAGTGAACTCAGAAGATGATCCAAGACTACAGGCTCAAGCTTTCTAAGCTGCCTATGCGGCAGTGAACAAATTAACTCACACAGTTGAGCTAACGAGAGATTTCTAAGCTGCCTATGCGGCAGTGAACGCAGATGATAATAGAAATGAGGATATTTTTCATTTCTAAGCTGCCTATGCGGCAGTGAACAATAAAATTTCGGCACAAAAGATAGGAAAAATCACTGATCGAAGGTATTTTGCCTAAAACAACCAATGATTTTTCCTTATTTAATAAGCTACTGATTTTTATCCAAATTTTTAAAGAGCAAAAAACATTGGTTAAAATTCAGGAACGGTGGACAATGAATCTCCAGCACTCAAACCATAAGTTGTGAAATGAGCGGCCTCCGTTGGTGATGAAACAGGATTCTTATGAATCAACAATTTAAAACGTTGATCCGTGCTTTCACTGCTCATTTTCACGTAAGGCAAATCACTGTACTTTGGCTGTTTATCTTTAAAATGTGTAACTGCATCCTCAAAAGTCACATTGTTGCGCTTTGCATAACGGCGCGCTAAACGCTCAATGCTACTTTTAACCTGATGACGCTGATAAACAGCATAGCTTTTCACATCTTTAGGCACCGGTTTAATGGCAGAAATGTGCACATAATCACTCAAACGCATCAAGCACAATCCAATGTTCATGGCCATCAATTCCGCTTCAGTTTTTGCAAAAATGCGCAGATTTTTGCCAAGCCCTATTTTGTGCTTTTCCGGGATAAATTGATACCCAGGAAAACTCAATCCAATCCCTTTATGCTGCTGATGATTGTGCATATTCACCAATGCAAAATGCAGCTGCTTAAACACTTGATCACGAATATGACTGAGCGGCATCTCCTCTTGCATAATCAATGTAATCTCTTGATAAAAATGCATGTAGATCCCCTACTCTTTCCCGCTTTGACCAAAAACGCCGCCACGAATGAGCACCGCCATCACATAATGCTTTTGCTCATCATTCTCTAGCACACCGCCTGTGGCATAAGTGTCAAACAACGTGAAGAAATCATTTTTATCTTTTGGCGTACGAAACGCGCGCCCTAAGTTGGTCACCGCGCCATAAGGTTCAATGGCAATCGGCACTTGATGATCCGCAAAATCAGGATACCAAGTATCAATGGTGCGAAGCGCATTGCCCACTTTTTGTGAGTGCATTGCTGCTGTGCCATTGACGGCATATAAAATCTTGCTCTTTTTCTCTTTGTTGCTCTCATTTTTATCCAGCACCAACTCTTCACTTGGATAAACTTCCTGCGCTTTACCCATCAAAGCATAAGCATCCACTTGTATTAAAAAGTGATCCCCTGAATGTTCAAGCGCATTGGCAATGTAATCGGTCAATTTTTGTAACTGCGCTGCGCTCTCTGGATTGGCTGGTTCTTGAAAATCATTGATGCATAAAGACTTGGCATCAAACACCAATCTCTCTTTTTTCTCTTCATGAGTGGCATTTAATGTGACATGTACTTCAACCTGCTCTGCGCCCACACGGTTGCGCCATAAAAAGCGGCCATTGGCGATGTTGTACGCATAACGTTTGGCCAACGTTGCAAAACCCAATGACTGAACATATTCCGTCACCATTTGACGATAAGATGCTAAAAACTCTTGATTGTTACACGCAGATGGCTGCTCTAAACCATTTAATATTTTGAGGGTAAAAGAGACTTTTAATGTATCTTGATCCGCGCCCAATGCACATGCATCCACTCGTTGTAAGTTGGCTTTTTCCACCTCGGCATCCAATTTAGTTGTATCTTTGGCCAGTGCCGCTTTTAAGCGATTGGAGATGGTGCCGCGCACAGATTTTTCAATCAATGATAAAGGTGTTGGCGCAGCGGTTGCGCGCTCATTCCAACAAGTGCCATAAAAGAATGCATCCGATGGCACCAATTTTTTCTCAAAAGACAACACACTCGCAACTTTAATTTTTTCATTTTTAGACATATTTTGTTCCTCTTTTTTTATTGATTGATTAAACGATTATTGTTGTTGATTACGACAAAGATACAGCCCGTTTTCCTCATCGACATGATAAGACCAAAACAGTGCTTCTAATGATTCACAGCGATGCGGCATCACAAATCGCCCCAAAGTTAAAATGCTCTCCACAAAACGGTGCGGCGTTTGATCATCCCGCTGATACAAAATGGGCTCTGTCACCGGTGACAATGCTTGGAAACCAACAGCGATCGGCACCAGCCAGCCATGATCACCAAGGCGAGAGGATGACCATTGCGCGCCATCATTGTGTTCATGGGGCGTAGCTTCATGTTTGACGGCTAAATGATCCAGTAAAACTGAAATGGCATCTTTATCTGGCGCTGCGGCCATTGCATCCATCATCACATCGCGCGCTTCCACCAAAACATTGCCCAACATTAATGCATGGGACAATTGACGCAAATCAGCCGTTTCATCTTCACCTTTAGTGTCAATGAGCTCACAGGCGTGTACAGATGTGACATCGCCACTGGCAAACTTCATGCGCATGACATATGCATCACAGGCTTTCACCAATGCGGCACGTGCATCACTGCTTTTGATGATGGCGCCGGTGACTTCCATCAACAGCGTGACACGTAAATCACATCTTGCCTCTTCAATAAATGCAGGGCGACTGCCTGTTTTATCTAAAGGATTGGCCGTACCAACAATGGAGCGAACAAAATCACCACGACCTTTATACGTGTGTAAAAGAAAATCATGACAACTGACGGCCATTTGCGTTAAACGGACGCTGTCTAACTCAGGTTGCGTGCGTAAATGGCGCTCTAATGCATGCATTGCCCCAAGCCATGCAGTCATTGCGGGAAAGCCTATGGTTAAGGGGCTACTCAATGCATTGGCATTGTGAATGGACAGGTGCGGAATTTTTAAAAAATATCGTTTGGCCATCAGAAAAACTCCTTATCATTCGCTAAACATGCCATCACCTCTAAGCGAATGGCTTTACGGGCAGGTTCATCCAACTTATGGGCACGATCGACAAGTTCATACTCGCTGACAATGCATTTGGTGATGATTTTTGAAATCTCCTGCTGCCAATCATCCTCTTGGCGCTCTTTTGCGTATTGAGCATCCAACCAAATTTTTTGCACCTTGGGCAGATTCTGATAATGCTCATCTTCACTCCATTTTGCAGGCATCGATCCGCGCACTTGATACGCTTTACGTAAAATGGCATCGATGATGCCGTTGATGATGCGCGCAATCATGGCCCGTATTTCATGAGTGTTATAATCTTGTTTCACAAAGCGATGCAATGCTTTAAAACGTGCATGCTCTTTTTTCAAATACAACGTCTGCTTAAAGAAATCTGTCGTTGGTAAACGCACGGTGCGCTTGGTTAATTTCGGTGGCAATGAAGGCAATAAATAGACTTTGCCTGCCATTTGGTTGTTGATGCTGCTGATGTTTTGTGGTTTGGTGCCGCCATGGCTTAACATGGTTAAATCCAAGAGATCTTGATACGGCTCATGCCACTTGCCTTCACGTCGAGCTTTACGCGCCGCTTTAGAAAACTCAGAAAAACGCATCTCATCAATCTCAGTTTTCACACGCAGCAATGTGTTTGAAGATGTGAGCACAGACAATAAATGGTAATGATCATCCCCTAATGGGAAATACACTTGCTTTAACAGCCCATCGGTTTTCAATGCACCATCATCGGCTTTGATCTCTAAAAATTCTTTGGCCATCTCATCAAAATCAAGCCCTAAACTTTCAATGTATTGCACCAACAAAGGATGACGCGTTTCAAAGCCTTCAATCACCGTGCAGTCATCTGTCAATGGCAGCATTAAAAATTTATAAACATCCAGCGCTGCTGCATTGCCATATACATCGGCAGTCGTCACTGCGTGAATATTGCCGGTGCGCACATAACCGTCATTGCGGGCGCTAGCCGTTGCTATGATCGGCGTACTCTTTGAGCTCGGATGACTAAATTTACAAGGATGCGTGGTCATATAGAGTTGTTTTGCACGCTTTGCAGCATCACTCACCCAATGTTTTGGATGAAATCGATCGCTGGCCTCTAACTGATACGCCGCAATTGCCTCATGATCCTCTTTGGCATTTTTGATTTTCTTTTCCAACCAATCGGTTTGCCGTCCGGTTAAATACTCATTAATGGACTTTATCATTCTATTTTTCCTGTATTTGTTTATCTATTTTGTTGTCAAATACCGCTAAGCTGCTTTTTCAGCAGAGTTTTACTCTATCACATTCCCATCAATATTCAATTACTACTGGCCATTATTTGCCACCATTAATCCCAATTGATCCGAGTAATGATAGCGGCGCGATGCATCATCAGCGCCAGGCAATGAAATTTCACCATATAAGAAAGAGGCACGTCGTAAGGCAGATGCTTCATCGGCCATCCATTCGTCATGCACCGTTGACAATAATGCCGCACGATAATCACGCACAAGCCACAAACGCGACATTTCTAACGCTGACAATGACAACGGTTCAATTTGATAATGCGTTGTGCGATCCACCCAATCTCCTGCTTGATCTTGCTCTTTAAAACGAATCGCCTCATTTTCATACACAGCACACAAACGAAGGGTGGGCTCACTGCTTCGAAAACGGTAAAAACGCTGCGGTAAACCGGTTAAAAACCACACTTCATCAAGCCAACCTTGCAAAGGTTTAGCGCCGGTTTCTTCATAATCTGTCAATGCTGCTTGAATGCGGGCATGTTCAAGGTCTGCAAGGGATGCATTCGGCGTCAATTGTTCATCCATTTGAATGCGAGCAATGGCGTTGATCGGCAATGCGCCTTGCTCATGTTTGATCAATTGCATCAAATCTTTATTGACCAAACGAAATCGTGATTGATCCCGTTCAAAACCTGGTCGCACAAAAGCCAATTTTTTCCCCTGAATGCCCTTTAAATTGTATTGCATCAATGCAATATTGGGCGCTGTGATGTCCGTTTCTAGCGCGCGATGACGACGAACCCGCCCGGCCAACTGAATGATGGCACGGTAAGATGATGGCTCAATCACAGCCCAATCAAAATCATGATCTCGTCCCACTTCTTCCACCGGCGTTGCCACTAAAATAAAGATCACATCTTGTGCATCGGTGCCATCGATGTGCTGACGAATCACAGGATCGCTGAAGGCCTTGGCCATCTGCCCTGCCTTTTCTTTGCGGGACAACACCGCATCTAAATGCCGCTCTTGCACACTTCTGAGTAATAAAATTTGGCGCGAATGATAAGCCAAAACGCGAGGTGCCACAGCATCTGGCCAATCTGCGGACAATAAATGGCGCGTCAACGCAATGCAAGGTGGAATGTTCGCCACCCGCACAACGCCAAAAGAGATACGTTTGCCAGTCATCTCATCCACCGTATGATGATTGTGATGCAGCGCCAAAATGCTCTGTTGAATGCGCTCAAAATAGCGTGCTTGGCGAGAATCTTCCCCATCATCACTCAGTAAATCCTCACATTCAATGATGTTGGCATATTGCTTGACAACCCCATCTGATAAACGGCTCACACGTTTTTCTATAAAGGACTGATGCGATTGTTGATAATGCGCCATCAATGCTGTGGCATCTGAAATGATGGGCATTTTGACAATTTCCGCCTTAAATTCATCCACCCACATGCCATAAAGCGGCGCTTTTTTCAGCTGTCGAAAGGCACAAAATGCCTGCCAACCCTTTTGATAAGCATTGAATAAACCTTCGGCTAAACTGGGCGGAATGGTGGCCGATGAAATCATCACTTTGCGCCCAAGCATTCCAGCTAAATGGACAAGGCGCGCAATTGGGATCAAATCCTCAATGCCAAAGTCATCGACTTCATCAATCACCAAATCGGAGGACAATAAGCGCAAATATGGCAATAAATGACGGCCGCCACGCGTGGATTCAGTCGCCGCCATCATGTGATCAATGGTGCACACCAACACAGGTTTATACAAAAAGGCTTGGCTTTTACGGGCTTGATCCTGTGGAAAGAGTTTTTCTAAAAAATCGGGATAATATTGATCCTCAAACAAAACCGGCTCTTCTAACAATGCCTCTAATGATTCAGAACCCACCGCCTCATAGGTGGGCATTTGCGACTCAGATTCTAATTTCACCTGTTCATGCAGGGCTTGTACCGCCTTTGAGCCAATCAATACCGCCAGCTCATCTTTGGCCATGCCAAGCTGTTCACGATATGCATCCCCCGTTTGCAATGTCAGCGTCCGCAAGCCTAATGCCAACACATAACGCAATGCATCACCATCATCGGACAATGCCTGCATCATTTTGGCATTCGCAATCGTTTTACCGGTGCCGGTGCTGGCCATGTTCACCACAAACCAACCTTCAATGGCTTGATCATCACGCTTATTTTTAAGGCTCAAAATCTTTTTCACCGCCTGATCTTGCCAGGCAAACTTCGGTGGGCTTTTCTGCTTCAGTGCGCGTAAATCATGTGCTTGTGGCATCTCAAGTGTTAATGTCTTAAGCGCTTGCATGGCTTTAAGTGCCTGCTGATAAACGCCCACAATGTGCTCATCTAAATATTGTTTAGGCGCGCGGGTTGTGCGATCTGTATTGGCCAACAATGGCGTGTGTGGTTGCCAAATTTTATGGGGCGACGTCTCTTTGGGCAGTGAGGAAACATAGTGATCGGCAAGCATTAATGCCAAACGAGCATTTTGAATGATGATGCGCCAGCTGCCATCGCTCATCACCGTTTCAATTTTATCCTGCACCGCAAGCGAACGGCGCGCCCAGCGTTTCAATGCACTCATCCATTCAGGCGATGATTGCAGTAAACCTTCTTTAAACTGAAAACATTTTTTCAGGCGTTTCTCATAACTGTCATCATATTGATTTTGATAATGCCAATGCACGGCCACCTTTTTCAAAAGCTGCCCTAAAGAGGGCATGTACTCTTCTGAAAATTCTTCATACGCTTCATCAAACGGTAAATCCGGCAAACGATGATGAGAAAGCATCAACCAAGCCACCATTTGTGCCATCGGCGGCAATGGCCCAAGCGTTGTGAACGTGCCCTCTTTTAAATAAGCCGCCATCTTTTTTTGCAGTATTTTTTCTTGCCAATTGCCCTCTTGCAGCAAGGTGAGCCAAGCAACATCTGTTGCCTCATCGCCTGAATGCGCCACCAATGCCCGCAGCAATAAACATGAAATCCATTCATGGCGGATTGGATCGCCCTTAAAATGCTGCGATGTTGTCACCAGTTTTGACTGAAAAAGATCCGAGCATTTCCCCCAATCATGGAGCAATGTTGCAATGGCCGTCAAACCCTTCATCAAATCTAGATAAGGCCAATCATTCTCTGAATCACGCACCAATAATTTCCGTTTGGTTGCATTCACCGGCACATACCCCATGTCATTAAAGCGGCTGCGATTGCCCACAATCCATAACAATTCACTTCTGCGGCGGGAACGGATCCAATGGCAGCTGACGGCTGTATTTTTTGAGGCCGTTTTACGCAACAACTTTTTAACCATCAACAAACCTTCTTGCGTGATGATCGTTTGCCAAACATTGTCACCAATGCGATTGGCATAAGCATCCAATACACGGCGAGTGCGACTCAATGCCTTTTTCTCACATTGACTGATGAAGGTGACAATCATGCTTGCCACTCCTTGAGCGCCATGGATTTGACCACATTAAACATGTAATCAAGGCATTGATGCTCTGTGAATTTTTGCAAAACTTGCTGACGAAACTCTTGTTCCTTCATGTTCTCTTTTGCACAAATAAATGCCCAAGGCAGCACCACAGCATCTTTAATAAGATCTGCCACATCAAAAACCAAAGCGCCGCGGCGCGTTTTGCCATGCATCACTGCAAAACCATGTGGAATGCCCAGCACCCATAAACAACAAGCGGCCAAACCATAAGCCAAATAGTTGCCATGATTTAAAAAGTCATTGGCCAAATCGCCCTCATCTGGATTGCGAGCAAAACTCGTCAAGGCTAAATTTTTTGCGGCGTATTTATACAATTGCTTGGTCATTTGCGCTTCGCTTAAAAGCACATCACCCACACGAGTGAGATTTGGCAAGCGCGCCTCAAAATCGCCCAATGCTTTTTCCACCGCACAATCATTGGCATGAAAGCCTTCTGCCTGTAAATCACGATCTTTTGACCAAACTGCCCGAATAAAAGCAATGCGGGCGCGCTGAAAATCTTTCGCGGCCATTAAGCGATGATGATCCTCAAACCAAAACTTCATCCAACCTTGCATGTATTCAGTGGGTCGATATTCTGATTGCGGCGTCATCCACTCGATTTCAGATCCCATAAACAGCGGCGTGCCACCGCCGCCACAAAAGCCCACCAAAACACCGGCAGACGCCAACATTCTCATGGCCGCTTGCGTGATCGATGTGCCTGTTCCAAGCAAAATCACCGTGGTATTGGCAATCGGAATGTTCCAATATTGATTCTCTTTTTTTGCTTCCGTTAAATACAAAACGCGCCCATCTTTTTGCATCACCCGACAATGTTCGAGGTAATAAAGATTTGCGCGTTTTGAATGTAAAATTGCCTTAAGATCAGAGCCATGCAGATAATCCATTGATTGCCTCATTTATTGTTGTTATGCAATCACTATAGGCAATTTAAATAAATTATCAAGTCACAAATAGCGCTCGATCGCAACGGCAACACCATCTTGATCATTCGTCGTTGTGATGAAATCAGCATGCGCTTTGAGTAGATCAATGGCATTGCCCATTGCCACTTTCGTGCCCGCCACTTCAAACATGGAAAAATCATTTTGATGATCCCCAATGCACATGATCTCCTCTTTTTTGAGCCCAAACTCATTGGCAATGCGCGATAATGCTCGCCCTTTACTGGAATCTAAGTGCAAAAACTCAAGATAAAACGGCGCGCTTTTGACCACATTGTATTGCTCATAAAATGCGGCCGGAATCTGTGCCTCCACAAGGGCGAGTTTGTCTGGCACATCGGAAAATAAACATTTGGTATATAAACGATCCGGCTCCATATCTTGGGGCGCACGATAAATCAACGGAATGTTCGATAAATACGATTCATACACCACATAACGGCCAATGGCAGTGTTCGGTGTATACAGCGCTCCATCGCTGATCACATGCATAGCAACATCAAAATTGCGGCTCAGTTGTTCAATGCGATCATAATCTGCATGGGTCAATAAACTCTCATAGACCACTTCGCCCGTGGCAAAATTTTGGATCAAAGCGCCATTATTGCTGATGCAATAGGTGCCGCGATTGTAAATGCCCAATGCATCAATGTGAGGTTTCATGCCGGAAAATGGTCGACCGGTGGCTAAAATGATCTCCACGCCTTGCGCCTGTGCTACACGAATGCTGTCGGCCACTTTTTGACTGACTGCATGATCAGAGTTTAACAAGGTGCCATCCATATCAATGGCCATCAATTTAATGCTCATACTACCCCCATTCGCTAGATTGAGGTTTCATCGTAACAAAAAAAAACTCGCCGCGGCGAGTTTCTCAATTATCGATTGATCATTGCCAAGCGCTTGGCAAAATAAAACCATCGTATAATGGCTCATTTAAAATGTAGGCTTTAAATTCATCAGATTCATAAGCGGCTTTGAGATCCTTTGCCCAAGGTTCGTCTTTAAGCGCCTCAGGAATGGTGACAATCACCACATGCTCAGGTGGCGTCTCTTCAATGGCCAATGAATCGCTGATTTTAAGCCCCATGCTCACAATATAATTGCCATTGACCACTGCAAAATCCGCATCTTCTAAAGAGCGCAAAGCCTGTGCTGGATCAATCTCTTTAATGTTTAAAGTATATTGCCCTGGCAAAATGTCTTTGACACTAAAACGAATCGGATCGACGCCTTCACGAATCGTCACCCAACCGAGTTTTTCTAAAATGCGCGCAGCACGCTCAGCATTGACAGAATCATTTGGAATGGTGATGGTCATGCCATCGCGAATGTCTGCCAAACTTGTGTGACGACTCGAACGCAATGATTGCGGCGCACTGGCCGTATCGGCCAACTTGATCATATTCGATCCCGTCAAACGATTGGTATCCTTCATAAAGGCTTCACTTTGGAAAATCGAAGCATGTACTTCACCATCTTTCATGCTGCGGTTGATTTGACTGTTTTGTGAAAAAACTTTTGGCGAAATGTGATGACCTTTTGCCGCCATGATGGGCAAAATACCTTTCATGAACTGCTCAGAATAGGTAGAAGGACCAAACGCCACCACAATCGCGGGTGAATTGTTCTTCTCACCCTGCCCGCATGCGGCCAATAATCCCATCACCACGATGGCTGCTGTGACTTTAAAGATTTGATGCATGATGATTCTCCCTAAGTGTACGCAATGCCGATTGCGCTAAATTGATGTAAACCATATCTTCCATGGGCGGATTGTGTAAACCTGCGCGCACATCGCGATAGAGGCGTTGCAATGGATTGTCCATGGACAAAGACCGCGCACCCACCAAACGCATCGCTAAATCCACCACTTCAATGGCGTGATTGACGACAGAAGTTTTTGTCACTGCCAAGGCATCCCCAAGTGTTGAACGCGTTTTAGCATCCGCTGCATCCCAGTCACGTGCCACACCAAAGAGTAAATATTCGCTTTCGATGAGCTTTGCGCGCATTTGCCCAAGCTTTTGCTGCACCAACGGCAAATCACCAATCGTACCGGATGCCAAGCTGTTCGGCGCATAATGGGCGGCAAATGCCAAGGCTTCATGAAACGCCGCCTGTGCAATCCCGTAATACACCGCCGGAATGTGTAAGAGCCAACCTTGTGGTGCTCTGTTGACCACTTTGGTCATCAACAAAGCATCTTTTGGCAATAGAACATCATCTAAAATCAAATCATGGCTGCCGGTTGCGCGCATGCCCAGCATGTTCCATGTCTCTTCTATGCGTAAGCCTTCCAGCGCGCTTTTCACCAAAAACTGCCCCACTTCATCGGTGTCATTGATGCGAGCAGACACCACAAAATAATCGAGCACGGGGGATAAGGTTGTAAATGTTTTATGCCCTGTGATTGTCCAACCAGAATCGGTTGCGCGAGCCGTAGTTTGTGGCAAGCCACCACGCGTTGGGCTGCCGGTGGCCGCTTCAGTGGCAGCGCTGTTGATCAAAGCACCCGTTGCCACCACATCTAAAGCAAAATCACGAAAAATCGCTTCATCCCAAGGGCGATCATCACTCAATTGTTTGGTCATGCCGATGTGCCAACCAATGGCCAATGCGGTGGCAGCATCGTTTTGGGCAATGATGGCTTGATGGCGCAACATCTCTTCTAGCGTGACGCCAATGCCGCCATATTCAGGCGTCAATGTGAGCGAAGGATAGGCAATGCGTTTTAAATCTTCAATGTTTTCAAAGGGAAAGCTGTTGTTTTGATCATGGTGATGAGCGCGTGCTTTGAAGGCTTGAGCCGTTTTTTGAGTCAAAGCAAGACGCTCACCCATGTTGTCATGGGTGAATAGTGTCATGTGATCTCCGAAGAATTAGGGAATTATGAGCGAACGCGTTTTGCGAAGTAGTTACCGATCATCTGAATGGCTTGAACCAAGACCACTAAAATGATGACACAGTAAACAATCACAGCGTTGTCATAGCGATTGTAGCCGTAGTTAATGGCCAAATCGCCGATGCCGCCTGCACCAATCGCACCTGCCATGGCAGTTGCACCAATGAGGCCAATCGTTGCAGTGGTGAAGTTTAAGATGAGGGATGCTTTGGCTTCAGGAATTAAAAAGTGCCACACTGTTTCAAAAGTGGAAGCGCCCATGGCATTGGCAGCTTCGATGATGCCGTGATCCACCTCCAAGAGTGATGTTTCCACCAAACGCGCAATGAATGGCGCAATGTAGATGGTCAGCGGAATAATGGCAGCAGATGTACCAATGCCCACATCTAAAATCAGACGCGTAATGGGCATCACCGCCACCAATAAAATGATGAACGGTAAAGAGCGCACAATGTTAATGATGGGATTGAGCACATTATAAATGGCGCGATGTGGACGAATACCATTTGGGCGCGTCAACACCAAAATAATGCCAAGCAATCCGCCTAAAATGACGCCAAGCACCAAAGAGACTGCCACCATCCATAACGTTTGTT
Organism: Wohlfahrtiimonas sp. G9077; assembly: GCF_002252155.1. Lineage (GTDB taxonomy): Bacteria > Pseudomonadota > Gammaproteobacteria > Cardiobacteriales > Wohlfahrtiimonadaceae > Wohlfahrtiimonas. The sequence continues at coordinate 471,843 of NZ_NEFD01000001.1, forward strand.
GGCCAGCTAAAATAAACCCATCTAAACCCACGGTGTGCGGAATGAATAAATCTTTAAAAATTGCGGTTAATTGTTCCATGAAAACTCTCCTAATCCAACTGATTGTGCGTCACACGAACGCCATGATCTCTTAAGTACGCAACGGCCTTTGCCACCGCATCATCATCGCCAATGAACTGCACAAACATGCTGCCAATGACGGAGCCTTCGATCTCGATCATGTTAGAAAATAGGAAATTGACCACCACCAAGCGATTTAAAATGAGCTCATTGACCACCGGCGTTTTCGCAGAATCGCCCAAAAATTCCAAGCGATAAATGTGGTTAGGGTGCGCATCATCGATGTTGCGAATGATGCTTTTGGGAATCTCATCTTCAATCAACGTATTGATGAATTTACGAGTCATGGCGGCTGCCGGATTTTGGAAAATCTCTTTCGTGGAACCTGTTTCCACCACAACGCCTTTATCCATCACCGCAATGCGATTGCAAATGCTTGTGACCACTTCCATTTGGTGGGTCACCATCATGATGGTAATGCCCTGCTCTTGGTTAATCTTACGCAATAAATTGAGGATCGACTGCGTAGTTTGCGGATCAAGTGCGGACGTTGCCTCATCGCACAATAAAATGTCAGGATTGTTTGCCAATGCGCGTGCGATGCCCACACGCTGCTTTTGCCCGCCGGATAACTCACGTGGATACGCATGTTTCTTATCAGGAATTTCCACATACGCAAGCAACTCATCAACGCGCGCATCAATCGCCGCTTTAGATAAATTAGAGTTGAGTTTTAAGGGGAGCGCGATGTTTTCTGCCACTGTCTTCGTTTCAAGCAGATTAAAGTGCTGAAAGATCATGCCAATGCGTTTTTTGACATTGCGAAGTTCAGTCGGAGAAAGGGATTGGAGGGATTGCCCGTTGATGATGACGTTGCCAGAAGTTGGCCATTCGAGGGCATTGACTAAGCGAATGAGGGTACTTTTGCCGGCGCCGCTGTAACCGATGACGCCAAAGACATCGCCTTTGTTGATGGTTAAATTGATGGGGTGAAGCGCTGTGACTTCTTTGTTGTTTTTAAGATAGCTTTTGGTGATGTTTTGAAACTCGATCATGATGAAGTGCCCGTGATTTTAATAAAATTTGATCTAATAAAGTGGTGTGTGACATTTGCGTAGAACAGCAGCACATCATTGACATTAACATTTGCATCGTAAAACTCCTGAATAAAATATTTTGCTTAAGCTCAATATTTATAGCATTAAGATTTTTGATGTGCAAATAATTTTTGCATATATTACATATACATTAAATATGTGATTATTTTTCATTCAGATAAAATTTGTTTTTCATGAATCAACGCGCTATATTATGCGCTTTTAAAATCCATATAACTTATTGACTATTACCTTAAATATATATTTAATTGATTTATTTTAGTTAAAAATGCTGCACCATTGCATCCGAATCAGTGCCCCTTATTCCCATAAAAAAGGGGAAAACACATTTCCCCTTTTGACTAATTTTTATCATTAAGCGCACTTAAAACAGGCAATCACCATTTAAATAGCGCTCCACAATGATCGCGGCTGAATGGGCATCTAATTGCCCTTTCTTACCTTTTTTAGAGGGTTTGATGTATTGTTCGCTCTCTTGTGAGGATAAGCGTTCATCCACCTCTTCCACCGGCAAACCAAAGCGCCCATGCAAACGATTCATAAATTTACGAATCTTTTTGATGTGCTCAGTTTCTGTACCATCTGCAGTGTATGGAATGCCCACCACCAAAACTGTGGGTGTCCAATCTTTTAAATGGCGCGCCACCTCTTCCCAATCGGGCTGACCATCGGTGGCTTTTAAGATGGCAATGGGCTGGGCGGTATTCGTCAAACGATTGCCCACCGCTAAGCCAATGTTCTTCACGCCATAATCAAATCCCACCACAATCTCTTCCATCACTTTTGTCCTTTGAAAAAAAAATACTCTGCCGAGGCAGAGTATTGAAAGTCTAATGAAGATGCAAGTCTTTAGACAAATGATTTACGCGCATTGGCAAACATGCGATACCAACCGCTGAACGTTTCCCAATCTTCTGGTTTCCAGCTCAACTGATCACGCTGATACACACGCTCAGGGTGCGGCATCATGATGGTGGCGCGGCCATCTTTCGATGTCACGCCGGCAATTGCCTGTGGTGAACCATTCGGATTCAATGGATAACGATCTGTCACTTGCCCTAAACCATCGACATAACGCGCGGCCACATCAATGTTGCCCAGACCATCTTTAAAGTGTGCACGGCCTTCACCATGACTCACCACAATCGGCATCATAGAGCCTTCCATGCCATTGAAGAAAATGGACGGTGATTTAACCACTTCCATCATCGTTAAACGCGCTTCAAACTGTTCTGATTCATTGCGCATAAAGGTTGGCCAATGTTCTGCACCCGGAATGATTTCCGCCAACTGACTCATCATTTGGCAACCATTACAGATCCCTAAGCTCAATGTATCATTGCGCGCAAAGAAGCTTGCAAAGTGATCACGCAATTTTGCATTGAATAAAATGCTCTTCGCCCAACCTTGACCGGCACCTAAGACGTCACCGTAGCTAAAGCCGCCACATGCCGCAAGGGCATCAAAGTCTGTTAAAGAGACGCGTCCTGCAATTAAGTCACTCATGTGCACATCTTGCGCTGCAAAGCCTGCAGTATGGAAGGCCGCTGCCATTTCCACATGACCATTGACGCCTTGTTCACGCAAAATCGCAATGCGTGGTTGTGCCCCAAGGTTAATGTAAGGCGCTGCAATGTCTTCATTGACATCAAAGGTGGTTTTTGTAAAGAGTTTTTTAAGCTCAGGCGTTTCAATCAACGCAAATTCGCTATCCGCTGCCGCAGGATTGTCGCGTAAGCGTTGCATGTGATGACTCACTTCGCTCCAAGCTTTCTGCAATGCTACGCCAGATTCTGTCAATAATGTTTCATCATTTGCGCGAATGGTGAGTGTGTAATCATCCACCACCGTACCGATTTGATGCACCAAATGCCCAATGCCCATTGCTTCTGCAAGTGCAGTGAAATTACCCGCAAAGCTCTCATCAATTTGCACAACTGCACCCAACTCTTCGTTAAAGAGCATGCGTAGATGTTGCTCATGGCTTGAGCCTTCTGCCACCAATGCCGCTTTTACGCTACTTAAATCAATGTGCATACCTAAGCGGCCAGCAAACATCATTTCTGCCAATGTGGCCAATAAACCGCCATCACCTCTGTCATGGTAAGCAAGCAATTCGCCCGTCGCCACCATGCGCTGCATGAGTTTAAAGAATGCCCCTAAATGTTCGCTCGATACATCCGGTGCCACATCAGACAATTGACCATTGACTTGTGTTAAAGCACTGCCGCCTAAACGCGCATGCCCTGCCCCTAAATCCACCAAAAAGAGCTGACTATTTTCTACAGCTTTGAGCTCTGGCGTCACTGTTTTACGCACATTTTCAATCGGTGCAAAGGCGGTGATCACCAAAGATAATGGTGCGGTGACGGACTTTTGCTCGCCTTGATCTTCCCAAACTGTATTCATGGATAAAGAATCTTTACCCACCGGAATGGACAATGATAAATCCTGACAGAAATTCGAAACCGCTTCCACTGTGCGATAGAGTTTTTCATCTTCGCCCGGTAAACCACAAGGCGCCATCCAGTTTGCCGACAATTTAATGCGTTTGATCTCACCAATGTCTGTTGCGGCAATGTTCGTGATGGCTTCACCCACTGCTAAACGGCCAGATGCTGCAGCATCAAACAAAGCAACAGGGGCTTTTTCACCCATTGTCATCGCTTCGCCGTGCGTGGTGTCAAAGCCCATTTTTGTCACAGCCACATCCGAAACCGGTACTTGATAAGGTCCCACCATTTGATCTTGATACGTTAAGCCGCCCACAGTGCGATCCCCAATGGTGATGAGGAAGTTTTTGCTCGCCACAGTTGGCAAACGTAATACATCATATGCACTTTTAACCAAATCCACTTGTGTGGCATTAAAAGGAATCTCTGCATCCACAATCGTGTGATCAATGCGCGTGGTTTTTGGCGGTTTACCCAATAAAATGTCCAATGGTAAATCCACAGGTTCATTGTCAAACAGCGCATCTTTGACCTTTAACACGCCATCATCGGTTGCGGTGCCCACAACAGCAAATGGACAACGTTCACGCTCACACAATGTGCGAAAACGTTCTAAATCTTCAGGCAAAATGGCCAATACATAACGCTCTTGCGCCTCATTACACCAGATTTCCATTGGGCTTAAGCCCTCTTCTTCCAGCTTAATGTCACGCAAATTGAAAATGGCACTGCGCCCTGCATCATTGACCAACTCAGGGAAGGCATTCGATAAACCGCCAGCACCCACGTCATGAATGGAGACAATCGGGTTTTGATCACCAAGCTGCCAACAGCGATCGATCACCTCTTGTGCACGATGTTCGATTTCAGGGTTACCGCGTTGCACAGAGTCAAAGTCTAAATCGGCACTGTTTGCGCCAGTTTCCATGCTCGAGGCTGCGCCGCCGCCTAAACCAATCAATAAACCCGGGCCGCCCAATTGAATCAACAATGCGCCAGCAGGGAAAATGCCTTTTTCCACTTGCTGTGCTTGAATGTTCCCTAAACCACCGGCAATCATGATGGGTTTATGATAACCACGCACTTTGCCTTTATAAGGTGCTTCAAAGGTTCTAAAGTAGCCCAATAAATTTGGACGACCAAATTCATTGTTAAAGGCAGCGCCGCCCAATGGGCCATCGATCATGATGTCAAAGGCGCTGCTGATGCGATCCGGTTTACCATAACTGCCATCGTTCTGATACTGCTCCCACGACTGCACATAATTTGGGATTTGAAGATTGGAAACGCTAAAACCGGTTAAACCCGCTTTTGGACGTGCACCGCGGCCGGTGGCGCCTTCATCACGAATCTCACCGCCGGCACCTGTGGATGCGCCTGCAAAGGGTGAAATGGCTGTGGGATGGTTATGGGTTTCCACTTTCATCACGATGTGTGTGAGTTCTTCATTGAATTGGTATTCACACGCATCCGCATTTGGATAAAAGCGATCAATCGTATAACCTTCAATCACCGATGCATTGTCTTTATACGCAACCACAGTACCTTCTGGCGTTTTCTCGTGGGTATCTTTGATCATGCGAAACAGTGATTTTGGCTGTTTTTCATCATTTAAAATAAAATCTGCATTGAAGATTTTATGGCGGCAGTGCTCTGAGTTTGCTTGAGCAAACATCATAAGCTCTACATCTGTGGGGTTGCGACCCAATTTTTGATAGTTTTCAACTAAGTATTCGATTTCATCTTCTGACAAGGCAAAACCAAAAGTCACATTCGCCTTTTGTAGAGCGCTGATGCCTTCACCTAAAATATCAATCGATTCATACGTGCGCGCTTGTGTGTGATGAAAGAGTGATTCGGCCTCATCAAATGAAGTGAGTAATGACTCTGTCATGCGATCATATAATAAAGCACCCCAACCTTTGCGCTCAGCATCGGTTAAGTCGCCACCCAACACATACGCAATCGTGCGTTCAATGCGCAACACATCATCAAAGCCACAATTGTGTGCAATGTCTGTTGCTTTAGATGCCCAAGAAGAGATGGTGCCAATGCGAGGTGTGACTAAGAAGAGATGTTCGCTAGAAGAGAGCGCAGGAGGAGGATTTTGTGTGGCTGTTAAAATAGCCGAGAGAGAGGATAAAGATGAGGATGTTAAGGGTTGTTTGCTTTCTATAAAATACCAATATGTTGCGGTTATATTAATATCAGGCGGCAGATTCAACCTTGCTGCATTTTGTCGAAGCTTCTCCAATCTAAAATCGGATAGCGCCAAAGAACCACATAAAGAAATAATCGAAGACATTACTATTACTCTCAAATAAAGATGGCCAGAGAAGCGGATTATCATACCTGAAATTATCAGAGAAACAAACTTCCAACCCCACAAAAATGACCGAATTTATCAATTTCTTTATATTTTTAACAATTTACGCTATCCGATTTGAATTGCTTTGCACTCCCTTACGGTAACACGAGCACAGTGCCCACCGGCACACGCAATTGATTGCTCGGCAAGCGATTGATTTTCAATAAGCTCTCGAGCGATACACGATAACGTTTGGCAATGTCTGCCAACGCTTCACCGCGCTGCACTGTGTGACGTTTGACCGCAGGTTGCGGTTTAGGTTTTGCCACCACTTGCGCCGACTGTACATTTTGCTGAGACTCAAGCGATAATTCTGGAAACACCACTTGGGCATCTTTGGCATGTGATGGGCTCTCTAAACGCACCTCTGGCACAGCAGGCGTTGGATTGGGGCGCGCTGTAATCGTGGGCGGCGGCACCGGCGTTGGGTTCACTTTTTTAGGTGGCGCAACGGTGCTGTAAACGAGCTCAACCGCAGGACGTTTTTTAAAGTATGCACGCACGCCCTTCATCATGTCATCAGCTAAACGATTTTGATGCGAAGCACTTTTCAGCTTTTTCTCATCATCAGGGTTTGAGATAAAGCCTGTTTCCACCAAAACTGAAGGAATGTCTGGTGCTTTGAGCACCGCAAAGTTTGCTCGCTCCACATTTTGCTTATGCAATTTCGTATCGCGCTGCAACTGCGTTAGGATTTGTGCGCCCAACTCATGGGAGGCTTCAATGGTGGCATCTTGGGAAATGTCTAAGAGCATTGATGCAATGGCATTGTCTTTATCAGACATTTTAACGCCCGCAATGATGTCCGAGCGGTTCTCTTTTTCCGCCAACAAACGCGCAGCTTCACTCGATGCCCCTTTTGTGGACAAGACATAAACCGATGCGCCCCATGCAGAGCGATTGAGCGCCGCATCCGCATGGATGGAGATAAACATGTCTGCCTTTTGACGTTTTGCGATCAACACGCGTTCACGCAGCGGAATGAAGCGATCGCTGTCACGCGTCATCACTGCACGCATACCAGGCTCTTTATTAATGCGATCCCGCAATTTTTTACCAATGGCCAGCACCACATCTTTTTCACGTGTTTTGTTTTGCCCGATCGCACCAGGATCTTTACCACCGTGACCAGGATCAATCACCACAATGACATTTTTCTTTGGCACTTGCTTGGCCACTTGTACGCTCGACTGCTCTGCCACCACCATTTCAGATTCGCGAGTAATGGCCATATCACGGGAAACGGCTGTGGCGCCTTGACTGATCATGATGACCAATTCATAGCCCTGCTTACCTTTCACCAAAGCCGTTGTGCCGGGCACCGATTGCGTCAAATCCACCACAATGCGTAAATCCGTGCCTTGCTGCGTGCCTAAACGCACGCCGGCCACATGTTTGCCGGCAATGGCCAACGATTGCACTTTATTACGCAATTGCGCATTTGGAATGTCCACCACTAAGCGCGGCGGGCTGTCTAAACGAAAGCTTGTAAATGTGGTGCGCTCATTCAGAGGAAAAACGATGCGTAAATTGCCATCAGGCGTTGTGGAGCTTGTGCCATTGCCAACCAATGTGACAGCCAATGCCCACGGCATCATGCCGAGCAATACAATCAATACACCGATGCAGCGGGATAATCTATGTAAAACCTGTCTCATCACTACTGTAAAACCTCTGGATATTGTTTAAGCAAAGCCAATGTTTCAGGATGCGTGGGTAAAATGGCTTGCAACTGTTCAAATAATGCACGCGCCTGATCAATCGCTTGCTCTTCAATCAATAAAGCAATGTAGTGACTGATCACATCCGGTTCTTTTAGGCGATGAAATGCCGGAACAATGTATTGACGTGCTTTTGCATAATCTTTGGCCTTAAAATACGCCCAGCCTAAACTGTCCATAATGGCTGGCTCCTCTGGCGCTAAGGCAATGGCTTTTTGTAAATACCCCAAGGCTTTTTTCGCTTGCGCCTCTGTTTTGGCATTTTCTAAGAGCATATAACCATAACCATTGAGCGCTAAGGGATCATCCGGATGTTTATTGAGCCAAGCTTTGAGCACCGCTTGCATTTGAGCCGGTTTTTGCATCCCTTCATAGGCAATGGCTTTGTAATATGAATAGGTGAACACTTCATAATTGGTCACCACATCTAAAATCTCAGCATAAGGCAATAAGAGCTGATAATCAAAGGATGTATCCAACATCTCTAACTGCTGATTATATAAATATTCTGCACGATCCGGGAATTTAGTGCGAAGTTCATCAAAAATCGCCAAAAATGTGGCATATGATTTTTTCTTCAATGCCATGTCCGCTTCTGACAACAAACGCACCACTTGCACATCAATCACATTGACATTTGGCAACACATCATACAAATCGCCCATGCGCCCTGCTGAGCGAGCAAAGTCTGCCATTTTGTAGATCACCGTCACATAATCGCCCTTTAATTGCACCATTTTATCTAAATGGGTTCGGGCAGCATCGCTGTCTTGATAGACAAAATAGAGAAATGCCAATTGGCCTTGCACTTTTGCATGATTTGGCTGCGTTTTGGCCAACTCTTTGATATATTGCAAAGCCGCAGCATAATTAAATTGATTGATGAGCCCTTGGGCATACTCTAATTTCAAATCCACTTGACCGCTCTGTTCAGCCGCCGCTTTGACCATGGCCAAGCCAGTTTCAGGCTCATTTAACAGCGCATACACATACATTAACAATGCGTAATTGACGGCATTGTCTGGCGCTTGGTCAATCACGCGCGTTAAATATTGCAATGCTTCTTCATACAAACCATTGTCCACCAAAAGGCTCGCTAAAAGCGGCGTCACTTCTGGGGAATAATCATTCATTTTCGCAATTTGACGATAAATCTTTAAAAATTGATCCGGTGCAATCGCCCCTTTTAATTCACGGTACAAAAAGTGAAAACCATTGTCGTCAGGCTGATCTTTGGCATACAGCGTTGCCACACGATTCATTACCGCAGCTGCTTTACTGTTGTCGTTTAATTGGGCATAAATGATGGCCTCAAACAGCAGCACTTCGATGTTATCGGGCTCATCTTCTAAAATCTGATTCAATAACGAGAGGGCTTTGAGATAATCACCATTGACATAGGCGATGTTAAATTGCTGTCTTAACACATAGGCAATGTTATTGTCTTTGGTGACTTTTGCCAGATAATTCTCTGCAGTTTCAAGATCATTGCGTTGAAATGCCAATTCACCCAATAAGAAATTCAGCATTAGATTCTCTTCTTTTGGCGCTTTTGCGCTGGCACTACCCATCGAAATGAATAGCCCAACAACGAGTCCAAGTGTCATCTGTTTGATCATAATGGCGGTTTTCCTCTCTGATATTTCGGCTCAATTCTACACTAAAAAAAGTGGGGTTTCTTCCCTATCTCGAATTCTTTGCATTTAGCTATAGCAATCTACAAAAATAGTCGATATGATCAAATGAATCACAAATAAAAATAAATTTTATGGGGAGAGCATGAAATGAACAGGAAAGTTGCGTTCTTTTTATCGGGATCAGGACATTTAGATGGCACTGAGATTACAGAAGCTGTCACCTTGCGTGTTGCCCTTGCCCAACATGGCTTTGATGTAGTGTGCTTTGCACCGAACCGTTCCCAAGCCGATGTCATCAATCACAAAGAGATGGAATCCATGCCAGAGCTTCGCAATATTTTAGTGGAATCCTCACGCATTGCCCGCGGCAACATTGCCCCCATTGACCAATTTGATGCCAGTGAATATGTTGCAGTGATTATGCCAGGTGGCTTTGGCGCTGTGAAAAATTTCACAAATTTCCTTGAAAAAGGCAACAAAGCGACGTTAATGGATGACATTGGCCGCGCCTTAAAAGATGCCATTGACCACAATCTTTGGGTGGTTGCCATTTGTGCCGCGCCATTGGTCGCAGCACTTGCGATGCGTGATGCGCAAAAAGCAGCATCTGTCAGCTTTGGCGCCGCTGAAAATGCGGGAAATTTTTTACCGGCATTAAATGATTGGAATATCAACCACATCGAGACAAAATTACACGAAGGACACATCGATATTGAACATAAATTAATCACAAGTGGTGCTTACATGTTCCATGATGCCACACCTTATGATATATCTTTATGTTCAGGTTTTGTCATCGAAGAATTATTAAAACAGTTAACACATTAGTCACATTGGAATTATTAGCGCATGAAACGTTTGAATATTGGTATTTTGGGTTTTGGTACAGTTGCAACGGGAGTTGTTGATTTAATTAAAGAAAATCATGCGGAAATTACGCGTCGTACAGGGTACGAATTTGCGATTGAAAAAATCTTTGTGCGCTCAATGGACCGTGACAATCCTTACGGTTTATCCCTCACCACAGATGTCAATGATGTTTTGATGAATCCAAACATCGATGTGGTAGTCGAACTCATGGGCGGCATTGAACCAAGCTTAAGTTACATTCAAACAGCCCTTGATCAAAATAAACATGTGATCACAGCCAATAAAGCCTTAATTGCCACGCACGGCAATGAGCTCTTTAAGAAAGCGGCGGAAAAAGGCTTAATGTTGATGTTTGAAGCCTCTGTTGCTGGCGGCATTCCTGTGATCAAAACCTTACGTGAAAGCTTAATTGGTAACAAAATTGAATCTTTAGCGGGCATCATTAATGGCACAGGCAACTACATCTTAACGGAGATGAAAGAGAAAGGCCGCTCCTTTGAAGATGCGTTAAAAGATGCTCAAGCCTTAGGTTATGCAGAAGCGGATCCAACGTTTGATGTTGAAGGCATTGATGCTGCTCATAAACTCACCATTTTGGCCTCCATTGCCTTTGGCATTCCATTACAGTTTGATAAAGTCTTTGTGGAAGGCATTTCTACTTTAGAAACAGAAGACATTCAATATGCCAATCAATTGGGCTACACCATTAAACATTTGGGCATCGCGAAATATTTACCCGAAGGCATTGAAATTCGCGTGCATCCCACTTTGATTCCAAAATCCGAGCTCATCTCTAACGTCAATGGCGTGATGAATGCTGTATTGGTCAAAGCCAATGGCGTTGGACCCGTTTTAAGTTATGGCGCAGGTGCAGGCGGCAAACCCACAGCATCTTCTGTGTTGTCTGACTTAGCGGACATCTCACGCATGTTAGAAGCGGATAAAGAGCACTATGTGCCTTATTTAGCTTTCCAAAATCAGGCGCTCTCTAATGCGCCCATTCTGCCACAAGCAGACATTCACACAGCCTACTATTTAAGAATTAAAGCTGTGGACCAACCTGGTGTGCTTTCTGATATTACCCATATCCTAGCTCAGCATGATATTAGTATTGAATTGATGATCCAGACAAAATCTGTTGATGACAATCTCGCTAATATCATTATGACAACGCATGAAACGAAAGAACACGCAATTCTCGAATCCTTACGCGCGATTGAAGCACTCGCGAACATCCGCGGCAAGGCGAAGTTATTGAGAATCGAATCTTTCAGGTCATAGCATATTTAAAACAAATAGATACACAAAAAACAGAGGTAAACCGTGAAATCTTCAGGTGCAGAAATCATTATAAAGTCTCTTATTGAGGAGAAAGTAGAATATATATTTGGTTATCCAGGGGGGGCTGTACTACCACTTTACGACACCATTTATCAACAAGATGAAATTAAGCACGTCCTCGTCCGCCACGAGCAAGCTGCAGCCCATGCGGCTGATGGTTATGCGCGCGTGACAGGCAAACCCGGCGTTGTTTTACTCACATCTGGCCCAGGGCTCACCAATGCTGTCACCGGCATTGCCACAGCTTATATGGACTCCATTCCCATGGTGGTCTTTTCAGGTCAGGTGGCCACAAGCTTGATTGGTAATGATGCGTTCCAAGAAGTGGACACCATTGGCATCACCCGTCCTTGTGTTAAACATAACTTCCTAGTCAAAAACGTTGAAGATTTAGCGATTACGATTAAAAAAGCGTTTCACATTGCCACAACTGGCCGCCCTGGCCCTGTGGTGATCGATGTGCCAAAAGATGTTCAGGTGGCTTTAGCTAAATTCAGCTACCCAAAAAAAATTGCCATGCGCTCCTACAATCCAATTGTCAAAGGTCACTCAGGACAGATCAAAAAAGCCTATAACCTTTTGATGACAGCCAAACGTCCAATGATCTACACAGGCGGCGGCGTGATTTTAGGGGATGCATGTGATGAATTGGTGGAAATGGTCAAACGCTTAAATGTGCCCATCACCAATACTTTAATGGGTTTGGGTGCTTATCCTGCCTCTGATCGCCAATTTGTGGGCATGCTCGGCATGCACGGCACCTATGAAGCGAACATGGCGATGCACAATTGTGATGTGCTCTTTGCCATTGGTGCGCGTTTTGATGACCGCATCACTGGCGTGCTTGAGCACTTTTGCCCACATGCCAAAATCATCCACATCGATGTGGATCCTTCATCCATTGGCAAAAATGTCTTTACAGACATTCCATTGGTGGGTCAAGTTAAGCCAATTTTATCTGAGTTCTTAGAACTTGTGAAAAGCGGTGAAAAACAGCTCAACCAAGAGGCATTGGCCAAATGGTGGAAAACAATCGATGATTGGCGCAAAATGGATTCTTTGGGTTATGACTTAACGCCCGGCATCATTCAGCCTCAACAAGTGGTGGAAGCCTTATATAAAGTGACAAAAGGCCAAGCCATTGTGACCACAGATGTGGGTCAACACCAAATGTGGGCAGCACAGTACTACAAATTTGATCACCCAAGACAATGGATCAACTCAGGCGGTCTTGGCACCATGGGCTTTGGTTTACCTGCAGCGATGGGCGCAAAAATTGGTTGCCCAGATAAAGATGTGGCGTGCATCACGGGCGATGGCAGCATTCAGATGATGCTTCAAGAGCTCTCCACCATGTTGCAATATCACACACCTGTAAAAATTTTGAATTTAAACAACGGTTACCTTGGCATGGTTCGTCAGTGGCAAGAGTTCTTCTTTAAGAAGCGTTACTGCATGAGCTATTTCGAATCGTTACCAGACTTTATTGGTTTAGCAAAAGCCTACGGGCATGACGGGATTCAAATCAGAGATCCAAAAGATCTAGAACCCGCCCTTATCGAAGCCTTTAAGCAAAAAGATAAGACCATTTTCTTAGACATCATTGTGGATTCAGATGCGAACGTATTCCCCATGATTCCTGCCGGTAAAGGTCATCACGAGATGATTTTACGTGGTCGGGATAAAATGGAAAACACAACCGTTGATGGATTGAGCCAAGTATAAGGAGACAATGATGACGAACACAACTCAACAACCCATGCGACACATCATCTCCATCTTAATGGAGAATGAGTCAGGTGCCTTATCGCGCGTAGTGAATCTCTTCTCTGCTCGCGGTTATAACATTGAAAGTTTATCGGTTGCACCGACAGAAGATCAGTCAATTTCTCGATTGACCCTCGTGACCTTTGCAAATGCTGCAGTCATTGAGCAGATCGTCAAACAACTCAATAAACTGATCGATGTGATCAAATTGGTGGATTTAACCGATGGCTCCCACATTGAGCGTGAAATCATGCTCATTAAAGTGAAGGCTGAATCTGAAAACGCGCGCTCTGAGCTCTATCGCTTAAACGATATGTTCCGCGGTCGCCTATTAGATGTCACTGAGTCGAGTTACACCATTGAAATGACCGGAACCGCCGATAAATTGAACGCTTTTGTCACTGCTGTCGAGACCCTTGGCATCATTGAAATTGTCCGTTCAGGTGCCCTTGGCTTAGTTCGTGGCGCAAAAGGCTTGACAATCAATTAACATTTTGACTATTACTATTAGCTGTTAGACCAAAAATAACAGCAACAAAAATTAACCAGTTTAAAGGAATCAATTTATGAACATTTATTATGACAAAGATGCAGACTTATCCTTATTAAAAGACAAAACTGTTGCCATCATAGGTTACGGTTCACAAGGTCATGCACATGCACAAAACTTAAAAGATTCAGGTGTGAATGTGGTGGTGGGTCTTCGTAAAAATGGTGCATCTTGGTCTAAAGCCGTCAATGCAGGTCACACTGTTATGGAAGTGGCAGATGCAACTAAAGCCGCTGACCTTGTGATGATCTTATTGCCTGATGAAAATCAACCTGAAGTGTATTCAGAATCCATCGAGCCAAACATCAAAGAAGGCGCTGCCCTTGCCTTTGCTCATGGCTTTAACGTGCATTACAACCAAATCGTGCCACGCAAAGATTTAGACGTCATCATGATCGCACCAAAAGGCCCTGGCCACACTGTGCGTTCTGAATATGTTAAAGGTGGCGGTGTGCCAACTTTGATCGCAGTTTACCAAGACACTTCTGGTAAAGCGAAAGAGATCGCATTGGCTTACGCATCTGCCAACGGTGGCGGCCGCGCGGGCGTGATTGAAACAGATTTCCGCGAAGAGACTGAAACTGACTTATTTGGTGAGCAAGCCGTATTGTGTGGCGGTGCAGTTGAATTGGTTAAAGCAGGCTTTGAAGTATTGACAGAAGCCGGTTATGCACCTGAAATGGCGTACTTTGAATGTTTACATGAGTTAAAACTCATCGTAGATTTAATGTACGAAGGCGGCATCGCGAACATGAACTACTCCATCTCAAACAATGCTGAGTATGGTGAATATGTGACCGGTCACGAAGTGGTGAATGCTGAGTCTAAAGAAGCGATGCGTCAAGCATTAAAACGCATCCAAACAGGTGAATACGCCAAAATGTTCATCTTAGAAGGCAAAACCAATTACCCTTCAATGACTGCGCGTCGTCGTTTGACAGCAGAGCACCCAATTGAAAAAACCGGTGCAAAATTGCGCTCTATGATGCCATGGATCGCACAAAATCGTTTAGTGGATCAGTCTAAAAACTAAAGTTTAATGATTAAAAAAGAAGACTGAACTCAGTCTTCTTTTTTTAGAAGTGAAAAGGATAAAATTATGTCTAATATTTGGACACCGGATAGTTGGAGAAAATTTCCTGCGGCACAAATGCCCAATTACCCAGATGCTGCAAAATTAAAAGAAGTTGAAGATCGTTTACATCAAGCACCGCCACTGGTTTTTGCAGGGGAAGCTCGTACCCTGAAAAAAGCATTGGCAGAAGCCGCTTATGGACGCTCATTCTTATTGCAAGGCGGGGATTGTGCAGAGAGCTTTTCAGAATTCAACGCCACAAATATTCGAGATAGTTTTCGCGTGCTTTTACAAATGGCGGTGGTGCTCACTTTTGCCGCAAGCAGCCCTGTGATTAAAATCGGGCGCATGGCGGGTCAATTTGCCAAGCCGCGCTCAGAAGATTTAGAAACCATCAATGGTGTGACATTGCCAAGCTACCGTGGTGACATTGTCAATGGCATTGATTTTACCAAAGAGTCACGCACGCCAGATCCTGAGCGTTTGTGGAAAGCATATGGTCAAGCAGGTTTAACCCTCAACTTAATCCGTGCCTTTGCCACCGGCGGTTATGCAGATTTGCACCGTGTTCAAGGCTGGACGATGGATTTTCTCGATGCCACACCGCAAGCGGCACGTTATGCTGATCTTGCCAACCGCATTCAAGATGCCTTGAACTTTATGACCGCATGCGGCATTCGCCCAGATTCAACACGCGCCTTAAAAGAAGTGGATTTTTACACCTCTCATGAAATGTTGCTCCTTGGTTATGAAGAAGCGATGACGCGTGTGGATTCCACAACAGGCGATTGGTATGACACCTCTGCCCACTTCATTTGGATTGGTGAGCGCACGCGTCAATTAGATGGCGCACACATTGAATTTGCCCGCGGCATCTCTAACCCAATTGGCGTCAAAGTGAGCCAACACTTATCGGGCGATGATTTGATTCGCTTGATTGACACTTTAAATCCCAACAATGAACCGGGCCGCTTAACACTCATCACGCGCATGGGGGATAAAAATCTTTTAGATTACTTGCCTCAATTGCTTCGCCGCGTGAAACAAGAAGGCCGTCATGTGGTGTGGATTTGTGATGCAATGCATGGCAACACCATCAAAACGGAATCGGGTTATAAAACGCGTCCATTTGACAGAATTTTGGCAGAAGTAACGGCATTCTTTGATGCACACAATGCTGAAAAAACGCATGCCGGCGGCGTTCACTTTGAAATGACAGGCAAAGATGTCACAGAGTGTACAGGTGGCGCACAAAACATCACAGATGCTGATTTATCCAGCCGTTACCACACACATTGTGATCCGCGTTTAAATGCAGCCCAAAGCTTAGAGTTGGCATTTTTAACCGCTGAAAAATTGAATGAACATAAAAAAATTATGGCTGATTATTTAGCAAAATAATCCGTTCTTTTTAGTTTTGAAATGGGCATGCTAGAATATGCCCATTTCGTTAACTCTAGGAGTATGAGTTTTGAACCCTAATTTTTTAAGTTTTGAAGCACCCATTTTAGAACTCGATGCTAAAATCGAAGCCTTACAAAGCGCAGCATCCCAAGCCGGTGCAGACGTGAGCGAGGCTTTGTCTTTATTGCAAGCTGAGCGCAAAAATGAGATTAAATCCATTTTCTCTAAATTGTCGCCCTCACAAATCTCACAAGTGGCGCGCCATCCATTGCGTCCTTACACGTTTGACTACATCAAATATTTAGCCACCGATTTCCAAGAGCTTCATGGTGATCGCGCGTATGCGGATGACAAATCCATCGTGGGCGGTTTTGCGCGCATTGGTGATCATCCTGTGATGATCATTGGTCATCAACAAGGCCGTGACACAAAAGAAAAAATCCAACGCAACTTTGGCATGCCGCGTCCTGAAGGTTATCGTAAAGCATTGCGCTTAATGAAATTGGCAGAACGCTTTAATGTCCCGATTGTGACATTCGTTGATACTCCCGGGGCCTATCCTGGCATTGGCGCAGAAGAGCGCGGCCAAAGTGAAGCGATTGCACGCAATTTATTGGAAATGAGTAAGCTTAAAGTGCCAACCATTTGTACCATCATTGGTCAAGGTGGTTCAGGCGGTGCATTGGCCATTGCGGTGGGCGATCGCGTGATGATGCTTCAATACTCCACATATTCTGTCATTTCACCTGAGGGTTGTGCCTCCATTCTTTGGAAAAGTGCGGATAAATCAACGGAAGCGGCCAATGCAATGGGCATCACAGCCGATCGTTTGTCTGACCTTGAACTCATTGACTGCGTGATTCCTGAGCCAGAAGGCGGCGCACATCGCAACCATGAAATGGTGGCTTTATCTGTTAAACATCAAATCCTTCAATACTTAAATGAATTAGAAGCGTTAGATCCTGACACACGCATGGAACAACGTTATGATCGCATTATGAAATTTGGACGATTCAAAGGGTAATTGCCCATGAGCAATCAATCTCTTCTCAATGAGCGACTTTTGTCGCTCATTGCTTTAATTGAGCCGCTCATTCCGAAAGTTCCACCTTGTGTGGATTTTTCCGAATGCGCGGCCTTTCGTTGGGTGCGCGCTGGTCAATGGATGCCGGCGCACCTTCAACCGATCCCTCGCTTTGCAGCCATTGATTATCAAAATTTAGTGGGCGTTGAAGATAAAATTGAGGCACTTCGACAAAACACCTTACAATTTTTGCATGGTCTACCAGCAAACAATGTGCTTTTAACAGGCGCACGCGGCACCGGTAAATCCTCCCTCATTAAAGCCACCTTGACAGCGTTTGCCGATCAAGGCCTAAAAATGGTAGAAATTGACCGCGATGCGTTAGGGGATCTACAAAAGCTGCTCACCTGCCTCAGTGAATCTAATGAGCGCTTCATCATCTTTTGTGATGATCTCTCTTTTGAAGAGAACGATGCGGCGTATAAATCATTAAAAGCGCTTCTAGATGGCTCTTTAATGAACCCGCCAGACAATATTTTATTTTATGCCACCTCAAACCGTCGTCATTTGCTGCCTGAATACATGAAAGATAATGAACGCGCGCAACATGATCACAACGGTGAGGTGCATTTAGGCGATGCCATTGAGGAGAAAATTTCCCTTTCTGAGCGCTTTGGCTTATGGCTCACCTTTTATAGTTTTTCCCAACAAGATTACCTCAATGTTGTCAAAAATTGGTTAACCACCTTAGATCCGGATTGTCACTTCACGCCTGACGCCGAACGCGAGGCGTTACAATTTGCCCTTTTACGCGGATCACGCAGCGGCCGAGTGGCCATGCAATTTGCGAAAAGTTTCTCAGGTGCACATCAACTTAAAAACATGAACAAGGAATAAAAATTATGTCCACTTATATGGCAAAGGAAATCAGAGAAATCCCAGATGTCATAGCCAAACAGGGGGAAAGCAATGCCCCAATGCTCATCAAATTGGCTGAATTCATTAAAAAAGAGACCATTCACGGCATCACGCTATTAGGGCGCGGCAGCTCAAAAAATGCTTGTTATTATGCCAAATACATTTTTGAAACGGCGTTAAACATCCCCGTTTCTATGGCCTCACCATCGGTGGCCTCCATTTATGATCGCACCCTCAATTTTAACAACCATTTGTTATTTGTCTGCTCGCAATCAGGCTCGAGCCCTGACTTGATCAAATATGCAGAAAATGCCAAAGCTGGCGGTGCAACTGTCATTGGTTTGGTCAATGATGAAAACTCCCCGCTTGCAAAAATGTCTGACTTTTTGTTTGGCCTAAAAGCCGGTAAAGAGCACAGCGTGGCGGCGACAAAATCCTACATTGCCACCATTTATGCCTTTGCCTCCATTTATGCCATGTTTTGCGGTAAAAATGATTTGGCCGATGAACTCTATCACCTCCCTGAAGTGATGGATCAAGTGGTGCACACGCGTTGGGATCAATTTTCCGATGCCATGGTCACAGAAGATCAACTCTTTTGTTTAGGCCGCAGCTTTAACTTTAGCACCGCTAAAGAAGTGGCACTAAAATTCAATGAAACCTGCCAAGTGTTTGCAAAAGATTACTCATCTTCTGAGTTTTTCCATGGTCCGCTTGCCCTCATTGAACGCGGCATTCCAATTTTGCACTTTTTGATGAATGATGAAAGCCATAAAGTCTCAGTTGAAACGACACAAAAGCTCCTCAATTTAGGTGCGAATGTCTACACCGTCGACAGCAAAGCCTTTGATGAAAAAACATTGGTCATTCCGGCCTCTTCCCCGCTCATTCAGCCCATGATTCAAACCACCGCGCTCTATAGCATCATCGAAGAGATCGCCATGAAAAAAGGCATGAATCCGGATGAGCCACCTTTTCTCAATAAAGTGACCAAAACGGTTTAATATGGCGCAATCTCTCTTTGCTTCTCACATTTATGATGGTGAACAGCACCATCATGATGCGTGGCTCAACATTGAGCACAATCGCGTGCACAGCATCACCCAAAGCCCCACTTTTTTATCCCAAAGCTATTACAGTGATGGCATGTTGATTCCGGGCTTCATTGATCTACAAGTCAATGGCGGCGGTGGCGTGCTCTTTAATAATGAGCCAACGTTAGAAGGCATCCGCACCATTGTCAATGCGCACCGCGCCCTTGGCACTCATCACATCATGATCACCTTAATCACCAGTGATGATGACACCATTGCACGCGCATTAGATGCAGTGGAAGCCGCCATGGCAGAAAATATGCCAGGTTTACTTGGCATCCATTTAGAAGGCCCGATGATCAATGCAGCCAAACGCGGCATTCACTTTGAAAAAAACATTCATCCATTAAGTGATGAGCTGCTGCAAAGTTTAACGCAGCGCAACCTTGGCAAAGTGATGATCACGCTCGCGCCTGAGATTGTACCCCCATCGATGATTCAAGCCTTAACGGCTGCGGGCATCATCGTATTTGCAGGGCACACGAACGCAACGGCTGATGAGGCGCAAATTGCCCTCAATCATGGCTTAAAAGGTTTTACCCATCTCTTTAATGCCATGCCGCCGATGTTATCACGCGATCCTTCCATCTTAGGCGTCGCGCTGAGTGATCGAAACAGTTATGGCTCCATTATTCATGACGGCATTCATGTGGATCCAACGATGGTGAAAATTGCCATTGAGGCCAAACATCCTGACAATATTGTGCTCGTCACGGATGCAATGGCCACGCTCGGCAGTGATTTAATGGCATTTGATTTCAATGGCCACACCATTTATCGTGAGAAAAATCGCCTCGTCAATCACGAAGGTAAGCTTGCCGGTGCCCACATTGATCTATATTCATGCATTCAAAATACGATGGCGCTAAATTATTCTTTTGAAAAAAGTTTACAGATGGCAACGCGCAATCCTTCGACAGTTTTGGGGCTCTATCCAACCGTCGGTTCACTCAAAAAGTGCGCAAACGCTAACGTTAACCACATCAATGGTGATAAAATAACGCCCCTTCTGTAACAACCTCAATTGGCGAAAATCAATTATGAGCGGTTTAATTTTTATCATCATCTGTCTTGGCGTAGGCAAACTACTGTCCCGATTAACCAACCCCCAAGAACTCATCCGAACCCTGAATCTTCTCGTTGTCCGCGTGGCATTACCAGCTTTGATTCTTGACAAAATTCACACCATCCACCTAGAAGGTGATGCCTTCTTCCCCATTTTATCCCCGTGGATAGCCTTTATTGTAGCGGTTGGCGCCATCTATGCCATCCGCTTTTTTATTCCCTTCTCGAAAGTCACCACTGGCTGCCTGATCCTCATTTGTGGCACGAGCAACACCTCCTTTGTCGGTTTTCCATTGCTGCAAGCCATTTTAGGACATGATGCCCTCAATGTGGCCATCATTGTGGATCAATCAAACCTCATTTTGCTCTTTACCATGGGGATTTTAGTGGCAAATCTGTATTCTGGCACCTCTGTCAATTTTAAACAGATCTTCCTGCGTTTACTCATTTATCCACCGGTTGTGGCGCTCATTTTAGGCATTTTATTGCGCCCGATCGAATACCCTGAAGCCATTCAATATGCCTTAAGCTCATTTGGCTCACTCTTAACGCCATTGACCATGCTCTCCATTGGTTGCAGCTTAAGTTTACCGCGCGATAAAAGCATGGTGAAAATGATCTCCATTGGGCTCTTGGTCAAATTGATCATCATGCCATTGTCTGTGGCCATTCCTGCCCTATTCATTTTTGATCACATCTTAAGTCCAATGACCTCAATGGTGACGATTTTAGAGATCGGCATGGCGCCAATGGTGATGAGCGTCATCATCGCAGCAGATAAAAACTTAGATCCTGAGTTGGCAAATTTCCTCACAAGCATCGGGATTCCCGTCTCGTTTGTGACGATCGTCCTTTGGCATTTGATCATTCCCCTCGTTTAATTTAGCCCTTAAAATTTACCTATTGACAGCTTTGCTATACTCTTAGAGAGATAAAAATTTCTCATCTTAAAAAGGGTAATGGCAATGCTGATCGATTGGTTAACGCTTTATTATACAAAGCATATTGGCGCAAAACGATTGATGCAATTGGTGGCACATTTTGATTCTGCCACCCTTGCAGTCAACGCCTCTAACAGTGACTGGCGAAAAGCTGGCATGACAGATCAAGTCATCGCCGCGCGTTCTGATGTCGCCCGTCAAAAAGCTGAAGCGGCGCATTTATGGATGGAGAGCGATCCTTTAAACCACATTCTTGTGGTGACGGATGATCGCTATCCTGAGTTATTGCGCATTTGTGATGATCCACCAGCACTCTTATTTGTGCGCGGCAATCCCGAGATTTTATCCAATCCACAACTTGGCATTGTGGGCACGCGTCACCCGACAAAAGAGGGCGAGCAAAATGCCTATCACTTTGCCAAGCAATTGGGTGAATATGGTTTAACCATCACAAGCGGCCTTGCAATGGGGATTGATCAATTTGCCCATGATGGCACCTTAGCGAGTCCATCGCCCACCATTGCGGTGCTTGGTACAGGCTTAAATGACATTTATCCAAAGCAGCATCGCTCTTTGGCCGAGAAAATCGTGGCGCACAATGGCGCTTTGGTCAGTGAATTTCCACTGCATACGCCGCCCATTGCCAATAATTTTCCAAAGCGCAATCGCATCATTGCCGGTTTATCCTTAGGCGTTTTAGTGGTGGAGGCTGCAGAAAAGTCAGGCTCTCTGATCACCGCACGCTTAGCCAATGAATCGAGCCGCGAAGTGTTTGCCATCCCAAGCTCCATTCATAATCCACAATCCAAAGGGTGCCACCGCCTCATTCGTGAAGGGGCAAAATTGGTGGAATCCACGTTTGACATCTTCTCTGAGCTCAAGCATTGGCTGCCCAATGCACATGCGGTTGATGCACCCATGGTAGCACCCATCACGCCTTTACAGCCGGTGCGCAAAATTGTGCCTACGCCCACCGATCCCATTGAGCGCCAAATTTTTGAGCTGCTCACCGAACCTCTCACCATCGATGACATCGTGGCGAGAACACAACTTGACACACAAATTGCCACCCAAGCCATCATGATGATGGAGCTTGAAGGCATCCTTGTGCGTCAAGATTCTCAACACTTTATACAAGGAACTGTGTAATTTATGAAAAAACTTTTATTATCGGCACTTTTTGCCTCAAGCTTGTCCCTCAGCTTTGCTGAGCTCAATGTGGTGACATCCTTCTCCATTTTAGAAGACATCACGGCCAACATCGGGCAGGATAAAATCAAAATCACCTCCATGATTAAGCGCAATCAAAACCCGCACAATTATGAGCCCACCATGTCGGACATTCAGAGCTTATACAATGCCGATTTACTTATCATCAACGGTTTAAATTTTGAGCATTGGCTCAAGCGCGCCACCAAGCAATCGAACTTTAAAGGCGAAGTGGTGACCGCAAGCGATGGCATCAAAGTGATCCATTTAGCAGAAGATGAACAGCATCACCATCATCATGACCACGATGATCATGATCACGACCATCACCACCATGATCATGGCGATACAGATCCTCACGTTTGGCAAAATCCGCTCAACGGCATCATTATGGCGGAAAACATTGCCAAAGCACTTTCTGAAAAAGATCCTGAGAACCGCGAGTTTTATGCCAAAAATCTAGAAGCGTATCAAGAAAAGTTACATCAAGTGGATCAAACCATTATGAATTCGCTCAACGATAACCCAAGCCAACCACTTAAAGGCATTGTGCTCCATGACAGTTACCGCTATTTTTCTGAGCGCTATCCGATGATGTTCTTCCCTGTGCTCGATGCCCACAGCTTAAGCGAGCCATCCGTGAAAGTGTTTGCCGGCATTCAAACCATGATCAAAGACAATCAAATTCCGGTGATTTTCTCTGAATCCATGGAGCAAAGCCGCTTTGTCAATACAGTTGTGAAGGATTATCACATCACCGATGGCGGTCAACTCATCTCTGACACCATCATGCCAAAAGGTGAGCCATGTGACTCTTACATTGGTTTATTAGAGTGTAATTTAAACACCATCAATCAAGCCTTTGACAAAGTGCGTCAGTCCAAAAACGAGTCAGGATTGCTCTAATGTCAATAACGCTGCTTTTCGATGCAGGCCACCTGCATATCCGACCAACGCGCCATTGCTACCAATCACACGGTGACAAGGCACCAATATACTCAGGGGGTTCTTCCCATTCGCGCTAGCAATAGCGCGGATGGCCCTTTCATTGCCATAGCGCAATGCCTCAGTTTTATAACTGATGGTTTGCCCATACGGAATCTCTAACAAAATCTGCCACACCCTTTGCTGAAAAGGCGTGCCGGACAACAACATCGGCACTGTAAAGATTGTCCGTTTCTGTTGAAAATACTCTTCTAATTCTCCCATAACTTGCGATAACACCGCATTGTTGCCTGCTTTTGCGATCACTTGATGACATTTTTCCATGCGTTTGATGGCAAACAAAGCATCCTCTTCCACAAAATCCACCGCGCACACCCGATCATCAAGGGCACACAACACCATTTGCCCAAGTGGCGAATCCATATACACATACGTTAAATCCATATTGCCTCCATAAAAAAATCCTCCCAATGGGAGGATTGTATGCATTCATATGAGCAATGACACTTTATTTATTAAAGAAAATCAATGTCCATGGCATGACATAAGCTTGAAGGATCGTCAATAAGCCCACAAAGCTACAGAAGATCAAGCTGTGTTTAACGGTGAATCTAAAGAGTTCAGACTCTTTACCCACAATGCCTGTTGCCGCACATGCCACCGCAATTGATTGTGGAGAGATCATTTTACCCGTCACGCCACCGGTGGTGTTTGCCGCTACCAATAATTCAGGGGTCACATTCAACTGATTGGCAACGTTCGCTTGCAATGAGCTAAAGAGCGCATTTGATGAAGTGTCCGAACCTGTTAAGAACACGCCGAGCCAACCTAAGAATGGTGCAAAGAATGGGAACAATACACCCGTTTGTGCAAGAAGTAACGCTAAGGTTGAAGATAAACCAGAATAGTTGGCAATGAATGCAAAACCTAACACCAAGCCAATCGATAAAATCGGCATTCTGAGTTCATATAAAGTTTCCGTGAAGGTTTTGATGCCATCTGTGACCTTCATGCGTAAAATCACCATAGAGATCACACAAGCGATCAAAATAGATGTGCCCACAGCGCCCAAAATGTTTAATGTATACACAGCCGCATATGCCGTTGGTTCTTCAACAATTGGGGCACCTTTCATCACTAAGTTGTGTAAGTATGGCACTTCAAATTTGAATGTGGCAAAGGTCAATAACGCTTGAACAGATTTAAAGCTCCACAATGTCACCATGATGGTCAATACGATAAACGGTGACCATGCGATGAAAATTTGTTTAATGGAGTAACCGCTGGCTTGTCTTGGGGAAGGTTTTTTCTGACCATCAAATGTGAAGATCTCTTTAGGCTGCCAAACGCGAAGGAACAACGTTAAACAGATGAGGCTCACCAATGCAGAAGTGATGTCTGGTAATTCTGGACCCACAAAGTTTGCTGTTAAAAATTGCGTGATGGCAAAAGAAACGCCGCTCACTAAAACCGCTGGCCATGTTTGGCGAACACCGCGCCAACCATCCATCATGGCCACTAACCAAAACGGTACAATGATGGATAAAATCGGTAACTGACGACCCACCACTTGACCAATGTGGAATGCATCTAAGTGAGAAACCTCACCGGCAACGATGATTGGAATGCCCATCGCACCGAAAGCAACTGGTGCTGTATTGGCGATCAAACATAAACCAGCTGCATACAAAGGTTTAAACCCTAAGCCCACTAATAAAGCGGCTGTGATGGCCACCGGCGCACCAAAACCTGCCGCCCCTTCTAAGAAGGCACCGAATGCAAAACCCACCAATAACAACTGTAAGCGTTGATCTTCAGTGATGGAGATGATCGATGAGCGGATGATGTCAAACTGCCCTGTTTTCACAGCAATCTTATACAAGAAAACGGCAGTGATGATGATCCACGCAATCGGCCATAAGCCATACACAAATCCATAACCCGAGGCTGCAAATGCCATTGTTACCGGCATGTCGTATACAAAAATTGCCACTAAAATGGCCATTGACAATGTCAATAATCCGGCAATGTACCCTTTGAGTTTAAAAACGGTCAAACATAAGAAAAACGTTACAATTGGCAATACAGCAAATAGTGAAGAGACACCCAGATTCATAATGGGTGTGTAATTTTGCATCCATGTCATAAAATACCTCTGTCAAAAAAAAGGCTAGTTGAAAGACCGATCTACCACAATATAGATCGGCATAATTTACAAGTTACAGATAGATGAATGGTTTAATTAACCTGAACAGTGATTGAGCAAAGCTTCGATGCTGTGATACTCAATGCCGGAATGTTCAGTCAAACCCATTTGGCAAGTGCGGCTCATGGAAACTCCATGTTCGCAGTTGCTTGGAATGTTCTGCTTTAATAAACGCAATGCATTCGCATTGAGCTCTGGCAAAAACATCCCCTTATTACCCGCATATCCACAACACGCAATATTGGTGAAGTTCAGCGAATCCGTGCAAGCGGCCGCTAATTGTGTGAGCGCGGTGCCGCTGTTCATTTTCGTGGCCGAACATGGAATATGCAGGGATAATTGCTCACGCTTATGCACGATGGTCAATTTTGGCAACACAAAGGCTGCTAAAAATGAGGCGGAATCATACAATTTTAAGCGTGCATCAATCAAGCCTTGTTCTTGCGCATCAAATAAACGCAAGGCGCACGGTGCATTGTCAATATAGACAGGATATTGTCCATCTTGACTCGCTTGTAATAACGCTTGGTTCACGCGATTTGCAGCGCGTTCGCTGGCGAGCACTTCTTTGAGTGAATCAAAAGGTTGCCCGCAGCATAATGATTGATAATCCTCAGGGAAAATGGCGTGATAGCCTGCTTTTCTAAATAATGATAATGTATGATCCGCAACCGAAACGGCCTCTTGTGTGCCCTCTGCAAAGGTGCGGTTAACGCACGAAACAAAGTAGACCACCGGCGTTTTTTCATTGTCCAAAATTGGCGTGATGGGTTTGGCGGCTTTTGGCAAATGCTCGGGTAAAATCGGAATGCCTTTGAACACAGAATGTAGTGATTTTGTGACACCATGACTGCGTTTTGCGCCCAATACATGAGCACCTTTGAGCATTGTGCGCGCTGTTTTGCTTAAAAAGTTAATGTGGGACTCTGCATAATTGGCCAAATCCGGTTGGCGATTGGCAGTTTTCAGAGATTTTATCATCTCGCCTGTGTTGATGCCAATGGGGCAACGGGTGGCGCACATACCGGTTGTGGCGCAGGTATCGATCCCCATGTACGGATAGACTTTTTGAATCGATGCCAATAATTCAGGGTGTTCTCCTGTGCGCGTTAAATACTCATGTTGACGCCACAATACAATGCGCTGACGCGGCGTTAACGACAAACCATCCGATGGACAAGCCGGCTCACATAAACCACATTCAATGCATTGATCGATGATGGGATCGGATTCCGGCATCGCTTTGAGTTTCTTTAAATGCAAATGAGGATCATCGGTGATGATTACATCAGGATTTAAAATGCCAAGCGGATCAAACAGTGCTTTGATGCTGCGCATGATGCCATACGCATCTTCACCCCATTCCACTTTCACAAAAGGTGCAATGTTGCGTCCTGTGCCATGCTCTGCCTTTAAAGAGCCATTGAATTCAACTGCCACAATCTCTGCAAGTGCAGCCATAAAATTGTTATAGCGTGCAACTTCTGCTTCGCTGTCTAATTTTGGCGTTAAGATAAAGTGAAGATTGCCTTCAAGCGCATGACCCATGATCATGCCCTCTTCATAGCCATACGCTTTGAGCAATTTTGTCAAAGCACGCATGCCTTCAGCTAAGCGTTCAATCGGGAATGCCACATCTTCTGTGATCAAATTACTACCAAGCGGACGGTTGCCACCAATGATGGGCAATAAACCTTTACGCACGCTCCAATAAAGATCCGTGACGACTGTATCTTTAGAAAACGTGCTATGTTCTGTCGCCCCATGATCGGCCACCAATTGATTGATAAACGCAATTTGCGCATCGAGCGTGGCATCATCTTTTGCTTTCGTTTCAATGAGTAAGCAGCCAGAATCCTCAGGAATGTCTTGATAGAAAAAGCTTGGCAAACGATCGATAATATTTTCACCCACACAGCGAATGCTGCGAGCATCCAGCAATTCCAATGAATCCACCGTCGCTTGCTGACGAAGTGCGGTGACCGCATTGCAGCAATTGTCTAAATCATCAAAATAGATGAGGGCGGAGGCTTTGTGCGGATGATCCACCACTGTTTTGTAGGTGATTTCACTGATAAAGCCCAATGTACCTTCTGAACCGATCATCAAATGGGTGAGCATTTCAATCGGGTCATCAAAATCCACCAAAGCATTGATGCCATAACCTGTGGTGTTTTTCAGACGATATTTGTGGCGAATGCGTGCTTCGAGCTCAGGATTGCTGCGAATTAAATCAGACAATCCCTTTAAATCCGCCAAAAATTGATGGTGAGAGACTTTAAAATCTGCAATGCTCTTGGCATCTGCAGTGTCTAAAATCGTGCCATCAGCGAGGATGACACGCATGGTGTCCAACGTGTGATAGCTGTTATCTTTGGTGCCACAGCACATCCCACTTGAGTTATTAGCAGCGATCCCACCAATCCTTGCGGTATTGATGGTGGCAGGGTCTGGTCCAATCTTCCGGCCAAAAGGCTTGAGGATGAGGTTCGCATTTGAGCCGATCACCATCGGGCGCAATTTGATTTTATCGCCCTTGTCCAAAATTTTGGCATCCACAAATTCATCACCTAACAACACCAAAATAGAATCTGATGATGTTTGACCCGACAATGAGGTTCCTGATGCCCGAAAAGTGATCGGCAAATGATATTGTGCCGCAAGCTGCATAATATTTAACACCTCTTTTTCGTTTTGTGCACGCACCACAACCTCTGGCACATAACGATAGCAACTTGCATCTGTTCCATAGGCGAAACGCACCGCAAGCTCAGTATAAATCTGCGCTTTTGGTAAAACTTCACCAAGCGCCTGCACAAATAATGCATGCGACTTTTTCAGCTGAGAAACCCCTTCCATATCCTAATATCCAAAAAAATGTTATTTAATTATTCCAATCTGCGTTAAATCGCTTTATGATTTGTTTTTTCTTACCGTATGCGAAAAAGTAAATGAATTGTAGTTTATTTGTCAAGCAATTCATTGAGTCAAACAGTTAACCATTGGAGAAAAACATGATTGTTTCAGCCTCAACAGATTACCGAAAAGCCGCTAAACGCACGCTTCCGCCCTTCTTGTTCCATTACATTGATGGGGGTGCTTATGCTGAGCATACTTTAAGACGCAATGTAGAAGATCTCTCCGACATTGAATTGAAACAACGCGTTTTGAACAATATGGAACATGTGAGCACAGAAACTGAACTGTGGGGCGAAAAATTAGCCCTTCCTGTGATTCTTGCACCGGTGGGTTTAACCGGTATGTATGCACGCCGCGGCGAAGTACAAGCAGCTAAAGCTGCTGCAAACAAAGGCATTCCTTTCACATTGTCTTCCGTTTCTGTATGCCCAATTGAAGAAGTGGTTCCGGCCATTGATCGCCCAATGTGGTTCCAATTGTACGTCCTCAAAGATCGTGGCTTTATGAAAAACGTGCTTGAGCGCGCAAAAGCCCAAGGCGTTACCACACTTGTGTTCACCGTTGACATGCCAACGCCAGGCGCCCGTTATCGTGACGCACACTCGGGTATGAGCGGGCCTTACGCAAATGTTCGCCGCATTGGTCAAGCAATGGTGCATCCAAAATGGGCATGGGATGTGGGCTTAAATGGTAAGCCACATGACCTTGGCAATATCTCTAAATACTTTGGTTCTGCCATTGGCCTTGAAGATTACATCGGTTGGCTCACGAAAAACTTTGACCCATCGATCTGCTGGAAAGATTTGGAATGGATCCGTGAATTCTGGGATGGCCCAATGATCATTAAAGGCATTTTAGATCCTGATGATGCACGCGATGCCGTGAGCTTTGGCGCCGATGGTATTGTGGTGTCTAACCACGGCGGCCGTCAATTAGATGGCGTTTTATCCTCTGCGCGTGCATTGCCACCGATTGCAGATGCCGTCAAAGGTGATCTTAAAATCTTGGCAGACTCAGGCATTCGTACTGGTCTTGATGTTGTGCGTATGTTGGCCCTTGGTGCAGACAGCGTCATGATTGGCCGTGCTTTTGCCTATGCATTAGCAGCAAATGGTCAAGCGGGCGTTGAAAACTTACTCGATCTTTTCCAAAAAGAGATGAAAGTGGCCATGACCTTAACGGGTGCAAACACCATTGCAGACATTACGTCAGACATTTTAGTTTAAAAAAAGCAACGGCAACACGACACAATATTTAAAAGCCGATGAATGTCATCGGCTTTTTGCCAATTAAAGATGGCTTTGAGTGACAATTTTCCGTATAGTGAGGCCTTTATGTCTTTCATTAACATCGAGAATCACTGTGTCTATGCAATTTTCTGAACTCCATTTACCGGCCGCGCAACTTAAAAACCTTCAAGATTTGGGTTATCAATCCACAACGCCCATTCAAGCTGCAGCCCTACCGGCCATTTTAAAGGGTAAAGATTTGCTGGGCCAAGCCAAAACCGGCAGCGGTAAAACGGCCGCCTTCGGCATTGGTGTTTTAGAAACCATTGATGTCACACGCTTTGCAACCCAAGCTTTGGTGATTTGCCCAACGCGCGAGCTTGCCGATCAGGTGAGTAAAGAACTGCGCCGTTTAGCCCGTTACATTCCAAATCTTAAAATTTCAAGCATTTGTGGCGGCACGCCCATTGCGCGTCAAATTCATGCCATGAGCCAGCACCCACCACACATCGCTGTGGGCACGCCTGGCCGCTTATTAGATCACTTAAAACGCAATACATTGAGTCTCAAATCCCTTAAGGTCTTGGTGCTCGATGAAGCCGATCGCATGCTGGACATGGGGTTTGCCGATGAGATGGATGCCATCATTGAACATGCACCGCGTCAACGCCAAACATTGCTGTTTTCTGCCACTTTCCCTGAAAACATCGAAGCCATCAGCGCGCGCATTCAGCACAATCCTGTGCGCGTCATGGTGGAAGAGACCGCTGCCGACAAACCAAACATTGATCAATCTGTGGTGATTGTGGACAATCAAGCCGCAAAAGCCGCCACAACTGCAGCGCTGCTTTATCATTATGCGCCAGAATCCACGGTGATCTTTTGTAACACCATTGCCGCGTGCCAAGAGTTGGAAGATTATTTATTTGAGCAAGACATTGATGTGGTTTCCCTTCATGGTGATCTTGAGCAACGTGAGCGCGATCAAGTGCTTTTACGCTTTAGTAACGGCAGCACGCGCGTATTGGTGGCCACAGATGTGGCAGCGCGCGGCTTAGACATTGCCGATTTATCGATGGTAATCAACTATGACCTGCCCTTTGATCCTGAAGTGTATGTTCACCGCATCGGCCGCACAGGGCGCGCAGGTAAAACAGGCATTGCCGTCAGTTTAGTGGTGATGGATAAATTGCATCGCCTGCAAGAAATTGAAAAATATCAAGATCAAACCATTACTCAATATCCGGCTGAACATTTCAAAGATGTGAAACCCATCTCATTGATTGCAACCATGAGCACCATTGAGATCAGTGAAGGGAAAAAATCTAAAATCAGCGCAGGCGACATTTTAGGTGCCTTGACAGCAAAAGGCGAAATCGCCGGTAAAGATGTGGGCAAAATCACGCTATTGCCAATGCAAGCTTATGTGGCCATCCGCCGCGAACATGCAAAGCAAGCGGTGGATCAAATTTGGAAAAACCCCATTAAAAACATTCGCTGCCGCGCCCGCATCATTGGGGATTAGTTCTCTGCCATGTGTCAAAGTCGAGCTCGCCATTCAGGCCGGCTCGAATCTCTTTAGGCGACATAAAACCACTGACTTTACGGCCATCTTCTAAAAAGATCGAAGGCGTGCCAAACACTTGCATCGCTTTTGCAGCGGCTTGTGCCTTCGCTAAAATGGGCGCATCACATGGGCGCGCCTTAAATTTCCCATAGATCATCGCTGCATCCAATAAAAAATGTTGTTGATCCTTCGGTGCACACCAAATGGATTCTAAAATGGGCTTAGATTCTGCCATCAAAGGAAACGGCACAAAACGCACCGTAATGCCATGATCTGTCAAATCAGTTAGATTTTGATGCAACGCCCGACAATATGGGCACAACACATCCGTAAAAATTGTAACGGTGTGCTGCGTTGTCGCCGCAGCAGGATAGATGACCATCACAGATTCATCTAAATTGGCCAATTGCATTTGGCGATCCATCGGTTCAGCCATCGCTATGCCCAATAGCCAAAACAGGCCAACCATCATACTCACAATGCGCATCCCATTCCCTCCATAAAAAATGCGCCCCGAAAGGCGCATTGATTATACCGAAAAATCACTTAAGCGGCTGCTTTGGCCACCACCGTTTTTTTCACGATGCCAAGCAGTACAGCGCTGACAACCGTACCGGCCACAATCGCAAGTGCGTAGCCCAATAAGTTAGAGACTGCGCCTGGAATGGCCAACACAAAGATACCACCATGTGGTGCTTTGAGCTGACAACCCAATGCCATAGAGATCGCACCGGCCACAGCAGCACCGGCCACAAAGCATGGAATCACACGTAATGGATCACGCGCTGCAAAAGGAATCGCCCCTTCACTGATGAAGGCTAAACCTAACACACCGGTGGCAACCCCGGCTTCATATTCATCGTGGGTGAATTTATTTTTAAATAAACGCGTTGCCACAGCAGCAGATAATGGTGGCACCATACCTGCAGCCATCACTGCTGCAATGGGCTCATACACACCAGATGCAATGAGTGCCACAGCCGTTGCATATGCAGCTTTATTGATCGGCCCACCTAAGTCTGCCGCCATCATGCCGCCGATGATTGCACCAATCACAAAGGAGCTTGCGCCATGCATGCTGCGAAGCCATGATTCTAAACCATGTAAAATCGCCGCCACAGGCTCACCAATCACATACACCATCACTAAGCCCACGATCAATGTGCCGAGTAACGGGAGGATTAAAATGGGTTTTAAACCTTCTAAATTGCGATGAAGTTTAATGTGTTTATTAAGCCACAACACCAAATAACCGGCCATAAAACCTGCAATGATGCCACCTAAGAAGCCTGAACCGATCTGTGCTGCAAGTAAACCACCAATCATACCGGGCGCCAAACCTGGGCGATCGGCGATGGAAAAAGCAATGTACCCTGCCAATGCAGGTACCATCAACGAAAAGCCAACGCCACCGATGGTGGACAATGTATGGGCAAAGGTGCCAGCATTTTCTGGGCTGCCGGCATTGATGCCACCAAAAGCAAAGGCAAGTGCAATCAATAAACCGCCTGCCACCACAAATGGCAACATGAAGGAGACACCGGACATCAAATGTTTATAAACGCCACCTGCCGATTGTCCTTCACTTTTAGTCGCTTCACCTGCATCAGAAGTGGCACTGCCTTGCTGCACTTTTGCCTCTGCAATCGCTTTTTGAATGTAACCCTCACCATTGCTGATGGCCATTTTTGTGCCAGATGCATACACACGCTTTCCATTAAAGCGGGAACGATCCACTTCACGATCCGCCGCAATGATCACCAAATCTGCATTTTGAATCTCTTCTGGCGTCAATACATCTTGCGCACCGACAGAGCCTTGCGTTTCCACTCGCATATGATAACCGAGTGCTTCACCTGCGGTTTGTAATCCTTCTGCCGCCATAAAAGTGTGGGCAATGCCTGTTGGGCATGAGGTGACGGCCACAATATTATGAACGCCCTCTTTTTTCACAGCATCAGAAGATAAGGCTGCGGATGTCTCTTTTGCCACCGTTTCTAACACAGATTTGGGATCACTCAATAGATCACTCATGGTGACCATTTTTTGATCCGTTTGTGGATATTGCTCAGCAATGTCTTGCCCCACATCTGCTAAAATCAAGGCATCTTGTGCGCTGGGTAAAGCTTTAAAATTCACCATTTTTTGATCATTTGAAATGATCGCCACATCCACATTGTGCCCAAGCTCTTTGGCCGCTTGGTGCAATGCCTCTTTGGCTAAAATGGCCTTCACATCTGATTGGTCTGAATTGAGGATGACCCAAATGTTTTTCATGATGATACCTCCAAAGTTTGGATTGTCACTTGTACTGCAAATGCTTCTACAACTTCATGTTCTGGTAAATTTGGCCCAATGGAACCCAATTTAGAGACCGCAAAGGCGGTGGCTAAGCGGGCAATGCGCTCAAGGCTTGCATGCTCACGAAGGGCGCTCGCAATACCAGCCACCATTGCATCACCTGCACCAACGGTGGTCATCACTTTAGGCGCAATGAGATTTGCTTTAATGACACCTGTGTCATCGATAAAAAGCGCACCATCGCCGCCCATGGAAATCACCACTAAGCGAATGCCACTGGTCAATAATTTTTTAGCCTCTTCAATCACCTCAGCTTCTGTGGTTAATGTGCGTCCTGCATATTCAGAGAGCTCCACAAAGTTCGGTTTGACACAATAAGGCTTCACAGAAGATGCCAATGCTGCTTTGAGCGCAACACCACTTGCATCCACAATCACTTTGGTTTGATGAGCCGAAAGTGCCTCTAAAATCTCGGCATAAATGGTGCCTTGACACAAAGGCGGAATGGAACCCGATAAAATGGCGATCTCATAATCTTGCGCCACAGCGCCCATCATCTGTGTTAAAGCCGCTTCACTCGCAGCAATGCCTGGCAGATTGATGTCTGTGGTGCAATCGTGATCCACAATTTTAATGTTGGTGCGATTAAGCCCCGGCACACGAATGAATTGATCATCCATGCCTTTATAGTCAAACATCGCCTCAAAAATACCAATGTTTTCATTGCCTAAAAGGCCCGTCACCACAATCGGCTCATCAAACCAATCGGCCAAACAAGAAGCCACCATAATGCCCTTGCCGCCCGCTGTATAATGCACCGATTGCGCACGATGCACTTCGCCTACCGTCAATTGTTCTAACTGAATGGTTTGATCAATCGCGGGATTTAATGTCACGGTGATGATACTCATGCCATTTCTCCTGTTAATGCACGCACTTCGGCGGCGTTTTCAAAGGTGACGGCTTTAGCAGCCATCGCTTGCATATCCGCTAAAGAGTGCTGACGAATGCGCGCTTTAACAGAGGCAATGTCTCGCGGCGTCATGGATAATTCATCCACGCCTAAACCCATCAATAACAATGCGCCTAATGGATCACCGGCTAAACCACCACACACACCCACATGACGCTGATGTTTTTTCGCGCCTTGTACAGTTTTTTCAATCAAGCGCAACACTGCAGGGTGCAAACTGTCTGCCTCTGCCGCAAGGTCCGGATTTTGACGATCCATCGCCAACGTATATTGTGTTAAATCATTGGTGCCAATGGAGAAAAAGTCCACATGCTCTGCCAACACATCCGCCATTAAGGCTGCAGCGGGCACTTCCACCATGATGCCAATCGGAATGTTTGGTCCATCAACAGCGGCACGCATCTCTTCACAATGGGCTTTGAGCGCTGTGATTTCTGCCACCGATGTGATCATCGGAAACATAATGGCCACTGCTTTGCCATCTTTCGCCGCACGATAAATGGCTTTAAGTTGTGGCAATAACAAGTCTAAACGGCGCAGCAACAAACGTGCACCGCGCACGCCTAAAAATGGGTTCTCTTCATGGGGCAATTTAAGATGCGCCACTTGTTTATCCCCACCAATGTCTAATGCACGGATGATGAGCGGTGCGCCATCTAATGCCATCATCATGGCGCGATAGGTTTCATATTGCTCCTCTTCAGAAGGCGTATCGCCTCGCTCTAAAAAGAGGAATTCTGTGCGCATGAGCCCAACGCCTTCCGCACCTTGTGCCATGGCAAATGCCACTTGATCTGGTCGGTTAACATTCGCAGCCACCATCATGGTGTGACCATCTGTACTTATGGCAGGTTTACGACGATCTGCCTCCTCTTTTTCACGTTTTTCGCGCTGCGTGATGATCCATGCATTGGCCGCTTCAATGTTTTTAACCGTTGGGCGCACATAAATGGCCGCGCCATCACCATCCACAATGATCTCATCATTGGTTTCAATGATGTGTAAACCCTGCCCAACCGCCACAACTGCTGGAATGCCCAACGTTCTGGCCAAGATGGCGGTGTGCGAGGTTGGCCCGCCAAACTCTGTCACCAAACCTTTGACTTTATTAACATCAAGGAGCGCTGTGTCAGAAGGTGATAAATCACTGGCCACTAAAATCCACTCACCATCCGGTAAGTCCGCCAGCGTGGTGCGTTTTAACGCAGGATCAATATAGCCAAGCACACGCTGACCCACATCACGTAAATCTGCGGCGCGCTCTGCCAACAATGGATTGCCCGATTGCGTCAATTGTGCCGCGCGATCCTCAATGGCTTGATGCCAAGACCAAGCCACGCCGTGCCCTGCCACCATCAATTGACATGCCGCGCTCACTAAAGATGTATCTTCTAACAAGGCGGCTTGCGCTTTAAAAATTTCAGCATCGCCTGCCCCTAAACGGCGCGTGGTGCTGTCAATCAATGCCACCATGCGTTGGCGAGCTTGATTCAATGCTTGATCTAATAATGCACCACCTTCAATGAGGCTTACAGGGGCATCGACAATGTCCGGTTCATGAGCGGAGAGATAATAGGCTTTGCCCAACATAAATCCTGGGCTTGCCGTTACGCCATACAATGCATCGCCATGATTTTCAGCAGGCTGCCAGCCACCAACATTCTGTGCTTTCATTTGCGCTTGAGCACGCTCAGCATCTTCTTTTTCTTTAGCAGTTAATGCCATAATGCTTTGCTTAAATTGCGCCAATACAGCATCCGCCTGAGCACCGTCTGCAGAGATCACCACGTGATCCCCCATGCGCAAACCCAATTGCAATAGCGCCACCATATTGTCTGCCGCTGCCACTTCATTGTCATGTCGCACTTGGATGTGAATGCCGAGTTTTTTGGCGAACTCTGCCCAACTCGATGCAGGGCGTGCATGTAAACCGGAAGGATAATCCACCGTCCACTCAATGGCATGGGCATAATCTTTCACAGTTTCAGTTGCTTGTGGTGCAACCGCTTCACCCGTTAAAGCTTCAATGATGGCTGCCGCTTGATCTGTGGTTGACAATTGCGTTAATAACGTTTCATTTTGCAATAAACGGGTGAGCTTACGTAAAATGGTGATGTGTGTGTCGGATTTTGCTGCAATCGCCACAATGAGGGTTGCTTTTTGCCCATCATTCCATTCAACGCCTTCTGGCACTTGCAAAACTGCAATGGCATCGTGCTCAATGAGCCCTTTGTCTTCCACCAAACCATGAGGAATGGCAACGCCTGAACCTAAATAGGTATTTGACACCGCTTCGCGCTGCATCATGCTTTGAATAAAATCGTTTTTCACCATTCCTGCTTGGACCAATAATGTGCCCACGGCTTCAATCGCCGCTTTTTTATCCGCAGGATGTGCATTTAACTGAATCAATTGTTCATTCAATGCCACATGTGATGCTGTTGAATTGACCATATAAACTCCTAGTTGATTGCATATTTTAAATATCAAACCATCAGTGATCTGTCATACATTCGCCGTCAATCTTAACATTACTATACATTCAGCTCATACTATTTTTATGTTTGATCCATCAATCCCATGATCAGGATCACTAATGCATTAAAAAATCACTGCCAATGCCGCACAGTCTCCATCATAGCGCAATTATCCACACTTATGTAAGTCAGAGCTTAATATAAAATATTTATTAAATATAATGATTAATCATTATATTATTGATGCCTTTTGATCGTGACAAAATCATGGGCAATAAAAAAGCCCCAATGGGGCTCTTTGATGCATCGATGTTATTTTTTCAAACCTTGGAGTGCAGCAGCAAATGGATTATTGCTTGGGGCTTCTTTCACCGCCTTTTTATTGAAGTTGCCTTTATTCGGCTGCCCTTTGATCGATGGGTTTTTCATTTGATTGACATCATCACTTAAACGCATGGTGAGCTGAATGCGATTGCGCGGCACATCCACTTCTATTACTTTTACCTTCACGATGTCACCCACTTTCACCACTTCATGTGGATCTTTCACAAAGCGATCGGCCAAAGCACTGATGTGCACCAAACCATCTTGATGCACGCCAATGTCCACAAAGGCACCAAAGTTCGCCACATTGGTGATCACTCCTTCTAACAACATGCCCTCTTTTAAATCTTTCAGGGTTTCGATGCCCTCTTTAAACGTGGCCGTTTTAAATTCAGGTCGCGGATCTCGCCCTGGTTTTTCAAGCTCTTTAATGATGTCCATCACCGTTGGCACACCAAATTTGTCACAGGTATAATCTGTGGCTTTGAGTCCTTTGAGGAAAGATGTATTGCCGATCACTTGATCAATGGTCATCGCATGCTTTTCTAAAATACGTTCCACCACAGGATAAGCCTCAGGATGCACCGCGGATCGATCTAACGGATTGTCCCCAAAGATGCGCAAGAATCCGGCCGCTTGCTCAAAGGTTTTTTCCCCTAAGCGTGGCACTTTTTTAAGGGCTTTACGATTGTCAAAGGCGCCATGTTCATCACGGTATGTCACGATGTTTTGAGCAATTGTGCCATTTAACCCTGAAATGTAGGTTAACAGCGCTGTTGATGCTGTATTCACATCCACGCCCACCGCGTTCACACAATCTTCCACCACAGCCGTTAAGCTTTTGTTGAGCTGCACTTGATTCACATCGTGTTGATATTGACCGACACCGATGGATTTTGGATCAATTTTCACCAATTCCGCCAATGGATCTTGTAAACGGCGAGCAATGGAGACCGCGCCACGCAGCGCCACATCCATGTCCGGAAACTCTTTTGCCGCCAATTCAGAGGCTGAATAGACGGATGCGCCCGCTTCACTCACCACAATCTTTTTAAGATTCGGGACGCGTTCACACAACTCAGCGGCCAACTTATCACTTTCACGGGAGGCCGTGCCATTGCCAATTGAGACCAAGGTCAATTGATGCTTATGACACAAAGCCTCTAACACTGCTAACGATTGCGCCCATTGATTTTGCGGCGCATGGGGATAAATCACAGTGGTGTCCAACACTTTGCCTGTCGCATCCACACACGCGATTTTACAACCTGTGCGCTGCCCGGGATCAATGCCCAAAATGGCTTGATTCCCTGCAGGCGCCATCAATAGTAAATCTTTTAAGTTTTTCGCGAACACTTTAATGGCTTCATCATCCGCTTGATCACGCATTTTGCCTAGATGCTCAAGCGCTAAGGATAAAAAGAGTTTAGAGCGCCAGCATAAGCGCACCGTGTCACTCATCCATTTGTGCATCTCTGTTAAGCCAAAATATTCGGCAATGAGGCTGTGTGGCACATCAATGGCAGGCTCAGGCAAAATGAGCTCTACATTCAACAATTCCTCTTTTTTACCGCGCAGCAACGCCAATGCACGATGCGATGGAATGGTTTTAATGGGTTCGCGGAACTCAAAGTAATCAGAATATTTAATCGCCGCTTGCTTTTTCGCTTCATCCACCGAAGCCACAATCACCCCTTCATCCCACACAAATTGGCGCAATTTGCCCACAAGATCGGCTTGTTCTGCCATGTGTTCAATCAAAATAAAGCGCGCACCATCTAACACCGATTTTTCATCCGCAAAACCTGCTTCAGGATTGAGATATTGCTCTGCAATCGTCAATGGATCAAGCGCTGGAGATGCTAATAATGCCATCGCCATTGGCTCAATGCCTGCTTCACGTGCAATCTGCGCTTTGGTGCGACGCTTGGGTTTATAGGGCAAATAGAGATCTTCAAGCTCTGTTTTAGTGAGCGTATTGTGAATCTTTTGCTCTAAAACTGGTGTTAATTTCTCTTGGCTGCGAATGGATTCTAAAATCGTGGCTTTGCGCTCATTGAGCTCACGAAGATAGCCTAAGCGAACATCTAACGTACGCAGCTGCGTATCATCTAAGCCGCCGGTCACCTCTTTACGATAACGGGCAATGAATGGCACCGTTGCCCCTTCATCGAGTAATGCCACAGCGGCACTGACCTGTGCGGTTTTTGCGTTGATTTCGCTGGCAATGATCTCCACAATTGACTGCATGCGTGCTCCTCTTTTGATTGATTGAATGGGCAGATTCTAACAGAATTGCCCATCCTTAGCAGATTACAACTTAGACAAAAAGATATAGAGCAGCGTCCCAATGTAATTGCCCGTAATGTATCCCACAGTGCCCACCACCAAAATTGGGCCAATGAGGCTTTTCCAACCTTGGCTGATGGCAAGTGCTGCCGCCGTTGTTGGCCCGCCAACATTCGCATTACAAGCAAGCACAATCTCTTCTAACGAGAATTTAAAGAGTTTACCTGTCAAAAGCGTCCACACTAAATTGATCAACATCACCACAATCACAAAGATGAATAACAATGGTGCATTTTGAATGATCAATGTGATGGATGCAGGCATCGCGATCACCACAAAGAAGAGATAAATGGCGTATGTGCCAAGCTCTTGCGCGCCTTGTAATTTCGCAAACTGACGCTTAAATAATATCAGTGCCAATAAAGTGAAGGTGGTCAACAGTAGATATTTATCTGTCATGAGTCCTAAGGCAATCTCTTCTGCAATGTTGGCCGGTACGCCAAAAAAGCCTTTTAACAATGCGGATGTTTTAAAAGCGAGGCTCACCAATAATGCTGAAGCGGCAATCGAGATGGCAATGTCTTTTAAATCAATGTTTTTAGGCTGCCAATAGGCTTCAGAAATGGTTTGTGCCTGCCCTGTTTTGGCTTCTGCTTCAAAGGCTTTGATGAAAGGCGTTGGAAAACGGCGGCGAAACAATCCCATACTGGCCATCATGATCAACAAAATAAAGTAGACAGACATCACCAAATTATCGGCCACCGTTGTGGCAGCGACAATGTCTTTGGTGGGCTCATATTTTGCCACCATCGCCGCAAAATTCACGCCGCCACCTGTATAGGTTGCCCCAATCATTGCGCTCACCTTATCAAGCTCAGGGATGTAATTTTTTAAGGCAAAAAATGCCACAATTACACCGAACACTGTGCCAATGGAGCTCAATAAAAAGATCGCCAATAAGCGCCCGCTCTCTTTAAAAATGGCGTGAATGTTCACATGAAACAGGAGCAGCGGAATGGCCAGCGGTACCACATATGCCCACACAGCATCATACACTGCGGTATCCTGCGGCACTAAATTGAAATTCGTGGCAGCAAGCCCAATGATTAAAGCAATCACCGCACCCGATAAACGCGCGGCCCATTGATATTTTTGCTCAAGCACAATCGAGACAGTGGCGGCCATCAATAAAAATGCCCACAAGCCAATCGTGTTGTCTGCTGAAATCCAAGTTTCCATATTTGCTCCTTACACTCCTTCAATAGCAGAATACACTGCTTGTGTTTGACCGCTGTAATGCGCCCACAATTGATTGCCAAAATCAAAGTGCCACCACTCTGTTGGTAAATTGGTAAAGCCTGCATTTGTCATGGCATTGAATAAAATGCGGCGGCGAATTCTAATTTCACCCTCGCGCTCCTCAAAAGCAGCCGTCCATGAGTCAATTTCAGGACCATCAAAAGGTGTACCCATATCGAGCATATTGCCTGCACGATCACAGAGAGCAACATCCACAGAGCCGCCCGTCAAATGTGGGCTGGGGGCTTTCGGATCACGGCTGGGTACCGCAACAAACTCATTGAGGTGCCGTAAAAAATCATCGTCTAATAAATCAGGGGATTGGGCTTTCAGCACCGCAGCAATCGAGGATCGCAGCGCCATTTGCACCGCATAAGGACGATAACCATCGAGCACCATTAAGGCATAATCATCCGCTAAATGAGCGGCGGCTAAATGCAACTTTTTCGCTACATTTTCCCGCAAATAAATCTCATCAAGCGCCCCATCAATGCCGGTTTCATGATAAAAGGCACGACAAAAGAGCCGCTCACAAGGCTCAACTTTCACCAAAGCCTCACTGTTTTCCTCAATATTCACTTGAAAAATAGCATCCCAATCTGGCGTTGGCAGCTTGGGAATGGCATGCATTGTGTGACTCATATTCATCCTTATTTGATCAAAATCAATCTTAAGGAAAATACATTATGCGAATCACTACAATTTGACAACATGGCGCATTAAAAATGTTTTCTCAGAATATGAGAGCCCTTGCCGTTAGCGCGAAACAGATGCCTGCACAAAATAACGACGCACTTTGTCATATAGCCAATTA
This sequence comes from Wohlfahrtiimonas sp. G9077, assembly GCF_002252155.1. Taxonomy (GTDB): domain Bacteria; phylum Pseudomonadota; class Gammaproteobacteria; order Cardiobacteriales; family Wohlfahrtiimonadaceae; genus Wohlfahrtiimonas. The sequence continues at coordinate 513,801 of NZ_NEFD01000001.1, forward strand.
TAAAGATACGTATAAAAGAGGAAGAAGATCAAAAAGCCAATTTCAATCATAAAGGCATCGATGAGTGTCACTTTGAGGAAAAAAGCGATCATGGGCACAGTAAACAGCACCAAAGTACCCTCAAAACCGATGGCGTGCAGCATGCGGATTTTTACCGGGCGATCACCATTGACAAACGGAAACATGCGATCAAACAGCCAGTTAAACACAATGTTTAACAACAGCGCCGTCACTGAAATGAGCACTGACAACATGCCCATCGAACCCACTGGTTTATTTAAAATAAAAATGCCGATCAGCATCGTAAACACGATGGCAAAAAACTCAAACGTGATGGCATGAAAAATGCGCTCCTTCAGTGAGCGACTTGCAGAAATGGCCATAATGGACTCGTAAAAATTATTAGAATCTCTGATTTTAGGGTAATCTATCGCTTTCCTCAAATGAAGTCAGCATTCATGAGATCCTTCCCTTCAAATTTCACCGTTATGATGAGCCTTGATCATGAAACGTTATGAACAATTGGCCCACACATTGATGGTGCTCATTCACGCGGGCACTTTACAAGGTAAAGAGCAATTGCCATCTGTGCGCGTTGCAAGCCAACGTTTTCAAGTCAGTCAATCCACAGTGATCAAAGCCTATTATCTGTTAGAGGCTCAAGGGCTCATTTATGCCAAAGATCGCTCCGGTTATTATGTGTCGCCATCCTTTAATCCTACATTAAAGGCGCCGCAACCGAGCCATTTACCGACACAAACCACTGAAGTTCATGTCAGTGACTTTATTTTCTCCATCTTACAAAACCTCAAACATCCACACATGGTGCAATTTGGCTCAGCCTTCCCGGCGCCAGAGCTCTTTCCCATTCCAGCGCTGTCAGCGAGCATGGCCGCATCCCTAAAAGCATTGACGCACAATCCACAGGCGTTAATTGCCAACATGACCCGCGGGCATCCTGACTTAATTCGCCAAATTGAGCTGCGTTATCGTTTAAATGGCACAGCATTGATGGACGATGAGCTCATCATCACCAATGGTGCAATGGAGGCTTTGAGCTTATCGTTGCAAGCGGTGACAAAACCTGGCGACATTGTTGCCATTGAGTCACCCGCCTTTTATGCCATTTTACAAATTTTGGAGCGTTTACAACTCACCGCCATCGAGATTCCTGTGCATCCCACAGAAGGCATGGACATTGCGGCACTCACTCATGCCACCACACAGTTTGACATCAAAGCCGTGGTGCTGATGACCCATTGTCAAAATCCATTGGGCGCCAATCTAGCGCTGTCCGCCCAACAAGCATTGGTCACGCTCAGTAAACAACTGCACATGCCCATCATTGTGGATGATGTCTATCTTGAATTGTATTTTGGACAAACGGCGCCTCCGTGCCTCAAAGCCCTTGATCAAGCAGGATGGGTACTTCATTGCAGCTCTTTTTCTAAATGTTTAGCCCCCGGTTACCGCATTGGTTGGGTGGCTGCTGGCCGGTTTCATCAAGCCATTAAGCGCTTAAAACTCATGACCTCTCTTTCTCCGGCAATGCCGTCACAATTGGCACTCGCTCATTATTTGCAACATCAACATTATGATCGTCATTTGCAACGTTTACGTTATACCTTAGCAATCTCAGCACAAAAAATGAGGGCTACCATTGCCGCACATTTTCCCATCCAAACGGCTGTCAGCGAGCCGCAAGGTGGCTATTTCTTGTGGGTTCAATTGCCGCCGCACGTGGATGCTTTAAAGCTTTATCATGCCGCATTGACAGAAAACATCACATTGGCACCCGGGCCAATTTTCTCAGCCTCCCATCAATTTAAACACTGTATGCGCTTAAATTATGGCATGCGTTGGCACGCAGATTTAGACAAGGCCATTGCACGCTTGGGTAAGCTGATTAAAAATCAATAGATTATCTTGATCTGTATCGCTTTTAATGCAAAAACTGCATCTAACAGATACACACAGATGGCTTATACTGCACTCATCCCAATCACACGTTGATCACTCTCTAACTCCCACCGAGACGATTCACGTGATTGGGAGTCCTTTAATGCACCAATCCCATGCCGTGGAGCTGTAGATAAATGGCTTCACCCAATACACGGTAACCTTCACCATTTGGGTGCACCAAATCTTTCTTATAACGTGGTGTGCGCAGCAACATGCTAAACACATCCGGCACTACATTGATCTCTTCTTCACGTGCAAGATCTGCATAAATGGGCGCATCTTCAATGTTTGTGGTCACCATCATGGATGAAGAGAGTGCCGGAATGGCGATCAACACCGGAATGGCATTGTGGCGCTTGACACGGCGAATGATGCGGCGCAAATTCTCTTTCACGGCGCTTGGCTCAACATTATTGAGAAAATCATTACCGCCTAATTCAATCAACACTAATTTTGGCTGATGTTGCACCATCGCAGCATCAATGCGATTATTGGCCGCTTCTGCCGTCTCACCACCGATGCCCGCATTGATCACTTGCCAGCCGGATAATTCAGACAAAACATAAGGGTAAGACTCTTGCGCCCCAACGCCGTAGCCTAACGTGATGCTATCGCCAAAGGCCAGTACTTTAGCATCCTGCCCTAAAGGCTCATAACGAATCACGTTGTTGTCACATGCCTGTACGATCAAAGCAATCATACCGATCATGAATAGTCGTATCCATCGTTGCATATACGGCCACCTTATGTGTTGTTACTGTTACATTAAATTTTAACCAAAATGATGTTTTTAGGATCGATCACCACGCCGACGCGATCCCCTTCAACCAAGTCTTTCACCGATTCTGCCATCATGGTAGACACGAGGGTTTGATTGCCCACTGTCAATGTGATCTCGCAGCCATCGGCTTCCACTTTATTGTCCACCACAACGCCGCTCAATGCATCGGGCACACTGCCCTCTAACACCAATTCTACATTGGGCGCTTTGATGAGCAAAATGAATTCGCCGCCCGCTTTGACATCTAACAACTTTGTGCTTTCATCGGTGATGAATGCTTTGAGTAATTGCGGGGATTCATCCGCGCCAATGTTAAATTCGATCTCATCATGCACGCCAAATGTGTGCACTTTGACCACTTCGCCCACCAATTGATTGCGCGCACTCGTCTGAAAGCGCAATTGCTGCAATAAACCGATGTCCGCCTGTAAATCTTTAGAATATTCACTCATGCTCTTTAAAAAGGCAGAATGTGCCTCTTGAATGAGGTCAAAATGTTGCACCAACTGTAAACCGCGCGCCGTCAATTGCGTGCCACCGCCCCCTTTACCGCCCGTCATACGAATCACCAAAGGCTCTGGCGATAAATTATTCATGGTATTGACCGCATCCCACGCCGCTTTATAGCTCATTGGCACTTGTTTTGCCGCATGTGTGATGGAACCGGTGCGATGAATCTCCTTTAAGAGGCGAATCTGCTGAGGGTTGCCAAAATGCACGCCTTGCGTGGTTAAACGTAAATCACCTTCAAAGTTAAACATTATACTCTCCATAATTTGCCAATTGACGCGCCAACAATCCGCGCAAGGTCGCCAAGGATGCTTCATCTAATGTGCGCTTTGGCACGATGGCATAATGGTCCGATGAATCATAAAACAGCATCAACACTTGGTCTGTTTCTAAGTAGGCTGCATAATCATCCCACGGAATCACTTCATCCACTTGACCACATTTGTAGACAATGTGATTGTCTGAAAAAATCAACGTCTCTGCCATCCCTGCATTAGCAATGTGATTAAAATTGCGGCGCACGATCCAACGTTTCACATAACCTTGATGAATCAAAAACGCCACAATGGCAATAACGCCGCCTAAAAAATATTGCCCAATGGCTGCAAATGCCACCGCAATGATGATTAAGGCCAATTGGACATACAAGTCTACAGAGCCCTTTTTTAAGGCTGCACGAAAGCCTTCATCGGCGGCATAATAATCCTCAAGCGTCGCCACGTAGGTGACTTCAATGTTCATATTTCTCCTTACAATTGATGGCTAAGATCATAAAGCATAAAGCCCTGTGGCTCCAATTCAATGCCTTTACCTAGGGCTAAAAATTTAAAGCGTTCGCCCATCTCTTCAGGCATCACCAACATTTGAACCGCTTGGGCAGTTTGATACCATTGCAGATCATCTAAATGATTTTTTTGCTCGATGAGCATCGCTTCTAATTGATTGCCATAAAGAAAATATGCTTGCGTGGTGTAACCTAAAAACTCAAAACCTGCGGCCAATCCTGCTTCTGCCAAATGGGTAAAATCCACATTGGCCGTCAAATCCTGCACACCTTGTAAAATCGACCAATCACTGTGCACGCGGTGCTTAACATGCGCAATCAATGTGCCTTCAATGCGATCAGGTGCATAATATTGACGGCGACCATACCCATAATCCGCTAAAAGCACCGCGCCTTTCGTTAAATGGCGCGTTAAATCTAACAGCCAATCATCGAGCATGGGGCAAAACTCACTGAGATACCCTTCTGGCAATTCAATACCTTCGGCTTTCAGCTTCGCCATCCATGCATCGAGCACATCATCCGTGCGCTCTGACACCGTGATGAATTGCTGATTCAGCTCATCATACCCGACATCCGCATAGTGCGCTTTGCCGCCTTTGATCACAAAGCGCTCTACTGGCAACGCATCGACGATCTCATTGCCAATCAGGCAACCTTCCCAAGGCATTTGTGGCGGTTCAGATAGCCATTCAATGCGATCCATCAAGTCAGGATGCATCGCTTCAATGGTGGCTTTTTGACGCGCACGCAATGTGTCAGAAATCTCAATGATGCCATAACGCTCAGGCAGTGCATCTAAGGTTTTTAAACGCGTTAAAATATCCCGCGCCATCACACCTGTACCTGCCCCAACTTCCACAATCATGGGCGCAGTACACAACGGGAGAATTTCAGCGATTTGATTGGCAAACCCATAGGAAAAAAACGGGGAGACAATGGGAGCTGTGACAAAATCGCCGCTTTGACCAAATTTTTCCAAATGCCCCGTGTAATAACCCAGCTCAGGATGATACAAGCATTCAGCGAAATATTCACTGAATGGCATCGAACCTTTTGCTTTGATTTTATTTGCCAACAAAATCGCTAAACGCGCACTGTGTGCGCGCTCATCGTGGGAGAGTTCCGGCAGATCTAACTCAACCTTCATTGCACCGAAACCTCACCATAGCCACCGCTGTGACGTTTTACACGCACTTTTTGGCCCGGGAAGAGATCCGCAGGCTCTTTGAGCATCACCACAATGTAGCCTTGCCCTTCGATCAACACGCTCACTTCTTGTTGCTGATCATCACGCACCATCACCGAGGAGATTTCACCGGTGCCATTGTATGGCGTTTTTTGATCATCCGGAATTGGGGCATTCGCACAGGCGGCGAGACATAGACACACCAATGCGGCGGTCAATAACTTAAGCTTCATGATTCTCCTCATTTCTTGGGGCTTTATTGTTGCGTTGATAAGATTTGCTGCGGCCACGTGTGTGCATGTTGCGTGGACGACGACGGCGGTCAAATTTACGATCCGCTTTCTCTTCGGCAGATTCTGCGATCTCTTCTAATGCTTCATCCACCACCGGCGCATCTTCAATGATGAAAGTTGGTGTGGCTGTGTTTAAATCATCTTGTGTCATCGAAACCGTCACCGTGGCTTCTTTGACTTCAACTTCAGATGCTGCAACCTCAACAGGTGCGTCCACCACTTCTGTTTTCTCTTCAACAGTTTTGACTGCTTTTTCCGTTCTTTCAGTGCGCTCTGTTTTAGGTTTTTGTTCTCTGCGCGGTTTGTTGGTGCTGTTTGAACGGTTTTGATTGCGACTTGGGCGCTTAGGCACCACCAATAAATCATCTTCCAATGGAATCACCGGAATCTTCATTTCAATGTAATCTTCAATGTCTGGCAATGAATACACATACTCTTCACAAGCAAAGCTGATGGCAGTGCCCTCTTCACCGGCGCGTGCTGTACGGCCAATGCGATGCACATAATCTTCCACATCTTGCGGCAAATCATAGTTGATCACGTGTGTCACATCCGAAATATGTAAACCACGGGCTGCCACATCTGTGGCCACCATGATGGAGACTTTGCCCTCTTTAAAGGATTCTAATAAGCGTTCACGCTTGTTTTGTGGAATATCACCGGATAAAACCGCCGCTTGATAATCATTGGCCACTAAATAATTAGAAATCTCCTCTGCCACACGTTTGGTGTTCACAAAGATGATGGTGCGTTTTGGTTCTTCTTTACGCAAAATGCCAAACAATAGGGACAATTTATCCGATGAACCAATGTGCACCAAATATTGTTTGATTTTATCGGCCGTGACATGCTCTGCTTCAATTTGTACTTTCTCTGGCATGTTCATGTGCTCATACGCCAACTCTAAAATGCGCTGAGAGAATGTCGCAGAAAAGAACATGTTTTGACGCTCGCCCACAGGCGGCATTTTTCTAAAGAGGTAACGAATGTCCGCAATGAAACCTAAGTCAAACATGCGATCAGCTTCATCAAGCACCACAACCTCAATCTCTTTTAAATTGAGTTCGCCTTGCTTGTAAAAGTCTAAAATGCGGCCCACTGTTCCGATCACCACGTCCACATCGGTGGCTAAATCGTGGCGCTGTTTTTCATACCCTGTGCCGCCATAAATGCAGCTGAAACGTAAACCGGTGTAACGCCCTAACATCTGAGCATCTTCATAAATTTGTAAGGCCAACTCACGCGTTGGCGCCATGATGATGGCAAAGGGGCCACGTTTATTTTTCGCCACCGGTACCGTCATCAATCTATTTAAGGTTGCCAACAAGAAAGCAGCGCTTTTGCCCGTTCCTGTTTGTGCTTGTCCTACCACATCTTGACCGTTTAATAACAATGGTAAGGACAACGCTTGGATCGGTGTACATTGCACGTAGTTGTTGTCTTCTAATGCTTCTTGCAAAGATTCATCGAGCGGTAAATCCTTAAATACCATGTTACTTAATTCTGGTTTTGCCATAGTGTGTATTAACCTTTGAGATAATGTGTATAAACAATTTTTACTAAAAGCGTTTAAACTTTAAATAGAAACTTTACTTGTTATTTGCCGTTTTTTCCGCTTTAATACAACGGAATTGTAAATAACAGACTGAAATTGTCTATTATAAATTATTTTAAGGAGTTTTATCATGAGTAATTATGTAAATGCAACAGATGCCACTTTTGACGCAGAGGTTTTAGAGTCAGATGTGCCTGTTTTAGTGGATTTCTGGGCAGATTGGTGTGGTCCTTGTAAAATGATCGGGCCTCACGTTGAAGCTGCGGCCGCTGAATTTGCTGGCAAATTAAAAGTGGTAAAATTGGACGTACAGGAAAACCAAGCCACAGCGATGAAATTCCAAATCCGTTCAATCCCTGCACTCATGATCTTCAAAAATGGTCAAATCGTTGCACAACAAATTGGCGCTTTACCAAAAGCTCAATTAGACGCATTCATCGAAAAAAATATCTAATCGATCTTTTTCGATCAAAAGGCAGGGTTTCCCTGCCTTTTTTCATGTGCGCAATTTATGCCATTCATCTTATGCCACTTTTGCTTTATGATGCCTTAAGCGTTTCATTTTTAAACCCTTCTCAAGGAGAGTCATATGTCACAAAGAGATCAAATCACCATGCAAGGCAACCCCATCACATTGCTAGGTACAGAAGCAATTGTCGGCAAACCTGGCGAAAATTTTCGCGTGGTGGACATGGGCTTAAAGCCTGTCACTTTAGATGATTTTGCTGGCAAAATTAAGATCATTTCTGTGGTGCCATCGATTGATACTGGCGTGTGTTCCATTCAAACAAAACGTTTTGAAGAAGCTGCAAAAACCTTGGACAATGTGGCCGTATTAACCATCTCCGTTGATTTACCCTTTGCCCAAAAACGCTTTTCTGATGAAAATTGCATCACTCATCAAAATTTATTGTCTGATTATCAAACCCACGATTTTGGCATTGAATATGGTTTTGAGATCGAAGGCTTAGCTTTATTATCACGCGGCATTGTGGTGCTTGATCAAAATAACATCATCCGCCACGTTGAGTATGTACAAGAAGTGACGAATGAACCTGACTATGACAAAGCCCTCGAAGTGGCCAAGTCTTTGTGATTTTTTAGAAGCCCCCTGCCTTTTAAGGCTATAATGTGCCTCTTAAAATTTTCACCCGTCAAAAAGGAAAAACAATGGAACTCAATTTACACTACGAAAAAATTGACGACCTCTTAACGAGATTGAATGATCTTAGGGGGTATCTTTGACTTTGATGCAAAGTCAGAGCGCTTAACAGAAGTTCTCATGGAACTTGAAAGTCCAGACATTTGGAATGATCCTGAATACGCCCAAAAGCTCGGTAAAGAGCGTTCACAACTTGAAGGCATTGTCTATGGCATCCGCGATTTAACGAGCCAATTGACCGATGCCAAAGATTTGCTTGAGCTGTGCGAAATGGAAAATGATGAAGACTCTTTGGTCTGCGTATTGGATGATTTAGCGAAGTTTGAAAAAGAGGTGGAAGCCCTCGAATTTCGCCGCATGTTCTCCGGCGAGTTAGATGGTGCAAATGCCTTCTTGGACATTCAAGCCGGCGCCGGCGGTACCGAAGCACAAGATTGGGCTTCAATGGTGATGCGCATGTATTTGCGTTGGGGCGAAGATAAAGGCTTTAAAACAGAAGTGTTAGAAGAATCCCCCGGTGATGTGGCAGGCTTAAAATCGGCCACCATCAAATTTGAAGGTGATCATGCTTATGGATGGCTTCGCACCGAAACGGGCATTCATCGCTTAGTGCGTAAATCCCCATTTGATTCGAACAATAAACGCCACACATCATTTTGTGCCGTATTCATCTCCCCGGAGATTGATGACAATGTGGACATCGAGATCAATCCCGCCGATTTACGCATCGACGTCTATCGTGCATCGGGCGCAGGTGGGCAGCACGTGAACAAAACCGAATCTGCCGTACGCATCACACACTTACCGACAAATATCGTCGTACAGTGCCAAAATGACCGCTCTCAGCACCGCAATAAAGAGGTGGCTATGAATCAATTGCGCTCTAAATTGTATGAATTTGAGATGCAAAAGCGCCGCGAAAAATCAGATGCATTGGAAGATTCTAAGTCTGATGTGGGTTGGGGCAGCCAAATCCGTTCATATGTTTTGGATCAATCGCGCATTAAAGATCTGCGCACCGGCTATGAAATGGGCAACACGCAAGCCGTGCTTGATGGTGACCTCGATGGCTTTATCGAAGCGAGCTTAAAATCGGGTTTATAATTGTTAAAAGCCTAGACATCAAAATCCCCTCTATGCGAGGGGATTTTTATATGCATCCATTAATGATTTTTCTTGCAGCATGTATTGATGCCAAGCACCGGATACAATGGGCAATAACGCACAATGCCGGTCAATAGTGGCACCAAGCCCACTAAACCCCACAGGCTTTTAGGTCCCCAAAAAATGAGGCTTAATACAAATAATCCTACGATGATGCGTAAGATTGCGTCCACAGAACCGATATTCTTTTTCATGATTTCTCCTCACAGTGTGAATGAAAACAAACAGTTGAATCAGACGCTTGATCAATTACCAAAAGTAACTTATCAGCCGGTTCATGATAGCAAATTTGTAACCATTAGTAACGTTTTTGTCCTAAGGCATTTTGAATTTTTTGATCCGTTTTATATTGCGACAATGCATACACAGACCAAATCGCCGCAGGAATCCAACCCACAAGGGTTAATTGTAGAATCAAACAGATGATTCCGGAAAATGGACGACCAATGGTGAAAAACTGTAACCAAGGCAATAATAAAGCTAATAATAAACGCATAAATCCTCTCTTGTTATTGTTGTGAGATAAATTCGTCAATCACAGGTTGAAATTGGGGCGCCATATAACTTTTTTCAAAGAAAATCACCAATGACTTCATCGAAGGTTGGCTGAACTCTTTGGCAATGTCGATCAATGCACCATCACCCACCACCCAACGCTTTGGCATGTCGCGCTCAATGGCAATCTCTTCACGTTTTTTCGCCAATAATTTCAGTAATTGTAAACGCTTGCCCCGAAGGGTTTTGCGCCCTTTGACCTTCATCCATGCCATATCAGGGTTAGGTGCATATTTATCCACCATATAAAGCGCATCGGTTTTCTCTTTAAACATGCGCTTTTCTTCTGCCGTTTCAATTTGATCACGCAATAATAAATAGACATCGTATAAGTATGTCACATCATCATAGGCATATTCAATTTGGCTCTTAGATAATGGGCGTTTTTCCCAATCGGTGCGGGTTTCAGCCTTCTCTAATAAGACATTTAAACGCATTTCAATGGTATCTTGATAGCTCAATAAATGATCTGCCCCAAGCACCGTTTCGGCAATTTGTGTGTCAAAAATTGGCGTGGGAATGAGCGCAAAGGTATTGTAAATCGCCTCTAAATCCTGCCCCGCTGAATGGAAGACTTTGACAATGTTTGGATTGACAAAAAGATCAAGGAGCGGCTGAAAATCTGTGATGGCCAAAGGATCAATGCAGATCGCCTCTTCTAAGGTGGCCATTTGGATCAAACACAATTTAGAGAAATAGGTACGAAAGCGCATAAACTCTGTATCTACGGCAATTGCGGTTAAGTCTGCGTGGTCATCAATCCACTGTTTGAGTGCTTCATCGCTGTTGATGAAAGAGTATTCTCTAGTCATGTCGCCTAGTTATTTTTAAAAAACATGGCGAAATTATAGAGGAAATTCCCCAATCTTAAAGATTATTTTTATAAACATCAGTTCTAGTATAGAATTACGCATATTTACCAATACTATTTTGCATGGAAATGATGATGAAAAAGAGAATGATGCAAATCAGCAGTCTATTATTGATGGCAGGCTTAGTTTCTGCATGTTCAAATTTACCGGGGCTTCATCAAACGGACATTCGCCAAGGCAACGAAGTAGAAGAAACACGCCTAGCACAGATTAAACCGGGCATGCCTGCCCTAGAAGTGCAGCGCATCCTTGGCACTCCGCTTGTGCGCGATCCGTATCATCCTAATGTTTGGCATTACACCTTCTTGCACTCTTTATCCACCGGTGAAGAAGTGACACAACAAAATGTCAAAATCATCTTTGATCGCAATGATAAAGTCGTATCCGTCGAGCGTGTATCATGACCACATTTAGGGAGAATCACATGTTGCATAAAGGCATTGGCCTTGTGGCCCATGATCAAAAAAAACTTGAATTGGTCCAGTGGATTAAACAATATGAAGCTTTTTTTCAGCAATTTCCACTGTACGCCACCGGCACAACCGGCAAAGTGATTTTAGATGCTTATCCTGACTTAAATCTCACCCGTTTAAAAAGTGGGCCTTTAGGGGGCGATCAACAACTCGGCTCTCTGATTTGTACAGGCGAGTTGAGCCTTTTGATCTTCTTTACCGATCCCTTAACCCCAATGCCCCACGATGTGGATGTCAAAGCCCTCATTCGCTTATCCACATTGTATAATATTCCTTTAGCCTGTAATCAAGGCACCGCTGATCTCCTGATGACAGCACTCATTCACAAGCAAGCACAAGAAGGTTAATTACTATGGTTACCATCCCTCTATTTCAATCACCCGTCAGCAACGAAACGCCATTTTTTTTAATCGCGGGCACTTGCGTCATCGAATCTGAAGAGATGACTTTTGAAGTGGCAGGTCGTTTAAAAGAGATGTGTGAAAAACTCAACATTCCATTCATCTATAAATCTTCTTTTGATAAAGCGAACCGCTCTTCTGTGAACAGCTACCGCGGCCCTGGCATCGAAAAGGGCTTGGCCATTTTAGAAAAAGTACGCAGCACCTTAAATGTTCCTGTGCTCACAGATGTGCATGAAGACACGCCGCTTGAAGAAGTGGCTTCTGTTGTGGATGTGTTGCAAACACCTGCATTTTTATGCCGCCAAACCAACTTCATCCAAAATGTCGCCAAGACCATGAAGCCCGTGAACATTAAAAAAGGGCAATTTTTAGCACCTTGGGACATGAAACATGTGGTGGAAAAAGCACGCGCAACCGGCAATGAAAACATCATGGTGTGCGAACGTGGCGTCTCTTTTGGTTATAACAATTTAGTCTCTGACATGCGCTCTTTAGAAGTGATGAAAGAAACGGGTTGCCCTGTTGTTTTTGATGCCACGCACTCTGTGCAATTGCCCGGCGGACAAGGCGCAAGCTCAGGCGGTCAGCGTCAATTTGTGCCAGTATTATCTAAAGCAGCTGTGGCTGTGGGCGTGGGCGGTTTATTTATGGAAACCCATCCCAATCCTGCAGAAGCATTATCTGATGGCCCAAATGCCATCCCATTGTCTGAACTCCCTGCTTTGTTAGAAAAATTACAAGCCATTGACGCCATCATCAAAAGCTAATGTTACTACTTGCCTCACAATCTCCGAGAAGACAAGAACTTCTCCGTCAAATCGGTGTGGATTACCAAATCATCCACGCCACCATTGACGAAACACCGCGCCTTAATGAGGCGCCTTTTTCGTATGTTCAGCGCATCGCGCGTGATAAAGCCATCGCAGCTCGAGCACAACAAACCGATGCACATGCACCCATTTTAACGGCTGATACCATTGTTACTGTCAATGACATGATTTTAGGTAAGCCCAAAGATTATGCGGACTATGAACGCATGATGCAGAGCTTGTCCGGCAAAACCCATCAAGTGCACTCTGCCATTGCCTTACAGTGGCGCGGTGAATTTGTGACAAAAACCTGCACAAGCCACGTCACCTTTGCCCCATTGCCACAAGCCTTCATTGAAGCCTATTGGCAAACTGGTGAACCTTGCGATAAAGCAGGCGGTTATGCCGTGCAAGGCATCATGGCGCGCTACATTCAAAACATCAATGGCAGTTACTCAGGCATTATGGGATTGCCGCTTTTTGAGCTGTCTGAAGCATTAGACAACATCGGTTATAACATTGGATAACTTAGGCATGGAACCTTCATTCAAATACATCAAAAATCCGGATCAAGGCAATCCTGAATCCGTCAGCGTTGAAACGCAATCCACCGAAGAACAAGCCAAAGCTGCAGCAAAACAAGCCAAACGCAGTGCCAATAAACATGGTTCTTCGCTCGGTTGGGGTTGGTTTCAAGGCTTTAATCTATTTGTCACGGGCTGTTTTTTATTGATCTGCTTAGTGTTTGCCTACTTTATGATGGGCAGCGAAACCCATCACGAAGGGCCACCTAAATATGCCGTGGATAAAACCAATTCATTGGGCAAAGCCATTTTTAACCCCGCATTGCCAGAAGAAGTGCGTGAATCTTTTGTATATCATCCGCCGGTGCGCCGCCCAAAAGATGAGGACAAACCGGTATTAGAGGAGATTGAACTCATCAGTGAAGCGGCCAAGCAACCCGATTTACCCACATTGAGTTTAGTGTCTGCCTCCGAAGAGGATGATGCACCTGAAGCCATTAATCTGCCTGGTTTACAGCTCGAAGCCCATGCCGAAACAGCCCCCACCACAACCGAAACTGCAGATCCTCAAGTGGCCTACTTGTTAAAACAAGCAGCCGGCGCAATGAGCCGCGGACACTTGAGTGAACCTTACCCGGATTCTGCCCTTGCTCTGTATCGCCGTGCATTGGAGCTAGAGCCAAGCAATGGCGATGCACTTGCAGGCATTGATCGCTTAGCGACGCATTATCTGAATTTGGCGAAAAAAGCATGGGCTCGAGAAGATTACTTCTCTGCCCTTGATTATGCGGATTTGGGTTTAAAGGCTGATCCCTTAAATCCTGAGCTCAATCAACTCAAAGCATATCTCATTAATCAGTAAAAAGCTGTGCCATAGATGAGATCAAAAAAAAGAGGCCCATTGGCCTCTTTTTTTAATGGTGCTTATTGTTCTGTGCTGTTGATCAAATTAATAAGCTCAGCGGCTGGCACATAACCGCCAATCATCTGACCATTGTCTAAAATGATGTTGGGCGTGCCTGTAATACCAAAAGACATGCCCAATTGATATTGCGCTTCCACAGGGCTTTGACCGGTGCATTTAACATTGGTGTCAAAGGCACGTTTATGCATCGCGGCATCCACTGTGGCTTTTGGATCTTTAGAGCACCAAACACTTTCCATGCGGGTTTTCGTGGCAATCGCTGGGAAGGCTAAATAACGCACTTCAATGCCCGCTTCATTGTATTTTGGAATCTCTTCATGCAATTTTTTGCAATAAGGACAATTGACATCCGTAAAGACAGTGATGGTGTTTTTTTTCTCACCTTTTGCTGGATACACAATCATGTCTTTAACATTGATTTTATCTAAAGCATTGGTGCGAATGGTGTTTTGACGATTTTCCGTTAAATTAACGCGATTGACCAAATCTGTGATCTGTCCTTCAATTAAATAACGGCCATCTGCAGAAAGATACAACGGCAAATTCACATCTTCAATGTACAACTCATACACACCTTTCACATCGCTTGGCACAGCTTTTTCAACCTTCATGCCGCCTAATACTTCTTGGATGTGGGACAAATCTGGTTTAGCGAATGACACCGCGGTGGTGGCTGCTAATAAACCCATGGCAACAGCAATTTTTCTCATATTCAAAACTCCTTCTCATCCCCGAGGGTGATGTTCTTGATGAATGGACTTCAAGCGTTCTTTCGCAATGTGTGTATAAATCTGCGTGGTCGATAAACTTGAATGCCCCAATAATAACTGCACCACACGCAAATCTGCCCCATGATTCACCAAATGGGTGGCAAAGGCGTGTCTTAAGGTATGCGGAGATATGGTCGATGAAATGCCCGCAGTTTTCGCAGTTTTCTTAATGACATACCAAAAGGCTTGGCGCGTCATTTTATCGCCCCGATTAGATAAAAACAGCCAATCGGTGGATTGCCCGCGCGACAACTCGCCGCGAGCATGATTTAAATATTGATTGATCCACTCAATGCCCTCTTCGCCAATGGGCACTAAGCGTTCTTTATTACCCTTACCCACCAAACGCACGACGCCCACTTGTAGATTCACCTGCGTAAGAGTCAATGCAATAAGTTCAGTCACGCGAAGGCCGCATGAGTATAATAATTCCATCATCGCCCGATCCCGAAGCCCAAGGGGTGTGGACACATCATGCGTGTTGAGCAACTTTTCCACATCTGCTTCACTTAAAGATTCTGGTAAAGAGGCTGTAAATTTTGGAATCACCAATTGACGAGCAGGATTATCATCACGCACTTTTGAGACAATCAAAAAATCATAAAAATGTTTAAACGCAGAAACAAAGCGCGCAATGCTCCGGGGGCTTAATTTTTTATCGAGCTGCGTTTGAATGTAGGCTTGTAATGTGGCTTCATCGGCGGTTTCTAAGGTTAAATCTTGATCAAACAGATAAAACTGCAACTTATCTAAATCCGATAAGTAGGATTGCAACGTCAAAGGTTGCAAACCTTCTTGATAATAGAGCGCCTCTTCAAAAGCACCAAGAATGCTCATACTGCCTCAAATGCCATCAATTTACGTTCCACAAATTTTGCACCAATGATGAGTAAACCATTGATCACCAAATAAATGGCGCCGGCCACAGCGTAAAAAGTTAAGTAATCATACGTGCGCCCCGTCACTTCCATCGTGCGCCCCATGATGTCCATAATGGTGATGGTGGAAACCAATGCAGACCCCTTTGATAAGAGCACCACTTCATTCGAATAACTTGGCAATGCGCGGCGAAGGGCCAAAGAAAGCATCATTTTCAACACTTGAAAACGTTTTAAGCCCAAAGCAGCAGTGGCTTGCCATAAACCTGGGGCAATGTTGACAATCGCACCATGAAAGAGTTGCACCGTATACGCAGCTGAGTTCAATGACAAAGCAAACACAGCACAAAACCATGCATCATCAAAATAGGTGCCACGCAAAAAGGCAAACTGTTTTGGCGCATAATACACCAAGAAAATTTGGATGAATAATGGCGTGCCGGTTAAAAACACCACCAATCCTTTGATCAAATAAGCAAGGGGATTTTTCTTCTCTTTATAAATCAATCCCACAACCATAATGAGGGCCAACACAAAGCCAATGAGCAGCGCTGAAAACGTCACCCCAAGGCTCACCGGGATTCCACCCATGATGAATAAAATATCTTCTTTCATGATCTCTTCCTATGCTCTTTCGTGACGTGTTAAAAAGAGCTGAAAACCCTTTTGAATCTGTTGGCTCACTAAACTAATGCCTAAATAAATAAAGGCTGCAACGAGTAACCATGAGAAAAATTCATTGGTTGCCGTTGCGGCCTCTTGTCCTGCTTTCATCAAATCGGTCACCCCAACCCATGAAATGAGGGCGGTGTCTTTAAGGAGCACCAACCATTGATTGCCAAGACCTGGCAATGCATGGCGCCACATTTGCGGCATGATGATGGAGATGAACGCTTTGGTTTTAGAAATGCCAAGCACCTCACACGATTCCCATTGCGATTGCGGCACCGCTTGCAGTGCACCACGCAATGTTTGAGAGGCGTAAGAGGCAAAAATTAAGGACAATGCCGCAACCCCAAGCGAAAAGGTGGAGATGTCAGGGGCATCATCCATATAGATGATGAGTGCATACGGCACACCAAAGGCCATGAACACAATCACCAATAATTCTGGCAATGCTCGAATCACATTCACAATGAGGGCGACAGGATAACGAATGATTTTCCATCGACTCAACTCTAACAGTGCAAAGACAATGGCAATGACAAGCCCTATGCCTAAGGAGAGAAGAGAGAGTTCAAGGGTCACCACGGCCCCTTTGAGTAAGCTTAAGAAAAAACCATCAAAATTTGAAAAAAGTGAATCGAGCATGAAAACGCCTAACTGTTAATGAAAGAAAACTACTTGAACCATTTATCGTAAATTGCTTGATAACGGCCATCTTCTTTGATTTTAGCCAATGCGCCATTAATTTCATTGAGCAACTCAGTATTTTTTGGCAACACTGCAATCGCTAAACCATTGCCAAAAAACTCAGGATCATTGACTTGCTCACCAATCACTTCCAATTCATTGTTGCGCTTGATGTATTCAGCCACCACAACTTCATCACCAAACACAACGTTCACACGGCCAATCTCTAAGTCGCTCATGGCATTTGGATATTGTGGGTAGTTTTTGATGTTTGAATCTTTAAATTTGCTCTTAATGTATTGCTGATGGGTGGAACCATTTAATACACCGATCTCTTTACCAGTTAAGTCATCAACAGTGATGTTTGAGCCTTTCATGGTCACAAACACAGATGGGTTTAAATAGTAAGGATCAGAGAATGCCACATGTTTTTGGCGCTCTTCTGTGATGTCCATGGAAGAGATGATGGCATCAAAACGCTTTAAACGTAAATTTGGAATCAATGAGTCAAAGCTTTGAGACACATACACACATTTTTTTTCCAATTCCGCACAGATGGCATTGGCAATGTCGATGTCAAAACCTGCCACATCACCCGTTTCTGTTTTGTATTCAAATGGTGGATATTCAGGGTTGGTACCAAAACGCAAAGTCGCATCCTTTGCCATCGCAACACCGCCCACACACAATGTGGCCAATGCTAAGAAAACTTTTAATTTTTTCATACGATTTCCTTTCTTTCCTTTGAGATGATTGTTGTGATTAATGGGATAAATACTCTTTAAATTGCACAGTTTCTGGGTGATCAAAATGTTCACAGCCGCCCATTTCCACAATTTGTCCATTTTCAAGATAGACAATGTCTGTGGCAATTTTTTTAGCGAAGTCAACATCATGGGTCACCACCACTTGCGTGATGCCGGTGGTTGAGAGCTCATTGATGATCTCTGCCACTTGGGATGTGATCTCAGGATCAAGCGCCGCCGTTGGCTCATCAAATAATAGCACTTCTGGCGACATCATCAATGCCCGAGCAATTGCCACGCGCTGTTGTTGTCCACCTGAGAGTTTCAAAGGATAGCGATCTCCTAAGCCTGAGAGCTTTAAGCGATCGAGCATTTTGTCTGCTTGGATGGTTGCATCTGCTTTACTCATTTTGCCAAGCTGTGTGGGCGCATAGATTAAGTTATCCATCACCGATTTATGGGGCCATAAATGGTATTGCTGAAACACCATGCCCACTTTTTGACGAAGGGCGCGAATGTCAGCGTCAGCAATTTTATGGGTGAAATCAAATTCAAACCCTGCCACAGATAACTGCCCAACTTTAGGAATTTCTAACAAGTTCATGATGCGCAGCAAAGAGCTTTTACCCGCACCACTCGGTCCTAACAGCACCAAAACACTGCCCTGCTTGGTCATGAGATTTACGTTCTTTAATACAATATGATTACCATAACCATATTCGATATTCTTTAATTCAATCATTGCTCGCCCGAAGTGTCTATCGTCAAAATACCACAAATTTTTTAATTATATCACTCTAAATCTTTTTCCTTGAAATTTTTCGTGCCACAATGGACTATATTCTTCCTTCCACCTTTTGATAGACTGAAAATTGATCATGCAAGCACAACATTTTTCCGACAAACCGCATCAACGCATTGCCTTGATGGGCATGAGTGGCGTTGGTAAAACCACACTCTCCAATTTATTGCCGAAAACCGAATGGTTCCATTACTCCATTGACTACCGAATTGGTACACGCTATTTGCATGAAGAGATCAGTGATCTTTTAAAAATTGAAGCCATGAAAAGCCCTGCGCTTGCTAAATTATTGCGAAGTGATTCGGCCTTCATTGCCCCAAACATCACCCTTGATAACCTCAATGCCATCTCCATGTTCATCAGCATGGTGGGCGCTTTAGACAAAGGCGGCTTGCCATTAGATGAATTTTTAGCGCGCTTAAATGCTCATCGCACCGCAGAAATCAATGCCATGATGGACACGCAAGCCTTCATTCATCGCGCCACACATATTTATGATTATCCACACTTTATCTGTGATTTTAGTGGTAGCGTCTGTGAGCTAGATGCCCCCGAGGTGATCGATTCGGTGGCCAAAGAGTGCTTACTCATTTACATCAAAGCCACCGATAACATGATGAGTACATTAATTGAACGCGCGCAAAAATATCCAAAGCCGCTATATTATCAAGCAGACTTTTTGCACTCAGCCATCAAAGAATATTGTGAAACGCAATCATTAAATGGCTGGCAGGAGATTGATCCGAACCATTTTGCCGTTTGGGTGTTCCCGCATTTGGTCAAACATCGCTTGGTGCGTTATGATGCCATCGCCGCTCAACACGGTATTACCCTTTCGGCCGAAGAGACCCTCAACATTCATTCAGCTGAGGCCTTTTTAGATTTGATTGATCGCACACTGCACACGCAAGGTAAGGAGAGAGCATGATCGAACACGATGATTCACAAAACATCGGCACATCGAACCTACGCAAAGAAGATCCCGGTTATTTGGCCATCAAACGTTATGATGACACCGGTTTTACATTGACCAATGATGCTCATCATCAAGGCAGCTTGGTGTTGTATAAAAATGATGCCTACGATGCATTGACGCCAGATCATTTCACAGATTTAACTGAAAAACATTTTCGCAGTTGGCTCTCATTGAAGCCTGAAATGATTTTGATTGGCACAGGGGACACGCACCACTTTTTATCCCCTGAACAGATGGCCTATTTTTACACCAAAGGCATTGGCATTGAAACCATGCGCACTGACTCTGCTTGTCGTACATACAGCGTCATCGCTGGTGAAATGCGCAATGCTTTGGTCGTGCTCTTTCCAGCAAAAGGCTGATTACAACCAGCCTTTGCGCTTAAAGAGTAAATATGGCGCAATGCCAGAGAGGAACATCGCCGCAATCGACAATGGATAAGAGAAGGTGAAATTCAGCTCTGGCATGTGAGAGAAGTTCATCCCATAAATACTGGCTATCAATGTCGGCGGCAAAAACACCACAGAGGCAATGGAGAAGATCTTAATGATGCGACTTTGTTCTAAAGAGATTTGCCCCATTGCCGCTTCTAATAAGAAGTTGATCTTATCAAATAAGAATGAAGTGTGGCCCGTGAGCGACTCTAAGTCACGCAAAATCTCACGCACATCTTCATTTTGCTCGCCATTAAGCAAACGACCACGCACCAAAAAAGAGAGCGAACGGCGCGTATCCATCAAGGATAAACGGGCTTTGCCATTGACATCCTCTTCGCGCGCAATGCACACTAAAATCTCATCCATTTTCGCTTTAGACTCTTCGGCATCTTCTGCAAGCATATCTTTGCCTTCAATGACTTTTTTCGGCTTTTTATCATGATTTTCATCATGTTTTGTGTAATCGAGCACATCGCGGCTCACATGTTCTAAGCGCGAATAGATGCCTTCTAACACATCGGCCACATGTTCGACAGCCGTTTCATGTAAACCCACTAAAATGTCCATCGCATTGACCACATTGTCCATGTCATTTGCCACAGGATGACGCGCACGCAAGCGATACAATCTAAACGAGCTTAAATCTTCATCACGAATGGTGAATAAACAGCCGGCAAAAATGGAAAAAGCCACCGTGACATTTGTGGCGCTGTCCTCAAAATCATTGAGAAAGAAACTGTGAATGTGAATCCCGTCCTCATCCTCATAAAAGCGCGCCGATGCCTCAATGTCTTTAATCTCTGCTTTTTCAGGAAGTTCAAACTTATAGTGATTTTCCACCATTAAGCGTTCTTCTTCCGTTGGATCTATTAAATCAATCCAGATCATTTCTTTGATAATATCTTCTTTATTTTCAATTTTGATCTGCTGTAAACGCCCATTTTGAAGGATAAAACCTGTAATCACTTCCTCTCCCTTATTGACGCCTCGTCAAAAAAACCATTAAATCTCTTTACTATAACGTGTCTTATATTATTGAGCAACCAAAGCCCTGTTTGAATGATTATCATTTATTTTCTTAATATCATTGATAATCATTTTCAATCGCTATATATTGTCGTCCATCAATCAGATGGAGAAATCATTATGACAATAACGACCTTAGATCAATTGTCCATCGATCAAGTCGCTATGATTAAAAAGCTCGACACTCTCAATACTTGTTATCGCAATAAACTATTGGCCATGGGCATTACGCCAGGTTGTAAGGTGAGCATCGTGCGAACGGCCCCACTTGGCGATCCGATGCAGATCACCATTCGTGGTTTTCAGCTGTGCCTTCGAAAATCAGAAGCCGCCACCATACAAGTCGAAATCGAGGATTAATCCATGTCAAACAAAACCATTGCGCTGCTTGGTAATCCAAACTGCGGCAAAACAACACTCTTTAACGCATTAACTGGCAGCAATCAAAAAGTGGCCAACTGGCCGGGCGTGACGGTGGATAAAAAAACAGGTCAATTTAACATTGATCACACCATCATTGATGTGGTGGATTTACCGGGCACTTACTCATTTGAAGGGGATTTAACGAATACATCACAAGATGAATTGGTGGTGCGCCACTATTTGCTCGACCCCAAAAATCAAGAGAGCATCATTGTCAACATCATCGATGCCTCAAACTTGCAGCGCAGCCTTTATTTAACCTTTCAGCTCCTTGATTTGCGCCGCCCGATGATCATCGTGCTCAACATGATGGATGTGGCACGTTTAGAAGGCTATGAGATTTTCCATGCCTTATTGCAAGAAAAGCTCCATTGCCCCGTTGTCACCATCAGCGCCAGCAAAAATGAAGGGATTGATGAGCTTAAAAAAGTGATCGCCGCGTATGATCCTGATTTATATGTGGATCACCTGCCCTATAAAACCCTCAATCCGACGATCACCAACATCATTCAAACGCAGCTTGATTCCTTATCTGAGCACAGCATTCTCAATCAAATGAGCCCATGGCTTGTGCTTGAATCCATCAAAGGCGATCACATTGATCCTGCGTTCACAGCAGCAGATACAGCTGCATTGTCCGCAACCCGTAAAGAGATTGAAGATTTAGCCGAAGGTGAATACGACATTGCCATTGCCAGCGCCCGTTATGAATCCATTGATGAGCTCGCAAAAGATGTCATCAAAACGGTGGGCATTGCCAGTACAAAACTCACCTACAAAATTGACAAATGGGCATTAGGCCGCTTTACGGGCTTGCCCATCTTTTTATTGGTGATGTTTTTAATGTTCGCCATTGCCATCAATGTGGGCTCGGCCTTCATTGACTTTTTTGAGATTCTCTTTTCAGCGATCTTTGTCGATGGTTTAGCGAGCGTTCTTAACAGTTGGAGCGCACCCGGTTGGCTCGTCACCTTTTTAGCCAACGGCATTGGTGAAGGGATCAAAACTGTGGCATCATTCATTCCGGTGCTCACCATGATGTTTTTATGCTTATCACTGCTCGAAGATTCAGGCTACATGGCGCGTGCTGCCATGGTGGTGGATCGCGGCATGCGCGCCATTGGCCTGCCTGGCAAAGCCTTTGTGCCGATGCTTGTTGGCTTTGGGTGCAACATTCCTGCCATCATGGGTACGCGCACTTTAGAAAGTCATCGTGACCGATTGATGTCCATTATGATGATTCCATTCATGTCTTGCGGTGCACGGTTACCTGTCTATGCCCTCTTTGCCGCCATTTTCTTCCCAACGAATGTGGGCATGGTGGTTTATTTACTCTATTTGCTGGGCATTGTGGTGGCCATTTTCACAGGTTTTGCCCTCAAATTCTCCATTTTAAAAGGGCCAAATACGCCATTTATTATGGAATTGCCCGCTTATCATTTGCCCACCTTTAAAGGCATCATGCTCACCACGTGGGAGCGCCTCAAAAGCTTCATTTACAAAGCCGGTAAAGCCATCATTTTAGTGGTGGCCATCTTGGGGATCTTAAACAGCTGGGGCACCGATGGCTCTTTTGGCAATGCCGATTCTGACAAATCCGTATTATCGAGCATTGGCCGCACCATTACGCCTGCCTTTGAGCCAATGGGCATCACTGAAGAAAACTGGCCGGCCACTGTTGGAATTTTTACGGGTATTTTTGCCAAAGAATCGGTCATTGGTACACTCAATGCCCTTTATTCTCACAATACTGAACATGAAGATTTTAATTTCTGGGCAACTGTGGGTTCAGCATTTGCCACCATTCCTGAAAATTTAGCTGGCATTCCGGGGTTATTGCTCGATCCCCTTGGTATCTCTGAAAAAGTGGCCGATGGCGACTTAGAAACGATCAAAAATGACAATGAAGTGGATGATTCTACCGTGACTCAGATTCAGCAATATTTCACGTCTGAAGCCGCTGTGATTGCTTATCTGATTTTCATTTTGCTCTACACGCCATGCGTTGCTGCATTGGGCTCTGTCTACCGTGAAGCGGGCGCAAAATGGACAATTTTGGTGGCCTCTTGGACATTCATCATCGGTTGGTTATTGGCGGTGGCATATTATCAAGCCTCGCTATTGTCGGCCGGTTCAAGCACGGCACTGTTTTGGATCATGGGCACTGTGGTTGCGCTCTTTGCCCTCTTTATGCTGCTGCGTTGGATGGGTCACAAAGAGATTTTCACGCAATCTCATGCCATTGTGGCGCAAAGTCACGTCAAGCGCTGCTGTGATGACAACAAAAAATGCTGCGGATAATATGTTACTCCTAGAGATCAAAGCCTACATTGAGGCTCAAAAAGAGGTGACGCTGCCGATGTTGGCAGCGCACTTTAACATTCCGGAAACTGTGGCATTCGATATGGCAGAGCGCTGGGTCACAAAAGGTAAAATCGAGAAAATCACCGTTGCATGCGGCTCATTGGCTTCAGGTTGCGGGGATTGTGGCTCAGGCAGCTGCGCTGTGAAAACCTTGATGCAGCCAAAACCCAGTCAGCAAATTTTGTATCGCATTCTTTAGTTTAGCCTTATGGCAATAAATCCGCTAAGATAAAGCGTAAACACCATAAAACGACAATGATTAGGAGCATACAAATGAGCGACAAAGCCGCAAAAGTTTATCAAGCCCGCACCACCATCATCGAAGGTTTTCAAGTCAAAATTGAAGCGCGCGATCACACCTTGTATTTTGATGAACCCAAACCCTTTGGCGAAGACACCGGCATGACACCTGTCGAAGGTTTATTGGGCGCCATTGGTGCATGTAAATCGATTGTGGCAAAAGTCACCGCAAAACAAATGGGGATTGAGTATCGATCCATGGAAGTGTTGGTGGAAGGTGATTTTGACGCACGCGGTTATCAAGGCAATCCGGATGTCGCGATTGGCTTTAGCGACATTCGCACAACGTACGTGATTGATTCCGATGCTTCTGAAGAAAAACTCAAGCAGCTGATGGCATTTGTCGATGCCCATTGCCCTGTCGCTGCCACCATTAAAGACAGCGCACCGATGAGCTCGACATTGCGCCGTTAATTCTTACGCTTTTTATGAAACAATGGATGCGGCGATTGGTCTAAACGAATCGCCGTTAATTTTTCACCCCAAGCGCAACCAGTATCAATGCATGTGATGTTGTTTTCACTGTGCAACCCAAGGGATGCCCAATGGCCAAAAATCACCTCAGTCCCACCAAAAGCATTTGGCATTTTAAACCAAGGAATGAGTGTTTCTCTCGCCTCTGACAACGGTACTTTTGCATCAAAGTCTAAATGCCCATCGGCAAAGAGATAGCGCATGCGAGTCAACACATTGACAATGGCGCGAATGCGATCGATGCCCGTTAAAGATTCATCCCAATAATTGGGTTGATTGCCAAACATTTTGGGCACAAACTCACGGCACAAATCATCATCTTTGAGCACCGCTTCTGCCTCTTTTGCAAGTTCAAGCGCTTGAGGAATGGACCATGACGGATGAATGCCCGCATGACAAATGGCCACATCTAAATCCTCAATGTAATGCATTAAAGGCTGCTGACGAATGAAATGAATGTAATCGGCCACATTCGGGCTTTGCATTAACTGATCATACGTATCGTGGCGCTTTAAACGGATCAACCCTTCTGCGTACACCAAAAATGCCAAATCATGATTGCCAAGCACCGGAAAAATCGAATCGGTATGCTTCATGAGATAATTTAAGGTTTTCTCTGATTTAGGGCCACGATTGATGAGATCGCCCACCAAATAGAGCTGATCATTTGCGTGATCAAATTCAATTTTTTCCAACAATTTCTTAAATTCGCGATAGCAACCGTGCAGATCACCCATTGCATAAATGGCCATTTAATTTTTATTCCTACTGTTTAAATACTCATGCAGGCGCTGAATGCTGTTGTATTGGGCATGAATGGACCATGCATAACTGGAGGCCAACTCCTCCATCCCACTTTGGCCGAGCGCACCGACATATTCACGCAGCGTCAAACCATCGGTTTGCGCCACCACCGTTTGGGCTTGCTCATAATAATCTAAGGCACGCTCAAAATCATCTTGTGACACATAAAAATAGATCAGGTCAAACAAGGCTGACAAAGAGAAATAATGCAACTGATCGGCAGATTTCGTCAAGCTTTGATTCACATTTTTAAGGGCATCTAAATACATTTTCTCAGCCTCTTTTGGGTGCCCTGTTTGCACCAAAATCCAGCCAAGCATCGATTCTGTGCGCGCTAAATTGTAATGATCGCGGGCTTTAGCGCTCATGTGCAGCTCATACTTTTGATCTAAAATGCGTTTTGCTTTATCAAACTGCCCAAAATCTAGATAAAATTGCGCCAAATTTTCCATCGCTAAAACTGTGCGAATGTCACCAAAGCCCAAATATTTCATATCATTGTTCAGGGCATAATTATAATAATACTCAGCCTGACTCAATAAATTGCGGGTTTCGTACGTCCATGCCAACATGCGAAGGGTGGCGCCATATTCTGTATTGTATGGATATTTTTTACGAATGGAGATCGCCGTTTCCAATAAATTGGTGACGGTTTGAATGTCTTTATTTTCAATGTCATATGTCCAAACCAACGCCTCTAATACATTTGCATAGAGCAATTCATTGGCCACATCATTTTCGATCAATGTTTTGGCATCTAAAAGCAGCGCCCGCGACACCAATTTATCTTTCTCTAAACCTGCAGATTTTAACAATGCTTCCACATAAATGGCGTTGCGCTGATCCCCAACATATTCATCTAAACCACGTTGATAATAATGTTTTGCCAACTCTTCGTTGTTTTGCTCTAAAAACCAATCACCAATCAATAGCGTATTTTGCAAACGTTGCGCGGGACTTTCTGACAATTCAATGATGGTATCTAGGGCTGAACCTTGTGCCACTTCTTCAGCCATTGCCAAAGAATAAGCAGCACCCATATTCAAAATGCCTAGCATTCCCAATGTTTTCAATGAAATTTTCATAAATGATGGCCCAAGACTGTTGTGCAAATGATACAGATTTTCTATTTTACAACAAAACATAGTAGCAAAAAAATTTAATTCATGATGGATTAAAGCGATGAGAATTGGGATAATTGACAATTCTTTCGAAAAGTTTCAATTAAAGGATGCTACATGAGCGCAAATCAAGACGTGTTATACAAAGAATATCAAGAAGTTCTCTCAGGTTTAAACCCTTCAGAGGCGCAAGGCATCCTGATTGCTTACATCTGTGCACAGCCAAATGAAGCCGTATTGTTATGGATCAAAGAATTGTCTCGCCTGACCAACGATGGCATTAAAGAAGGCGACTTATTGGTGCAACTTTATAAAGAAACGGTGCAATCTTTAAACGATTTAAATTTCACCTTCACGCCATTGTTGCCTGAAGATGCCGACATCTATCAAAAAATCGCAGCGTTGCAACAATGCGGCGAAGGCTTAGTGTATGGCATTGGCATGAACCATCTTAAATTAGAAGGTGATGCCTATGAGTTCATGAATGATTTGATTGAATTTACCCATGCAGACTTTGAGCCAGAAGATGAAATTGATGATGAAGCCACCGAACAAGATTTTGAAGAGATTTTAGAGTTCATTCGTATGGGGATTTTACTCATCTACCATGAAACGTTACAAACGGCTGATGCCAAATCAAAAGTGTGATTAAACCATGATTCTACTCGCCTCCATTGCTATGACGCAGCTTGTTGCCCTTGCTTCTCCTGGGCCTGATTTTTTCTTCATCTCGCAAGTGGCAGCAAGCCGCCCGCGTGAAGATGCACTCAAAGCCATTTTTGGGGTCACATTGGGCGTTTTTGTGTGGGCGTTGCTTGCCCTCCTTGGCTTAAACATTGTGTTAAAACAGTTGCCATGGCTACATCGCGGCATCATGACCCTTGGGGGCAGTTATTTACTCTATTTAGCTTATTTATTGATGCGCGCAGCACTCAAGCCTATACAAATGACCGCGCGTAATGCCACCACTGTCAAACAGCGCTTTTTCTTAAAAGGGCTTTTGACCAATCTTTCAAACACCAAAGCCCTCATTTACTTTGTCAGTGTCTTTTCTGCCATCGTGACAGGTTCCGTTGATGTTTCCACCAAAGCCATGATTTTAGGCATCATCACTTTAGAAACATTGGTGTGGTTTTTATTCATTGCTCGCCTTTTCTCACTGCCAAAAGTGAAACAAAAATATCAGCAATATGCACCGTACATCGATGGTTTTGCCGGCATTTGCTTCATATTGTTTGGCGGCTTTTTGGTTTACTCAGGACTCTTTGGCGCATTGTCATCATAAAAAAATCTACCAAAGCCCACCATAACCATTGCAAAACATGTGGATAATGGTAGGCTAAATCAATCTGAGCGACTTGCAGATTCAAGGATCATTATGAGAACGTATCACATTCAAGAGCCTGATTTAAGCATGAGAAAACAGGTCCAAGCCACATTAGATGGCCTCTCAAAACCGATTGGTTCCCTCGGTAAACTTGAGGGTGTTGCCCGCAAAATTGCCACGATCCAAAAGAGCCTCACGCCAACATTGAGCCATCCGCACCATCTCATTTTTGTCGGGGACAATGGCATCAGCGATGAACAGATCAGCCCAAGCCCGAAAGAGATCACCTGGCAGCAAGCCATGAACATCATGCAAGGCGGTGCTGGTATTAATGTTTTTGTGCGCCAACATCATTTTGATCTGCTCGTGATCGACGCCGGCACGGACCATAATTTCCCAACAGACATCGGCATCATTGATCGAAAAATTCGCCGTGGCACCCGTAATTTCCTCCATGAAGCGGCGCTCACGCCCGATGAAGTCAACCTAGCACTGCAGTATGGCGAAGAGGTGATCAACCTCATTGATCATCATGGTTGCAATGTGGTCTCGATGGGTGAGCTTGGCGTTGGTAGCACAGCAGCAGCATCAATGTGGATGTCATTATTAACAGGCATTCCCCTGCCACAATGTTCAGGCTATGCTTTTGGCGGCAAATACAGTGATCATAAATTGCATGTCCTGAGCGATGCATTAAAGCGTTTTGTGCTGCCTGTCACGCCGATGAATGTGATGAGTGAATTTGGCTCCCTTGAACTCATTATGGCAACGGGTGCAATGCTCAGAGCTGCTGAGCTGAATATGGTGATCCTCATCGATGGTTTTTTAATGAGTACGGCATTTTTAATGGCCTATAAAATCAATCCTGACATCGAGCATTACGCCATTTTCTGCCAACGCAGCGAAGATAAAGGCCATCGTCAATTACTTGAATATTTGGGCGTTGAACCCTTGCTCCACTTAAACTTTTATGTGGGCGAAGGCAGCGGCGCGGTGTGTGCATATCCACTCATTCAATCGGCGGTCAATCTCTTGACACAAATGAGCCGTTTTGATGAAACCTTCAGCCAACGCACACGCTATGATCTTGAGGACAACGTAACACTCGATGCATAAAAAAAGCTGGCAAACGCCAGCTTTTTAGCATTTTGATGCCATTAACTGTTGTGTTTCACCCATTCAACAAACTGATTGACCCAACCCTCTAAATAAGCTTTGGTGCTGTCACTGGTGATGTGCCCTTCTGCATCAAAGGTGTTGTCATGATATTGCAAATAAACATCCGGCTGACTCATCACCGGCATGTTCAAACACGATAAAATATTGCGAAGATGCTGCTGAGCAAGCGCTGTGCCAAGGGCGCCTGGGCTTGTGCCCAAAATGCCGGCAGGTTTACCTTGCCAAACACTGCTACCATATGGACGCGATCCATGATCAATGGCATTTTTTAATAATGCAGGAATGGAGCGATTGTACTCAGGTGTGACAAAAATCACCGCATCGGATGCTGCAATGACTTTTTTAAAGTCCAGCACGGCCTCAGGCGTTGGCGATTCATTGTCCTGATTGTACATCGGCAGCTGACTAAGATCGGCAAACACCGCCTCATAATCGGTCGGCAATAGATGGCTGATCGCCACTGCCAACTGTTGATTCAATGAGCCTTGACGAACACTACCAACAACAAATGCGATTGTTTTCACACAACTCTCCTTTCTGTTTTTTATGAGTATGATTCCATTATAGTACCACTTCACATAAAAAAATCCCCCAATTTCTGGGGGATTTTGCCTTAGCCGCGTTGCAAGGCTTGATCAAGGTCAGCTTTGATGTCTTCGACATTCTCAAGACCCACAGAAATGCGGATAAAACCTTCAGAGATGCCAAGGGCTGCCAATTCATCCGTTGGTGTTTGACGGTGCGTTGTGCTGGCAGGATGCGTAACAATCGTACGCACATCGCCCACGTTTACCGCATGAATGCCAAGTTCTAAGCCATTGATGAATGCGCGGC
Organism: Wohlfahrtiimonas sp. G9077; assembly: GCF_002252155.1. Taxonomy (GTDB): domain Bacteria; phylum Pseudomonadota; class Gammaproteobacteria; order Cardiobacteriales; family Wohlfahrtiimonadaceae; genus Wohlfahrtiimonas. The sequence continues at coordinate 543,577 of NZ_NEFD01000001.1, forward strand.
TCTTCTCACGGCCACCTTTAATGCCAAAGGCCAAAATGCCGCCTGCACCTTTCGGGAAATATGCTTTTGCACGATCATAATCAGGATTGCTTTTCAACAATGGATAACTCACCCACTCTACTTGTGGATGGTTTTCTAACCATTCAGCCAATGCCAATGCACTTTTAGACACATAATCTAAACGTAAGTGCAAGGTTTGAATGCCTTGAAGAACTAAAAATGCATTAAATGGGCTCAAAGAGGCACCAATATCACGCAATACGTGGGCACGGGCTTTAATCAAAAAGGCTAAATTGCCAAATGCTTCTGTGTACACCAAACCATGATAAGCATCTTGTGGCGTGGTTAAGCTTGGGAATTTGCCATTGTTCCAATCAAATGTACCAGAATCCACAATCACGCCGGCCAATGCATTGCCATGTCCGCCCAGATATTTCGTAGCAGAATGCACCACAATGTTGACGCCATGATCAAAGGCTTTAAAAATTGCTGGCGGTGTAAACGTGCTGTCCACCACAAATGGCACATCATTTGCCTTGGCAAGCGCTGCAAATTTTTCCACATTCAACACTTCAACTTTCGGATTGCCAATCACTTCTGCAAACAAAATTTTGGTGTTTTCTTGAAAGGCTTGTTGAATCTCTTCGCGGCTGGCATTTTGATCCACATACGTCACTTCAATGCCAAAGTTTTTCAAGGTGTTAGAAAACAGTGAATAGCTGCCGCCATAGATGGATTTAGAAGAGACAATGTGATCGCCTGATTCACAAATGCTCAACATAGTGGTCAACAATGCCGCAGCGCCGGATGCCACAGACAAACCGCCAACGCCGCCTTCTAATTCCGCCACCACATTGCCAAGGGCATCATTGGTGGGGTTTGTTAAACGTGAATAGATGTTACCCACGGCAGATAAGTTAAATAAATCAGCGCCATGATCCGCATCATTAAAAGCAAATGCTGTGGATGTGTGAATTGGACGCACGATGGAATTGGTTTCATCGCCTCTAAAACCTTGGTGGACCGCTAACGTTTCTAAGTGTAATTTTTGTGTCATGGTTGTTTCTCCTCGTTGTGATGATTTTTAAAATAAAAAAGCCGGAGTGATCTTTGTCACTCCGGCTATGTTTTGCATGTTAAAATAATAATGCTTTAGAGAGTGACTCATACGGATTCGAGAGTCACTTTTGCAAGTAACTCTCTAAAGCATCATCATTTCAATTACAAATAATAGGTTCATTTTCTGTTCCAGATAGGTGTTTACGTCATTTATAAAAGCACATTCCATGTATGCCGTCAACACCCTTCATTAAAAAAATTTATTCAATGAATTCTGACAGCACACGATTTAAAAATAAAAAGCCTTGCTCTGTGGTGGCCAATTGATCACCTTGCTGCAAGAATCCTTTGGCCTGTAACGCGGCAATTTTTTCATCAATCATGCTGAAATCCAAGTACGTGCGCTCTGTAAAATATGCCATTGGCACGCCCGTTTTTAAACGCAATACATTGAGCATGAATTCAAATGGCAAATCCTCTGGCACCACTTCCGTAATGGTTAAACGTTCAGCGGCGGATTTTTTCAGATATTGTGCAGGATGCTTTTCAAGCAATGTGCGTAAAATCTTCTGCTCGCCTTGCATTGTGATTTTGCCATGGGCACCCGCGCCGATGCCGATGTAATCGCCAAACTCCCAATAATTGCGATTGTGCACCGATTGATGCCCCGCTTTACCAAAGGCGGACACCTCATAATGCTGATAACCCTTTTGCGCTAAGCGTGTATAACTCTCAATTTGCATGCGCTCCACCAACTCACTTTCCGGCAACGGCGGTGGATATTTATGGAAAAAGGTGTTCGGCTCTAACGTCAATTGATAATGGGAAATGTGATCCGGCGCTAATGCCATCACGCCCTCTAAGTCGGACAACGCCTCTTCAAGTGTTTGATCAGGCAAGGCAAACATCAAATCGCAATTGATGTTGGTAAAGCCCGCTGCACGCGCAATGCTCACGGCACGTTTTGCTTCATCCGCCTGATGAATGCGCCCAAGCTTTTTCAAATGCTTATCATTGAGACTTTGGATACCAATGGAAATACGGTTAATGCCAAGATCGTGATACGCCTGAAAATACGCAGCATCCACAGTACCCGGATTCGCCTCAATGGTGATTTCTGCATTTGGATCAATGGTGAGATAACTTCTAAGCCCACTCATTAAGCGTGCCATATCCTCAGGCTTCATTAAGCTTGGCGTGCCGCCACCAATGAAAATGGAGCGAATTTTGCGCCCCCAAATGTATGGCACAATGGTGATGACATCCTCAAGCAAAGCATTGACATAATCATCATCATAGCCCTCAGTTTTCAGCTGATGGGAGTTAAAATCACAATACGGGCACTTCTGAATACACCATGGAAAGTGTATGTACAAACTTAATGGAATCATACAACCTACAATTTATTGAAACTCGGATAAGGGCTTAGGCGCATGGGGCAACTCGCGCTTATGCACAGAGCGGCTCTGCCAATGCTTGACCACTTGTTGAACATGATCAGAGACAAACTCGCCGCGCAAGGCACGATTCATCTCATCATAACTGATGCCAATCTCCCCTTCATCGGTTTGATCTTCCCACAAACCACCAGAAGGCGCTTTTTCTATGATGGCTTTTGGCACACCTAAATGGCGCGCTAAATCAAAGACTTCATCTTTCATCAAATGGATCAATGGGACGATGTCCACGCCGCCATCACCATATTTGGTGAAGTAACCCATTTGCCACTCCACTTGATTGTCTGTGCCCACCACCAAAGCTTGATTCGCTTGAGCGATGGCGTACAACGTCGTCATGCGTAAACGTGCGCGCATGTTGCCATCAATCACCAACGTTTCTGTCTTGGTTTGACCCTGCAAGCGTGATGCGCCAATGGCATCATACAGCATGCGATGGGTGCTGGATAAATCCACTGTGATGTTCGGCATGTTTGAGGCGTCTGCCACGATGTGGGCATCTTTTAAATCATTCGGATGGCTGTGACATGGCAACATCACCGCCAATGAGTTGTTTAGATCAGCCTTAGCCAATAAAAAACTCACCACCGCAGAATCAATGCCGCCGCTTAAACCAAAGACATAACCCTTCATTGAACGGGCATCACGCTCATTGTGCAACCATTCAATCAAATGGTCCACATAACGCGTCCAGTTATCCTTCATACGCCACCTTCTCTAATCTTGGGTTTGGCCAATATTCGCGCCCTGCTTTTGCTTGCGGTTGACCATCTAACAATACATTGTCACCGGTAAAACCAATGTTGATCTCTAATAAACTTGAGCCAACACCATAAACATTGATCGGCACATTGTGTTTTTCAAAATTAGCGATCTTCTCAGGCGTTAAACCGCCGCTGACAATGATGTTCACATGCTGATAACCTTCTACATCTAATGCTTCACGCAGGGCAAACACCAACTCTTTATTGCAACCGCGCGGATCAAATTTACCCAGCAATTGAGGATTGCGCATAAAGTATTGATCCACCATATTGCCAGAGGTGTCAATGCGCACGGCCGCCAATTGATCGCCAAGTGTGCGCGCGACTTTTAATGAATCGGTGATCACATCATTGTGATAATCCACAAGCACCACCAATTGATCTTCAGGAAATGTCTCTTGATACGCTTTAGAGGCCGCCACAATGTCGCCATTAAAGAGTTGAATGAGTGCATGCGGCATTGTGCCAATGCCCTCTTTGCCCCACCATTCATTCATGGCATGTGTCGCTTGTGCTGAGCTACCGCCAATGAAAGCGGCATATCCATCGCCTGCTTGCTGACTAAAATGATCATTGCGATCACCCATAAAGAGCACCATTTTATCGCCCGCGGCCTTCACAACATGATGAACATTCGTCGCCACCGAGCTTCTTCTGGCCAAAATGCCATCAATCAAACCTTCTAAAAAACCAAAGTTTTCATAATGCCCCGTGATGGTGAGCACCGCTTCAAAAGGTTCAATTAAATCCCCATCGTGCAGGGCATAAATCTCTAAGGATTCTGGATTTTTTGCAAATGTATGAATCAAAGCGATCGATTCATCAATGCCACACACCACAACCTGCTCTTTGCGCTGAAAAAATTGCATCGTCACAACGCGATTTTGACAATATTTTTGGGCCAGTTCTGCGGTTTTTAGAAAATAGACGGCAGAGAACCAGCCATCTTTCACTCGTTCATCAAACTTAAATGTTTGATTGGTTAAACGTGCTATTTTGCCTTGTTGCTTCAACTCAAATTCTTTCATATTGTCATTGCCACTTCACTTGGTTGCGGTATTATCGCATTTTAAAAAAATTTATCAAAATAATTGATATTATGGGCATTATATTGAATAAGCATCATCAACTCTTCTGATAAACCTCCTGTTTTTTCTCATCCTCATGCTTTGTTGAGTGTTCAAACATTTGTGCAATTTAATTTGCCTTATGTTTAATATATTAAACATTATTTCCAGAAAAAAAGCAAAATTATCATCCCATAACGCGCCGTTTTGCCCAACAAAATATACATGGCGCACGCGCCCATTGGTAACCGAAGCCAGCCTGCCGCTAAAGGCAGCGCATCGCCAATCAAGGGCACCCATGACAATAACAGCGCAGGGCTGCCATAACGGATGAAATAATTTTGCACTTTTTCTGAGGGCAATGTTTTCGGTGGCACCCATCGCCCAAGCAGCAACGAAGTTAAACTGCCCAGCGTATTGGCAAGGCTTGCCACACATAACGCCCATGCGGCTGATTCTGGAAATTTGGCCAACAACGCCAATAAAGCAACCTCAGAACTGCCCGGCAAAATTGTGGCCGAGGTGAATGCTGAGGTTGCCAATAACCAAAGAGCAGCCGCTTCGCTGATCACTTATTTTGAATCAGATTGTTTGGCCAATAAATCGCGAATCTCTTTTAAATAATCTTCAGCCGTTGGTGCAGGTGGTGCTTTAGGCGCTTCTTCTGCTTGTTGTTTCTCTTCATGCGCCGCAGCCGCCATGATTTTATTGGCAGTTTTCATGATGATGAATAATACAATCGCAGTAATGAGGAACGTAATGAGTGCACTTAACACAGCGCCCACATTAAACGTCACACCTTGCACTTGAAACACCAAGTTGCCAAGAGCATCATCGGCAGAGGTTTTGCCTGTGGTTAATACAAAAATCAAACTGATGATCGGCGTTAATAAACCTTCAACAATTTTGTTCACAATTGCAGTAAATGCTGTACCGATCACAACACCCACAGATAAATCTAGAATGTTGCCACGCAATAAAAACTTTTTAAACTCTTTAAACATGTGTTGTCCTTTTCAATTAACTCATTAACGAGGAATCAAGTTTAGTACATCCCGGGCCAATAATGATACTTTTTCCACCATTTTTTGGCTGAATTTGGATCTGTGTCGTGATTCGCTCTTTTAATGCGGAGACATGAGAGATAATGCCGATGAGTTTGCCTTCCCCATGAAGCCCTGCCAATAATGACAAAGCTGTATCCAGCGCATCTTCATCGAGCGTGCCAAACCCTTCATCTAAAAAGAGTGAATCCACACGCACCGTTTGGCTAGCCATTTTAGATAAACCGAGCGCCAGCGCTAAACTGACAATGAAACTCTCTCCGCCAGATAAATTTTTCGTTGAGCGCACCTCGCTCGCCTGATAATTGTCAATCACATTGAGTTGCAATGCCTCTTTTTCATCGCGCACCAATAAATAGCGATCCGACATTTTCATGAGCTCTTGATTTGCTTGGCGCACCATTAATTCAAACGTGAGCCCTTGGGCAAAGGTGCGATATTTTTTGCCATCGGCCGAGCCAATCAGATGATTCAGTGCTTGCCACTGCGCGAGAATTTTCCGCTGCTCGTCTATGGCTGCTTGTGCTTCTGCCATGGTGGTTTTTGCATCTGCATTGCGCTTTAATGTTGCTTGCAAACTGCCAAGCTTTTGATTGATCTCATCCATTTTGCTCTGCTGCGCCTTGAGCATTGCCTGTAATGCATCGATTGACTCTGTGGTGCATTTGTGTGCCATCATCTCTGTCAATCGCTCCTCTGCATCCACCAAGCGCGTGTGATTTTCCTTCGCTTGATCATTCAGCGCCTCGGATTGTACCTGCAGTGCCAAACGTTCAGCTTTCGGTAGCATTGCTGCCATCACAGCATCTTCGGATGCAAATCCCAACGCATTACATGCAGTGCTCAAATCATCATTCAGCGCTGTCAACTTCAATGCATGCGATTGCATCCTTTGAGTCAAATCCATCATGCGCGCTTCTAAGCGCATCAGTGCTGCCTGCGCCTGTTGATGTTCGTCTTTGGCCGCATCAAGCGTCGTTTGATGCGCCGTTAAAGCTGCATGCCATTTGCTCTTTTCGAGGGCGACATCGGCATCCCCAAAAAGATTTTGCCGAATGGAGAGCTTTTCATCCTGTTGCCCTTGCCATGTTGTCAGCGTTCGTTCAAACTCTGTCAACCGTTCAACATGCACGGTTTTCTGGCTCATCAACACACTCAACTCTGCCTGTAATGCTTGTAATTTCTCAGCTGCATCGTTTAATGTTGTCTTGGCAGTGCACCAGTCTGCTTTGCGCGCATTTAATTGCCTCAATATCGCTTTGCGATCTGTATCATTTTGCACAAATGGACCCGTTTTGACTTGCCAAAGCTCGACATCATCCGCCCATGTTTGCTCTAGAACTTCAAGTTCGGCCGCACTTTTATCCATATCCTTTTGTGCATGCATCACCTCTAGTTCGAGCATTTTCAATTCAGCTTCTGCTTTTTGAAGATCACCATTGATGCTCTGAAGCTGTTTTTCCGCCTGCTTCACCGCCGCTGCGGCCACTTCAATGTCATCCATGATTTGAGTGATGCGCATAATGTGTTGCTCGGCCTCATTCATCGGCAAGGCTTCTGTCACAAATGGATGCGTGGTTGAGCCACACAGCGGACACGGCTCATCTCTCTTCAAGCGCGCACGCGCCGCTTCATAATTGTGAATGGCCGCATGAAAGGATTGCTCGCGCAGCCAATGCTCTTTCTCACGTTGATAATCTTTAAGGGTTTGTCCATTTTGTAGCGTTTCAAGCGCCGCTTGGGCCATTGTAACTTGGGACGCCGCTGCTGTTTTGTCTGATTTTTTTTCCTCAATGACTTTAATGTGATTGGACAATTGCGCTTGTAACTCATCACGTGCCGCCGTCTGTTCAGCATGCGCCTGTGCCAAAGCAATCCGCTTTTGATCATGATCCTCTAAGCGATCATAAAGGGTACCAATGTGCGGCAAAATCTCCACTAAAGCCGCATCCTCAGGATGCGCCTCTAAATGTGCGCGCCAGGCTTCACATTGATGGTTGATTTGGTCAATGTTCTCTGTCATGTCCACAATCTTTGCTGTTAAATCCGCCACAGCCCGCTCTTCATCTGTTTTCTTGGCGTTGGTGCTGACCATTTGATCCTCAAGGACATCTATGGCCAGATCAAGGGCTTGGACTTGATCCCACAACGCCTCTTTGTCAGCGCGTGAAGATTGCCATGCTGCAAGTGCGGCCGCTGCAGCCTGAATCTTTTGTTGATGCTGTTGAACTGCGGCTTGATGAAGGGGCAATGCTTCTGTCTGCTGCTGAAGATCCTGTGCATCTAGATCATGCTCTTTTCTCAGCTGACGAAGGTGCTCAAGTTTATCTTCTAGTGTTGCCGCTTTCAGCGCTTGATTAAGGCGCGTTTGTTTGGGCTCAAATGCCGCAGCCTGCGCTGATATGCGCAATGCTTCTGCTTGCAATGCCTCAATGTTTGCTGTGAGCGCTTGGTGTTCCTGTTGCCAATCAATCGCCGCTTGCGTGCGGGTAATCTCTGCTTTTAACGTTGCATCATCATGTTCGCATGCATGAATCTCTGATTGAAGATGCGCCTCATCTTCTGGGCTAAGCAGCTGCACAGCATCCACCGATGCTGCTAATCGTGCAAAAGTACGCTCTTCTTCCCGCATGCGATTAAAAACGCCTTTGGAGATCTCTGCGTAAATCTCTGTCCCCGTCAATTGCTCTAAAATTTTGGACTTCTCATCACAGCTTGCTTTTAAAAAACCATCAAACTGCCCTTGTGCCAACAAAATAGAGCGCGTAAAACGCTTAAAATCCATGCCTGTTTTCTCTTCAACAACGGCAGGCACTTTACTGCGTTTACTCTCTAAGATGTTCCCTTTCTCATCGCTGATTTCGTGGCGCGGATCTTGCAAGGCACCGGTCACAGATTTACGGGCACGGCGCTGATCAAAGCGACATAAAAACTCGCCCGCCTGCGAGAGAAAGCGCACTTCTGCATAACATTCGCTGGTGTGCCGACTCATGATCTCATTGTCTGTTTTGGTGATGCTGCCAAGGCGCGGCGTTTGCCCATAGAGCGCTAAACAAATGGCATCTAAAATGGTGGATTTACCAGCGCCCGTTGGGCCTGTTAAAGCAAAAATACCATGGGTTTGATAAGCATCATCCGTGAAATCAATGTGCCATTCGCCTTGTAGGGAATTTAAATTTTTAAAACGTAATTCTAAAATTTTCATGCATTACTCCGCGTTTCGATCATCTTCATTGAGCGTGCGCACCACTTCTTGGTGCAATGCCCGCAACGTTTCTCCCGCTTCTGGCGAAACATCTGCAGCACTTAAACAGGCTTCAAACACATCCTCAACGCTCAATGATTCAAGCGAAACAACGGCATCTTGCGCCACCTGCATGACATGATTCAACACTTGCTGATTTTTGATGCGCACAATGGTCAACAAAGAGCCGGCAACATACGCTTCTAATCGATTGCGTAAATCCCCAACGATGGCATTGCCGGTGTATTCAATTTCAAGCCACACGGGTTGTTGCATCTCCCTTAAAGCATCGAGTCGCGCTTCTATGGTGTCTAAATCACCACTGATGCGTTCTAATGCCTGAAAGCGCGGAATGGGCAAAAGGGAAATCGTTGCATTTCGTCCCACAAACTCAATGATCACCACTGATTTATTCTGTTTTGCCTCCCCAAAGCCCATGGCAATCGGCGAGCCTGAGTAACGAATGTGTTCACATCCCCCCACAATTTGCGGCACATGTAAATGTCCTAATGCCACATAATCTAACTCAGTGGGAAATGCTGCAACATTCACATAAGCAAGATTGCCCACATACAGATCCCGCACACCATCGCCTTCTAGAGTTTCACCCCCTGCGGCAAACAGATGCCCCATTGCCACAATTGGAATCTCTTGATGACCGGCAGCAGCGCATCTACTTTGCTCAGCAATCGCTAAATCCGTCACCGCTTGATAGTGGTTTTGAATGCCGGTGATCAGCGCACGATTTTTATCCTCAAGGCTCTCTCCGGCGGTCACAATGCGCATGTCTTTATCTCGCAAATAAGGCACAGCACACACAATGAGTTCTGGCTCATTGTTGTGCCTCAACGTGATCACCTCATCAGATAACTGATCACTCACTTGCCCAACCACATGCACATTCAGGGTTTTCAACAGGGCTTGCGGCGCATTTAAAAATGTGGGGGAATCATGATTGCCTGCCGTGATCACAACGTGTCGACAATGGGTGCGCGAGACTTGATGCAAAAACTTATAATACATCGTCTGGGCGCGATTGCTCGGTAAACTGGTGTCAAACACATCGCCCGCGATCAACAATACATCGATGCATTCGCGCTCGATCGTCTCGATCATCCAGGCTAAAAACTGTTCAAATTCCGCATGGCGCTTTTGCCAATATAAGGCGCGCCCTAAATGCCAATCGGCTGTGTGAAGGATTTTCATTGTCAATTCAATTCATTTATGGTTGGTATACTCATAGTATTCCCGATTTTCTAGCCACAAGCAACGGTTAACCGGCAGACACAAAAAAGCCAGCATTACGCTGGCCTTTTGATCACAACGGTGAAAGAGCACTATTCCTCTTTTTGCCATTGATCACCGAGCAATTGCTCTTGAATGTTTTTCACAAACTCTTCTAAGTCTGCGCGTGTCATCTCCATGTGGGAGCCATAACGTTCATTTTCAATCGTGGTAATGTGCGCGATGACGAATTGATCATCACCCTCTTTTACTAAACTGAATTCTTCACCTTCCTTGTCCATGCATTTATAACTCACCATCTGGACATTCTTATAAATCAAGTTCTTATTCAGTTCTGTCATAATTAACCCCTTACTTCTGTTGAAAAATGAAGGGGTGATTATAACTGTAATTGATGCAAAATTAAATTTTATTTCCACATGATGTGGCCAAATGTCAGATTTTAGCAAATTTTATCCGGTAAATTTTGCACATGGCATTTTCAACTTACAAAGTAACTACGAAATTTTTTCATATACCTATTCTCATTTCTATAAAGCTATGATATCGTCCATTGATGTGGCTCATAAAAAAAATTAATGATAAAAAAGTTAGCCATATGTAGTGAATTGATAGATTGACGAAAAAATTTTAGGATGATGGAGTACCAATATGAATACGTTAGTGCGCTCTTTAATGAGCCGAGTGATTGCCCCTGCTGTGTTTGCTTATGGCAGTTTGATGAGTTTTGCCGCCGCGCAAACCGATGAACCCATTGTGATTAAATTCTCCCACGTTGTGGCAGATTCCACGCCAAAAGGCCAAGGTGCGCAGCTCTTTAAACAATTGGCCGAAGAACGTTTGCCAGGCAAAGTGAAAGTTGAAGTGTATCCAAACTCATCACTTTATGGCGATGGTCAAGAGATGGATGCGCTATTGCTCGGGGATGTGCACATTCTTGCGCCCTCTTTAGCGAAATTTGAGCACTATCAAAAGAAAATCCAACTCTTTGATTTACCTTTTTTATTTGACGATATGGCAGCCCTTGATCGCTTTCAAAACAGTGAGGCCGGTCAAAGTTTATTAACAAGCATGACAGACAAAGGCATCACAGGTTTGGCATATTGGCACAATGGTTTAAAACAATTATCCGCCAATAAACCCCTTCGCACGCCAAAAGATGCGCGTGGCCTTAAGTTCCGTGTGCAGGCTTCTGCTGTGTTAGAAGAGCAATTTAAAGCCCTACGCGCGAATCCTCGTAAAATGGCATTTGCTGAGATGTATCAAGGCTTGCAAACGGGCGTTGTGAATGGTGCAGAAAACCCATATTCAAACATCTATTCACAAAAAATTCATGAAGTGCAAAAGAACATCACAGAGTCTAACCACGGTACACTCGATTACATGGTGATTACCAATACAAAATTCTGGGATGGTTTACCAGAAGATGTGCGCACTGAGCTTAAAAACATCCTCAACGAAGTGACGGTTGAAGTCAATGCACAAGCGAATGCTTTAAATGATGGCGCTAAACAGAGCATCCTAGATGCTGGCACAACTGAAATCATCACATTGACGCCAGAAGAGCGCGCTCAATGGCGTGATGCTGTGCGCCCTGTATGGAAAAAATTTGAAGGTCAAGTGGGCGCTGATTTGATTCAAGCGGCAGAACAATCAAACAACCCATAAGATTTCAAGCGGTTTAAACATGAGCCCCTTTGCGAAGGGGCTTGTCTTGTTTAAGCCCATCAGCGATCGAACGAGGACACTATGTTGATCAATATTTATCGATTCATGGACAAAGCGTGGCAAAAAATAGAGGTGTTTATGATGGTTTTCATCCTCACTGCCATGACTTTGGTCACATTTATCTACACCATGCTGAACAATCTCTACATGCCTTTTTATAAAGTGGCAGATTGGTTGGCAGGGGATGAAGCTTCAAAACTTGAAGATTTTTTCTTAGATGCAGGCGACTTTATGATGGAAGCTGCGAGCACATTCAGCTGGTCAAATGAATTCACAAAGGCTTGCTTTGCCTGGCTCATTTTCTTTTGTATGTCTTATGGCGTGCGCATTGGCGGACACATTGGTGTCGATGCACTCGTTAAAGTTTTCAACAATAAGGTGCAACGCTTTTTAGCGTACATGGGTTTAGGCGCATGTTTGCTCTATGGCGGCATCATGCTTTACGCGAGCATGGAATGGGTGTTGAACTTTTATAATCTTGGCACGTTGGCCGAAGGCTTAGATCGCTTTGGCATTAAGCGCTGGCAGATCTCCATGATTGTGCCATTGGGCTTTTTCTTGTTGATGTGGCGTTATTTAGAGATCGGTTATTTAGTTGTGACTCATAAGCAAAACTCATTGGGACTTGCAGATGAAGCGGCCGATGCCATTGATGAATTTAAGAAAAATCAAGAGCAAGGAGCTTAACATGACCATTTTATTCTTATTTGTACTGCTCTTTGTTTTAATGTTGATTGGTGTGCCGGTTGCCATCTCTTTAGGCTTATCAAGCGCATTGACCATTATGTTCTTTAGCCCTGATTCGCCAAGAAGCTTGGTGATCAAAATGTTTGAAACCTCAGAACACACCACGCTTTTAGCCATTCCCTTCTTTTTAATTGCTGGGGCATTTATGACCACAGGCGGCGTGGCACGTCGTTTGATTGACTTTGCCAACACCTGCGTTGGGCACATTCGCGGCGGTTTAGCCATTGGTTCAGTCTTGGCATGTATGCTCTTTGCGGCGCTCTCAGGCTCAAGCCCTGCAACGGTTGCCGCTGTGGGTTCAATCGCCATTGCTGGCATGGTGCGCTCTGGTTACCCGAAAGAATTTGGCGCCGGCATCATCTGTAATGCCGGTACGCTTGGCATCCTCATTCCGCCTTCCATCGTGATGGTTGTGTATGCGGCGGCAACGGAGCAATCTGTGGGTAAAATGTTCATCGCAGGGATTGTACCCGGTGCATTGCTAGGCGTGGCACTCATGGTGGCGATCTACATTGTGGCACGCATTAAAAAGCTCCCTGCTCAGCCGCGCGTCAGTTTTAAAGAGTGGATTATCTCCTTTAGACGCGCAATGTGGGGTTTACTCCTCATGGTGATTATTTTGGGTGGCATCTATTCTGGCATGTACACGCCCACAGAAGCTGCGGCTGTTGCGGCTGTGTATTCTGCGTGTGTCGCACTCTTTATCTATAAAGATATGGGCATTCGTGATTTTCCTAAAGTGATGCTTGAATCTGGCAAAATGACGGTCATGTTGATGTTCATCATCGCCAACGCCATGCTCTTTGCCCATGTGCTCACCACTGAGCAAATTCCGCAAATCATCGCAGAATGGGTGACAGCGCAAGGTTTATCACCTTGGATGTTTTTAGTGATCGTCAATATTGTCTTATTAGTGGCCGGCAGCTTTATGGAGCCATCAGCGGTGATTTTGATTTTAGCACCCATCTTTTTCCCGATCGCCACAGAGCTTGGCATTGACCCGATTCACTTAGGGATCATCATGGTGGTGAACATGGAAATTGGTTTAATCACGCCGCCCGTTGGGCTCAATCTCTTTGTCACATCCGCAGTCACGGGCATGCCCATCACACGCACCATTCGCGCTGCGATGCCTTGGTTGTTGATTTTACTCTTCTTCTTATTACTGATTACGTACATTCCGGCCATTTCGATGACATTGCCGAATTTACTGCAAGTGAATTAATCAACATCCATCAAAAAAGCCGCAGCAATGCGGCTTTTTTATACAGTCATTTATGCAGTGCGTTGCGCAAGCATCGTGGCAAATTGTAATTTGACGCGGTTGCCATCTTTATCTAAGCGGTGCAATTCGCCGACTTCTTCATTGTATTGCAAAATTTCCCAATCTTTATAATAGTCTTGCAATTCACCCTCTTTAAAGGTGAAGGAGAAGCCTTGATCACACGGATATTTTTCTGTATCCATCGCAGAGACAATTAAATTATAACCACCCGCACGCGTGTGCGTCTGCATGTTTTCAATGATGGCAGGCACGCGATCGGCTTGCAGAAACATAAAGACAACCGTTGAAAAAATAAAATCATACATGCCAGTAATATTCGCGGTATTGATGTCATACTCAGCTGCATCGATGCTGGTGATGTGTTCTTTTGCCATCACATCCTTTAAAAAATCGATGCTGCGTGGATTCACATCACGCGATGTCATCTCAAAGCCTAAAGAACTTAAAAATAGGCTGTTGCGCCCTTGCCCGCAGCCAAGATCAAACGCCGTGCAAGGCGTGATCAGTTCAGCGACTTTGACAACGTCTGTGTGCGGCATCGTTAAGCCATAGGTGGTGTGAAAATAATCAATGGGATATTTTGCATTCATGATGGGCTCCTGTGGGATAAGTTTAATAATGGTAACAAAAAAGCGCACCTCAGTGCGCTTTTCTCATCCATTCAAATATTATACTTATTTTTCAAATGGTTGTGGCTTTGGTGTGTCATTGATAGAAGGTGGCAAAATGGGCAGCATGATTTGTGGCTGCTCACCGGTTAAGGTTTTTAAGAATGCCACAATGTTGCTCACTTCTTCGGGCGTGTAATTGCGTCTTAATTGTAAGCGCCCCATGATTTCAACAGCTTCTTCTAATGTCGCCGCTTCCCCATCATGAAAATAGGGATAGGTTAATTCAACATTGCGAAGGGTTGGAACTTTAAATAAAAAGCGATCAGCATCTTTACCCGTCACTTCTATGCGGCCTTGAGCAGGATTGTCTGTCACATACTCTTCTAATAAGCCCATTTTTTGAAATGAAGATCCACCCACATTCACGCCATTGTGACACGCCACACAACCAGAGGTTTTAAAGAGCTGATAACCGGCCAATTCTTGCTCTGTCAATGCATTATCATCGCCTTTGAGCCATAAATCAAAACGCGCATTTGGCGTCACCAATGTCTCTTCAAAAGCGGCAATCGCATCTGTGATTTGATCAATATTAATTGAATCATCCCCATACACAGCTTTAAAATCTGTCACATAACCTGGAATGGCTTTGATCACTTCCACCGCTAAATCATGCGTAAAGGCCATCTCTTTGGGGTTGGCAATCGGGCCACCGGCTTGTTCTTTTAAATCTTTCGCACGACCATCCCAAAACTGCGCAATGTTAAAACGTGAGTTTAAAACAGTGGGTGAATTGATGGGGCCTTCTTGCCAATTGTGGCCAATCGATGTTTTTAAGTTGTCACTGCCGCCCATTGATAAGTTATGGCATGAGTTACAAGAGATGAAACCTGATTTTGATAAACGTGGATCAAACCAAAGCTGCGCCCCTAATGCCACTTTTGCAGGATTTTCGACAACTGCAGGCTCTACAGGTTTAATGATGCCATCGCGTTTAACGTCCGCCATTGCACTGCCCACAAAAATGGATAAAGAGACAGTCACCGCTGCCCATAATGGATTGAAACTTTTTCGCATATTACGCTCCCTACTTCGTTGTGTGTCACAAATGCCAAAAGAGTCTACCCGATTTGCCAACCTTTCGATAATCCCCCTGATTTTCGGTTTTGTGATTACACTTTTTTTTAGCTATAATGAACGGTATTTTAATCAATATTTTTAAGGGATCGTCAATGATAGACATTCAAATGCTGCGTCACAATATTGATGAAGTGGCAGAGCGTCTGAGCACGCGTGGTTTTACGTTAGATAAAGCACAATTTATCGAATTAGATGAACAACGTAAGAAACTGCAAGTAGAAGTTCAAGAGTTACAAAATGCCCGCAACGTCAATGCAAAACGCATCGGTCAAGCGAAGGCAAAAGGCGAAAATATTGACGAAATTTTAAAGGAAGTGTCGAACAATTCCGCGAAATTAGAAGCCTTACAAAAAGAATTAAATGTCGTTTTAGATGACATCAATCAAATTTTAATGGCGGTGCCAAACTTACCGGATGCCTCTGTGCCCGTCGGTAAAGATGAAAATGACAACGTCGAAGTGCGCAGATGGGGCACGCCACGTGAATTTAGCTTTCAACCGAAAGATCACGTAGAACTTGGTAGTAACAATGGCGGCATTGATGCAGAAGCCGGCGTTAAAATTACTGGTTCTCGCTTTGCAGTGCTGCGCGCAGGCGTTGCACGTTTACACCGTGCATTGGCGCAATTTATGCTCGATTTACACACAGAAGAACATGGCTATACTGAGCTCAATGTGCCGATGATTGTCAATGGCGACAGTTTACGCGGCACCGGTCAATTGCCAAAATTTGGTGAAGATCTCTTTAAACTCACGGGCGAGGATGAATATTATTTGATTCCGACGGCAGAAGTGCCTGTGACAAACTTAGTGCGCGGTGAAATCGTCCCTGAAAGTGATCTACCGTTACAATTTGTGGCACACAGCGGCTGCTTTAGATCAGAAGCCGGCAGCTATGGCCGCGATACGCGCGGTTTGATCCGCATGCATCAGTTTGAAAAAGTGGAAATGGTGCATTTAGCACACCCTGAAAAATCGTTTGAACAATTAGAGTTGATGACGCGCCACGCCGAAACTGTATTGGAAAAATTAGGCTTGCCTTACCGCACCATCGTATTGTGCACAGGCGATATGGGCTTTGGTGCCACAAAAACCTATGACATTGAAGTGTGGTTACCAGGTCAAGAAAAATACCGTGAGATCTCCTCTTGCTCTAACTGCTTAGATTTCCAAGCCCGCCGCATGCAAGCACGTTTCCGTAACAGCGAAACCAACAAACCTGAATTGCTTCACACCTTAAATGGTTCGGGTTTAGCCGTTGGCCGCACATTGGTTGCAGTAATGGAAAACTATCAAGAAGAAGATGGTAGAATACGCATCCCTGAAGTATTGGTTCCCTATATGAATGGTAAAACCTACATCTAATGCGTAACATTGGCGATAAGGAGAGTTTATTATGGCACTAGAAATTAATGATGAATGCATCAACTGTGATGTGTGTGAACCTGAATGCCCAAATGAAGCCATTTCAATGGGTGAAGAGATTTACATCATCAATCCAAACCTTTGCACAGAGTGCGTCGGTCACTTTGACACACCACAATGTATGGAGGTTTGCCCAGTTGAATGTATTGAGAAAGATCCCGCACATGCCGAAACAAAAGATGAGTTGATGGCAAAATACGAACAACTTCAAGCAGGAAAATAATCGCTATATGAAAAAAGCTCATTTAGTTACCCTTTTTGTCACACTTGGATTATTCAGCAGTCAAACCTTTGCTCGTCAATATCCGATGCCTGAAAAAGGCTCCGATGTTGTGGGTTATACCGAAATTGTCTACCCTGAACCTGGCGAATCTTTCGTTGATTTAAGCGTGCGCTATGAAGCGGGCTATGATGAGCTTAAATGGGCAAACCCAAA
This sequence comes from Wohlfahrtiimonas sp. G9077, assembly GCF_002252155.1. Lineage (GTDB taxonomy): Bacteria > Pseudomonadota > Gammaproteobacteria > Cardiobacteriales > Wohlfahrtiimonadaceae > Wohlfahrtiimonas. The sequence continues at coordinate 560,848 of NZ_NEFD01000001.1, forward strand.
TGCGAATTATTGGACGCCATCTCCACAGATGCCCGTGATTCTACCCTTTGAGTACATTTTGCCAAAAGGCAAACGCTCAGGGATTGTCTCGAACATTCCGGAGATGCGCACCTATTTCTTCCCAAAAGATGGCGACACTGTGTATGTCTATCCTGTGGGCGTTGGCCGCATGGATTGGAAAACGCCGTTAGGCTCTTGGAAAATCACCCGCAAACAAGAAGCGCCGGCTTGGTATCCGCCAGAAAGCATCCGTCGTGAACACCAAGAGATGGGCAAAGGTACATTGCCTGCGGTTGTGCCGGCGGGACCAGACAATCCACTTGGCAATCACGTCCTTCGCTTAAACTTACCAAGCTATCTTTTACATGGCACCAATGATGTCACTGGCATTGGCATGCGTGTCACACATGGCTGCATGCGCTTTTTCCCACAAAACATCGAAGAGCTCTACAGCATTGTGCCCACGAACACCGAAGTGACCTTCATCAATGAACCCGTGAAAGTTGGCTTTAAAGGCGATGAGCTCTTAATTGAAGTGCATCCACCTTTAGAAGAAGACAACTTAGACACACAAGGTTTAAAAGAGATTGCTTATCGCTTATTAGCAGAGCATCAAAACAACCCAAATATTCAAATGGTGGACCCGCGTATGATTGATCTTGCGATCGAGAAGATGTCTGGCCTACCAACACACATTGGTCAAAGAATTGACCCTAACACTCACAATCCTCAGCCACACAAAGACAGTGGCAGTGCAATTAATATTGACTGGGATAAATTTAAATAAATATCAGGAGAATTTGATGGCATCTATCGAAGAAAGTTTAGCGCTGCTTGAGCGCGGAACTGACGAAATCATTTCAATTGAAGGTTTAACTGCAAAGTTAAAAGAAAACCGTCCGCTTCGAATCAAAGTGGGTTTTGACCCGACTGCACCTGATCTTCACTTAGGCCACACTGTTGTCATCAATAAAATGAAGCATTTCCAAATGTTGGGACATCAAATTCATTTCTTAATTGGTGACTTCACAGGCATGATTGGCGATCCCTCTGGTAAGGATACAACGCGTAAGCCATTGACGCGTGAACAGGTCGTTGAAAATGCGAAAACCTATCAAGAACAGATCTTCAAAATTTTAGATCCTGCCCTCACAAAAGTGGTGTTCAACTCTTCTTGGTTAGGAGAATTAGGCACAGCCGGCATGATTCAGTTGGCCTCTCACTATACAGTGGCGCGCATGCTTGAGCGCGATGACTTTGAAAAACGCTATAAAAACCATCAACCGATTGCTGTTCATGAGTTCATCTATCCTTTATTGCAAGGTTATGACTCTGTGCATTTAGACATCGATGTTGAATTGGGCGGTACAGACCAAAAATTCAACTTATTGGTGGGCCGTGATCTTCAAAAAGCTTATGGCAAAGCACAACAATCTGTGATCACCATGCCGCTTTTAGAAGGTTTAGATGGCGTCAACAAAATGTCTAAATCCCTTGGCAACTACATTGGTGTGGATGAATCCCCCATTGAGCAATTTGGTAAACTCATGTCTGTGTCTGATACATTGATGTGGCGCTACTTTGACCTATTGAGCTTTGAGTCCTCAGCAACCATTGAAGGCTACAAAAAAGCAGTGGCTGAAGGCATGAACCCACGCGATGTGAAATTCTTATTATGTCAAGAGATCATTTCTCGTTTCCATTCACAAGAAGCATACGAAATGGCACACCGTGATTTCATCGAGCGCTTCCAAAAGGGTAATTTGCCTGAAAACATCGAAGAGATGACCATCAGTGCCCCTGATGGCGAAATTCAAATCGCTGCATTATTAAAAGAAGCAGGCTTGGTCTCTTCTGTGTCTGAAGGCAACCGCTCCATCGATGGTGGCGCTGTGCGCATCGATCAAGAGAAAATCTCTGATCGTGGTCTTAAAATTGCCAAAGGCACAACGGCGATTTTCCAAGTGGGTAAACGCCGCTTTGCTAAAATTACCGTGAACTAGTTGTAAGAGGTTATCATGACTTTCGTTGTTACCGAAAACTGCATTAAATGCAAATATACTGACTGTGTTGAAGTGTGCCCTGTGGATTGCTTCCATGAAGGCCCAAACTTTTTAGTCATCGATCCTGAAGAGTGCATTGACTGTACTTTATGTGAACCTGAGTGCCCTGCAAATGCCATCTTCTCTGAGGATGATTTGCCAGCAGATCAAGAGCAATTCATCGAGATCAATGCAGAATTGGCCCAAGTGTGGCCGGTGATCACGCAGATGAAAGATCACGCCGATGATGCAAAAGATTGGGATGGCAAGCCTAATAAACTCGAATTATTAGAGCGTTAACCCATGGCGCGTCGATTAACTAAAAAGCAGCACGAACGGATTTCTAACAAGAAAGTCGAGCAGATCGACGCGTTAAAAAATCTTGACCCTGACGCTCTCTTTAAAGGGAGAGTCATCGCTCAGCACGGACCGCATTTGATGGTGGAAGATGAAGCGCATACGCTCTATCAAGCGAACATTCGCCAAAATCTTCCCACCATCGTATGTGGTGATTATGTTTATTGCACCTTTGAAAATGAGATTCCGGTGGTTTTGCAGCTCATTGAGCGCACCAATGAATTGGCACGCGTCTCTTACGGGCAGCGTAAAAAGCTCATTGCCGCCAATTTAGATCAGATTTTCATTGTGATTGCGCCCAAACCTGAGCCAAGCCCTTCCCTCATTGACCGCTATTTGATTGCCATCAAAGCCTTTGACATTCCAATGGGCATCATCATCAATAAAGCAGACATGATTGATGAAGAGAGCGATTTCTCATTCATCGAAGAGTATCAGCAGGCCTTTGACATTGATATCTTATTGACCTCGCAAGATGATCCCGATTCCATCGCCACATTGCAAGCGGCACTGAAGGACAAAACCTCCATTTTCGTGGGGCAATCGGGCGTCGGTAAATCTTCGTTAACCAATGCGGTGATTCCAAATTTATCCCTGCAAACCCAACGCATCAGCGCCACAACTGGCCTTGGCAACCACACCACATCCGCAACAACCCTCTATTATTTAAATGATCATGAAGGCGCCTTGATTGACTCTCCCGGCGTTCGCAGTTTTAATGTGGATCATTTAACCATCGAGTCTATCCACAATGGCTTTCCGGATGTTGTGCGTTTTACGCGCCAATGTAAGTTTAGCAATTGTAACCATTTACAAGATCCGGGCTGTGCCGTTGCTATGGCGATTGAGGAGAATTTACTCTCTGAACGCCGCGTTGATAGCTACCTGCAAATTCTCAGAAGTTCAGGCTAATTTTGCTTGATGTTTGCCGCAATCACTATACAATACGTGTCCTTTATATCGATATAAATTATATTATTCAACGAGCGGCAGCACTCAAGATTCTTCTGAACAAAAAGATTGCAACCAATCGCCTTGATCTTTCACTTAACGGTACTGAATTAAGGAGCTGTGATGTCACCGATTCTTACAAAAAAATCTTATGAGCCTTGGCGCGATCCAAACTCTGTCCCCTACATTGAAATCATTGATTTAGTCAAAGTCTTTGATGAATACATCGCGGTTAATAACATCTCGTTAGACATTTACCAAGGGGAGTTTTTCTCTCTGCTTGGGCCTTCTGGCTGTGGTAAAACCACGCTTTTGAGAATGTTGGCCGGCTTTGAAACGCCCACATCTGGCAAAATTTTATTAGATGGCGAGGACATTTCCCTCATTCCGCCTTATGAGCGCCCCATCAATATGATGTTCCAAAGCTATGCACTCTTTCCACACATGACGGTGGAAGATAACATCGCCTTTGGACTCAAACAAGAAAAAGTCGCCAAGCCTGAGATCAAAAAACGTGTGGATCAAATGCTTGAATTGGTGCAAATGAGTAAATTTGCCAAGCGTAAACCGCATCAATTGTCTGGCGGACAGCGTCAGCGCGTTGCCCTTGCCCGCAGCATTGTAAAAAAACCCAAATTATTGCTCCTAGATGAACCCTTAGGCGCCTTAGATAAACGCCTGCGTGAACAGACACAATTTGAGCTCATGACCATTCAAGAAGAGCTTGGCATCACCTTTGTGATCGTCACGCACGATCAGGAAGAGGCCATGACAGTTTCTAGCCGCATTGCCGTGATGGACAGCGGTGAGCTTGTGCAAGTGGCCACACCCACAGAAATCTACGAATATCCAAACTCCCTATATGTGGCAGAGTTTGTGGGCGATGTGAACATTTTTGAAGGTGTGATTGCCGATCTCTCCCCCATTCACACGACCGTCAATAGTTTTGAAGTGGATACGCCGCTCATCTGTAATCAAGGGGTTGGCGCTGTGGTGGGTTCACAAGCTTGGATTGCCGTACGCCCTGAAAAGCTCGACATTTCCCTAACGCCGCCTGAGAACACGCAAAGCAACTGTATGATGGGCGAAGTGTGGGACATCGGTTATTTAGGTGACATGTCCATTTATCATGTCAAAATGGACAATGGCAAAATGATCACTGCCGCCCAAATGAACCACAGACGTGCAGTTGAGCTCCCCATCAATTATGAGGACCGTGTTTACGTCAGCTTTGATGCTGACTCTGCCGTTGTTTTGATTTCATAGAAATCACAATGACTTAAGGAGATCACATGAAACATCCCCAACAACAGTTGGGCTCGATGTCCGGTCGCGCCGCCGAATGGATGTCGCGCCTGAACTTCGTGCACCGCAATCTCATGCGCTTTTGGCTCTATCGTCAATGTTTGAGCCTATTTAACAGCAGCCGTGTCATCATTGGCATTCCCTATTTGTGGCTGTTTTGCTTTTTCATCATTCCCTTTTTGATCATTTTACGCATCAGCTTCACAGAAGCAGAAATTGCCTCACCGCCGTACACCGAAGTGCTCAATTGGGTGGAAGATGGCATTTTAGAGATCAAACTCAATTTTCAAAATTACATTGCCCTTTGGCAAGATGACATCTATATTTCTGCCTATTTAAGCAGCATTAAGATTGCCATCATCTCCACATTTTGTACCTTTTTAATCGGCTTTCCGATTGCCCTTGGCTTATCTCGCTTGCCGAAAAAATGGCGTTTATTTGGCCTGATGATGGTGATTTTGCCCTTTTGGACCTCATTTTTGATCCGCATATATGCATGGATGACGATTTTATCGCCATCGGGCGTTTTGAATAATTTCATCAACTTTGTGGGCCAAGGCATTGGCTTGATTGATCCGGCATCGCCCGTACAACTTCAGCTCCTTGGCACAGAATTTGCGGTGTATGTGGGGATTGTTTATTGCTATTTACCCTTTATGATTTTGCCCATTTACGCCACGCTGGACAAAATGGATCATACATTGGTGGAAGCGGCGCTCGATTTGGGTTGCCCGCCTTTAAAAACCTTTTGGGTCATCACTGCGCGCATTTCACTGCCGGGCATTTTAGCGGGCTGCTTTTTGGTCTTCATCCCTGCGATGGGGGAATTTGTCATTCCCGATCTCCTTGGCGGTTCAGATGTGCTCATGATTGGTAAAGTGCTCTATGATACATATTTACAAGGCATGGATTTACCGCTTGTGTCTGCCATTTCTGTGTCGCTGTTGTTATTGGTGATTTTGCCAATCTATTTATTCCAGCGCATTCAACAAAAGCAATTTGAGTAGAGGTGAGCATGCAGCAATCTTTGACCCGTTTTAATAAAATCTCCCTAGTGCTGGGCTTTGCCTTTTTGTATGTACCAATTCTCATTTTGATCGTCTATAGCTTCAATGAATCGAAGTTGGTGACGGTTTGGGGCGGATTTTCCCTTAAATGGTATCCTGAGCTTTTTAAAACCAAAGGCTTATGGGATGCCACCAAAACAACCTTATGGCTTGCCATTTTCACCTCAACCTTTGCGGTGATCCTTGGCACGATGACCGCATTTGCCCTGGTGAAATTTAAACGCTTTCGTGGGCGCGTGCTCTTTTCTGGCATCACTTATGCACCGATGGTCATACCTGAAATCATCATGGGCACTTCCCTTGCCCTCACCTTCTTAGCGCTGAACATCAGCAAAGGCTTTTTCACCATTTTACTGGCCCACATCACATTTACGATGTGCTATGTCACCGTAGTGATTCAGTCGCGCCTCATTGGCTTTGATCGTCACATTGAAGAAGCCGCGATGGACTTAGGTGCCGATCGCTTTAAAACATTTCTCTACATCACGCTGCCGATGATCATGCCGGGCATTGTCTCCGGTTGGCTGCTCTCCTTTACGCTCTCACTGGATGATTTAATCATCGCAACCTTTACAACTGGTCCTGGGGCAACCACATTGCCCATTTGGATCTACTCAAAGGCGCGTTTAGGCATCAGCCCGAACATCAATGCATTATCCACCATCATCATTGGCGTTGTGGCGACAGTGGTGCTTTTGGTCACGTTATACGCACAACACAAAGAGAAAAAAGAAAAACAGATCGACCCATCATAATCATCAGAGGATAGAAGAATGAAAAAATTATGGCTGCTTTTACTGTTCAGTTTACCGATGCAAAGTGGATGGGCGGAGGCTTTATCGCCCCTACAAACGGAGTTTAAAGAGAGCTTAGCACTGCGTTTTACCCATGATCAATTTGACAATCTCATGGCCAGCTATCGACAAGAACTGCACAGCACACAGCAACAGCTGATGCGCATCGAGCGATTAATGGAACGTGAAAAAAACAGCGCACCAGCAGGCTTAGCGGTGTATACATTGCCCTTTCAGCTCATTCCACCTCAAGTGTTTCATCAAGCGTTGCGCTCTTATGCGGACAACATTACAGTGACCAAAATTCAGCGTCCGCAACGCACAGAGGTGATTTTTCATTTCCCACCTTTAGATAAAAACATCAGCAATGCTTTTAGTCGTTATCACTTAATGGTGCCTAAAATCACTGTCACTTCCGTACTGCTCTCTAATGGCCAAGTGCTGACTGTCAATAAAGTCATCTCGAGCAATGTTGGTGAACAATCCTTATCCCTACCGACAAAAGATGCCACAATTTTAAAAATCAACCTGACCCTTGATTATCAAATTCCGGAAAATGTTCAAAGTTTTACCCTCACGAAACTTGACCCCGTTAAAGATGGCGTGCGTTGGATGCCATCGGCCGATCATGTGGTGGTGCTTGAACTCAATGAACGCATTGCCAATGAGATCATCTACATTGATGGGCAAAACAGCGCGGGTAAAACCTTGGCCGCAGAACAAAATGATCGCATCAATAATCCCAATGAAATTGCCATTTTAAAGGCACGCATTGCCCTCTATCGTGGTTTATTAGAAGCAGTAAATGCTAAGACTGTGCGAAATAATCAAGAAGCGCTGGATCATCTTGTCACACATGCAGAAAATTTATTAATGCTGCAAAGTGATCCACGCCGCGAATTGGTGCGTGTGTTTAGCCATCCAATCAGTACTGTGACGGTGTATAAAGTGGGCAATGCGATGGATAAGCAGTACAATTTCGCCCTTTATTAATTTATATTCTTAATACATCTTTTCATAACTTAACATTTTTGTTAAAAATAAATCTCCTTTTGATCCTTTATCTAGAAAAGGGGGTTGTATGAAACGTTTATTACAATGTTTAACGGCTGTGGGTTTACTCTGTTCATGGTCGGCATTTGCGTTGCCTGTGAATCTCAATACAGCAGATGCGAACACCATTAGCGCAGAAGTCAAAGGCATTGGACCAGCTAAAGCCGATGCCATTGTTAAATATCGCACAGAAAATGGTGAATTCAAAAGCATGGATGATCTCTTGAATGTACCTGGCATTGGCCCAAAAGTGGTTGACCAGATCAAAGAGCAAGTGATCTTCACTGAAGTTGTACCCGATGCGCCAGCACCACAAGCGGCACCGGATGCAACGCCAGCACAATCCTAATGACTCGGCCCACCAATGGCACACACAAGGGCGTCACGCTCCTTGAACTAATTGTCTTGGTGGGCATTTTAAGCATCATTGCGCTGTTTAGCCTGCCGACTTTCTCCCCCATTTTTGCACGCCGACAATTACATGCAGCCCTTGTCACATTAGAGCAAGACCTGCGGTTTGCAAAACTCACCAGCAATCATCAAAAACAGACCATTTCCATGTGCATTTCCAAAGATCGGCGCACTTGCATCACCACGCCCACGCGCGATTGGCGCCAAGGTTGGATCATTTTTACAGATCCAAATGGCACCTTCAATCCTTCTCCTGAAGACATTTTACGAAGCCGTGCCAGCTTTGATCCACAGCTGCACATCTTGAGTACACAAACCATTTTGCATGGTTTATCCTTCAATACGGGCAAACGCAACAATAAAGGGCTTGGCACCGGGCTTGCAAATGGCTCATTTACCGTCTGCCATCACCAAGTGCCCACCACTTATAAAATCATCTTAAATATTTATGGCAGAACCCGTACAGAAAACCTAGATGGCAGCTGCACCAATTAATTGGAGGCATCAGTTTTTCCTGTATAAAACTGACTGTGTGTATACGCTTTATAAGCTTCTCTTAACCCCACCATTAACACAGCACACACCGGCAATGCCAACAAAATCCCGAAAAAGCCAAAGAGCGTGCCACCTGCCATCAACGCAAAAATCACCGCCACAGGATGCATGCCCAATTTATCCCCCACCAATTTTGGCGTCAATACAAAGCTTTCTAGCAATTGGCCAATGGCAAACACAATGCCCACCAAGATCAGCAATTTATAATCATGTGTTTGAAACCAAGCCATCGTTAAGCCAACCACAATGCCGGTGGATGCACCCAAATAAGGAATGAAGCTGATTAAACCTGCCAACATGCCCACCAATAAGCCCAACTCTAACCCCACCAATGTCAGGCCTAAGCTGTACACAAGTGCTAAGGCAAACATCACCGACAATTGCCCACGCATAAAACTGCCAAGCATTTCGTTGGCATCGGTTAAAAAGTTCAACACACGATCACGTACTTTTAAAGGTATCAAAGTGCCCAATTGATGATTGATCAATTGCCAATCTCGCATGAAGTAAAACGTCAGCATCGGGATCAAAAAGAGGCTCGTTAAAAAACCGATGATCATCATCGTTGATGAGGTCAAAGAACTGATCACTTTACGCAGCGTCTCGCCAATCATGCCACCATAATTGCTGAGCGCTTCTTGCACCGTGGCAAAGTTGAGTTTGACAAACTCAGGCGATAACTCTTTACCATAGGGTTTTAAAATGTGCTCTTGCACCCAACTGAACACCGCTGGTAAACGATTTAAAAAGACGATCACCTGATTGATGAGCATCGGAATCAAAATAAGCAACAACATCAATAAAATGATCGTAATTACGGTAAATACGATGGTCACCGCCCACATGCGAGATAGATTGGTAAAGCGGCTTTGCAGCTTCATCACAATGGGATTGCCAATGTAGGCCAAACCAAAGGCGATCAAAAATGGGGTCAAAACTGGGCGCAACATAAAGATCAGCCATCCAAAAAATAGGATGCATAACCATAAGATGATTTGTCGATTTGTCAGCAGGCTCATACGTTCCCTTATCATTTATGAATGTTACGGCTCATTTTACATCAAAAGTATGCCAATGGACCGTTTTTAAAGTACAATGAGCCACTCATTTTTAAATAGGAATTTTTTGATAGTGCGTAAATTGTCAAAAAAATTAATTGCCCCGCTCTGGCTCATGAGCGCTGTGTTCATCAGTGCCCATGCTGAAGAGAACACCCCGCCTGATCTTAATGCCAAGATCGGACGTTGGGTTGAAGATGGCCCAGCCATCAAAGAATTTCCCGTCTGTTATCAGCTTTGGAAATGCGAAAACAGTCAGCCCACTGCAGGTGAGTCCATTTTATTGCCAAAGGGCGAATGGGGTCTTTGCAGCAATTATGCTGAAGTTTCTGACAATCAAGTGTGCACTCAATGTGCAGCGCCACCTCCCCTTGAAGTTTGTGAATAATGGGCCATCCATATGTTGTATTTAATAGACGTTCGTACCACTGAAGAGTTTAATGCTGGGCATTTAGATGATGCCATCCACATCGATTACCGTGAAATCCTCCATCGAATCGATGAAGTGACCACCGATAAAGATGCAGAGATCCACCTTTACTGCCGCTCTGGCGTGCGCTCTGCGATTGCAGCACAATTGTTGCACAGTCGCGGTTATTATCGCGCCCTCAATATTGGTGGTTATGAAGCGCTCAAAGCGCACCTTGAAGCTCAACAATCATATCAAGAATAAGGAAGAAATCATGAAAGCCTCTCTTTTCGCTGTGCCTGTTGCCCTCATTTTAACAGCCTGTGTTTCCACAGAGCCTGCAACGCAAGCCCCCGCAACGATCGATGCTGCGCCAACTGCCAAAGCCGCCCTGACCGATCAACATTGGACAACGCGTTTGCCAGATGAAAAAATGGCCCTTCGCAGCTGCATTCTTGCAGATAAAAACATCAATGCCATCCTCTACCTAGAAAAATCAGACAAAGCCACAACTTTGGTGGTGGAAGAGAAAAATGGCGCGGTGAAAAATTGCGTGGTCAGCACAAATCAAAAAGCCAAATTATTGCCCTTTGAAGATCAATTGCCTTCGCACATCGTGCGCTTTTATCCTGTGGGTAAAAAATTGGGCGCTTGTACCAAACCTGCTGCCCTTAAAGATGCAGACAATCGCTTAATGGGAACTGTGTGCCAGTGATGAGTTTAGTTCAACAAATTGATCAATTGCTCCCTCAAACCCAATGTGAACAGTGCGGATTTGAGGGTTGCTTGCCTTATGCAAAAGCCTTAAGTGAAGGTGAGTCTGACATCAATCGCTGCCCACCGGGCGGCGAACCTGTCATGCGCGCCTTAGCGCAATTGCTCGATCGCCCTGAAAAAGCGATTGATCCTGACTGTGGCACACCATCGCCCATTCACACCGTTTACATTGATGAAACCCTGTGCATTGGCTGCACAAAATGCTTACAAGCCTGTCCGGTTGATGCCATTGTGGGCGCAAAGAAAAAGATGCACACCATCATTGCCAGTGAATGCACCGGTTGTGATCTTTGCATTCCGCCGTGTCCGCTCGATTGTATTCACATCGTGCCAAGCCAAGAAGAGAATTTGCCGGCCATCGGTTTATCCCCTGAGCAAAAGATTCGTGCGGCCAAATCAAGAGCGCGCCACGAAGCCCGTCAAGCACGCAATGCCAATCGCACCACCATCACAAAAACGCTCCCTCCACAAGAGAAAACGCTGGCCAATCGTTCAAGCGATGCCGATATGCTGTCCCTCATTGCCATGGCCAAAGCGAAAACTCAAGCAAAACACACAAAGCGAGATTAATCATGGCTAAGTTGTATCAACGGCAAATGACTAAAGAGGAAATTCGTACCTTTTTTGAGATTTTACGAAGTGACAACCCACATCCCACGACAGAATTGATCTATTCCACGCCTTTTGAACTGTTAGTGGCGGTACTTTTATCCGCCCAAGCCACTGACAAAGGCGTCAATAAAGCCACCGTTCCCATGTTTAAAGTGGCCAATACACCAGAAGCATTAGCAGATTTGGGCATAGAAGGCATCAAAGGCTACATTAAAACCATTGGTTTATTTAATACCAAAGCTGAAAACCTCTACAAAACCTGCGTCATTTTGCGCGATCGTTTTAACAGCGTAGTGCCAGATAATCGACAAGACCTTGAATCCCTTCCCGGCGTTGGGCGCAAAACCGCCAATGTGATTTTAAATACTGCCTTTGGTCAACCCACCATGGCAGTGGATACACACATTTTTCGTGTGGGCAATCGCACAGGCTTAGCCCCCGGCAAAGATGTGGTGGAAGTGGAGCAAGCGCTCCTTAAAAAAATCCCCAAAGAGTTCATGCTCGATGCGCACCATTGGCTCATTTTACTCGGTCGCTATGTATGTGTGGCACGTTCGCCGAAATGCGCTGCGTGCCTTGTGTACAACCAGTGTCAATTTAAGGAAAAAACTGCATGATCATCAAAGACTTAGGAATAACAGATTACGCACCTGTTTTTCATGCCATGCAATCTTTTACCGATGCGCGCGATGAGGATACAGAAGATGAGTTTTGGATCACTGAGCATCACCCTGTTTTCACACAAGGTTTAGCGGGCAAAAGTGAGCACATTTTGCAATTGAGTGACATTCCAATTGTCCCCACAGATCGTGGCGGACAAGTGACATATCATGGACCACGCCAGCTCGTGTTTTATCCGTTGCTGAACATTAAAAAACATCGCCTCTCCCCGCGCCCGCTTGTCAGTTTATTAGAAAATACCACCTTAAAAGTATTAAAAGAGCTTGGCATTGAGGCGTATGCCAAACCTGATGCACCAGGAATTTATGTGGATCATCATGGTGAATCCCATAAAATATCCTCCCTTGGCTTAAGAATTCGCAAAGGGTGTTGCTACCACGGATTGGCACTGAATGTGGACATGGATTTAACGCCGTTTGGTTACATTAATCCTTGTGGTTATCAAGGCTTAAAAATGATCAACGTGAGTGATTTAAACAAAAACTTTGATTTTGACATGATAAAATCGAGGTTCATAGAGTATTTTACCGCAGGCTTTACAGCGCTTGTGGCACAATCATCAAGGAGAGAAAATGGCAACGAATCATAAACCTGTACAAGGTGAAAAATTAAGAGGCGCTGATAAGGTTGCTCGCATTCCCATTAAAATTGAACCCACGACCCCTGAAACCCGTTTAAAAAAACCATCTTGGATTCGTGCAACGTATTCTGGTGGCAAACGTGTGATGGAGCTCAAAGAGATTTTGCGCGGTGCAAAACTTGCCACCGTTTGTGAAGAAGCCGCCTGCCCAAATCTTGGCGAATGCTTTGGCAAAGGCACCGCAACCTTTATGATCATGGGCGCAATCTGTACACGCCGCTGTCCATTTTGTGATGTGGGTCACGGCCGCCCAAATCCTTTAGATCCTGAAGAGCCCAAAAACCTTGCCGAAACAGTGGCCGCAATGTCCCTTCGCTATGTGGTGATCACCTCTGTGGATCGCGATGATCTACGTGATGGCGGCGCACAACACTTTGCCGATTGCATCACAGAGGCGCGTGCAATGAATCCTGATCTTAAAATCGAAATCTTAACGCCAGATTTCCGTGGCCGCATGGATGTGGCGATCGAAATTTTGGCCAATACGCCGCCAGATGTGTTTAACCACAACATGGAAACGGCGCCACGCCTGTATAAAGCAGCGCGCCCGGGTGCAGATTACCAATATTCATTGGATTTATTAAAGAAATTTAAAGCCCAATGTCCAAGCGTGCCTACTAAATCAGGTTTAATGGTGGGACTTGGTGAAACCGATGAAGAGATTTTAGAAGTCATGCGTGATCTTCGTGCCCACGATGTGGACATGCTCACCATTGGTCAATATCTGCAACCAAGCCCACATCATTTACCGGTGCTGCGCTATGTGACGCCTGAAACCTTTGCCATGTACAAAGAAGAAGGCTTAAAAATGGGCTTTAAAGAAGTGGCCTCAGGCCCAATGGTGCGCTCTTCTTATCATGCGGACATTCAAGCCTCTTCATTAATCTCATAAGGACTTATCGTGACTTCCCACGGCAAAGAGATCATCAAACTACAACAAATCGTCTTCATCATTGGCATCATTCTCTTTGCCATTAAGATTTTGGCATGGGCATTGACAGGATCCGTTGCGATCCTCACCGATGCCTTAGAAAGCGTCATCAACGTGGTGGCCGGCGGTTTTACCCTTTATAGTTTGTATGTCTCTTTTTTGCCAAAGGATCACAATCACCCTTATGGACACGGCAAAATCGAGTTCATTGCTGCCGGCATTGAAGGCACCCTCATCTTTATCGCGGGGGTTTACATTCTCATTGAGGCGATTGTGCAGCTCATTGAAGGTAAACACACCATCAATCAATTGGGCTACGGGATCATTTTAGTGGGAATTGCCGGCGCAATTAACTATGTGCTTGGCTATGTGATGATCAAAAAGGGGCGCGAGAAAAAATCCCTGCCCCTCATTGCCGGCGGTAAACACTTACTGTCCGACAGCTACTCATCGATTGCTTTGATCATCGGGCTGATTTTGGTCCTCATCACCGGTCAATTGTGGCTAGACAGCGTCATTGCCATTGCCTTTAGCCTATTCATTGCTTATGCCGGCTTTAAAATCATCCGCGAGGCCATTGCCGGCATTATGGATGAAGCCGATGAAGCATTGCTCGATGAATACATCACCGTTCTAAATCAAAACCGCACCGAAAATTGGATCGACATTCACAACATTCGATTCATTAAATATGGTAGCAATTTGCATTTAGATTGCCATTTGACGGTGCCTTGGTATTTCAATACACGAGAAGCACACCGCGAATATGAACACCTTCGCGAAGTGACGCACACCTATTTTGATCAGCCGGTGGAATTGTTTGTGCACATCGATGATTGTGTCACTGAATCTTGCGAGATTTGTGACAAGCACGATTGCGCCCTTCGCCAAATGAAATTCATTCAAAAAGTGACTTGGGATGTGAAAAACACCACACAATTGCCCCGTCACAGCATTCACGATGTCAAAGAACCCCATCGCACTCTTTGATTCCCACATTCATCTAGATGATCCGCGTTATGCGGGCCATCTCCCTGTGCTCATGGAAAATGCCAAAGCACACGGCATCATGGGTGCCATCATTCCGGGCACAGTGGCCAGTGCATTTGTAAACATTGAATCGATCACGCAGCAATACCCTAACTGTTATGGCGCGTATGGTTTGCACCCCTATTTTATGGAGATGCACACAGACACTGATCTACAGATCGTTGAGCAATACCTTAAAAAAGGGGATGCCGTGGCCGTTGGCGAGTGCGGATTAGATGCGATGATCGATTCTGATATCAACGCACAACTGCCCCTATTTAAAGCCCACATTCGCTTAGCCCTTGAATATGACTTGCCCTTGATCATTCACACCCGTAAAACGGTGGATTTGGTGCTCAAAGAGATCCGAAAACATCCAAATTTACGCGGCGTATTTCACAGTTTCAGCGGCAGCATTCAGCAGGCAGAGATCATTCGTCAACACAATTTTTTAATGGGCTTTGGTGGGCCGGTGACTTTTGAGCGCGCCCATAAATTGCATCGCCTGTTAAAACATTTAACTTTGGATGATTTTGTGCTGGAAACCGATGGCCCCTTTCAACCCGGCAGCCATCGCATAAATGATTTACACTATCCGGAAGATTTACGAAACATTGCCGAATATGTTGCGACCTTAAGGGGAGATTCGTTAGAATCCCTCTCACACGCGACAACCACAAATACGAAAAACTTATTTAAGTTATAAGGATTCTTGCATGATTATTCCTAAACATCTTTCTACGCTCTTTAATATTGAATATCCCATCATTCAAGCGCCGATGGCAGGTGTCTCATCGCCTGAATTGGTGGCAACGGTCTCAAATGCTGGCGGCCTTGGCACGATTGCAGCCGGCTACTTATCCGCCGATGCCCTTCGCGGTGAGATTGCCGCCGTGCGAGCACTCACAGATCGCCCCTTTATGGTCAATCTCTTTGTGCCGCATCGCACCTATGTGAGCCGCGAGCAGATGGATGATTTCATCCTCAAAGCTTCTGAACTCAACCCGAACATTAAAATCAATGAGGCCACAAACCTCTATAATGAAAGCTTATGGGAAACAAGTGATTTAAACCACATGGTGGATGTGATCATCGATTTAAATGTGCCGATTGTCAGCTTCACCTTTGGTGTGCCCGATGATGAGACCTTAGCGCGCCTACGTGAACACAATGTCTTGGTGGTGGGCAATGCCACGCACCTGTTAGAAGGATTTGTGTGGATTGAAAAAGGTGCAGACGCATTAATTTTACAAGGCAGTGAAGCCGGCGGACACCGCGCAACCTTCATTGGTGATCCCCTTCGTGTGCAGCAATCGGCTTTCACCTTGTTACAACAAGGACGCCGCGAGTTGAACATTCCCCTCATCACATCCGGTGGTTATTTTGATTCCCAATCCATGGGGGCTGCCTTCTGCTTAGGCGCATCTGCCATTTCTGTGGGCACTGCATTCATCACAACCGATGAGTCAAAAGCTACTGAAGCCTATAAAGATGCCTTACTCAACAGCAATGAGTTGGACAGCATTTTCACACGTGATTTAAGCGGTTCATGGGCACGTGCTGTACGTACAGAGGGCTTAAAAGCCATTGAGGCGGCTGATTTACCACTATTGCCTTTCCCGGCGCATCGTTATTTGATGAATGCACTTGTGGCACAAGATGAACCTGAAAAATATCGCGCCATTTATGCCGGTATCAATGCACAATTTTGTGAACGTGCTGCTGCAGAGACTTTGATGCATCGCTGGATCAATGAGTTGCAATGTCTATGATGTTCGATCACATTGCCATTGCGCACGATGTGCCAAGCGCGCCTACAGCGGCGATTTTATGGTTAAGCGGTTATGCCTCTGTCATGAACAGCACCAAAGTCACCGCTTTAGCTGCATGGGCAAAGCAGCATGACATTGAGCTCATGCGTTTTGATTATTCAGGACTTGGAGACAGCGGCGGTGATTTTGCCAAAGGCAATCTCACCACATGGCTCAATGAAGCACGATACTGTTATGATCAATTGCGCCATCGACCGGTGTACATCATCGGCTCATCGATGGGCGCATGGCTTGCACTCCGTTTAGCCCTGGAATTACAAGGCAGTGATCAAGCGCCAGATGGTTTATTGCTCCTTGCGCCAGCCGTGGATTTTACCCACGAATTGTTGCTCAAAGCTTTAACGCCCGCCCAACTGGCCCATTTTAAAGCGCAAGGCGTGCTTGAACTGCCATCACGCTATGATGAAGCGCCGCTGAAGGTGTACCATCAATTTGTTGAAGATGCCGCAAAGCACCGCTTATTAATGCATCCTCAAACCTTAACTGTGCCAACCACCATCATTCATGGTCAGCAAGATCAAGACATTCCCATCAGCTTAATGGAAAAGGCAGCGCAGCATTTAGGCATTCACCATGTCATCACAGTGCCAGATGGCGGACATCGCTTGTCGCGTGATCAAGATATCGCTTTGATTTTAAAAACAGTGGCTGCACTCATCAAAAGTGAATAAGCCTATTGTTTCCCATAAAAATTGGCTATAATCCACTCAGTTTATATTACTTAGGAGGGTCTATGAACTCACACTATCAGCAAAACTCAGAGGTTTTCTCAGGCAGCAATGCCCTTGCATCGAACAAAGTGATTCGTCAAGCGTATGCCTTAGTGGGCATCTCTTTATTGCCAACGGCGCTCGGCGTTTGGCTTGGCTATATGAGCAATGGTTTATTGATGCGCATCGCGGGCAATAGCCCCATCATGTACTTTGTGGGCGTGATGGCCATTTTCTACGGCTTGATCTTCATGATTGAGAAAAACCGCAGAAACAGTACCGGCCTTGCGTTGATGTTTGTCTTTACCTTATTGATGGGCTTGATGCTGCAGCCACTCCTTGCGATGGTGAGCAACATGAACAATGGCATGAGCCTGATCAGCACAGCCGTTTTTGGCACGGCTGCCATCTTTGTGGGCTTGGCTTTCATTGGCAATAACGCCAGCAAAGATTACTCTTTCCTAGGTCGTTATGTGGGCATTTTGTTCATCGTATTGATGATCACCATTGTGCTTAACTACTTCTTCTTGAAGATGCCAATGATGTCCTTATTTGTCTCCTTTGCGGTGATTGCATTTTCATCCATGATCATTGTGTATCGCATCAACATGGCGGCACGCGGCGGTGAAGACAGCTACATCTCCTTAGCGTTAGACATCTACATCTCCTTGTACAACATCTTCACAAGCTTGTTGAGAATCTTAGCCATTTTCAATGATGACTAGATTCAGCGCATCAAAAAGCCGAGGTTACTCGGCTTTTTTTATGGTGTTTTATAACGTTTCAACGTCGATGCTGCTCCAATCGACCACCGTTGGAAAGAGCCAATCATTTTGAAATGATCGGTTCGATAATTTCGGGCTAAAGCCGGCTTGAACGCGATTTAGCTCCTCATGATGCAACCGTCGAATCAAGGTTGCCACCAAATCTGGATTACTGACATGTGCCATGATCTCTTTAACAGATTGATTGCCTTCCATATAAGCGCGCAAAATGGCATCAATTTCGCTGATTTTGGTTTCGCGCCCATGATTGACAAAGTGCTTTTGTACTGTGGCATTCTTTGCTCGCTCAATCAAACTGACGGGGAAAATCGCCCGTTCATTTGAAGCATTTAATAACTCCGCAAGCTCCACAAGCTGGGATTGATACACATCCGTCAACGGCATAAAGCCCGTCAATGCAAAACTCGCAATATTATCTTTAATGCCAAGGGCAATTTGAGTTTTATCGATGCTGCTCACCGGCCAAGCGCCTAAGAGCTCTGCCACTGAGATAAAAATGGTGGATTTAAAGCGATCATACGTGCCCATTTTCCAACGTTCATCCAGCAATTGCTCGCCTTGGCTGATGAAGCCATCGATGATCTCATTTTCTAAATTCCAGCTGTAAAGCTTCACGCCTAATGGCGTCATAAAGCTTTGAATGTGCTCTTTCAAATAAGGCGAATCCCAACGCGATTGCACCCACAAACCTGCCACGCGCTCTTTGCCAAGCGCCTTCATGGCGATGAATAAAATGAGCTGTGAATTTAAGCTGCCATCCATCAAAATGAGCGCCTTTTTATGCGGCGTTGTGGTGATGAACTCTTGCATCACAAATTTAATTGCCCAATACAAATGCTTCAAATAAGTGGTTGGGCGATATTCAGGCTGCGGATCTTCGCTTTGCAGTTGATTCATGGAGGTGACGCGCTGATCTTCATCAAAATGGCGCAGCGTCAACAAATTGATGCCTTCAGCATTGATCAATGCTGAACAACCTTCTAACAATAAGCTGTTTGATACCCCAACATGATTGACATAGACAATCGGCATCGCGCGCATGTTCGCTAAATGGCATAAATACACTGAACGAGACAAGCTGAGCTCATGGGACCATAAAAATGCTGCCGAACAACACAAAACATCGCACTCAGGCAAACGCTCTTCATCAAAGATCTCCTCAGAGATGATGACACCAATTTTAATGCCGCGAATCTCGATCACCGTTTTATCGGTGCCGGCTGTAAAATAGCGGTGTTCCATATAGAGCTCTAAATTGGGAATCACGGTTTTGCGATGATTGCCAATGATCTGTCCACCACTTAAAATGCCAACGCTGCTGTATATGCCATTTTTGCCGCGTTCAGGATAGCCCACAAGCGCAATAACATGTGCTGGTATATGAGCTGCGATCTCTTTTAAGGCCGCATCACACGTTTTTAGAAATTGTGTTTTTAAAAAAAAATCATCCGCGCCGTAACCGGACAATGACAATTCCGGAAACACAATCAACTCAGCGCCCTCTTTCACTGCCCGCCCGATGCGCTCAATGATGATCTGCCGATTGTGCGCCACATCCCCGCCACGACTATTGATTTGCTCAATTGCAATCTGTAAGTTATACATCTCGCAATGCCTCCATATCCTTAATTTTTATTTGTTTCCAATAGTAACACTTCGGCGCTTTGTGCTAATGCTATTTATTATCCAATTGACTGTTTTTTAGTTACAATGGCAGCCGTTCATTATTCGACCAAAGGTATCTCTATAAATGCTTGTTGAATTAACCATCGAAAACTTAGCCATCATTGACAACCTATCGTTAGAATTCGATCAGGGGCTTTCTGTCATCAGCGGTGAAACGGGCGCCGGCAAGTCCATCACCGTCGATGCACTCAGTTACATTTTAGGCGGTAAAGTCGATCACAACATGATCAGCCACGATAAGACACAATGCAATCTTGTGGCGCACTTTGATGTCTCAAATATCCCCAAAGCCCGTACATGGTTAAAAGAACAATCCATTGAATCCACAGAGGGTGAATGCATCATTCGCCGCGTCATCAATAAAGAAGGACGCTCTAAAAACTACATCAATGGCCAATCGATGCCGCTGCACGCTTTAAAAAGCTTAGGCGAAATGTTGATCGACATTCATGGGCAACATGCGCATCAATCCTTAGTCAAAGATACCCATCAGCGCGAATTGCTTGACCAATATGCCGATACAGAGACGAATCTACAGGAAATTGCGCGCTTAGCCAAAGAGATCAAACAGCGCACAGAGCAACTTGAACGCCTCAAAAATCAAGATGATTCGATGCGTGAACGGGTTGAATTTTTAAATTTTCAACTGCAAGAGTTTAAAAACATTGCCCCGAAAGAAGGCGAATGGGCACACATTGTCGAGCAGCACAATGAGGTGAGTCATGCAGAAGAGTTTCAAGAAGGGATTTCGCTCTCTTTAGGCTATCTTGATGATGAGCGCGGCGTGTTAACTTTGCTCAATAAAGTGAGCGCACAATTATCAGCGCTTGCCAAATTAGATCAAAAATTCCAAACCTATGCTGACATGATCAATGAAGCAGAGATTTTGTGCTCTGAAGTCACCAATGATCTCAATCGTTTAGATGGTATTGAGGTGGATGAAAAAACCATTGTGCGCTTAGAATCCCGCATGCGTGAGCTCAATGATTTAGCGCGCAAACATCGCGTGGAGCCTGAAGATTTACTCAAAAAACAGGCGGAGATTGAAGCGGAGATTAACTCACAATTTTTATCTGAAGATGCCATCATCGACCTAGAAAATGAGCTCAAAGCCGAACAAGATAAATGGCAAGCGGTTGCCCATCGCATCACTCAATTGCGCATCAATGCCATTGAATCTCTCAACCCTGAGATCACCGCGGCGATGCAAGGGTTATCCATGGTCGGCGGCGCCTTTGACATTCGTTTACTGCCCGAAAAGCCCTACAGCAGCCACGGACAAGAACGTGTGGAGTTTTATGTGCGCTCCAATCCCGGCATGCCGTTTTATCCTCTTGGCAAAGTGGCATCGGGCGGTGAACTTGCGCGCATTAGCTTGGCGATCTCTGTCATTTTAAGCATGAAGTCTTCCCTGCCCACCCTCATTTTCGATGAAGTGGATACAGGCGTTGGCGGCGCGGTGGCTGAGATCATCGGCAAGCATCTGCAAGAACTCAGCAAAGGTCGCCAAGTCTTTTGTGTGACACATTTACCGCAAGTGGCGAGCTTTGGGCATCACCATTTTGCAGTGTCAAAATCCAAATCAAAAGATCATACGGAAACAGAGATCAAAAAGCTGTCAAACGATGAGCGCATCCATGAAATTGCCCGCATGCTTGGCGGCGTTAAACTCACAGAAGCCACCTTTAATCATGCGCGCGAAATGTTGAGTGCAAGCCACAGTGAATGATCATGCGCATTAAATTAATTGTCACCCTTGCCATGTGCACCGTTGTCATTGTGGCAGCGGGCGCAGCGATCTATTTTAAAGATCGCCTTCGCCTCATCCCAAGCTTTTTTGAGCGCGGTACAGAGGCGCCGCTTGAGCAAACGCAGCCTGCCATTGATTTAGCCACGCGCGCCCACGAAGCTTATGAATATGCCAAAGCCCATCACATGGATACGGATCATGCCATATTGATCGATTTTGCGCGCCATTCTGGTAAAGATCGCTTTTTTGTGTGGAACTTTACCACGCAATCGCCAGAGATTGAAAGCATCGTCGCCCATGGTTATGGCAATGTGGGCTTTGAGAGTGATAATCAAAACATTGTCTTTAGCAATCAACCGAATAGCTATGCATCTTCTCTTGGTAAATATCGCGTGGGCATCCGTGCGCCGAGCAAATGGGGAATTGGCATTCACTATAAACTCCATGGGCTAGAGGCGAGCAACAGCAATGCGTTTAAGCGCTATATTGTGCTCCACTCTTTTAAGATGATTCCGAATGAAGAGACATATCCCAATTATCTGCCTTTAGGCTTCAGTCAAGGTTGCCCGGTTGTGGATGATGACACCATGCGCAAAGTGGATAAGCTTTTACAGACCAAGAAAAAACCTGTTCTGCTTTGGGCGTATTATGGCGAGTAACTTAACGAATTAGTTTTACTGTCTGTTCATAATCCCGTTGCGATGGCATAGCTCCAGTCTTTCTAAGCTGCCTATGCGGCAGTGAACACAACGTCGCGCGTATGTATTTACAGCACGCTTTTCTAAGCTGCCTATGCGGCAGTGAACTGAGGGAACGGACTATGTTGTTGGCCAAGTATTTTCTAAGCTGCCTATGCGGCAGTGAACTCTTTCGAAGCACTGCCACAACATCAACATGATTTCTAAGCTGCCTATGCGGCAGTGAACACTTCTCGAATCCATCAGATATACCGCCAAGATTTCTAAGCTGCCTATGCGGCAGTGAACTTATTGTGTCGCAATTTCAATTAATTACATGATTTCTAAGCTGCCTATGCGGCAGTGAACTCGTGATGCAGCGCGAAAAGCATCATATGATATTTCTAAGCTGCCTATGCGGCAGTGAACAGTTTTATAACAAGTTGGATGAAGAATTTAATTTTCTAAGCTGCCTATGCGGCAGTGAACAATGACTTTATCAATCGTATGATTTTAGCGGCTTTCTAAGCTGCCTATGCGGCAGTGAACCATCATCTGTTAATTCCTTCGCTGACTTGTGATTTCTAAGCTGCCTATGCGGCAGTGAACAGTTGTTTTCTCTAGTCGTTGCATTGATGGGTTTTCTAAGCTGCCTATGCGGCAGTGAACTCGTATAAGTACGGAAAAGATGGCCATGTAGATTTCTAAGCTGCCTATGCGGCAGTGAACTAGACGGTGTTGAGAGCCTTTATACTGATCTCTTTCTAAGCTGCCTATGCGGCAGTGAACAATAGCTAAATAATAAAATGCAAATTCATATTTTTCTAAGCTGCCTATGCGGCAGTGAACACTTTTCACATGGTGACTCAGTCGTTGCTCAATTTCTAAGCTGCCTATGCGGCAGTGAACACATGCGGGCTTTGCTTTATGCTAAAAAATCATTTCTAAGCTGCCTATGCGGCAGTGAACAAAGCTGAATGACCATCTGGTATGGACCGATTTTTCTAAGCTGCCTATGCGGCAGTGAACATATGGCGTCATTGAATTTTAGCGAGCTAAACTTTCTAAGCTGCCTATGCGGCAGTGAACTATTCAGCTCATAAATCAGCTCTTTGTTAATTTTTCTAAGCTGCCTATGCGGCAGTGAACGATTGAAATTAAGCGGTATGAGATCAGCCAAATTTCTAAGCTGCCTATGCGGCAGTGAACGTCCAAGTCAGCAAGCTATCCAAGCTCGCCGTTTTCTAAGCTGCCTATGCGGCAGTGAACGCACAGTCATCTCGATGCCCGATGCGCAGCAATTTCTAAGCTGCCTATGCGGCAGTGAACGGTTCTGTTGAGTTTGTAGGGCCAATGCCGCATTTCTAAGCTGCCTATGCGGCAGTGAACATTAAAAATATCGCAAAGCCATTGGAATGATCATGGTTTTGGTAGTTTTTAGCCACCAAACCAATCTTTTTCCAATGGCATTTAATTAATTGATATTAATCAAAATTTTTAAAGATTAATCCAAAAAGGTCTTAGGTATTCGCATGCGGCACTAAGCCCGCAACTGCGCAACCTTTATAGATATTTTTGCCATAATACAACGTGGCCGTAAAGTCAGAAGCTTGACCCTGTGCATCTTTACACTCTGCAAAACGAACATTCAATGTCAAGGGTTTACCAAAATAATCTCCTGAAAATTCAACACCTTTGGCATATGCTAAACGCTCAACCTTCAATTGCCCTGCTTTGAGCACAGACGAATTGCCTTCAACCGATAATGTGTCATGATCCACTAAAATGCGCCACGGCGCCTTTGTGCCATAAGCGGTAAATTCACGAATCACTGTATCTTCTTGTACTGATCCACAACCCACTAAAATGACCACTAATCCCATTGTTAAACATAATTTTTTCATCATGATCTCCGATTCAATTGTGACAACTCTGTAAGATAATTTTTTTACATTGGTATTTCAATATATTAAGACAAATTTAACCAAAAATATTCTAAAGACGATCACCAACACTTTACCTATCCCAAAAAGTGCGCTAGGATTTTAGACACAACACAAACATACTACATATATATGTAATGTATATATTAAAACCATTCTAAGGAGAATTATATGAGTCGCCTCACCATTCATACTGTCGAATCTTCACCACAAAATGCACAACCACGCATTGCCGCTGTTTTACAAAACAATGGCTTCATTCCAAATTTAATTGGCGTGTTGGCCAATGCGCCTGCCGCATTAGAAATGTATCAAGAAGTGGGTAAAATCAATGCTCGCACAAGTTTAACGCCCGCAGAAATTGAGGTGATCCAAATCACAACCGCTAAAGCAAATGCATGTGCATTTTGCGTCGCAGGACACACAAAAATCGCCACATTAAAAGCACTGTTCACTCCTGAAGTCCTCTCGGCGCTGCGTCATCTAGAAGATTTTGATGCGCAAAACCCTAAACTCAATGCCCTGGCCCGTTTTACTCTGGAAGTCATTCACAATCAAGGCGCCGTCAGTGATGCTGAACTGCAACATTTTTTTGCCCAAGGTTATGGAGAACAGCAGGCGCTTGAAGTGATCCTTGGCGTTGCGTTGGCAACCTTATGTAATTACACCAATAATCTTGCAAAAATAGAAATCAACACACAATTACAGGCATTTGCATAGGAGTTAACATGACACAAGATGTTTTACTCAATGCCATCGCTACCCATGCACAACACCATTTAAAACCCTTGGTGACACAAATTGATCAAGCCGGCGTTTATCCTAAGGCATATTTACAGGATCTTGGCAGACAAGGTGGCTTTGCTGCCTTTGCAGAACCAGAAATGGGCGGATTGGGTTTAGGACTGGCCACACAAATTCGCATTATTCAAAAAGTGGGCAAAGAGTGTGGCGCGACCGCCTTTTCTGTTTGGTGTCAAAGTGCATGTGCATGGTATTTAGCAAAAACGCCACGGGCTGCCGTGGGCGAAAAATACTTACCCAATATTTTAAGCGGCCAAACGTTGGCTGGTACGGGCATGTCAAACACCATCAAGCATTTATCCAACATTGAAAGGCACCTGCTACATGCACAAAAAACAACTGAGGGTTATCTCATCAATGGTATTTTGCCTTGGGTCTCTAACATCGGTGAAGATCATGCCTGGGCAGCAACCGCTAAACTCAATGATGATCAATTCATCATGTTTATGGTTCATGGAAAAATGCCTGGCATTACACTCAAGGCTTGCCCTGAGTTTTGCGCATTAGAAGGCACCAATACTTTTGCCATTCGTTTTGAAAATGTCCTCATCACGGATGATGATTTACTGGCCGATGCATCTGAGTTTTCTCAATACATTCAAACCATTAAGCCAGGATTCATTTTGCTGCAAATTGGCATGGGCACCGGCATCATCGAAGGCTGTTTGCAGATCATGAAAGAGAGCAATCTACTCACACAACACATGAATCAATATTTAGAGATCAGCCATGATGACGCCAAAGCGCAGCTGCATGCTTTGATTCAAAAAACAGATGCCTTAGCCCATGCTGTTGATGCAGGCAACGGACAATTGTTGCCCATTTTAGAAGCGCGTTTAGCCGCATCAGAAGCCACATTGGCGATCGCGCAATCGGCGGCTTTACATGCGGGATCAAAAGGATATCAGCGTCGTCACAGCGCACAAAGACGCCAGCGAGAAGCGCTGTTTGTGGCGATCGTCACACCTGCAATCAAACATTTACGTCAAGACATTGCGCGATTAAAACACGCAGCTTAACCCAAAGGAGATGGACATTTTATGGCACGTTATATTTGTGATATTTGTGGCTGGATTTATGATGAATCCTTGGGAGATCCTGAGCATGATTGGCCACCTGGGACATCGTTTGACGCCATTCCTGAAGATTGGGAATGCCCCGATTGCGGCGTCAATAAAAGCATGTTCACACGTTTGCCAGATTGAGGGATGCTGAAAATGCTGCAAGCCCATCAAATCAATTTAAGTTATCAACAAGGCAATACTGGACAATATTTACGAATATTGGAAGCCTTTGATCTTTCTGTCGCGGCCGGAGAATTGGTGACCATTTTAGGACCAAGCGGCGTTGGTAAATCCTCGCTCCTTCGTGTTTTAGCAGGATTACAGCACCCCGAAAGCGGTAAAGTGACGCTGTTTGATCAAGTGATCAGCAAGCCTCATCCAAATCTTGCCTTTGTCTTTCAAAATCCATCCCTATTGCCATGGCTCAATGTTCATGAAAATGTGGGCTTTGGTCTGCGCTTTAAACATCAGCTTTCAATCACGGCCAATGAGGCGAGCGAGCGCATTGCACGCGCTTTAGAAGATGTGGGTTTAGAGCAGGCTGCCCACCGTTTTCCACATGAGTTATCTGGCGGTATGGCGCAGCGCGTAGCGCTTGCCCGTGCATTGGCAAAAATGCCGAAAATCATCTTGCTAGATGAACCTTTTAGCGCATTGGATAAAGTGACACGCACAGAAATGCAAACCTTGCTGACAACAGTGATTCACAAACATCACATGGCTGCCATTTTGGTCACCCATGACATCGATGAAGCACTGCTTGTGTCTGAGCGCATTATTTTACTGGGCAATCAACCCGGGCGCATTATCGGACAGTGGCACATTCCTCATCACACAGGCACAGAAGATGAGATTCTCTTAGCCCTGCAACAACAAAAAGCTGAGATCCTCACCACGTTGAAGATGGCTAAAAATCTTCAAGTGGCCACCGATACGATTGAATTTTTCATATAAGGATCAATCATGCCCACGCATCGCAGAGATTTTTTAAAGCTCATGAGCCTTTTTTCCATAGCAACGAGCCTGCCTTTACTGCAAGCATGCAGCGAGCGTTTTGCCTTTAACCCGAATGCTCCACTGCGCATTGGCTATCTCCCCATCACCGATGCCACGCCATTGTTGGTGGCCATTGATCAAAAAATGTTTGCCAAACGTGACATTGCCGTGGAAAAACCAGTTCTGTTTCGCAGCTGGGCACAATTGGTGGAGGCATTCATCAGCGGGCAAGTCAATGCCATTCATCTATTATCGCCCATGGCTGTTTGGCTGCGTTATGGCAGCACAGCGCCCGCAAAAGTCATCATGTGGAATCATATGGCCGGCTCTGCATTGACAGTGTCGCCAGACATTGATCAAATCACAGATTTAGGCGGCAAAACCATTGCCATTCCATTTTGGTACTCCATTCACAATGTGGTGATCCAACACATTTTACAAGCGCATCAACTGTCCATCACGCATCAAGCACCAAAGCGCCATGAAGTGCGCCTTGTCGTCATGGCGCCTTCTGACATGGTCGCTGCCCTTGCCACGCGAAAAATTGCCGGCTTCATCGTGGCTGAACCCTTTAATGCCATGGCGGAAAACTTAAACATTGGCAAGATTTTACGATTCAGCGCCGATGTGTGGAAGGATCATGCCTGCTGTTTAACCTTAATGCATGATCATGACATTCATCATCGCCCTGAATGGGTCAGCAGCATTACAGAAGCTTTAATGGAGGCGCAAATGTGGGCAAACACCCACCGCATTCAAACGGCACACATTCTCTCTAAACAAGGCACCCATCAATTCATGCCCCATGATGTTTCAGTATTGGAAAAAGTGCTCAATCCCGCACCCACCGATTGGCAGCGCTACATTGATGAGAAAATCATTCGTCATCCTGAATGGCAACAAAGCCGCATCGCCTTTCAACCGTATCCCTATCGCAGCTATACAGAAACATTAATCAGCCTATTGCAAAAGACGCACATGGCAGGCGTGAACCGCTTTTTGTATGATCTTGATCCCTCAATGGTGGCCGATGATCTTGTGAATGATCGCTTCATCAAAGCAGCACTCATCAAACATCATGCCTTTGAGGCATTTAATCTGCCAGAACATTTGACTCGTCAAGAGCTCATTGTTGTCTAACGCATCGAGGCACTTATGAAACAACATCCTCTTATTTTAAATCTGATTGGCTTAATGATTCTGCTCGGTGCATGGTCCCTTGGCATTACACTGTTGACAGAACGCATTCCACTGGCAAAATTATTGGCGCCCACGCCCACTTTTACACATTTGTATGATTTATTGATGCACAATATCCTCACCGAACACATTGTGGCAAGTATGGTACGCGTGGCCGTCAGTTTATTGTTAGCCATTGCCATTGGTGTACCGATTGGCATGATCATTGGTCAATCAAAATGGCTAGAAACCATGAGCAGCGGCGCCTTTCAACTGCTTCGCATGATTTCACCGCTCTCTTGGATGCCCATTGTGGTGATGCTCCTTGGCATTGGCAATGCGCCCATCTTCTTTTTACTCACATTTGCAGCGATTTGGCCCATCATCATGAGTACAATTGCTGGCATTAAGAGCATTAACCCCAATTGGTTACAACTTGGGTATTCCCTCAGTGCGACGCGTTTTGAGATGCTCAGATACATTATTTTCCCCGCCATTTTAACCGCGGTGCTCAATGGCCTGCGTTTAGCCATTGGTGTTGTTTGGATTGTATTGGTGCCTTGTGAGATGCTCGGCGTGAATGAAGGGCTGGGTTATTTTATTTTAGATACGCGTGATCGACTTGCCTATTCAGAGTTGATGGCCGCGATTGTGCTCATCGGTTTAATGGGTTGGGCACTCGATGCCCTTGCCCGCGCCTTTCGTCAGGATTGGTTAAAATAAGTATCAAAAAACCCGCAATCATGCGGGTTTTAATTTAAATGCATTCAATTGAGTCTTATTCCCACTCCACCGTTGCAGGTGGCTTACTTGTGATGTCATACACAATGCGGTTCACATGTTTCACTTCATTGACGATGCGCACAGAGATTTTTTGTAAAATGTCCCATGGAATGCGGGCAAAGTCTGCCGTCATGCCATCAATGGATGTGATCGCACGAATGGCAATCGTATAATCATAAGTACGGCCATCGCCCATCACGCCAACGCTTTTAAGGCCTGTTAATACTGTAAAATACTGCCAAATGTCACGATCTAATCCAGCTTTGGCGATCTCTTCACGTAAAATGAGGTCACTGTCACGCACGATTTCTAATTTATCTTCCGTGATGTCACCTAAAATACGAATGGCCAAACCTGGTCCTGGGAACGGTTGACGCCACACTAAATGCGCTGGCATGCCAAGCTCTTCACCGAGTAGACGCACTTCATCTTTAAATAAAGTGTTAAGGGGTTCAATCAATTTGAACTTCATATCTTCAGGTAAACCACCCACATTATGGTGTGATTTAATGGTTTGTGCTGTGGCTGTACCACTTTCAATGATGTCTGTGTACAAGGTGCCTTGTGCTAAGAAATCAATGTCTTTTAACTTTTGCGACTCTTCATCAAAGAGATAAATGAACTCATTGCCGATGATTTTACGTTTCGTTTCAGGATCAGACACACCCGCCAATTTACCTAAGAAACGTTCTTTAGCATCCACTTTGATGATGTTTAAGCCAAATTTACCGCTTAAGTTGTTCATCACTTCTTCGGCTTCACCTTTACGAAGCATGCCGTGATCCACAAAGATACAGGTCAATTGCTCGCCAATGGCTCTGTGTAACAATACGCCCACAACGCTTGAATCCACACCGCCAGAGAGTGCCAACAACACTTTTTTATCACCCACTGTTTCGCGAATGGTTTTGATTTGTTGGTCAATGAAGTTTTCCATTTTCCAATCACCATGGCAGCCACAAACGTTTAAGGCAAAGTTTTTCAATAAATCAAAGCCTTTTTCAGAGTGCTTCACTTCCGGATGGAACTGAACGCCAAACCATTTTTTCTCTTTGTTTTCAATTGCGGCAATTGGGCAATCGTCACTGGTGGCGACAACTTCAAAGCCTTCAGGAATTTTTGTCACCAAGTCACCATGGCTCATCCACACCACGTGCTCTTCAGGTAAGCCATTTAACAATAATGCATCTTTTTGCGTGTGTTTTAACAACGCTTTACCATATTCACTGTGATCCGCTTTAGAAACTGTGCCGCCCAATGAATCACTCATCAACTGCATGCCATAACAAATGCCAAGCACAGGCACGCCTAAATTGAAGATTTCCATGTCAATTTTAAAGGCATCTTCAGCATACACACTGTTTGGACCACCGGATAAAATGATGCCGCTTGGCGCCATTTTTTTGATCTCTTCTGCAGTTGTTGTGTGCGCAATGAGCTCGGAAAATACACCAATCTCACGAATACGACGAGCAATCAACTGATTATATTGGCTACCGAAATCCAAAACGACTATATTTTCCATCGCGCTTCCTTATCTAATCTCTCTGCAAAAGGATTATTATAGCGGATTTATTGACCAACCTTGCGATTAATATTATAAAAAACTGCAAAAAAATTGATTAAATATCAATCGCTCCTTGCTATAGTGGATGATCCCTCTTCATTTGGAGTACGCGCAATGAAAATAGAGACACAACTCACACAATTAGGCCGCGATCCCTCTCAACAAACAGGTTTTGTCAATGGCCCGATTTATCGAGGTTCCACCGTTGTGTATCCCACAATGGATGATCTGATCAATCGCCGTGCAGAATTTACTTATGGCACCGCCGGCACGCCCACAATCCGTGATCTTGAAAATGCATGGACAGCGCTGACAGGCGGCGCTGGTACTGTATTATCGCCCTCCGGCTTAGGCGCCATTGCCCTCGCCTTATTGACCACCTTAAAAAGTGGCGATCATCTATTAATGCCGGATTCTGTCTATTCCCCAAGCCGAGCATTTTGTGATGATTTTTTACAAAAAATGAATGTGCGCACCACTTATTATGATCCACTCATTAAAGATGAAATCACCACGCTTTTTGAGAAAAATACCACTGTCCTATTTTTAGAATCCCCCGGTTCTCAAACCTTTGAAGTGCAAGATGTGCCGCGCCTGACTGCCCTTGCCCATCAACACAACATCACCACCATCATTGACAACACTTGGGCAACGCCGCTCTTTTTTGATGCTCATCGTCACGGTTGTGATCTCTCCATTGAAGCTGGCACCAAATATTTAGGCGGTCACTCGGATCTATTGCTTGGGCTGATCTCTGCAAATGCCGCATGGTTTCCAAAACTTCGAAAAACCTATGATCTTTTTGCGATGCTGCCAGGCGCTGAAGATTGCTTTTTAGCTTTAAGGGGATTAAGAACCCTCAGCATTCGTGTGAAAGAGGCTGAAAAACGCGCGTTAGCGATGGCGAACTGGCTCAAAACTTTACCCGAAGTGGCCAAAGTCCTGCATCCTGCTTTGCCTGATTGCCCTGGCCATGAGATTTGGCAGCGCGATTTTACCGGCAGCACAGGACTTTTTTCCATCTTATTAACACCTGGTTTTACGCAGCAAAACCTCGCGCACATGCTTGATCATATGAAAATTTTTTCCATGGGTTATTCATGGGGCGGCTTTGAGAGTTTGATCATTCCATTTGATTGCAGCACCTATCGCACGGCGACACAATGGCAAACCGATGCCCTTGCCCTGCGCTTACAAATCGGGCTTGAAGATGTTGAGGATCTAAAAGCCGACTTAGCTGCTGGCTTTGCGCGTTTACACGCATAAAAAAACCTCAGGCTGAGGAGTCAGCCTGAGGCATTTTCAAAAATTATCCCACCACTTTTGGCAGAACATCTGTAAAAATTGAGAGTAAATATGCCACCATAATGATCACGGCAAAGGCAATGGCAAGCACCAATGAGATTGTCCCGCCGCGTGTGTGATCGCCTTCAGGGTGCAATTGACGTGATTTATGCGCCATCATCACCGGTAAAATGACGCCGATGAAGGCAAAGATGATCCCCGCAAAGGCAAATGCACTTAAGAAGATTTGCGGATACGTAAAGCCCACAATGATCGGCGGCACAAAGGTGATCAAACCAATGGTGATGCGATCATGACGCAATTTAAAGTGCATCAATAAATCCTTCACCGCATTTGATAAGCCAAGCGCGACGCCAATGTACGAGGTGATCAATGCTAACAGTGAGAAAATGCGCACCATTTCTGCGATCACTAAACTGCCCGTCGTGACACGAAACGCCTCAATCAAGCCATTTAAACTTGGGTTTTTATTCAAAACTTCAATCAATACCGATTGCTTTAACACGCCGTGCGTAGAGAACTGCCACACCACATAAATGATGAAAATGGCGGTTGCCCCAAGGATACAGGCAATCTTCACTTTTTTATGATCGCCACCTAAATATTCATTGATGGTGGGCGTGCAGATGTGGAAGCCAAATGTCATGAAAAATACGGGCATTGCAGAGAAAAAGAGTAAGTTATTCGTGGGCGCAGCTTGCAAATTTTCAAAGGAAACTTTATTAAGAAGCACCGCTAAAATCACCACAAAGATGATGATTTTTAAGCTAAAGGAGATGCGGTTGGCAACATCTGCCAAGGAAATGCCCACTGTGACAATGGCACCTAAGCCAATCGCGAAGATTAAAGAGGCAATTTTTTGCACGATGTGTGGATTACTCACCATTGATTCAGGCAAAATGCCCATCAATAAGTCGCCACTGCCCGTCACATAGGCAGTTAACACCGCATACATAAAGAATAACAAAACAAAGTTTACAAATAAGCGCCCTGCTGAGCCAAAATATTGTTCTGCTAAGGTTGCAATGCCAGCATCTTTACTGTTGTATTGGTGCACCTCTGCATAGAGAACCGCTGTAAATGTCAGTAAAATCCATAACAGCGTCAAAAGGGTGAATGTCAATCCAAACCCCATCTGTGCGGATGTTAAGGGCATTGCCAACATCCCTGCCCCCACCGCGGTGCCCGCAATGATGAGCGTACTGCCTAAAACCTTATTCTTCATAGTCTAACCTTACTCTAAAACCCCAAATAAAATATCATCAAATAGCATACGCTAAAATGGTCAAAAACGAATAGTGATTTGTCAAATGTCTGCTTTATAAGATCAATCAAACAATTATCATACATTCGGCCATTTGATAATGATCTAATCTTACGCATTAATTCTTGAGAAACTTCAAAAGTACTACATTTTCTCTCAAAATGCCGCTATAGTGATACGCCGGTTCTAGACAGATCATGGTCAAAGCCTGCGCTTACAAAGTGCCCGCTTTGTTGTATATCATCAATATAGGAGGTTTCATGAACATCATCATTTTAGGTGCTGGTGTTATTGGTGTCACTCAAGCTTATTACCTTGCCAAAAAAGGGTACAAAGTTACTGTATTTGAGCGCCACGAAGGTCCGGCGCTTGACACAAGTCACGCCAATGCAGGTCAAATTTCACCGGGTTATGCCACACCGTGGGCAGCGCCTGGCATTCCATTTAAAGCCATCAAATGGATGCTCGAAAAGCATGCACCTTTAGCCATTCGCCCAACGGCTGACTTGAACCAATACAAGTTTATGTGGGACATGTTCCTAAACTGTAATAAAGAGAAATATGCCATCAACAAATCACGCTTGGTTCGCTTATCCGAATACAGCCGTGACTGCTTGATCAAACTGCGCGAAGATACAGGCATTTACTACGAAAACCGCTCATTGGGCACCACGCAATTATTGCGCACGAAAAAGCAAATGGAAGGCATCAAAGCTGACTTAGAAGTCCTTGAAAAATTCAATGTGCCTTTTGAAGTGTTAGATGCGCAAGGCATTTTAAATGTAGAGCCCGGTTTAAAGCACTCTGTGAATAAATTAGAAGGTGGCTTACGTTTACCAAATGATGAAACAGGCGACTGCTTCTTATTCACCAACCGCTTAGCAGACATTGCAAAAACCATCGGCGTTGAATTTAAATTCAACCAAACGGTGGAAGACATCATCATCGAAAATAAAAAAGTCAAAGGCATTCGTGCTAATGGTGAAGAATATGATGCGGACATCGTGGTGGATTGCCTTGGCACATACACGCCATTCTTATTGAAAAAAATCGGCATTAAAGCGCCCATTTATCCATTAAAAGGCTACTCTTTAACCGCTGACATCATCGATGAGAATGCATCCCCAACCTCAACCATTTTGGATGAAACGTATAAAATCGCCATCACGCGCTTTGATAAACGCATCCGCATTGGTGGTATGGCGGAAATTTCTGGCTATCAGATCAATCTCAATCCAAAGCGCCGCGCAACCTTAGAATTTGTCACAGAAGATCTCTTCCCGGGTGCGGGTAACTTAAAAACTGCCATCTTCTGGTCAGGCTTGCGCCCGAAAACGCCAGACAGTACACCGATCATTGGCGGCACAGAGTTTGAAAACTTCTACATCAACGCAGGTCACGGCACATTGGGCTGGACACAATCTTGCGGTTCTGCCTCTTATTTGTCAGACATCATCGCAGGCAATAAACCTGAAATCAGCACAGAAGGTTTAGACATCTCCCGTTATGCTAAATAAGTGACACAAAAACATTCACACATAAAAAAAGGTCCATTGAGGACCTTTTTTTTCATGCTTGATTTACACAAAGTTCATAATGGCGATCACAGCGATCAACAATGGAATGCAATATTTGATGTAATAGAACAATGGAACGGCCAATTTATTGTTCACAGTGCCATCATTGGTGATCTCTTCGATCATCGCGGCACGCTTTAACACAAAGCCAATGAAGATACAGGATAAGAAGCTCGTCAATACGAAAAAGACGTTTGCACTGATGCTGTCAAAGGCATCAAAAATCGTCATGCCAAAGATTCTAACATCGTGCCAAGGACCATCGGACAAAATGCTTGGTAAGTTACCAAGTAAGAAGATCACCGCTAAAGTGATGAACGTTGCAAAGCGACGGCTCACCGGCGTTTTTTCCACCAATGTGGTGATGATCACTTCATAGATGGTTAAAGATGTGGTCAATGCAGCCAACAATAACAACGTAAAGAAGGCCAAGCCCACAACTGTACCAAATGGCATGCTTGAGAAAACAACCGGCAACGCTTGGAACACCAACGTTGGGCCCGCGCTTGGCTCAAGGCCGCCTGAGAACAATGCAGGGAAAATCACAAAGCCAAGCATCAATGGAATCATGGTGTTGATCACACCTGTGATGATGCTGATGCGCGCCATATTCTCTTTCTTATTTAAATAAGAGGATAAAGTGATCATCACACCAAAGCCTAAGCTCAACGCAAAGAAGACTTGACCCAATGCTTGAAGGAAAATATTTGGGCTGATTTTGCTAAAGTCCGGCACAAGGTAGAATTTAACCCCCGCGGATGCACCCGGTAATTGTAATGAATAGATCACCATCACGATCAATAGAATTAAGAAGATCGGCATGATGCGCGAGATCAATTTCTCAATCCCTTGAATGATCCCTTTGGTCAAAATGTAATAGTTGATGCCCACAAATAACAAGGTGTAGATGCTGATTTTCCAAGAGTCAGAGATGGAGTCTTTAAAGAATGTGGCAATTTCACGGTTATCGATTTTTTGAGATAAGTCGATCGAGCCCATCGCAATGTCAGCAATGTAGCCGAATACCCAGCCGCCCAGCACCATGTAATAGGCCAAAATACCAAAGGCACCCAAAATGGCAAAAACACCAATACCCTTCCACCATTTTGAGATGGGATTGGGTAAATTGCCGCGACCGAAGGCATCGATGGTATTGGTATGCAAGCGACGCCCAATGATGTGTTCTGCCATTAGCATCGGCACGCCAAGGACGATCATCGCTAAAATGAAGACCAATAAATAAGCGCCGCCGCCATTTTGCCCCACTTGATAAGGGAAGCGCCACGTGGCACCAAATCCGATCGTTGCGCCCGCCACTGTTGAGATGTACAGCAGCTGGTTACTCCAACTCTCACGCTTTGACATAAATCCTCCAGTACATTTAATTTTTTATTATAACGTCATGTAATTGTCTTGATGGTCTCATTTTTTGAGCAACTATTGGCAAAGACAGCACCAATAAGCACATTTCAACTACATTCATACTAAATTTAAGTGGGTTGTCCACAAAAATGTGATTCGATAAGGTATTACATAAGGGCTCGACAATTCAAGTGCTTTTACCATTATTTTTTATACATTCATGCATATTTATAAATAAACAATGGGTTAAATAAAATAAACGCGGTCTGACGGCATGATTTTAACTACGATATCACTACAAAAATAAATACATTTGGCCACATAAATTGTTTGACCTTGCATGCAAGCCATTCTACTATCATGAATCCATTTAATTTTTTGATCTATCCATGTCCCTTAATCTTGCCCCGCCCCTCAACGCAAAAAGCGCCGTCATCAAAATGGCCATCGCCATGATCCTCTTTGGCTCTGTTGGTTTTTTCTCAGAACGCAGCGGCTTGCCCGCCTTAGAATTGGTGTTCATTCGTTGCATCTGTGCCATGCTGTTTTTAGGGACGTTTTGGATTCTCTCCGGTCGATTGCGCCATGAAAAGTGGCATTTACCTGAAGTGCTGCGCATTTTGCTCTGTAGCGTCTTTTTAATTCTCAACTGGGTCTACTTTTTTAAAGCCATTGAAGTCTCCGGCGTCACTGTTGCCATCTCCATTTATCATTTAGCGCCCGTCATTGTGATGATCCTTGGCGCATTCATTTATAAAGAGCGCTTAACGTTGATCCCCGTTTTGGCGATCATGATCTGTTTTGTGGGTACATTGGCAATCGCTGAGATCAACCGCACAGCATCGGTGGCAGAGTTTTTCTCCCCAGGCTTAATTTTTGGGCTCTTATCTGCCCTATTTTATGCTTTGCTCACCCTCACCGGCAAAGGCTTTAAGTACGCAAGCGCCTATGCCATCACCAGCATTCAAGTAGCATTTGGTGCATTGTTATTGGTGCCATTTGTGGATTTTTCTGCCTTTAAGGGCTTAACTGAACTCAATTGGCTGTACATTGCCATCACAGGATTTGTTCACACAGGGATTGTGTTTTATCTATTTTTCGATGCCATTCGCCAGCTTTCCACACAGATGATCGCCATTTTAGTCTTTTTAGATCCATTAGTGGCCATATTGATGGATCTATTCATTACAGGCTTTACGCCATCGATGGAGCAATGGATTGGCATCATTTTGATTTTTGGTGGCATGGCGCTCACGTTAATGCCAAAGAAGAAAAAAGCCTGTGCCCCACAACTTGAACCGATCGACATGCCTGCCAAATCATAATCAAAAAGCCCACAATGTGGGCTTTTTTGTGAGCTTATTTTGTGCCGGCTTTTAAACCTCGCACAGCGGAGGCTAAAACCGAGAGCAACTCATCGACATTGTCATGATAACGCTCAATGATGGAGACCAAAAATGAGCCCGAAATGGCACCATCGACTCCCATTTTAATCGCTTCAGAAACTTGTTCTGGCGTGCTGATGCCAAAGCCTTGCACAATCGGCACATCCGTGACTGAACGAATGAGGGCAACCAATTGCGGCAAACCTTGATCCATCGCTTTACCTAAACCTGTGGTGCCATTACGGCTCATTAGATAAATGTACCCTTCTGCATGTTCTGCCACAGCACGAATGGTGGCTTCATTGGCATTTGGTGGCACAATGAAAATGGACTCAATGTCATGTTTGCGCGCCGCTTGTTGAAACGGTGCAAACTCATTGAGTGGCACATCCACCACCAACACAGAATCAACGCCTATGGCTTTGGCCTTGGCATAAAACTGCTCAATGCCCGGTTTGAAGACAAGGTTTGCATACATTAATAACCCGATCGGTAAATCTGGATATTGGGCACGCACTTTGGCGATCACTTCAAAGGATTTGGCCACTGTTGTACCAGATTCCATCGCACGTAAACCGGCATTTTGAATGATGGGGCCATCGGCCATGGGATCAGAAAATGGCACGCCAAGCTCAACGGCATCGGCGCCATTGTCCACCAATGTTTGGATGATTCTTAAGGAGTCCTCAGGATTCGGGTCGCCAATCATCACAAATGGAATGAATGCACCTTCCCCTTTTGCCTTCAATTTACTGAATTTAACACCATAACGACCCATGATTATTCTCCCTTCTCTTCAAAAATTTTCGCAACGGTAAAAATGTCCTTATCCCCACGACCCGATAAATTCACCAAAATGAGCTGCTCTTTGTCGGGATTGTTGCGGATCATTTTAAGGGCATGTGCTAAAGCATGAGAAGACTCAAGTGCCGGCAAAATCCCCTCATGACAACAGAGATCTTTAAATGCTGCCAAAGCTTCATCATCAGTAATGGAAACATATTGTGCACGGCCAATGGATTTTAAATGGGCATGTTGCGGCCCAACCGATGGAAAGTCTAAACCTGCGGATACTGAATGGGATTCTTGAATTTGCCCCTCTTCATTTTGCATCATTGGGGCTTTCATACCAAAGAAAATACCGGTTGAACCATGCCCAAGCGGCGCACCATGTTTACCAGACTCAATGCCATGGCCACCCGGTTCCACACCAATCAACGCCACATTCTCTTCAGGAATGAAGTCTGTGAACATGCCAATGGCATTTGAACCACCGCCCACACAAGCCAACACAGCATCCGGCAAGCGGCCTTCACGTGCCACAATTTGTGCTTTGGCCTCTTCACCGATCATTTTTTGAAACTCGCGCACAATCGTTGGGAATGGATGGGGGCCAGCCGCGGTGCCCAATAAATAGTGCGTGGTTTGATAGTTTTCCGCCCAGTC
This sequence comes from Wohlfahrtiimonas sp. G9077, assembly GCF_002252155.1. Classification (GTDB taxonomy): domain Bacteria; phylum Pseudomonadota; class Gammaproteobacteria; order Cardiobacteriales; family Wohlfahrtiimonadaceae; genus Wohlfahrtiimonas. Next base: position 599,635 of record NZ_NEFD01000001.1, read on the forward strand.
GCGCAATGCTTCTGTACAGGCTGATTTTAAAGTGGCGGTGCCTGAATACACAGGAATGACGGTTGCGCCCATCATCTTCATGCGAAACACATTCGGTTCTTGGCGCGCCACATCTTTAGCGCCCATGTAAATGCGGCAATTTAACCCAAGGAGCGCACAAGCAATTGCTGTGGCAACGCCATGTTGCCCTGCTCCTGTTTCTGCGATGATCTCTGTTTTACCCATGCGTTTGGCCAATAATGCTTGCCCCAACACTTGGTTAGTTTTATGGGCGCCGCCATGAAGCAAATCTTCACGCTTTAAATAGAGTTTGGATTTTGTGCCTTTGGTTAAATTGCGACACAATGTTAAAGCCGTCGGACGACCGGCAAAGTTTTTGAGTAAATCCATGAATTCTGCCTGAAACTCAGGATCCTTTTGTGCCTCCACGAATGCCGCTTCTAATTGATTCAATGCCGGCATCAAGAGTTCAGGCACATATTGCCCACCAAACTCACCAAAAAATGCATCTAAAATTGCCACGATGTTCTCCTTAATTCTTAATCGATGTACGAATCATTTGAAATACTGTTTGAATCTTCTCTGGGCTTTTCTCACCCTTATTCATCTCAAGCGCTGAGTTCATATCCACTCCCATGATCGGATACGTGAGCGCCTCTCTCACATTGTGCGCCCCAACGCCGCCTGCCAATAAATAGCGGTGCGCTGGCAACGTCCGAATGATGGACCAATCAAAACTTTTGCCTGTACCGCCCGCTTGATGATCAAGGACGATGCAGTCAATGGCTTGATGTGTTAAATAACTTTGATATTCTGCCATATTCGTGGCATCGAGCGCCTTAAAAATCTCTGTGGTTTTTGGCAGCTTTTCACGCAAGGCATCAATGTATTCTAAAGATTCCTCACCATGAAGCTGAACTGCTTTTAAATTCAAAGCATTACTGATGGTCACAACGCGCTCTAATGCTTCATTTTGAAACACGCCCACATAATGCAATGGAATGGCTTGCAACGCTTTGGCTTTAGCAGGCGTGATAAAACGCGGGGATTTTTCCACAAAGATCAATCCGCCATAATAAGCACCAGCATCAAATGCCGCTTCGGCTGCTTCTAAGGTATTTAAACCGCACACTTTATGTGTGCCCACAATCAAGGCGCGCAAAGCAGATTCTAAATTCTGCGCCCCCATTAAATGGCTGCCCACTAAAAAACCATCGGCCACGCTTGATAAATCCACCACATCTTGATGAGAAGCAATGCCAGATTCACTGATCACGATGCGATCTTCAGGAATGAGTGCTGCTAAGCGGCGCGTGGTGTTTAAATCCACTGTCAATGTATGTAGATCACGATTATTGATGCCAATGACGCGTGCATCTAAAGCAACAGCACGCTCTACTTCTGCCTCATTGCTGGTTTCTGTTAAAACGCCCATGTTTAAGCTGTGGGCAACGGCACGCAGGGCGAGATATTGCTCATCCGACAACACAGAGAGCATCAGCAATACGGCGTGCGCGCCTTTCAAGCGTGCATAATAGATTTGATACTCATCAATAATGAAATCTTTGCACAATAATGGTTGATCCACTGTTTGCTCTGCGATGGTTAAATTCTCATAGCTGCCGCCAAAATATTTGTGATCCGTTAACACAGAAATGCAGGTGGCAAACGGCTGATACGCTTTTAATATTTTCGGTAGATTAAAATCAGGGTTGATGACACCTTTTGATGGGGATTTTGGCTTACACTCCAAAATAAAGGCCGGTTTTGCAAAGCGAAGTGCTCCATAAAAATCACGGGGGCTTGCCAATACATCTTGTTTAAAGTTGTTCAATGGGCGCGCTTGCTGCATTAAACTCACTTCTACGTATTTATCCGCCACAATTTGTTCTAAAATCGTTGCCATGCTTAACCCCTTTGGACCATTTGTTGTAAGAGTTGATATGGGCGACCGGTGCGCATCACGCTTTGCACTTTTGCCACATTCTGTTTTAAATCACGTTCGCCAAATAAGCGCATCAATAATGCCACATTCGCCGCCACCACATTTTCATGGGCAATGGCGCCTTTGCCTTGTAAAATGCGCTCTAAAAAGACTTTATTTTGTGCAGGTGTGCCGCCGCGAATGTCATCGATCGTCATCACAGGCAAACCAAAATCCTCTGCTGTTAAATAATACTCTTCAATCACGCCATGATTAAGCTCTGCCACATGGGTATCTGCATGCAAAGAGACTTCATCTAACCCCGCAGTATGAATCACCGCAGCATTTGTATAACCCAGATTTTTTAAGATGTTCGCCATCGGCACAATCAATGAATGATGATACACGCCCACAATGGCAATGCGTGGGCGTGCAGGATTGATCAATGGGCCAAGCACATTAAAAATGGTGCGCGTTTTCAGTTCAGCACGCACCGGTGCGACATTCTTAAAGCCTTTATGATATTGCTGTGCAAACAAGAAACAGACGCCTAAATCATCGAGCATTTTTCTTGAATCGGCGGCGGTGGCATGAATGTTCACGCCAAGCTCTGTCAATACATCTGATGAGCCACTTAAACTTGAAACACTGCGATTGCCATGCTTAGCAATCGGATAACCACAGGCAGCCGCCACAAAAGTACTGGCGGTTGAAATATTGATGCTGTTTGCCCCATCGCCACCGGTGCCCACAATGTCTGCAAAGGCATAATCTGGCGTTGGAAATGCTTCAGCATTTTTTAAAGAGGCTAAAGCTGCGCCCGTCACTTCGTCGACGGACTCACCGCGCACTTTCAAACTTGTCAATAAAGATGCCACATGCAACGGCGGCACATTGCCAGCGATGATGTCGCTAAAAACATCAAAACTTTCCGTTTGGGATAAATATTCACCGTTATAAACTTTTAAGAGTGTTGCTTGTGCTGTTGTCATGATTGCCTCATCTAAAATATTGTTTGAATTCTGTTAGATTGCGGGCAATAAAAAAACCCGCATGTTGGTGCGGGTTTTATGGATGCTTATGACATTATTTTTGCCATGACGCCACGAAATCTCCCGCCTTGTGAGAGATTTGCCACCATAAGTTACGTTGTACTTGTGCGTGCTGCGTCATGAATGAATTCCTTAAAATTGATGGTTTTTAATCTAGCTCAATAAAAACCATCCGTCAATAGGGGCAATTAAAATTTTTAATCTTTTGAGGGTTCACGAATGCCATCAAGATAGCTGCCAATGCGATGCACGGCATCGGTCAATGTATCTGTGTAGGGCAAAAATGTGATGCGAAAGTGATCTGGCGTTGGGTAGTTAAAGCCTGAACCTTGCACGATCAATACACGTTTAGATTCTAAAAGATCCAGCGCAAACTCCTCATCAGACACAATGCGATAGGCTTCAGGGTCCATTTTTGGGAACATGTACAACGCACCTTTTGGCTTCATACAGGTCACACCGGGAATGCTCGTCAATAAACGGTGCGCCGCATCACGCTGACGCGTCAAACGCCCCTCTGGCGCGATCAATTCATTGATGCTTTGATAACCGCCCAACGCAGTTTGGATGGCCAATTGCCCCGGTGCATTGGAACACAAGCGCATCGAAGAGAGCACATTTAAACCGCTGATGTAATCTTTGGCGTGCTTTTTAGGGCCAGAGACAATCATCCAACCGGCACGATAACCACAAGCACGATACGCTTTAGACAAGCCATTGAAGGTTAAACACAAGACATCATCGGCCAATGCTGCCGTTGAGGTGTGCACTTGGCCATCAAAGACAATTTTGTCGTAGATTTCATCTGAAAACACCACCAAACCATGTTCACGAGCGATCTGTAAAATGTCCAATAAAATTTCATCACTGTAGAGCGCGCCCGTTGGATTGTTTGGATTGATGATCACAATCCCTTTGGTGCGCACCGTGATTTTAGAGCGAATGTCCTCAATGTCTGGTTGCCATTCGTTGGCTTCATCACACATATAATGCACAGGACGCCCGCCGGCCAATGCAGTGGCGGCTGTCCAAAGTGGATAATCCGGTGTTGGGATCAACACTTCATCGCCGCTGTTTAACAATGCATTTAAACTCATGGTGATGAGTTCAGAAGCACCATTGCCGATGTAAACATCATTGACATCCACATTTTTAATGTTCTTTTGCTGGGCGTAATGGACGATGGCTTTGCGTGCGGCGAAAATCCCTTTTGAGTCCGTATAGCCCGAGGCTTCTGGCAAGTTCATGATCATGTCTTGCACCATTTCATCAGGCGGTTCAAAGCCAAACGGTGCCAAATTGCCAATATTTAATTTGATGATTTTAAGACCATCTTCTTCCATTTGATTCGCTCGATCGAGGACGGGACCGCGGATCTCATAGCGAACATAATTCAATTTATCTGATTTATTAATCACTTTCATAGCGCACACAAGCCTTGTTAGATAAGACAAACAAAAATCTAATATAGCCACAAAGCATTGTAGAAGCAATCAATGGCGCACGCTCCCCCATAAATGATCAACATTCATGGGGGAAATGTCTTTAATCTAAGCGCTTATTCATGCGAAAACGCTTCACTTTTTTTGGCTTTTCGCCATCTTCATACGTTTCAATCGTCCAGCCCGTACACGCATAGAAAATGGCAATGAGCGGACTTAATAAACACAAAAATGTGTATGGCAAATAACTGAAAGATGCCACGCCCAATGTTGTGGTCATAAAGGCACCACACGTATTCCAAGGAATGAGTGGCGATGTCATCGTGCCGGCATCTTCTAACGTGCGAGAAAGCACTTTCGCTTTAATGCCACGTTTTCTGTATTCATCAGCGTACATTCTACCCGGAATGATGATGGACATGTATTGATCACACCCCACAATGTTACCGGTAATGCAGGTAAATACCGTTGAAATGATGAGGCTTTTGGTCTTTTGTGCAATTCGTGCAATGTGCCCCACGATCACTTCAAAAATTTTCGTGAATTCTAAAATGCCCCCAAAACACATGGCAATGATCACCAAAGAAACCGTGGATAACACCGCAGTGATGCCGCCATTGTTTAAAAGATCACTGAGGGTTTTATTATCTGTTTCAATGTGATAACCATCGTACAATGAATTTAACACCATCGATGCATCCGCCCCTTGCACAAAGATCGCACACAATACGCCTAAAGTTGAACCGATCATCAATCCTGGGAATGCAGGAATTTTAAAGATCATCATCACAATGATAAAAGCTGGCACAAGCAATAACCAAGGCGAAATGATGAAAATGCCTTTTAAATCCGCCTGTAATGCCGCAGTCACAGCGGTTGTTTCCGTCATGGTGCTTGCCTGAGAAAAGCCTAAAATCGTGAATAAAATCAGGGAAATCACCAACGCAGGAATCGTGGTGTAGAGCATGTATTGAATGTGCTCAAACAGATCCACACCCACAATGCCCGGCGCTAAATTGGTGGATTCTGACAATGGTGAAATTTTATCCCCAAAGTAAACGCCCGAGATCACAGCACCTGCCACCATCTCCGGCTGCATGCCTAACCCATAACCAATGCCCATAATGGCAATCCCGATGGTGCCCGCAGCCGTCCATGCGTTCCCTGCTGCAATAGAAATGATGCAACAAATGGCGCATGCCGCCACTAAAAAGTATTGGGGTTCTAAAATGTTTAAGCCGTAGTAAATGAGCGTTGGCACAATGCCGCCGGCAATCCATGAGGCAATGATGGTTCCGATCACCATCAAAATCACCACCGCTTGCATGGCTAAACGCACTGCATCTAACATGCCGCGCTCTACTCTGCGCCAAGAGAAACCTAAGCGCATCGCAACCATTGCGGCAACACAAACACTGACCAATAATGGGATGTGTGGACTTGTTCCGAAGATGAAAATACCCGTCACGAGCGCGATCATCATAAAGACCACAGGAATTAAAGATTCGAATAATGAAGGTAGGCGACCCTCTTCGCCTACGGGGGGAATAATTTCCATATGTACAAATTTCCAAAATGAAAAGGTGGAAAAAAAGTAATCAGAAACTGATCGGCGATTGGGGGTTGGCTCTTGATTGAAAGAGTTGGCGAATGATATGCCTCTTTGTTAAAAAGGGATAATTAATTTTATTTATGAATTCACAAATATTGATAGAACCCTTTATGATAGTTATTAAACAATGATTGATTAACAATTTCCCTCACTCATCCTTGGAGATATTCCTTTATGCAATCCCGTCACTTCCTCAAGATTTTATCGTGGCACCTCGATTGTCTTGGCGTGATTTTATTGGCATCTGGCATCATCTGCTTAACAGCATTAAATTGGCTGGCTTGGAGCAGTTTGACCAAATTCATCTTGGCAGAAAGCGCTCTCATCATTGTATTTATTTATGCAATGTGCACACGATCACCGGCACGCCGCACCCTTGCCCTTGGCTTATTTGCTTTATTGGTGGGCTGCTTTTGGGCGCTCTTTGGGCAAACCTATCAAATCAATAGCCATTTGTATCATTTACCCATGATTTGGTGCTTATCTTTACTGCCCTTTGCGCTGTTGTTTAATGATCGTTTTTTAACTGCATTCACTTCTCTGCTCACTTATCTTTTCATCATCAATTACTTACAAGTCTATTGTCACAATGCCACCGTTGTCCTTTTAAGCACAGCGCTGCTCTCTCTTTTATTCAATCTTGTGTTCATTTATTTCAGCACTCGATCAAGTTTGAGCTTTGTGCATGGCATGAGTGATCTCTATTTTGTGTTGATGTGGGGCAGCTTTATGGCATTGCTGCTTGATTTATCCGTACGGGATCAATGGGTTGTCTCACGCATTGTCGCTGTCATTGGCACGCTGTTCACTTTGGCGCTTTACTATTATCTGCGCGAAAAAGCCCAGGCCATTTTGAGCTATTTAGCGGGCATGATCACATGGTTCCTATTGCTGCTAGAGCTCTTTAGCGGCGCGCTTGGCTTCTTTAGCCTCAGCGTTGTGGGATTGGTGATGATTTATCCTGCTTATCGTGGCGCAGATGCACTCTTTAATGCTGCACGTTTTGGAGATCATCATGCAAACCCTTAACCTTAAACACTTCCTCCATGCAGGATTAATGTGCCTACTCACGTTGATTTTGATGAGTTTTCCTGCTTATTGCGTGGCACAGCTCGAAGCCAATACAACGCTGCTTTATGGCTTATGCATTGCATTCATTGCCATTACTGTTTACATTTGTCGCAGATGTCGTACAGAGCGTTTCAGCCATCAATTTTTAATCCTCGCTTCCCTAACCTTATCTGCACTTTTTACCAATGGCGCGGCGCTATTAATGGCCAACAACGACTGGGATCAATTGATTAAAAGTTTTGCCCTCGTCAATGCCATTTATTCGCTGGTGCTCTTATTCGCCCTCAAGAATGGTTACATCAGAATTCTCGCGATCCTTGTATTGTGTTTGATGGGCATGATTGGCTTGTATGCACATACGGATGTTGCGTGGCCTTATTATGGGCTGCTTGCGCTCACGCTTGTGTTCCTCTTCGCTGCATGGCCAAAATCTACCCTGAGTCTTGAATGGATGATTGCCCTTGCGCTCTGCATCTTAGGCATGACGTTATTTGAACTCTGGCTCAAAGATTTTGGTTTTCACATCATACAGCCACCGCACCTCTCATCATTATTGCCAATGATGGGGGCATTGCCTTGGTTGCTGCGCAGTCCTACCGATCTCGCATTACGCATCATAAGCACCGCGGCTTTCTTGATGGCCTTATGGTTTTTGCCGCTGAATGTGGTCATGGGTGCAGTTTTAGTCCTCATTGGCATCCTCAAAGGTGAGCGCGCCCTACATGTTTTAGGTTTACTACTGTTCACTGTTGCATTGGTGCTCTATTACTATGAATTGTCTTGGTCATTACAGGCAAAAGGCTGGTTATTGCTCAGCACAGGCACAGTTATTTTATGTGTTCCAAGAATTTTACAACGCATTTTATGGAGAGACGCATGACACGCACTCGAACCCTCGTTGCTTTTATTTTACTCGGCGCACTTTTGATCTTCATGAATGTCCAAATTCTCCAAAAAGAGCGCATTAAAACTGAAGGCGAAACCATCTACTTTGAACTTGCGCCCGTTGATCCCCGTGCCTTTATGCTCGGTGATTACATGGCATTGCGTTATGCCCATCCATTGTTGAATGAAGATTATCAGCCGATGATGACATTTATCGTCACATTAGATGAACACAATGTTGTCACACACGCTGAGCCTTACATTGGCGGAACTTTACAGGACAATCAGCGCTTATTTAACATTCAAGATCAACTTCGCCCCACACGATTTTACTTTCAAGAAGGGCTTGCGCCTCATTATGATAAAGCTCGTTATGGCGTATTTAAACGCAAAGATACGGATCACTTTTTGTTAGAGAATTTAGCCGATGCTGATCTCATCCTTTTGTAAAGCAAATGCCAAGCACCGTTTGGTTTTTTCTCATGATTCGGTGCTATAATTAAATGGCTTCTTCAATTTAATAACAACAAGGAGACAAATATGACAAATTCAACAATCAGTCAAAATAAATGGTGGCTCTCTGTCATTATTGGTGTGTTGTTCATCGTGCTCGGGATTTGGAGCTTGATGACACCTGTGGCGACATTCTTAACCATCGCCTACTTTATTGGCTTTATGTTTTTATTCACTGGGGTTGCGGAAATTTTCTCCGTCTCCAGCCAAAACCCTAATTGGGGTTGGTCACTGTTATCAGGCGTACTTGACTTCATCATTGGTATTCTTTTCCTCACAATGCCGCCAGGTGAAGTGATGTTGGTCACAACGTTCCTCTTTGGTTTCTGGATTTTATTTAGATCCATGCTAGGTTTAGGTTTAGTGCTGAGCCTTAAAAACAGCACCGATCATCCTAAATCTGACCAGTGGAAAAGCATCATTGCCTTACCCATCATTGGCATTGTGTTAGGTTTCATCTTCTTGTTATCCCCTGTGATTGCAGGCGGCATCATTGTGGGCATTTTCAGTGCGTCGATCATTGCGTTTGGCGTGTTTGAGATTTACTGGGGTCTTTTCCTCAAAAAATCTTCTGTTTAAGCACATCTCAAAGAACCCCGAACCTTCGGGGTTTTTCTTTGCGCGGGCAAATTGTTGCTGTACAATCACTGAACCATCTTCAACGATCGATCAAACATGAAACATTTTTTGGGGGAATTTGAGGTCAAACTTGATGCTAAAAAGCGTCTGATGTTGCCTATGCCCTTAAAAAAGCAGCTTGTGGATACAGATCGCTTTGTCATCAATCGCGCCTTTGATGCGTGTCTAAACCTCTATCCTTTTGATGTATGGGAAGAGGTTGATCATGAATTAACTAAACTCAACCCCTTTGTGAAAAAAGAGCGGGATTTCATCCGCTTTGTCAGAGGCGGCGCCACAGAAGTGACGCTAGATGCACAAGGTCGCTTTGTACTCCCAAGCCGATTAATGAGTTATGCCAATATTGACTGTGACATTGTATTATCTGGCAATGGCGCTTTAATTGAAATTTGGGATCAAGCCACTTATGATCAAGCACTGAATGTTGATTCAGAGAGCTTCTCAACGCTTGCCGAAGAAGTGATGGTAAAATATGAAAAAGACGCGCTCTTTGATTTTGATGAGCGCATTGTTGTCCCCATTATGCGTCGCTAACATGAAAATAGGATTTATAGATTCTGGCATTGGCGGGCTCTCTGTGATGAGTGCCTTCATTGATTATCCATTGCCTGCTGATTATTACTACATTGCAGATACGGCTCATTTGCCTTATGGCTTAAAATCCCATGAGTACATCCATGAGCGCATCACCACATTGACCGAATATTTATTGGCAACGCATCACATTGATATGCTTGTGATCGCGTGCAATACAGCCACAGCCATCAGTGCAGAAAAACTGCGTCATCAATTGCCACAAGATTTCCCGATCATTGGCATTGAACCTGCCATTAAACCTGCTGCGCGTGCATCAATCACCAAAGAGATTGCCATTGTCGCCACCTCATCAATGATCGAAAACCCTCGTTTAACGCGCCTCATTGATCAATTTGCCCATGAAGTTTCCGTCATTAAAATCGCCGCCGATCCGTGGGTCACTTTAGTGGAAAAAGGCGACACTGAGAGCATGGCGGCTCAAATCACATTACAAGAGACGTTAAACGTGCTGAACAATACGCAGGTGGATCAACTCATTTTAGGCTGCACTCACTTTCCCTTTTTGCAAGAAGCATTGATGGCGCTCGTGCCGCCTTCTGTGACACTTGTGAATCCTGCCTTTGCAGTGGCAAAGCATGCAGAGCACTGTTTACAAGCTTGCCACATTGCGCCTGAGCGCACGCCAAGTTTTCATTATTTTACCACGGGGAATTTAAACGATTTCCAACACCAAATCACCCACCTTCAGCTGCCTTCTGGCACTGTACACACACTGGATATTTAGCTGAATTAAGAGGATAAAATTATGCCTGTATTAAAAAAAGTCTTGCGCCAAGATTATCAAGCCCCTGACTTTACCGTCAGTGATGTTGCCCTTACCTTTGAATTAAAGCCGGTGGACACATTGGTCACCGCCACTTTAACCTTACAAAAAAATCCTGCCACCGCTGGACGTACGGTGATTTTAAATGGCACGCCGACCTCTGAGCTGATTGCGCTCTCCATCAACGGCACAGCGCGCAATATTCATGAGCTTTCCATCATCGATGACAACATTCATCTGACCGATTTAACGGATGATGTTCTTACAATCACTCTTTCAAACCGCTTAAAACCTGCCAATAATACTGCGCTTGAAGGATTATATCTGTCCAATGGCATTTTCTGCACCGATTGCGAGCCTGAAGGTTTTCGTAACATCACCTACTTCCCTGATCGCCCTGACATCATGGCAAAATACACCGTCACCATCATTGCCGATCAAGAAAAATGTCCTGTCTTACTCTCAAATGGTAATTTAATTGAAGCGAAAACTTTGGATAATGGTTTACACCAAGCCATTTGGCACGATCCATTTCCAAAACCCAGTTACCTCTTTGCATTGGTGGCCGGTGATTTAGGCTTCATTGAAGATCAACACATTCGCCCAAATGGTACGCCTGTTCAGCTTCGCATTTATGCTGCCCACAATGAGTTGGATCAATGTCATTATGCCCTTGGCGCCCTTAAACGCGCGATGGAATGGGATGAAAAACGCTTTGATTTAGTGTGCGATGTGGATCAATACAACATCGTTGCCATCCATGATTTCAATGGCGGCGCGATGGAAAATAAAGGGCTCAATATTTTCAATGCCAAATATGTGCTCGCCAATTCAGAAATCGCCACCGATGCAGATTTTGAAACCATCGAATCCATCATTGGGCATGAATATTTCCACAATTGGACGGGTAACCGCGTCACTTGCCGTGATTGGTTCCAACTCTCTTTAAAAGAAGGCTTAACGGTTTTTCGTGATCAAGAATTCACAGCGGATTTGCGTCATCGTGGCTTAAAGCGCATTGATGATGTTAAAATGCTCAGAAACTACCAATTTCCTGAAGATGCAGGCCCATTAAAGCATCCCATTCGCCCAGAAAGTTATGTGGAAATGCGTAACTTTTACACCACAACGGTTTATGAAAAAGGCGCTGAAGTGGTGCGTTTGTATCAAACCTTGCTCGGTCAAGAGGGCTTTAAACGTGGGCTTAACCACTATTTAGATCGCTTTGATGGCACAGCAGCAACGTGCGATGACTTTTTGCAGTCAATGGCAGAGGCAAACAACGAAGATCTTTCAGGTTTAGAGCATTGGTACAGCCAAGCCGGCACACCACAGCTGCATGTGACCAAAACTGTGAATGATCATGGCATCACATTACACTTTAAGCAGTATTTAAGCGCAGAAGGTGAGAATCTTAAACCACAGCTCATTCCCATTAACTTTGCCCTCATCAGCAAAGAGGGTGATATGTTGCATGAAGATCTCTTCATCTTAAATGCTTGGGAAGATGAATGCTTCATTCCATGCGAAGATCAAACAGCCGCGGTCTCTTTACTGCGTGATTTTTCAGCGCCTGTGCTGTTAAATTATGATTACAGCACCGATGAATTATTGACGATTGCCTATTATGACACCGATGACTTTGCCCGCTGGGAAGCAGCGCAGCGCTACATTGCAAACATCATTGGCAACCCTGATTTAACGTTGGAAGAAAAGCAACAACGCTTCAGTGATCCTTTAGCGTATCTCTTGACCTTGTGTCAAACTGCGCCCAATTTCTATGCCCTATTCTTAACGCCGCCGCATGCTGAATTCATTCAACGCACGAGCCGTGAAAAAAATCTGCATAAAATTTGGACAGATCTTGAAGCAGTGATGACTCATGCCGCAAAACGCTATGAAAAAGAGTGGCTCGCCATTTATGAGAACATGAGCATTGGCAATGCTGCGGCCCGTGATCTTAAAAACTGTGTATTGGCCTATTTAGCGAAATTACCTCAGCATGAATTGACCATCACGCGTCAATATGAAGCGGCCAGTAACATGACCGATCGCATGGCTGCTCTTCGTGCGGCGGTGCTCAACAATCACAGCACGCGCGAGACTTTGCTCAATCTCTTTTTAGAGCAATTTAAGGATTATCCATCCGTGGTGGATAAATGGTTCACTTTACAAGCCAGCAACCCGTACATTACGTTAGATCAGCTCAATTTATTGCGCGCGCATCCTGCCTTTAACATGCACAATCCCAACCGTGTACGCTCACTCTTTTCGGCCTTTGGACAAAATAAAGTGGCGCTCTATCAGCAACCTAGCGTATTCTATCCGTGGTTGCTTGAGAACATTGTGATGATCGACAAAATCAATCCACAAGTGGCCGCCCGTTTAGCCACGCCATTCTCACAACTTGATTTTTTACCCAAAGCAGATAAGAATGATGTGCATTCGCTAGTGAACAGCCATTTGTCTGATTCACTCTCTAAAAACCTTGCGGAACAATTGAGCAGATCACTATGAGCATTCAAGAGATTGTCACAAAACGTCGCACCATTCATCACTACAAACCTGTGGCAGTGGATGAATCCATCATTGATGAAGCACTACGCTTAGTGGTGCATGCACCGAATCATCATCTGACGTTCCCGTACCATTTTTATAAAGTCAAAGGCGATGTGCGCAGCGCACTGTTGCAATATGCCTATGATTCCTTTGCGGTGAAATCTAAAGAAACGGCGGATCAAAAGATCCAAAAATGGTCAAACATTCCCGGTTGGTTATTGGTGACGCAAAAACGTGGTGCGGAACCAAAAGTCACGAAAGAAGATTACGCCACCATTTCAATTGCCATGTACATTTTAATGCTGGCTCTTGATGAGCGTGGCATTGGCTCAAAATGGTCCACAGCCTCCCTCTTTGAAACCGAAAAATGGTATGAGATTTGTGGCGTGGATGCCGACAAAGAAGAGATCGTTGGCATGCTGTGGTATGGCTATGCGGATAAAGAGCCAAAAACTTTTGCAAGACCGAGCATGGATCAATACTGCTCCACATTGGAGTAACCATGAACTATTACGATCCGAGCCTGTGGCTGTTTGTGATTTTATTTGCCGCAGCCATTTTGGCAGGTTTTGTGGATTCCATTGCAGGGGGCGGCGGCTTAATCACCGCACCCTTAATGCTCAGCATTGGTGCGCCGCCTCATGTGGCGCTCTCAATGGGTAAATACATGGGCGTCTTTGGCACATCCTTGGCCGCTTGGGAATACATTAAGCGCAAAGTGATCCGCCCTAAAGAGTGGATTTGGTGCGCATTGATGACTTTAATTGGGAGTTTTACAGGCGCTTTATTGCTGCTAAGTTTAGACCCAAGCTTCATCAAAAAGATGATTCCACCATTATTGATTGCGGTGGGCATTTACATGCTGATCCCTAAATCAAGAAAACAGGCACAATCGGAAGATGGCATTGTTTCTCAACCTAAGCAAATTGCCTCAGGGCTTGGGCTTGGCTTTTATGATGGTTTCATTGGCCCAGGCACAGGATCGTTTTGGACGGTATTGTATAATCGTATTTTTAACCAAGATTTTTTAGTGGCATCCGGTGTTGCTCGCTTAATGAATAGCATGAGTAACATCGCCGCACTTGTGATCTTTGCCGTGGCAGGAAAAGTGGCATGGTTCATGGGTGCATTTATGGTGGTTGGATTTATGTTAGGCAGCTACATTGGTGCCCGCAGCGCCATTCGTTATGGCGAAAAATTCATTAAACCACTTTTCATCACCCTCGTGTTTATCATCGCAGGGCGATTGACTTACATTGAGTATTTTACAAACTGATAAAGAGATTGAAATGAGCGACGAAACAACAACTGTACTTGCGCCAGAGCGTGAACTCGAAATGACAGTATTGATGACCCCAGACATGGCCAACTTCTCTGGCAATGTCCACGGTGGTGATTTATTAAAACTGTTAGACCAAGTGGCTTATAGCTGTGCCAGTCGTTATGCTGGGCAATATGTGGTGACCTTATCTGTGGACTATGTGCTGTTTAAAGAACCCATTCATGTACAAGAATTGGTGACCTTTAAAGCCTCCGTCAACTATGTGGGTAACTCATCGATGGAAATTGGCGTGCGTGTTGAAGCAGAAAACATCACCACCCGTCAAAAACGTCACACCAACAGCTGTTACTTTACAATGGTTGCCGTCAAAGATGGTAAATCCACCAAAGTGCCACCCCTTTGCATTGAAAGCGAAGAGCAAAAAGTGCGTTGGAATAAAGCATTGATGCGTCGTAAGGCACGTAAACTCAGCCAAAAAATCTTAGATGATCAACCGGCATAAGGTGATCTGACACAAAGGGCCTTCGGGCCTTTTTTTATACTCATTTCTCTATTCTTAACAGGTTCTCAACCACTGATGTGCTCGATGAGCAAAAAATAGAAACCCTCAATACCCTTGCCATGAGTGATGATCATTTTTATGCGTTTGGTGATCCACAAGATCACCCATTTAATCGCACCGCAAATGCACACTTAATTTTCTTATTGTTGCCATCATCCCCGTTTATTGAGTGTGGGGACTCTCTTGCAACAATGGCGGATGCTAATTTGTCAGATAATGTCTTATAAATGATAGCCTTAGAAAAAAAGCAGCACTTTTGGGCAAAAAAATGTAGCCAAACGCAAAAAATAATGTAAAATCCCCTGATTCCTCATATCCTTATGAGGAATTTTTTTTAGAGCAAAATTTAATATTGGGTATTTTGCTCGATCACAAGGGGGCAATAATTCTTTTGAATTAACGCGCATATTTATCTCTCTTTCAACATGCCATTAAACGGCTGGGGGAAATAAACTTATGTTAACAAACAACCAAACGTTATCTCCTAACGTTACCAATAACGGTTCAGCAAGCTTGCAGAAAACTTTAGTCCTCTGGCAACTTGTAATGATCGGTTTAGCTTATATGCAGCCTATGACGGTGTTCGATACCTTCGGCATTGTGAGTGATGGTACGGGCGGACATGTTCCAACAGCTTATATTGTGACCCTCGTTGCGATGATGTTCACAGCTTTGAGCTATGGGAAAATGGTTCGACGCTTTCCATCGGCAGGTTCTGCTTATACTTACGCACAAAAATCCATTAATCCTAATGTGGGTTTTGTGATCGGTTGGTGTACATTATTGGATTACCTATTCAATCCGATGATCAACATCCTCCTTGCAACCATCTATTTAAAAACGCAATTTAGTGCCGAAATCAGCATTTGGTGGTACGTTGTGCCGTTAGCAGCGATGATGACCTATATCAATTACCGTGGTATTGAAATGGTCGCAAGCTTTAACAGCATCATTGTATTCTTCCAATTGTTATTGATGTTGATTTTCCTTGTGCTCGTGGTGAAAGGTTTATACTTTGATCAAGTGGGCGCAGCGACACTCGTGAGCGCAAAACCATTCATCAGCCCTGAGATGTCCATCAGTGCAGTGGCGGCCGGTTCTGCAATCTTGTGTTTCTCCTTCTTAGGATTTGATGGTTTAAGTTCCTTGTCTGAAGAGGCCAAAGATGCCGCTAAAGCTGTACCGAAAGCGATCTTCTTAACCACTTTAATTGGCGGGATCATCTTCATTTTCATCACTTACTTTATGCAGCTTTTCTTTGAAGGTTATACATTCGTCAACCCTGAAGAGAGCCAGCCAGAAGTCTTGTTGTATGCCGCAGAACGCTCTTTAGG
This sequence comes from Wohlfahrtiimonas sp. G9077, assembly GCF_002252155.1. Classification (GTDB taxonomy): domain Bacteria; phylum Pseudomonadota; class Gammaproteobacteria; order Cardiobacteriales; family Wohlfahrtiimonadaceae; genus Wohlfahrtiimonas. The sequence continues at coordinate 615,870 of NZ_NEFD01000001.1, forward strand.
TAAGTTCTTAGCCGCAACATTCTTCCAATCCATCGGATTGTGGTTAGCGATTTTTGCAGTATTTGCCTCAGGTTTAGCGGCACATACGGGCGTATCTCGCATGATGTATGTGATGGGTCGCGATGGCGTATTCCCGAAAAAAACCTTCGGTTATATCAATCCTAAATACAAAACACCTTCCATTAATATTTTAATCGTTGGGATTGTATCGTTGAGCGCAGGTTTCTTTGATTTAGACTTTGCCCTTCACTTAGTGAACTTTGGTGCATTGACGGCATTCTTCATTGTGAACGTTTGTGTAATCGCGCAATACTACTTCAGAGACAATCAAAAATCAGGATTCCGCAACACTTTCCATTATTTGTTCTTACCGTTCCTTGGTATGCTTTGTATCGGTTATTTATGGTACAACTTAGAGGCCATGGCATTACAAATTGGTTTGGTTTGGGGCAGCATTGGTATCATTTATTTGGCATTCGTCACCAAAGGCTTTAGAAAATACCCACAAGCCTTCATTGATCGCCAACACAATGTTGAATAACCACTAAAGTTACACCCTCTACACCCGCATTCAGTGCGGGTGTTTTTCATTGTCCGTTTACAATTTAGGCAATCCTTGTTACAGTTTTCACAATTTTTAACTTGAGAACTCCACTATGTCCATCAAACGTTTAGGGCTTGCCGCGGCTGCAATGCTCATCATGACAGGCTGTGCCACGCACATTCCTGACCCGAATCAACCCCTTGAAAGCTATACTGCCATTGGTCGAGCGGCTTTAAAAGCGCCAAACAACAGTGGTCAAGCAAGCTTTAATTGGCAGCAAGTTTCCCCTGAAAATTTAAAAGTGATCATCCAAGGTCCGCTTGGCAGTGGTCGCATTGATTTAGTGGTGACGCCCACCGAAAGCACCCTTAAAACCGATGATCAAACCTATAAAAGCGAATCTCCAGATGTGCTCTTTAGTGAGATCACAGGCTTTGATTGGCCAATTTCTGGGATGACCAGTTGGATCGTGGGCGAACCCGGTGCGGCTTCTACTCTCGTTAAACGCGATGCACAAAACCGCATTGAATCCTTTGATGAAGATGGCTGGCATGTGGAATATAAAAAATGGGGTCATTATAAGCAACGTGACATTCCAAAAACCATCGAGCTCACCCGTGACAATGTGCGTTTACGCCTCTTAGTGGAGCATTGGTTGTACTGATGATGCATTATTACCCTGCCCCCGCGAAGATCAATCGCTTTTTGCGCATCGTCCGCCAAGAGGACAATGGCTATCATTACCTACAAACAATCTTTCAGTTCATCTCTTTGACCGATACTTTAGGCTTTGAACTGCGGACGGATGATCAGATTGTGGCGGATTATCACAATGAATTCATTCATGAAGGCAATGATCTGATCGTTAAAGCCATTCGCTTATTACAAGCGAAAAGTGGGCGCACCACAGGCGTGACCATTACTTTAGACAAACACATTCCGATGGGTGCAGGCTTAGGCGGTGGCAGCTCAAATGCCGCAACGGCGTTGATGGCGATCAATGAACTGTATGGCTTGCATTACTCTTCTGAAACATTGCAAGCCTTAGGGCGCACACTTGGCGCGGATGTACCCATTTTCATTTATGGGCAAAGTGCCTGGGCAGAAGGCATTGGTGATCAATTCATTCCGATGCTGCCCGAGGAAAGTGAGCAATGGCTCATTGTGCCGCCGATTGCCATCAGCACACAAAAAGTGTTTCAGTCAGAGCATTTAACGCGCAATCATCCATTGCTGCCACAATCACCAGATCAACCGTATCTTAATGATTGTACATCTGCCATCATTGCACTTTACCCTGAGATGGGGCGTTATCTCACACAATTGACGAACCTTGGGTTGATACCGAAAATTACAGGCACCGGTGCTTGCATTTACATCGATGTGCCCACAGAATCACAACAAGCTCAATTGATGGATTTAGCAAATACAGAAGGCTGGCAAGTTTTACCTTTTAAAACCCTCAATCGCAGCCCTTTCCATGCTTAAGCAGTGATAAATGTTGCGCTTTTGTGGTATGATTTTTGCGGCTTGTCCACCACCAAAATCATTCACAAAGGAGCGTAACGTGACTATTATTAAACGTGATGATCTCGTGCAATCTATTCATGATAGCTTGCAGTTCATCTCTTATTATCACCCTGAAGATTACATTAAAAATTTAACGGCTGCCTATGAGCGCGAAGAATCTCAAGCGGCTAAAGATGCGATGGCGCAAATCCTCATCAATTCACGCATGTGTGCGGAAGGTCGCCGCCCGATCTGCCAAGATACCGGCATCGTGACTGTATTTGTAGAAATCGGCACCAACGTACGTTTTGAAGATGGCTTTGATGTCACGCAAGCCATCAATGAAGGCGTAGCGAAAGCCTATACGGATCCTGACAATATTTTGCGCGCCTCCGTCCTTGCTGACCCGATGGGCAAACGCATCAACACCAAAGACAATACACCTGCGGTGATCCATTATGACATCGTCCCCGGTGATCGATTAGACATTCATGTGGCCGCAAAAGGTGGCGGCAGTGAAGCCAAAACTAAATTTGCGATGCTCAATCCTTCAGATTCCGTGGTGGATTGGGTGTTACAAAAAGTACCAGAAATGGGCGCAGGCTGGTGTCCTCCAGGCATTTTAGGGATTGGCGTGGGCGGTACGGCTGAAGAAGCGATGCTCATGGCCAAAAAATCCCTCATGCAGCCGATCGACATTCAAGAGTTGATGGCCAGAGGCCCACAAAATCGCTCTGAAGAGATTCGTTTAGAGCTCTATGACAAAGTCAACGCCCTTGGCATCGGCGCGCAAGGTTTAGGCGGTTTAACCACTGTGTTAGACGTTAAAATCATGGAATGCCCCACCCATGCAGCCAATTTACCCGTTGCCATCATTCCAAACTGCGCGGCCACTCGTCATGCACACTTTACATTAGATGGTACAGGTCCTGCGGTATTGACACCACCCAACTTAGACATTTGGCCAGAAATCACCAATACAGGCAGCGGCGGTCGTCAAGTGAACTTAGACACTTTGACCAAAGAAGAGATGGCCACATGGCAACCGGGCGAAACTTTATTGCTCACCGGTAAAATCTTAACGGGTCGCGATGCTGCCCATAAGCGCTTGGTGGAAATGCTCAACAAAGGCGAACCCTTACCGGTTGATTTCACCAATCGTTTGATCTATTACGTGGGTCCTGTGGATCCGATTCATGATGAAGTGGTGGGACCTGCGGGCCCAACAACAGCAACGCGCATGGATAAATTCACCCGCCAAATCCTAGAGCAAACGGGCTTAATTGGCATGATTGGTAAAGCTGAACGCGGTCAAATCGCCATTGATGCCATCAAAGATAACAATGCTGCTTACTTAATGGCAGTGGGCGGCGCGGCTTATCTTGTGTCTAAAGCCATCAAAGCCTCTAAAGTCTTAGCCTTTGAAGATTTGGGCATGGAAGCCATTTATGAATTCACTGTGGAAAATATGCCTGTAACAGTTGCAGTAGATAGCAAAGGTCAATCCGTACATAAAACTGAGCCCCTTAAATGGCAAGCAAAAATCGGTAAAATCCCTGTGGTGACTGAATAATCTCCATAAAAAAACCCTGATTCATCAGGGTTTTTTCTTATCCATCATTTATGGCGTCAGCTTTGCAGAGATGCTAGGGATATTTAACACCTCAAAAGATTGCGGCAAGCCCCATTCACTCACATAACCATCAAATGCTGTGGATTGAATGCGAAAATAATAAGTGCCCGGCACAAGATCCTCAATAAATAGCTCCGTTTCTGGCAATGAGTGCTCAAGCAACACTTGCTTAAAGCTTGGATCATTGGACACTTGAATCAAATATTGTGTGCCCTGCTCTAATGGCGCCCATTCAAGCATCACATTCGCTGTTTTCACATGGGCACGATCTAAATTCGGATCTTCAAGCAACACGCGCGTATCCATCACACTTGAAAATGGACCACGTTTGCCATTGTCCGCAATCGATGCCACTCGCCAATAATAAACGCCTGATAATAAATCCTTAGGCTGATATTCAGGCACACTCAAATTGTCTGCATCAATGATGACTTCACGGAAATCCGCATCACGCGCCACTTGTAGATAATATGTTTTTACTTCATCGTTCACTTTTTGCCATACAAAGGTTAAATCTTTCAATAACGCTTTGGCATGATTATCGGGCGTTGTGAGATTTGGGGCAAATGGACGCGCATTTAAAATGAATTCATAAGTGGCCGGCTGCCCTGTGACACCATTGTCATCAATGGCACTGACGATCATGCGATAACGGCCATCGGGCAGATCACCGCCTAACAGCACATCACCTTGTGAGCGCAAGCTTGATACAGCATCTTGCTCATCTTCCCCAACGGGTACCACTTTTGTGGCATAACCCATGACATTGTCAGCCTTTGGTACATCAATGCGAATCGGCACAGCTTCAATCAATTGTGGGAATGATTTAAACTCAGGCGGCGGCAACATCGCAACTTTCTTGGCATCGCCCGTTTTGGTAATGATGATGGCTTCACCTGCAGTCAATTCAGCGCCTTGTGCTGCCTCTTCGGCACTTTTTGCCACAACTTTACCCGTCACCACTTCCGTTACGCTGTTGTCATCTTTTTCCAATCCCATGCGAAAGACTGTACCGCGTACAGAGGTCATGGCAGAGGCTGTTTTCACTTCATAGTTGGTGTTAGAAATGGGGCTGGAATAGACGCGATTCTCTAAGCGCCCTTTTTCAAGCTCTAATTTAATGTCACTCAACGAACCATCGCCTAACGCGATCAAATCTTTCAACACCAATTCACTGTTGCTTTGCAGCAATAGACGCGAACCATCTTTAAATAATATCGTAGCCAATCCATCATCACCCGTGATGATCTTATCGCCAGTGGTTAAAATGAGGCTGTCTTTATCTGTAAAATCTTGCCCATATTGCAATGTTTGCTCATTGTCATTGATGATGGTGACGCTGCCAATGGCATTGACGAGCGTGGCTGTTGATTGATTCGTTTTCAGCCAAGCGCGCGGCACTTTAATGAGCGTTCCCGGTTCAATGTAGTCATCATTGGTTAAATGGTTGATTTTTTTAAGTTCTGTCCAGAGTTTAATGCTGTGCAGATGGCGCTGGGCAATGTTCCATAGGCTGTCGCCCGGAATGGCTTTATACAAGAAAATATCTTCTGTTGCGGCATCATCTTTGTCCACATTCGCAGCGGCGAGCGAACAGAGAAGCGCCATCAGCAAAAAGGCGGATGCCCACATGCTTTTGATCATCTTCATGAGTTACCTTATTGATTAGAATAGTGAATAACGAACGTCAAACCACGGCATCAACATCATCTGAACAAAAGTGCTGTCAAAATAAAGTCTGCCGCCAATACGAGCAATGATGCTTTGACCACCGTCGCCGTTGTTGAGTTGGCCACACCACTTGACGTGGCATGTCCGCGCAAACCTTCACGCAGTGCCACTAAGTTACAAATTAAGCCAAACACAACACTTTTAATGATGACACCGTTGAAAATATCATCATAAAAGATGACAGATGACTGCATTTGTGACCAGTAACCACCACCATCGAGCCCTAAGACCTCAACGGCAATGTAGTAACTGCCTAAAATGCCCACATCTGAAAAGAAAATCGTTAAAATCGGCACCACAATGATGCCTGCCATGAGGCGCGGCAACAAAATATAGCGATAAGGGTCCACCGCCATCATCTCGTAGCTTGACCACTGCTCTGTGGCACGCATCAAACCAATTTCGGCAGTGAGTGATGAACACGCGCGCCCCGTATAAAGCAATGCCGTAAATACAGAGGCCAACTCACGAAAGAGCGCCAATGCTGTGACAGTGCCCACAGATGCCTCTGCCCCAAAGCGCACTAAATTGACATAGCCTTGAAACGCAAGCACCATGCCAATGAACATGCCACTCAATAAAATGATGGGCAATGATAAAATGCCCAATTGATACACTTGGCGTGCAAATAATCCTGGTTTTTGGAATAGATAACCGCTGTGGCGCATCACGGCAAAGAAAAACACCACGCTTTCCCCAAGGGCATTGACGCAATCAATGGTCTTTTGCCCGATCGTTTCAATCAATTTCATGACAATAACTCATCCTTCAACGGTACAGTGGGCAGATTAAATGGCATTGGGCCATCGGCTAAACCATCGATGAATTGACGCACCTGCACATTCTCATCAGAGCGAATTTCATCGGCTGTGCCGTGCGCAATCACATGCCCACCACTGATGATGTAGACATAATCGGCAATGCTGAGCACTTCATCGACATCATGGGAAACAATGATGCTCGTTAAATCCAAGGCGTCATTGAGATCTTTGATCAAACGCATCAAAACCCCCATCGAAATGGGATCTTGCCCAGTAAAAGGCTCATCATAAAGTAACAATTGTGGATCTAACGCAATCGCACGGGCTAAAGCCACGCGACGCGCTTGCCCACCGGATAATGATGAGGGCTTTGCATCCTTCAATGCGCGAAGCCCCACCGCTTCTAACTTTAATAACACCAATGTGTTAATCAGTTCTTCAGAGAGTTTTGTGTGCTCTCTTAAGGCAAAGGCAACATTGTCATACACCGTCATGTCTGTAAACAGCGCGCCACTTTGGAACAGTAATCCCATCTGTTTACGCATCGCATAGAGCTCAGTGCGGGATAAGGTGGACAAATCTTTGCCCATCGCCATAATGGTGCCCGATTGTGGCACCACTTGTTTGGTCATCAATTTAAGCAGCGTGGTTTTCCCCGTGCCTGATGGACCCATCACGGCTGTGATCTTTCCTTTCGGGATCGAAAGCGTCATGCCATCAAAAATGACACGTTTCCCAAAGGAGAGGGACACATCTTGTAACTTGATCATCTCAGGCATGGCAACTCCTATTGATATGGCTGTAAAAATTGATTGAACAACTCAATAATGTGTAAAAACTGTAAGCGATATTCACAGATGGCGGCCGCATCATTCGCACTGCTGCGCGTCATCGCTCGCTCTAAAGCAGCGGCAGCATGTTCAGCCTCTGTCAGCTTCATCAAGGCTGCATTGCCACGTAAAGTATGTGCAATGCGAATGAGGGCTTCATAATTGCGCGCATCCATCGGCATCACATCAATGGCCTCACTGAACTCTGACACCAAAGCATCAAAATCCTCTTTGCATGCCATGATCATCTCAACATCCACATCAGAATATTGGTTCAAAGCACGCGTCAATGCTTGATGACGCTGCAAATGGCCTTTTGCCCCTTCAATCACTTGTGCAGAGACTTCACGATTCTCTAAATGCATGTTGCTGATGTATTCAACCGCAAGTGCCACTTCACCGAGCGCCTCTTGCGACAACTGACGGAGCATAAAATCATCGTTAAAATAACGCGTTAAACTGTGCACAATCGAAAGCATCCCTTCGGCTTTGACCAAATCATAAAGCACTTTTTGTAACTCTGCCAATTTCGCGGCATCTTTACTTTTCGCAATCGCATCACGCAATTGACCATATTGTGCCACAAATAACTTCAAGGCTCGATGTTTTGCATTGATGTATGCCCAATTTTGCGTCTCATTGTAGGACAAAGGCACCGGTTGCTCACGTGTGCCCCAAAGGTCTGCTAAATAGCTTTCAAGCACCCAATATTGGCTCACAAGCTCGTTAAACTCATTGCTTTCCATCGGTTCAGCGATGAGGCGCTCCATGGCATTGACCAAATCTGTCGTTAATACAGATAGGCGTTTTAAGCCCATAAAATCCAGTACTTTAATGAGTTTATGCAAAAATGGCATGAATTCTTCTAAGCGAATGCGCTGCGCTTGATCTAAATAAACACGCTCTAATTGCTCATGAATTTTGATCAAATCATCTTTCAAGGCTTGCCCAAAACGCTTATAAACCGCCGGTGAAATGCTGTAGACATTTTGCACTAAAATGCTCTTTTCAATGAAATGATCACCATTGGCTAACGTGCGCACTGTGGACAATAACGCCTCACTCACATCTGGCGTGATGGCTTGATGATCGAGCAATTGCGCTAAGCGTCCATCTAATTGCGCCAATAAACGGTGCGTTTCTACACTCAACGGGCGCTCGTGATTCAACAGTGCTTGTAAATAAAAAGACAGAAGCGACCAATCACGGCCATTGACTTTAGGCAATGAGGCAGAAATGTCACGACTCAACGCATTTAAAGCATTCAAAGGGCCTTCGATTGCACCCGTGCGAATGAGCTGCAATAATTGCTTTTGATACAAGGTGCGCAGCATTTTAATGAGGGTTAAATTGAGCTCTTCATTGACCTCTGCACCCGCATCAAAGCCTTCCACCACATCACTTTCCTGCATGCGCCCAAGGTCTGTGAAAATATCAATGCTCTGTTCTAACAACAAACAGTAACGGAGCACAAAATCTTCTGCATCCCCTTCCCCAAAGGCAGACAATGCCGCCACATGTTTACCCGCTTGCGTGGTGTATTGCGCGGCATGATCCCAAGACAATACGGTAAATATCCCGGCGATCTCTTCTAATGCACTGGCAATCGTGGCTTTTTCTTCCGCTTCATCCTCAGAATCTTCTAATAATGTCTCAAGGGTGTCACGCAATAACTCAGCGGCAACTTTTAATTCATCCACAACGTCTGCATCAGTTAGTTCAATGGTCTGTGTCATGCCTCTTCCTTCAATCCTCTATTTAACTGATCAATCTCAGATATGATCAACATCAATTCTTGTTCCACTTCGCGATACGCCACCACAGAATCATTGGTATTGCTCACAACGCTTGAGAAGAACGCTTCTATCATCCATGCGGTCTGTTTAACATCCGCAATGTTATCTTTACGCTCTGTAAAATAGGCGAGCTGTTTTTTTAAGGTCGAACGCAAGGTGTCTAGATTATCATCCCCGCCCTTTTTCAATAAGGATAAATCGTGCGACAAGGCTTGTTCGAGGTAATCATATGTGTTTTGCATCTCTTTAATGACAGTGCTGATGCTTTGAGATGATTCACGTACCTCGCGCCCTTTTGCCAAAATGCGATCACTTTCATTGTTCAACGATGAGACTAAATCCAATTGCGTCATTAAGCGCTCACGCAGCAATACAAAGTGATCCACAACGGCCATCACCTGCACAATGCGCTGATCTTTGACATCTTTTTCAAATAAAATGGATAAACGCGCGCGGTTTAAACGCAAGAATAAAACGGCAAAGATTAAGAAAAAGAGCACGATGCCGCCGGCTGCAATCATAGACAACAAACGCACGTATTGGTTCATCGATTGAATGTAGGCTTGCTGCCCTTCATAGGCGGTATCGATGGTGGTTTGCAATAGGCGCTGAATGGTGTCCTTTTCATCTTGTAACTTAGTGCGCATTTGATTGAGCAGCACCAAACCTCGTGCATCTTTAATGAGACTTGAGACATCGCGCGCCAATTGATTGAACACAAACTGCGCCTCTAAAATGCTCTCCTCTTCTAGTGAACCACGAATGCTTTGCACCCCTTCTTGAGGCGAACCCATCATCAAAACATTTAAACCCTTTTGCACCACAGATAAACTCTCGGTCAATTCAGAGATGGTTTGAATGTCCACTTTTGCTTGACTGTTGATGACGCGGGTTAAATTCGCATGTAAACGCACAACGGCATTGGCCAACTGATCGATGTAACGAATGGTTTCTAAACTCACTGAGCGCGCATCCGACAATTGACTCGATACGCCACTTAAATCCTGATACAGCGATTGACTGGCCGCATCGGCGCGCTGTTTTAAGCGAATGGCATTATTGACAACATTTAACGCATCGTTTTGCTCGGCCAATTGCTGCTGAAAATTTTGCCAAATTTTCAACACATTATTGGCATCAATCCCTTGAACTTTTTGCAAATTCTCTGAGATGGTTTGCATGCGATCTTTTAAAAATGCTTCTTCAATGTGCCCACCTTGGGCTTGAATGTCGATGTAATGATCAATGTCCCGTATGGCATCATACACGGTGGATAAATGCGCAACATCCTGATTGCTTTCATATTTTGGTAATCGCATGAATGCAAATACAATTAAACCCACCAAAAAGAGACCGCAAATGAAAAATGCAATGGTCAATTGCTTGCGCTGTTTCTCATATGGTGTGGTGGTGATCGTCTTTGCCGTGCTCACATCCGCCATCACTTCACTCACAGTCATGATCCTTAATTATTTATATTTTTCTATCACTTTAATCAAATCATCACGGGTAAAGGGTTTTGTAATGAACGCATCACAGCCCGCTAATTGCCCACGCGCCTTGTCAAATGCACCATCTTTACTGGTGAGCATGATGACAGGGGTTTTAGAGATTTCAGAAGGCGAACCTTTAATGATTTGGCAAGTATCATAACCATCGAGATTGGGCATCATTACATCCATGAAAATTAAATCTGGGCGTGCTGCCTCTAATCCCGATAAGGCACTGAAACCATCGACCTCAGAAATGACTTCAAAGCCCTCTTTGCTCAAAATCAACTCTGCCGTTTTACGCACAGTGCTGCTATCATCAACCACCATAATCTTAAAATTATCCGCCATTTTTATATTCCATTATCCCATTTGCAGAAAAACATGTGTAATGCGTTATTATATCGTTAAATAAAACTTTCACTACGGGTTTTGAGCAAATTTATCACGTAAATAGCGAAATAATAATGTTCGGCTACGAGATTTCCCACCTTTCTTGATCTCGGATAAGGAATTTCTCACCAATTGGCGCATGTGTTGGAAATCAATCTCGCCTAATTGCTCAATAATCTCATCGTGCACCGCAGGATCATTATTCAACAATCGCTCAACTTTATTCTCCACCCATTTTTCGATGCCCTTTTGACGTTCACTGCCCGCTTGCATGGCATCTAAACGGCGCACCACCAATTCATAATCCTCATCATCTAATTGACGCATGAGTTTACCAATCAATTGCTTTTGACGCTTTAAGCCGCCGCCATGACGAATGGTTTTCGCAAGCAAAACAGCATCCACTAAAGTGCCCGGTAAATCTAAAAGATCTAAATCACTTTCAGAGAGCGCCATCAAAGATTCACCAAAATCCTGCTTAGCTTCCGCTTCTCTTTTCAATTGGCTTTTGCTTGGGCCATCGTATTCAAATTCTTCTTCGTACATGTTAATTCTCCTCATAGCAAAAAGCCTGCAACAATGTGCAGGCTTTCTTTAAGATGGCGTCCCCACGGGGATTCGAACCCCGGTTGCCGCCGTGAAAGGGCAGTGTCCTAGGCCTCTAGACGATGGGGACAGATTTTGGTTAATAGATGTCTAGTCATCTCTCGCTAGCAACGAGTACTCTACCAAGGAGAGCTTTAACTGAATCGCTTCAGTTGCTATGTGTAATACGACAACTTTAAAGACTTCTTAAAGTTGGCGTCCCCACGGGGATTCGAACCCCGGTTGCCGCCGTGAAAGGGCAGTGTCCTAGGCCTCTAGACGATGGGGACATCGTATTGGTGGAGCTAGACGGTTTCGAACCGTCGACCTCTTGCATGCCATGCAAGCGCTCTACCAGCTGAGCTATAGCCCCAGATTTAACTGGTGCAGTTTACTTCAAAACCTAGCCAACTCATGAATCAAGTTGGCGTCCCCACGGGGATTCGAACCCCGGTTGCCGCCGTGAAAGGGCAGTGTCCTAGGCCTCTAGACGATGGGGACATTCCGTTTTGAAGTTAGTTTGTCTAACTGAGGTGTTGCATAATATCAAAAATTTTCAGGGTGTCAACTTTTTTTTGAAAATTTTTTAAATTTTTTTTAAATCACACCAGATTTCTCTTTTTGTTCTGCGATTTCTTTGCAATCAATACACAATTCAGCCGTTGGTCTAGCTTCTAAGCGTTTGATTCCAATCTCAATTCCACAGGTTTCACAATAGCCATAATCATCAATGGACAATTTGTGCAATGTTTTCTCAATTTTCGCGAGCAATTTTCTTTCACGGTCACGCGTGCGCAATTCTAAAGAGAATTCCTCCTCTTGGCTTGCACGATCATTGGGATCAGACAAAATTGTGGCACCATCTTGTTGCATGTTGTTCACAGTTTTTTCACTTTCCTGCATCAATTGAGCACGCCAACCATTTAAAATCTGACGAAAATGTTCTTTTTGGCGATCATTCATGTACTCTTCGCCATCTGCTAATTCGTAAGGCTTAAAGTTCTTAAAAACGGTTGGATTATTATTCATTTAAATATCTCCATACATATGTCTTAAATAGTGGCGTATCAAACCACAATTTATAAAAAAATAAAAGATTTAAATGCATTTTTGATGCAATTTTACGCTCATTACAACTCTTTATACTCACCATCAATGATGTTGCGTTTTGTTGGTTCTGCTTTTGGGCGCATATTTTCATACATATGTTGTGCCTGTTGTGCTTGGGCAGCCTGTGCCGCTTGCATCACTTTTTTGATCTTGCGGACTTTGAAGTACAAATAGACATAAAAAATCACCGCAAGCACCGCGCCGACAGCTAAAATACCCAAGCCTAAAGGAATAATCAACAACAAAAAGCCAATTGAACCCAACGCGATCAAAACTTTCTGCCAAAGGCTTGCTTGTTTGCCATTAATATAGAGCTCTCTCATATGCCCTCCTATGTGCATTCCTATCCTAGAGAAGGCATAGTATAGTATGCAAAGGCTTTTTTAAAAAAAGCTTTTACAAAATTTACGACTTCCACCCGAATAGAAGGATTTTTCATGACAAATCAACTCACTATTACATTTCCTGATGACTGGCACATTCATCTGCGTGATCATGATGCACTGAAAACAACCGTTGCGCATGCGGCTCAAAGCTTTCGACGCGTTGTGGTGATGCCGAACACCAATCCACCCATTAAAACTGCGGACGATGCTAAAGCATACCGCGATCGCATTTTAGCGAATGTGCCTGAGGGCGTTCCTTTTGAACCGTTGATGACGCTATATTTAACGCCTGAAACCACGCCAAGCATTGTGGAAGCCGCCAAAGCCTCAGGCATTGTCCATGCCATTAAATTATATCCTGCGGGCGTCACCACCAATTCAAGCGCGGGCGTCTCTTCCTTAAGCAACTTATATCCTGTCTTTGAAACCATGGCCAAAGTGGGTTTACCCCTTTTAGTGCATGGCGAAGCAAGCGACCCGAACATTGACATTTTTGACCGTGAAGCCATTTTCATTGAGCAAGAACTCAAGCCATTACATGCTGCCATTCCTGATTTACGCATTGTGATGGAACACATCACCACAAAAGATGCCGTAGAATTTGTAGAAAGCACCAATGCCAACATCGCCGCAACCTTAACGCCACAGCATTTGCTATTTAACCGCAATACCCTGCTTTCTGGCGGCATCAAACCGCATCTTTATTGTTTGCCCATTTTAAAGCGCGAAACCCATCGCCAAGCGCTGATCAAAGCAGCCACCAGCGGCAATCCTAAATTCTTCTTAGGCACGGACAGCGCGCCGCATGCCCAAAGCGCCAAAGAGAGCTGCTGCGGCTGCGCGGGTTGCTATTCCGCACTGACCGCGATGTCTCACTACGCAGAAGCCTTTGAAATGATGAATGCGTTGGATAAACTCGAAGCCTTTGCCAGTCACTATGGCGCAGATTTCTATGGTTTGCCGCGCAATACTGATACCATCACTTTAGTGCGTGAAAATTGGACGCCACCGGAATCTTATCCTTATTTAGAGAATGATCGTCTCATTCCATTGGGCGCAAAACAAACCCTCAAATGGCAGGTTAAATAAGATGATCACGCGCCGACAAACTTTCATCGCACTCGCTGGCCTTGTGCTATGGGCAGGATTGGCGCTGTTGATTTTAATGCAAGCATTAGGGCTCAAATTTCACACACAATTTAATGTGTTTTACAGTGCTTTGAGCCTCTACCACCATCGCATTTGGCCACTTTTAATTGTGATCAGCATTGTGATGGGCTTTTATGGGATTGTGGGCTTACGCATTCGGGCGCTGCCCTACTCCTTTAGGCTGCGCGCTGTCATTGCCTTGCCGCCTCTGTTGCTATTGTCGAGTTTAACGTATCTCACCATTTATGGGATTCAATTTTGGCAAGCCCTCAATGTGCCACTTGATCAGGGCTTATTTGCCATGCGCCGCTTTGCTAAGAATTTTTCTGCCAAAGACATTGATGCCGCGCTCGCAACGCTGCCCCACCACATTGATACATTGACCTATCCAAGCTATGCAGCCCTGATCTTTCTTATGCTCACCGTATTGCTTTTACTGATTCTACCAAGGCACCATGATTGAACGCTCGATTGTCTGGATCGCGCCGATTGTGGTGATCGGTTTACATGCTGCCATTGCGGCACTTTTTTTTCAGCATGAAAATCATCAATTGCAGCAAGATCATTCTGCAATGGCGCAGGCCATCCATTCATCTGAACCTCAAACCTCAAGCACTCAAACGAATGCTGAGCCTTACATTATCATGACGATTGACAGTGATTGGTTTTTCCCAAAAGCCATCGATCATACTGCCCTCCTTGCCATCGAGCCAGAAGCGCCGCCCATCATTGCACCGCCGAAAATCGTCAAACCCACCCCATCGCCCAAATCGCCCTCAGAGCCTGCTATTCATCAAAAAAGTAACGCAACAAGCAATCCCATCAAAACACCTTCTCATGGCAATGGACAAAGCTTACAAAATGGTCCTGCGGGCTTTATCAATGGCAACAGTCATGCCAGTATTGATCGCAATATTGACCGCTGCTACCCCTTAATTTCTCGGCGCCGCGGCGAGCAAGGTCGCGTGGTTGTGCGTATTTTTGTCAATGAAAAAGGAGCGCTTGTGAACAAAAAAGTGGTGCAATCCTCAGGTTTTTCCCGTTTAGATCGCTGTGCGCTCGATGCCATTACAGATTTAAAGGTCAAGCCTGCCATCAAAGGCGGCAAAGCGGCGTCGAGCCATTTTGATCAACCCATTGAATTTAGGCTGCGTTAATCATGCTTGCGTTATCTGTGGATCAATTATCCGTTCGCTCTCATCACACCTTGCGTTTAGATCATCTCTCCTTTACGGTGCCACAAGGCAGCCGACTGGCCATCATTGGCCCAAATGGCGCGGGGAAAAGCACACTGCTGCAAGCCCTCTTAAAACTCATTCCAAGTACGCATCAATCCTTGACATGTTTTGGGCAGAACATTGATCAACTCTCCCGCAAAGCACTCGCTCAACTCATCAGCTATGTGCCGCAAATGCAGCCTGACCTTGCGGTTACCGTGTTTGATTGGTGCAGTTATGGGCGCATGCCCCATCAATCCCTTGGTTTTTCTTTAACGGATCAAGAGCAATCCCTCATCCATACTATGCTTGCACGCACAAATCTGACGCATTTTGCGAATACGCCGTTCAATCGTTTAAGTGGCGGTGAGCGTCAGCGCGCCATGATTGCCGCAAGCCTTTGCCAAGAAACGCCGCTCATTTTACTCGATGAACCCACCAATTTTTTAGACCCCAAACAAGCCCATGACATTCTGACATTATTGACAGAGATTGCTCATACTTTAGACAAAACCATCATCTCTGTGACTCATGATGTCAATGAAGTGGCCCATTATTTTACACATTGCTTGGCTCTAAAGGCCGGACACTTGTGTTTTATGGGCGCAGTCAAAGATGTGATCCATCGACACAATTTAGAAAAGCTCTATGATCGCCCATTTGTGGAAGCGATGAGCGAACAAGGAGTGATCTTTTGGTAAAGCGCCGCATCTATTTATGCCTTTTGGTGATCATCAGCCTCGCAACGCTCTGCGTTTTCCCTTTTTTAGGGGTGGAAAATCTCTCGCCTTGTCTGCTCTTTGATGGCGATGCAGGCCACGCCCAAATCTTTTGGCAATTACGTGTACCACGTGTTTTGACGGCATGGTTAATGGGGGCAATGCTTGCTTTATCGGGCTTGGTGTTTCAGGCCATTTTACGCAATCCCTTAGCCGAGCCTTTTACCCTTGGCATTGCAAGTGGCGGTGCTTTAGGGGCGGCCATTTATATCCATTTGGGCTTGAGCCTATCACTGACTGTATTTTCCGGCCTTTCCCTATTTGCCTTTATGGGCGCCATGGTGATCACCTTTGCCATTTATCTGCTCAATCGCCATGCCCTTGAATCAGTCACGCGCCTTGTTTTGGTGGGCGTCATTTTCAGCTTCTTTTGCAGCAGCATTGTCATGGTGATGCAAACCATTGGTCGTCCGCAGGACAGTTACCGCTTAATGCAATGGATGATGGGCGCCATTAGCCATGTCACCTTCACGGAAATCATCCCGTTGGCTTTCATGATGCTCATCAGCACCCTCATCATTGCCCTACTGAGCCCGCGTTTAAATGTCTTAAGTGCCGGCCACATCATCGCAAAAACCCGAGGCGTTGAGCCTAAATATGTCTTCATTCCGCTCTTTATTTTGGTGAGTTTGATGATGGGCATGATGATTGCCATCAGTGGACCGATTGGCTTTGTGGGCTTGGTGGTGCCCCACATCGCCCGCCAGTTAATCGGCACTGATCATCGTTATCTATGGAGCGCCACATTATGCCTTGGCGGTGCACTTTTGGTCATCAGCGACTGGATGGCGCGCGTGCTCTTTGCCCCGGCTGAACTGCCCGTTGGCGTCATCACCGCACTATTTGGTGCACCTTTTTTCATCTTCATCTTGATAAAGGATAAAAAATAACTATGCTGATAGGTTTTTATCCGCCCATCTAAGTAGGATCACCATTCATCATGAAAACCCAACAATTGTATGCAGCCTTAAGCGCCACGCTACTTGCTCCCATTGCTTTTGCAGACGATGCCATCAATGTATCTTCTGAAAATGACACCATCGTCTTTACCGCCAATCGTGCGGATCAAGCATTAGATACCGTAGGTTCTAGCATCAATGTCATCACAAAAGCGCAATTAGAACGCGGTCAATATCAGCGCGTGAGCGATGCATTGGCCACATTGCCAGGCATCAATGTTTCGACCACTTCTGCCAATGGTGAATCTAACGTCTTCCTACGCGGACTTGGCAGCCAAAACATGTTGGTGATGATTGATGGCGTCATTATTAATGATCTCTCCACACCTGCAGGCGGCTTTGACTTTAGCAGCTTAAACACTCTAAATATTGATCGCATCGAAGTATTAAAAGGCCCACAAAGTACGTTATATGGCTCAAATGCCATGGCAGGCGTGATTCAAGTGTTCACTCAAAAAGGTGGACCACAACGCACCACAATCACATTAGAAGGTGGCAGTTATGAACATGTGAAAACAACCATACAAACGCAAGGCATGACCGATACATTGAGCTATGCCTTTGCCGCAGGTTTAGAGCAAGAGCATGGTATTTCTGCAGCCGATGCTAAGCTCCCGGGTAACTCAGAACGCGACCACTATAAAAATCGTAATCTTTCAGGTTATGTCAATTATGCGCCCACGGATTTTCTCAATTTTGATGTCATGCTCCGTTATGATCGCAGCAAAACAGATCTAGACAATGGCGCAGGTGCTAATCAAGATAATTTAGATTATTATCAAAAATCCGAACGTTATTTAGGTCGATTTGCCATCAATACCATCAATTTTAATGAGCAATGGCTAAGCTCATTGATTTATGATGCCAGCCAAACAAAGCGTGATTACCACAATATGCCATTTACGCAACATGCCCAAAGCAGCTTTAAAAGCACCAAACAGAGCATCACATGGCAAAATACATTGGCATTTATCCCGAACTTCCAAACATTATTAGGGGCAAATTTCACCAAAGAATCCATGAGTAGCACTTCCCCTTATGGTGATTTCCCCAAACGCCACATCACACAAAAAAGCATCTATGTGGATCAACACTTAAACTTTGCAGATCGATTTTTTAATACCGTAGGCATCCGCTATGAAGATCACTCAAAATTTGGGGATAAACTCACGTATCGCTTCACCTCTCGCTTTAATGTGAATGATTATTTAGCCCTCAAAGGCAGTTATGGCACGGGCTTTAAAGCACCCACATTATTTCAATTATATGATACTGAAAGTGGCAATCAACACTTAAAAGCAGAAAAAAGCAAAGGCTTTGATGCAGGCATCGTTGTGACACCATGGCAAAATACCAGCCTTGAATTGACCTATTTCCAACAAAAAATTAATCAACGCATCACATGGGTCAGCAATCCTGTTACGTATAAAAGCACATACTTAAACCGAGATTATACAAAAACAAAAGGGGTTGAATTCTCAGCAAATACAGCACTCAATGATCAATGGGCATTTGGGCTCAACTATACATATACACATGCTCGCGATTATACTACGGTCAATGGACACACATCAGATCAAAAAGCCTTACGAGTGCCTAAACACATGGCGGGTATGCATGTTAATTTTAAACCTTCAGAGCGCATGAATTTATTTGCAGAAGCAAAATATCATGGCAGCGCCACCAGTAATTTTAACAATCCTGCTTGGAGCGTACAGCAACGCAATTTAAAAGCCTATTGGATGGTGAATCTTGCCGCAGATTATCAAATCAATGACACTGTCAGCGTTTATGGCCGCGTGAATAACTTATTGGACAAACAATATTACAGCGTTTGGGGATATGGCCAAAAACGCATCAACGGTAATATTGGCGTGAAAGTGGCATTCTAATGAAACATTGGCGATCCTTTGGTGTATTGGTGCTTAGTCTTAACATCACATATGCTGATGTGAGTGAGCGCTGCGCGCGTATTGTTTCCCTCTCGCCCACCATTACAGATACATTGTTATCCCTTGGTTTAGCAAAAAATATCGTGGGCGGCACGCGCTATGATTTACTGCCAAAGGATCAGCCGATTGCCGACATTGGCGGGACGCTGGATCCAAATTACGAAGCCATTTTGCGTCTATCGCCCTCCATTGTTTTTTCTGAGCTCTCTGATGACAGCCCGCAATCCTTAAAGCTTGCCGCATTACAATTGCCCACAGAGCATTTATCCTTTCGTGGGTTAAAAGATGTGCACGCTTCCACGTTGGCCATCGGCAACATTTGCGGCATCCATACAGCTGCTGAGCAGAAAGTCAACGAGTTGGATCAAGCGCTTGCTGAATACAAAAGTTCAGCGCACCGCACATTGATTTTTTATACCTATCAAGGTCAAGCGCAAAATGTACTGCCAACGCAAGCGGTGGGTCCGAGCTTTCATCAAGAGCTGATGACTGCGCTTGGTTGGCAAAATGCTTATCAAGGTGCACTCAATGCGCCCATGCTGTCTACAGAAAGTGTCTTAACGCTCAATCCTGATTTAATCGTATTGATGAAAGGTGATGTGGGCACGGATTATGATCCTGCCCACACCATCATGATTGAACGCATTTCGCCGGCTTGGCGAGCACTAGAAACTGTGCCTGCTCTACAAAAGCAGCAGGTGTTTGAGATGACCGGCAACGCCACATTTATGGCAAGCCCTGATGGTATTTTGGCAACCCTCAAGGCATGGCGCAGCATCTCTGAGATGATCAAATGATTACTTTTTGTGCTCTTTTTCCACCACTTTTTCAGCGATTTGATCGGCGATTTCTTCATCGGTCTCTAACACAACCGGTTTGCCGCGCAACACTTTCCACACTACAGAGCGGAACATCCAGCAGTTGATCACCGCCACTGCGAGCATCACCGCGATGTTAAAGTAGATGAGATAAAGTTGCCACATGGTTTTGGCATTCGCCATAAAGTCTTCTTGCCCAAAATGCATGAAAACAATGATGCCAAAGGTGACCACATTGGTGAGCAAAAAGATGGACAACCAAAGTTTACGTACTTGTTCTTGTTTTAAAAAGATGGCGGATAATACATAAAAAACAATCGCGCCTGCCACTAAAATAAATTCCATGGATTGATCTCCCTTGTTCGTTGTTGTTCAGTTGTCTACAGGTGATAACTGTATTAAGGGTAATACATTATCGGGCTTTTTGTCATCGTAACAAATAAAAAGGTCAATATCTAATATTGATATTGACCTTTGGCATCTCGCTGAATTATGCCGGCGTTAAGCGCTGCATTTTTCGATAATTGAGCACCACAATCGCCGCCACAACGAACATACCCGCGATGTCTGTATACGTCTCTGGCACAATCAACATCAATGCACCGATGGCCAATACAATGCGCTCGATTGGATTCATGGCTGCTTTAAAATAGCCTTCCACTGCTGCACTTAAACTGATGACGCCCACAATCGACGTGATGGAAATCAGCAAAATCGATAAAATTGGCGGCGCCGGGAATTCTGTCACATTCATGCTCGTTAAACCTGTGGTGTCAATGTAGAGCATCGCAGGATTATAGACAAACATAAACGGTACAATGAAACCTGCTAAGGCCAATTTAAGTGATTGCCAACCTGTTTTCATCGGATCACCGCCTGCAATGCCAGCACCGGCAAAGGATGCAAGTGCAACCGGCGGTGTGATGTTGGCAAACAGACCAAAATAGAACACAAATAAATGTGCCACCAATACAGGTACGCCCATGCCCGCAATGGCTGGCGCGGCCATCGTAGCCGTGATGATGTACGCCGGAATCGATGGTAAACCCATACCTAAAACCATCGAGGCCAACATCGTTAAAAATAGGGTTAAAAAGAGGGAATCTTTACCGATGCTTGTGATCATCGAGATCATCACGCTGGCAAAGCCTGTTAAACTCACTGTCCCGATAATGATGCCCACCACCGCACAAGCTGCCATCACAGGTAAAGATTGCTTTGCGCCTGTGATCATGGCATCGACCACATCTTTCGGGCTCATGCGGGTTTCAGGTCTGAACTGACTGACAATGATGCTGATCACAATCGTGTAAAACGCCGCAAAGTTAATGGGCACAGATTCTGATAAAAAATAGACCAGCGCAAAAATGGGAATCAACAAATGGCCACGCGCCAGTAAAACTTCTTTCACGCGCGGTAAATCTGCCTTTGGAATGCCTTTTAAGTTATCGCGCCCTGCTCTAAAATGCACTTGGGCAATCACGCCTAAATAGTACAACAATGCTGGGAAAAATGCGGCTAAGGCAATCGTGCTGTATTTAACGCCCGTGGTTTCTGCCATGATGAAGGCACTTGCCCCCATAATCGGTGGTAAAATTTGTCCACCCACAGAAGCACTCGCCTCCACCGCGCCGGCAAAGTTTGCATTGTAACCAACGCGCTTCATCATCGGAATGGTAAAAACGCCTGTGCCCACAACATTCCCTACGGCCGAGCCGTTGATGCTGCCCATAAAGCCACTTGAAATGACGGCAACTTTCGCCGGCCCGCCTTGCTTGTGCCCTGCAATCGCTAACGCTAAATCATTAAAGAGCTGGCCCATGCCGGATTTGGCTAAAAATGCGCCAAATAAAATGAATAAGAAGATAAACGACACCGATGCACCAATTGCCGTTGAGTATAAACCTTCCATCTTCAAATACATTTGCCCAAAGATGTCGCCTAAATCATAAGAGCGCGTCAATAAGCGATCCGGCATAAAATCATAATGACTGATGAAAGGATAGAGTAAAAACACGAGCGCCAAAATGGGTAAGATCCAACCCATGACGCGGCGCGCACCATCAATCACCAATGCCACCGTCATCATGCCAAAGGCGATGTCTAAGGTATTCGGAATGCCACCGCGCGTATTCATGATGGCATCATATTCCACCCACAAATAGGCAAAGGATGAGAGCGATGCTGCGGCCAATACCCAATCATACAATGGGATTTTGGTGCGATTTTGTGAAGGATATGAAGGATAGATCAAAAAGATCAATGCCAAACCAATGGCCACGTGCGCCGCGCGATACAATAGCTGCGGAATGGGATAATAAGTGGTGACCAAGTGAAAAAGCGAGTAAGTCAACGCTAAGAGCGCGATGAATGTGCGTATATTTTTGCTCGCGGGATTGCGTACTAACGACTCGCGATCAAACTTTTCTAAAATGCGCTGGCCATCATCTATTTGAGATGCTGAAGAGGTCATGGCAAGAATTTTCCTTTAATAATGTCCAAATGTTGTGTTGTGTCGTGGTGAGGATGATTTCTGTGTAATCATCAAAATCCTGATGAATGGGCCACACCTTTTGATCGGCGTCAATGGTGGATGCCACATTGCGTGAAATCATCCAATAAAGCACTGGCAGCTGTACATTTGGCGCGGTTTCCACAAAGCCATCGCTCAGTGTGCTTGCTTCATTGTACGGCGTGCCTGCCCCAAAGGTTTTAAATTGTGATCGATACAGATGCAATGCCCCATTTTTCACTTGATACGATTCTCGCCACAATGCACGTTCCACCGAGTGTATCCATGACAATGTGAAAGATTGCCCCGGCAATTGACATTGCACATTGCCTGAAAGCACCCGCACACGCGTGAAAAAGGGATAAAAGGAGAGGCTTAGCAGCATGACTGCCACTAAGCCTACCACCATTGCTTTACTGTTTTTGCGCTTGCTCATCATAGAACTTTTGGGCACCCGGATGAATCGGTGCCACCATGCCTTGTTGAGCTTTTTCTAAAGAGACATCCTTCACAGCTTGATGTGAATTTTGTAAGTGTTCTAAGTTGTCAAAAAATGCTTTGGTTAATTTATACACATCATCATTGCTGAGCTTTTTGTTCACCACTAACGCATTCATGATCACCGCAGTTGGTACAGCTTCTGCATTGCCATAGGTATTGGCCGGAATTTCCATCGGCATAAAATAGGGTTGGTCGGCAGCAATGGTTTTCACCATTTCAGGATCAATGGTGACCAATTGCAAATCAAAGCCTTGTGCCAATTCCATCAATGCTGCGTTTGGCAAGCCACTTGTGAAGAAAGCCGCATCCACGCGCCCGGTTCTTAATGCATCGGCCGCTTCTGCAAAGCCTAAATAATCCACTTTCATGTCGTTATACGTCATGCCGTGGCCATTGATTAAGGAGCGCGCATTCACCTCAACGCCTGAGTTTTGATCACCAACAGCCACACGTTTACCTTTTAAATCTGATAAATTTTTAATGCCAGATTTTTGTGAGGCCACCACTTGCACAAAGTTTGGATACAACACAGCAATTTGTTGGACACTGTCAAATTTCTTTTGGAATGGTGCTTCACCATTGACCGCATTGCTCAATGCATCGCTCATCACAAATGCCATTTCCGCTTTGCCTTGATCGATGAGGTTAATGTTCTCAACTGAAGCGCCCGTGGTTTGAGTTTTAGAATTCGCTTTAAATTGATCTGCGTACACTTCACCAAGTGTTGTAGCGATAATGTTGTATGGACCCGATGCACCACCTGAGGCAATCGTCACAAAACGCGTCTCTAAACGGTTCGGATCACTCGCTTTAGCTATCTCAGAAGTGCCTGTATTTGCTTCAGGTGATTTGACATCATCTGAACACGCCGCTAACAATAATCCACACATGGTTGCCATCGCAACCTTCTTCATTGAAAACATACTCCCCTCCGATTGTTTATGTATGCTTAATTGATATCTGATTTTCATCAGGTCGTCAATCAAAAGTTCAGCAACATTTTTTTGATTTTTGCAAATCCAATTTGATCTCAATGAGTTGATTCATTGATGAGCATCAAAAAACTTGCAATAATTGACCTACAATTATGATACTGACATGCAACATGCTATGTCTAGATTTATTTCGTCACACAATGCGTCAAGAGGGTTTGATAGGTTTGCGAAAGCGCTGCTAAATATTGAGCCGCATCATCATGATACATTAATGGCTCGCCAAGAATCACATCACAATTAAAAGGCACAAACAGCGCTTCTCCCTTTGGCAATGCTTTACTTAAACCGCGCAGAATCACAGGATGCACCGTCACATCAGGCATCTTTTTAACCAAACAATGAATGCCGCGTTTTAATTTAAAGTCGCGATCCTCTGTTAAAGCACGTGTGCCTTCTGGAAATAAAATGATGATCTCGCCGTGCTCAAGTGCACTCAATACATTTTTAAAGCTTTGCGCGCTGCCTTTTTCAGAGCGATCCATCGGAATAATGTCAATGCAATGGATGGCAAACCAACGAATCCAACGATTACGCAAGAAATAATCCGCCGCCGCAACGGGGCGCACGCGATGAATTTGACTGAGTGGATATAAACTCATCAACACCAAGGTGTCTAAATGGCTCGTGTGATTTGCCGCTAATATGGCTGCTCCTTCTTTAGGCAAAGGGCTACGTTTAACAATGTTTAACCCTAATCCAATCAACACCAAGGGTTTGACAAGCAATGCAAAAAAGAGCACTTTAATCAGGCGCTTCATATTGCCCCCTTCGTTACGAAATAAAAGTAATGGAAAAAGAGCGGTGCTGTGTACATTAAGCTGTCAATGCGATCTAAAATGCCACCGTGCCCCGGAATCAATGCGCCGCTGTCTTTGATGCCTAAATCACGTTTAACGGATGAAAGTACGACATCACCAATAAAACCAGAAATGGCTAATACAATCCCTGCCATCAATCCCTGCTGCCATGTCAAAATGGTTAAATAAGGCGCTAAACATGTGGCCAATAATGTCGTCACTATGAGTCCGCCAATGAATCCTTCCCATGTTTTATTTGGGCTCACTTTCGGGATGATTTTATGGCGCCCCCAGAGTTTACCGCACACATATTGGCTCACATCATTGAACTGCGTGATGAAAAGCAGATATAAAATTAAGCCTGCAAAGCCCGCCGCTGGATGGACGCGATCTAAATTTGCTAAATAAGCAATGTGACTAAAGGCAAACACGCATAGCATCAAGCTCCATTGAATGGTGGCATTTGCTTTAATAAAGCCATCTGTTTCCCCAATCAAAACTGAGCGCATCGGCAACAGTAAAAATAAGTAGACTGGAATTAAAATAATGAACATGCCATACCACTGCACATACGCAAAATAGTATTGCAATGGGATGGCTAAATATGCCCAAAACACCAAACGACGATCCACCGCACGCATTGGCGTAATGGAAAAGAACTCTTTGAGAGCGAGAAAGCTCATCAATGCAAAAAGGATCGTGATGGCTTTTTGCCCAAGGTACAACGCGCCCACCACAATGATGATCATCCACCACCATGATTGCGTGCGCATGGCCAGCTCATTGTGCTGCCCTTTTTGACGTTGGCATTTAAGCCAAACGATGATGCTCGCCACACTCAATAAAGCAAAAAGTGCGATGATCATATGAAAACTGTGGGGTAAAAGATGCGCCATAATCCATTTCCTATGCATTGTTATTTTGAACACTATTTAATTTAAACTAAACAATGTTTAAATACAACTTAAATTTTAAGCCATTTATATTTATGGCTTAAATTTAATGGCGTTGCTTTAGCCTTTTTTCACTTGAATGGCAAATTGAATCACATGGCACAAACCATTGTGTAGATCACCTTCTGAGCGGATCACTTCCCCTAAAAATAGATGATGAATGCGATCGTTAGCAAAGACGGCAAGAAAATCCTCAACGTCATACAACAATTCAGCCACAGGCGGCCCGCCCGTTTGATAGGCAAGTTGCGCGGTTGAATACACCTCGCCCACAAACCATCCCTCATGCTTTAAGCTCTCACGAATGCCGCGCAATGTTTTATCTTTCAGTGCAGGTTCAAAATGCCCAAACACACAAAAGACATTGTCATAATGCTGTGACGGCCAAGCGGCATCGTTGAGATCAATGCATTGTGTCTCGATGGTCAATCCCATGGATTCAGCGCGCACTTTAGCCTTGCTGAGCCCAACGCTTGAATAATCTTGTAACAGCATCGTCATCGGGCGATTATGGCGCATGGCATCTTCTAAAATATAGAGCGCATTTCGCCCTTCCCCTTCTGCAATTGCAAGCGATGTGCCAAAGAAATCTAGTTTTTCCACCATTTTGGCAATAAAGGCATTTGGCGCACTGCCATATAAATGCTCATGTGCTGCGTAACGGGCATCCCATTTTTCTTTCATTGTTTCCTCCTTTGCGTGCATCTTAACAAGATTTTTCGTCCACTAAAAATAAGCAGTGTTTATTTTATTTGACAGGCAAATAAACATCGTTCAATATAATTAAACACTTCAGGAGAAAATAAGATGATCACCATTTATCAACTCAAACCTAAATTTCAAAATTTACTTCGCCCGCTTGTTCATACACTGTATCAGCGCGGCATCACTGCCAATCAAGTGACGATCTTTGCCTGCTTAGGCTCCATTCTCACAGCTGGCATCATCGCTGTCAGCCTGCCCAATTTTATGATCTTATGGCTCATGCCCATTTGGTTATTTGTACGCATGGCGCTCAATGCAATTGATGGCATGCTTGCCCGCGAACATCAGCAAGCCTCGAAATTGGGCGCTTATCTCAATGAATTGTGCGATGTCATTTCAGACACAGCTTTAATGCTGATTCTATTGCCCATTGCAGGCATCAATAATATTGCCGTATTCAGTATGATTTTTTTAGCCCTATTGTCAGAATATGCTGGCGTTATGGCGCCCCTGATTGGGGAAAAGCGCCGCTATGATGGGCCAATGGGCAAAAGCGATCGTGCCTTCGTGCTCGGTGCATTGTGTGTTGCACTGGCTCTAAACATCATTTCAATGACATTTCTCAATGGCATTTTATGGGCAATGGTTGCGTTATTGATGTTCACCATTTATCAGCGCATTAAACGCGCGCTATAAAAAGCCGCTCATTGAGCGGCTTTCGATTCTACTCATTATGGCTGATTACCCCATGCCGCCGGTAATTTAAAACCAGGATAAATTTTGGCAATGTACACTTTAAAGGCTTCTGAATTGTATGCATCCGTCACATCTTTTAACCACGGCGCCCCGATATCTTTAGACTTCACAGCACTCCAATTAACATAGGCAAAGCTTGGCTCTTGAAAAAGTGCATCGGTTAACGGAATTTTGGCATCAATGGCATAATTGCCGTTAATAATGGCAAAATCTACATCCGAACGGGATCTTGGCACTTGCGCCGCATCTAACTCCACAAGCTCAATGCCTTTTGGGTTCTCTGCAATGTCATTTTTCGTGGCCAAAATGGGATTGACGCCATCTTTGAGTTTAATCCAACCCAATTCATCCAACATCACAATGGCGCGGGCAAAGTTACTCGGATCATTCGGTGCAGAGATGCGCGCACCTTCTTTGAGATCTGCCAATGATTTTAATTTCCCAGGATAAATGCCAAGAGGCGCTGTGGGCACTTGAAACACTTCAACCAAATCCAAATGGCGCTGCCCTTTAAACACATCTAAATAAGGCTTATGCTGGAAGATATTGATGTCTAAATCACCATCCGCCAATGCCATATTTGGGCGCACATAGTCATTAAATTCAATCAATTTAACGGTGTAACCTTTTGCTTCTAATTGTGGCTTGACAGAATCGCGCACCATGTCCGCAAACATGCCAGGCGTTGTGCCCACAGTGATCACGGTTTTATCTGTGGATTGTGTCCCTTGATCATTGCCGCAGCCTGCTAAAATTAAACTCACCGCAAGCGCGCCGGTTGCCAATAATTTTCTGCCCAATCGTTTCATAATTATTCCTTAGATTCTGTTGTTGCCCATGCGGCAGGATATTTGTAACCGGCAAACACATCATTGGCATAAGCTTTAAACGCCTCTGAATGATAAGCATCCGTTACATCTTTCACCCACTTGGCATTTTGATCGGCCGTTTTAATGGCGGACCAGTTGATGTATTCAAAGCTTGGCTCTTGGAACAGTGCTTCTGTTAAGGGGATTTTCGCATCCACTGCATAGTTACCAGTGATGACGGCAAAGTCCACATCTGCGCGCGATCTTGGCAATTGTGCAGCATCAATGGCGATGAATTTTAAGCCCTTTGGATTTTCTGCAATGTCTTTTTCAGAGGCAGTGATGGGATTGACATCATCTTTTAACGTAATCCAACCCAATTGGCTCAACAATACGAGCGTGCGTGAAAAGTTACTTGGATCACTGGCCACAGAAATGATGGAACCTTCTTTGACATCAGCCAATGTTTTTAATTTACCGGGATAAACACCAAGCGGCGCCGTTGGCACTTGGAACAATGGGATTAAATCCACTTTATTGTGGGCAATGAATTGGGTCAAATAGGGTTTATGTTGGAAAATATTGATGTCTAAATCGCCGCTGGCCAATGCATGATTCGGGCGCACATAATCATTAAATTCAATTAATTTAACCGTGTAACCTTTTGCCTCTAATTGCGGGCCCACTGAATCACGCACCATGTCTGCAAACATGCCAGGCGTTGTGCCAAAGGTGATGGTTTTTTTCTCAGAATTTTGTGCTGTTTCACTGTTGCCGCAACCGGCTAAAATTAAGCTCAATGCCAATGTTGCTGCAGTGATCAATCGTTTCCCTAATGTTGTCATGATGGCTCCTTCAATTGCCTTGCGCCAATCTCGAGCCAACGTAAACATTCAATGATGGATTGCACTGTTTAGCTGTTTTCGCCCGCAAGTTGTGTAAATCGGCGCTATTGTTTAATAGTCCATTATTAATAGCGCGTTCTTCAGTGAGGGTCAATATTTTTTAATAAAAATTTGTCATATCAAATGAGAATGACTATCATTATCTAATTATTGACCAGAGACATCATGATCATGCGTTTTTTTATCCTGCTCTTTTGTGTGCTGATGCCCATCGGCTTTGCACAGCCCATCACCATTGGCAACATCACCACATTATCTGCTCCAAGCTTAAATGATGAGGCGCGTAAGGTACAAGTCTATGTGCCACCTTCGTATCAAGATTATCCGTCACAAACGTATCCCGTCATTTATTTACTCGATGGCGAAAGCAATTTCCATTATTTAACCGGCATTGTGGAAAAACTCTCTAAAGCGCCCTATCCATCATTGCCTGAAATGATCATTGTGGGCATCATCAATACCGATCGCACGCGAGATTTAACGCCATCCACACCAAGCACGCCTGTCACATCACATGCCATCAATGGCGCCACTGGCGGCAATGCAGCCTTTTTTGATTTTCTCGAAGGCACCCTTCGCCCATTGATCGAGCAAACCCATCGCACCAATGGTTATAACATTTTAATTGGCCATTCATTTGGTGGCATCACCGCCCTTAATCACCTTTTGAGCAATCACTCCATGAATGCTTACATCATTCATGATCCGAGCATTTGGTGGGACGATGCCTGGATGCTCAAGCAATTTAAAGCCGCGCGCGGACAAGACTTTCACAACATTCAATTGATCCTCACGCAAGTTGGCAAAACAGAGCGCCGAGACCATTTAACCCATCATTATGATGCCATTGTAGCCTTCAATGATTATCTACAAAGTCAGCCGTTTTCACGCCTTCACTATCAATATGCGCAATATGAAGGGGAAGATCATGGCTCAATTGTCATCAAAGGTAATTTAGAGGGACTTCGTACACTGTTTGCGGGTATGCAAGTCAACATTCGCGCACTGAATGATGATCCCACTTTAGTGCAAACCCATTATGAAGATCTGAGTGCTCATTTAGGCTTCACTTTGCAACCGAGCGAACCCTATTTATCTTCAGTATTATCCTATTTAAAGCGCACCGGCACGCCAAAAGTGGCCTTGGCATTTGAAAAATACATCCTCACACTTTATCCAAATGGCAATACCGCACAATCATTGGCGCCTTAGGACGCATCGAGCTGTTGATACGTCGTTTGTACGCGCTGATGGCGCTTCATGATGTGTTCAGCTTTATCAATAAAATGTTGACGCGAGGCTGTGGCTTCCTCTTCTGCTAAGTGCCCAAATTCAAAATGGAGCGCCCGCTGCAAAGCACTCTCTAATTGTGCGGGCAACGCTTCATGAATCTGCAACAGTTGTGGTAAATGACTGCTGGCCAATAAAGCTTCAATCACTTCACTTTGCAGCAAGGCTTCTAAATATTGATTGAGCCCATCTTGCATTGACAGCGCCACCATCACCGCCAAAATTCCGGTGGTTTGTTCTGCATTTGTCATTTCGCTGATGCGCTGCTGCACGCCCATAAAGTTTTGCAATCCTTCATCAATATTATCCGTCAAAATGCCTGCAGTGCCGGCGGCCAATTGCAGCTTAGCAATGTTCAAAAGGGGCGGATATTGTGGAAAGGGCGTCATCATCACGGCATCTTTGGGATACCAAACCCATGTTTCCACCGGATGATTGGCAAACACCTCATCATAGCGCGCAATGATGGCGGCATTGTCAGCTATGTTTTGCAACACACGGGGTAATTTTGCCAACACATCGGCTAAACAATCGGTGTTTGTGGTGCGCCAACACAATGTCCCATTTTGCGTGACACCTTCATCTTTCACCCAAACCATGGCAGGTTCATTGGCAAGAGTTGCATAATGGCTCGCAATCTTTGTCATGGCATCTGTGCTTAAAAAAGGTTCCGCTAAAAAAGCAGCCTCTAGCGCATCATAATCTTGCCAATAAGCATCATGCGCTTTTGTTGCATAATCACTGGCAATGAGTGGCGCGCCAAGCAGCGCTGTGTAACGATTATTCACAGATCGCTCATCAACCGCCCACGCGCTTGGCAACCATAATACTGTGCTTAACCACATCCATTTCATGCTGTTTACTCCGGAAACAATAAGCCTGCATCCACCACAAAATCTTGACCTGTGCAACCACGGCTCTCTTCTGAGGCAAGGAAAAGGGCAATTTTCGCACAATCTTCCACTTCTAGGCGAAATTTTAGCATCTGTTTATCTAAAAATTCTTGATGGGCTTTTTCTAAACCTTTCGGATCATCTGCCCACATTTGATCTTGGCGATTCGTACGAATCGCCCCTGGCACCAAGCAATTGACGCGAATATTGTCTCCGCCAAGTTCTCTTGCCAATGTGCGCGTCATGCCGAAAATGGCAGCTTTTGCAGTGGTGTAACACACCATATTTGGTAAACCTTGCATCCATGAAGTCGAACCCATATTGATGATGCTTCCGCCGCCACGTTTTGCCATGATTGGTGCAATGCGCTGAATGGCAAAGAGTTGATGGCGCAAATTGATGTTCATGCGATCATCCCAATAGGCCTCTGTCACCTCAAATAAGCTGTGGCGATCATCACGCGCGGCATTATTGATCAACACATCAATGCCACCAAAATGGTGCGCTGCTTGATCAATACACGTTTGATAGGCTGCTATGTCCCGCACATCACAGGGCTGAAAATAGAGATCCGAATGATTTAAGCGTGCCACCAATGCATTACCCGCCGCTTCATCATAATCAATGAATGCAACCTTTGCCCCTTGCTGCAAAAAGGCTTCCACAAAGCCTTCCCCAATGCCAGAAGCCCCACCCGATAAAAATAGGACTTTGTCTTTTAAGGAATGATAATGTGCGGTTGTGTAATTTTTATTCATAAATTATGCTCCTAAAGAAAAATAGTGGGCAGGCACCCCTTTGACAGGCGCTTTGCATTGATATAATCGTCCGCTGTGATTGTCTGAAGCATCCGCATATTCGCGGGAACTTGTGACAAAAAGTGTGGTTAAATCTTTACCGCCAAATGCCATCATGGTGGAATATTTGCTCGGCACATCGAGGGTTTCAACGATGTCACCCATTGCATTTCGCACCGTTAAGCGCCCTGCCCCAAAATCAGCGCTCCAATAGCGCCCGAGCGCATCAAATTGTCCGCCATCGGGTTGACCGCCTTTGGCAAAAATGCTGCGCTCACCGATGATTTCTCCTGTGCTTGGATCAAGCGGATATCGATAAATTGTGGCCGTTTTGGTGTCTGAATAGAGCATATATGTGCCATCTGGCGCAAAAGCAATGCCATTGACAATCTGTAAATCTCTATCGATCACCTTTAGGTTACCATTGCGATGCACACAACAAAGCACTGCGCATTTGCCACCGGCTTCATCCACCGTGCCACACCAAAATCGCCCCCACGGATCCACTTTGCCATCGTTAAAGCGACTGTGTGCAGGATCACTCGGGATGCTCGCTAACTGCGCTATTTTCTCACCTTGAGCATTGAGTGTATAAATGCCCGTACGCATTGCCGCGATCAAGCCACCCTCTTTGATTAATCCAATACAACCAATGTTTTCATCCACAGGCCATGATTGATGCGCATCTTTGATTGGATCATATTGAATGATGGCATTGCCTAAAATGTCCACATAATACAGGCATTGATCCCGCTCACTCCAAACGGGGGATTCGCCGAGCAATGTTTTCACCATGTGCACTCCTTATTATTGATTCATCTGGGCTAATTTTCTTATCAATTCATTCTCTTAGTGATCATTACTATAACAGAGATGAAAATTTTATAAAAAAATGGTTGCATTAAATCAAATCAATTGTACTATTATAGTAGTACAGTATTAAGATAATTCAAAAAACACCAAAGGAATGCCATGCAAAATCAACGTTTGAAAATTGCCATCCAGAAATCTGGTCGACTCAGCCAAGATTGTGAAAATCTACTCAAGCAATGCGGCCTTAAAATCACCATTCAAAAAGATAAGCTCATTGCCCATGTGGAAAATATGCCCATCGACATTTTGCGTGTGCGCGATGACGACATTCCTGGGCTCATTTTTGATGGCGTTGTGGACATCGGCGTTGTGGGGCAAAATGTCCTTGAAGAAGTTGCCCTTAGCCGTGAAGGCAAAATGGACAATCAATACATCGCCTTAAAAGAGCTGCCCTTTGGCGCATGTCGTTTATCCATCGCGCTGCCTAAAGAACGCCCGTATCAAGATGTCACCGATTTAACCAATCTACGCATCGCAACTTCTTATCCTTATCTGTTAAAGCGCTTTTTAGATGAGAAAAACATCCCCTTTAAAACCTCGATGCTCAATGGCTCTGTCGAAGTTGCCCCGCGCGCCGGCCTTGCCGATGCCATTTGTGATTTGGTCTCAACCGGCGCGACATTAGAAGCCAATGGTTTACGCGAAGTGGATGTGATCTATCGCTCAACCGCCGCTCTCATTCAAACCACCGCGCCGATGAGTGCAGATAAGCAAGCGCTCATCAATAAACTCATGTGCCGCATTCAAGGCGTCACGCAAGCGATTGAATCAAAATACATCATGCTCCATGCGCCGAAAGATCGCTTAGAAGAGATTTGCTCATTATTGCCCGGGGCTGAAACCCCAACGATTTTACCCCTCACCAATGATCAATCACGCGTTGCGATCCACATGGTGAGCACCGAATCCCTCTTTTGGGAGACGATGGAAGCCCTCAAAGCCAAAGGGGCCAGCGCAATTTTAGTGTTACCAATTGAAAAAATGATGGAGTAGTTGTGATGCGTACAGTTATTTGGAATGAATTGTCCACCGAAAAACAGGCCGAAATTTTACAGCGCCCTGTACAGATGAGTGCCGAAAGTTTAGAAAATCGCGTGCGCGCCATTGGCGAGGCGATCGAAGCAGAAGGCGATGCGGCCCTGCTGCGTTTTACAGCGCAATTTGATGGCACAGAATTAACAGAAGTGATGCTGCCACAATCTGCCTTTGACGCAGCGGCGCAAAATCTCTCCGATGAATTCAAAGCTGCCCTTAAAAATGCGTATGACAATATCTATCAATTCCACAAAGCCCAACAAATGCCACCTGTATCGGTGGAAACACAAAAAGGCGTGTTGTGTGAAGTGGTCACACGCCCCATTGAAAAAGTGGGACTGTACATTCCTGGCGGCACAGCGCCCCTCTTTTCAACCGTATTAATGTTGGCCATTCCGGCACAAATTGCCGGCTGCCAACGCATTGTGCTCGCCTCTCCGCCAACCATTGCCGATGAGATCATCTACGCTGCAAAATTATGTGGCATCGACACCATTTACACCATGGGCGGTGCGCAAGCCATCTTTGCATTGGGCCTTGGCACCGAGCAAGTGGAAAAAGTGGATAAAATCTTTGGCCCCGGCAACAGTTATGTGACAGAAGCCAAACGCCAGGTGAGCCAACGCGTTAATGGTGCAGCCATTGATATGCCCGCAGGTCCGTCTGAAGTTTTAGTGATTGCCGATGAGTTTGCCAATTCTGATTTTGTGGCATCCGATCTCCTCTCCCAAGCGGAGCATGGCGCGGATTCTCAGGTGATTTTAGTCACCACATCTCAAAACATGGCTGAACGCGTCAATGCCTCGTTAGATTATTGGCTTGTGCGCCTCTCTCGCAAAGATGTGGCCACCGAATCCCTTCGCCACAGCACCACCATCATTGTGGATGATTTGGCACAAGCCGTACGCGTCAGCAATCAATATGCACCAGAGCACTTAATTTTACAAACCAAAGCACCGCGTGATCTATTGCCAAGCATTCAGCATGCAGGCTCTGTCTTTGTGGGACAATATTCACCTGAATCCATGGGCGATTATGCCTCTGGCACCAATCACGTCTTGCCCACTTATGGCTATGCAAAAACTGTATCAAGCTTGGGATTGGCCGATTTCAGTAAACGCATGACCATTCAAGAAATCTCCGAAGAAGGTTTAAAAGCATTGGGCCCTGTGGTTTCCCTATTGGCAGAAAAAGAGCTGCTAGATGCCCACAAATTGGCCGTTGATCTTCGTTTAGCACAAGTAAAGGAGATGGCATGAACATCGAAAAACGCAGCCTCAATACATTAGAACCCTACACTGTCGCGCCCCGCGATGAAGATCCACGTGCCATCTATTTAGATGCCAATGAAAACCCATATCCACAATCATTTACCCTGACAGATGTAACATTTAATCGTTACCCTGAATCTCAGCCCACAGTATTGATTGAGCGCTATGCAAAATTTTTAGGCGTCAAACCGGACAATATTCTTGTCTCCCTTGGCGGCGATGAGGCCATTAAGCTCATCATTGAAGCCCATTGCAATGGCGATGAAGATGCCATTCTCTGCTCACCGCCCACATTTGGGATGTATGCCATTGATGCCCAAGTTGTGGGGGCAAAAGTGCTGACAGCACCTTTAACACAAGACTTTCAGTTAGATGTGCCGGCGCTTTTAGAATCCATGAAAGATGCCAAAGTGGTGTTCATCTGCTCGCCGAATAATCCCACCGGCAATGTGATGAAAATGGAAGATATGGAAACCATTTTACGCGCTGCTGACAATGCCATTGTGGTGGTGGATGAGGCGTACATTGAGTTTGCCAATCAACCAAGCTTTGCAAGCCGCTTGGCTGAATTTCCAAACCTTGCCATCATTCGTACGCTGTCCAAAGCCTTTGGTTTAGCGGGCATTCGCTGTGGCTTTACGGTGGCCAATCCAAATGTGATTCGCACCCTTAAAAAAGTGATTGCGCCTTATCCCATGCCATCTCCCGTTGTGGCCATTGCTGAGGCTGCATTGACAGAGTCAGCCATTGCCCAGATGCACACAAATGTGGCGCGCATTCAAGCCACAAAAGAGACGTTTGTCCAAGCACTTCAAACCCTCGATTGTGTGACCACCGTTTATCCCAGTGATGCCAACTTTGTGCTCATTAAAGTGACCAAGGCCGACGCCATCATCGCGCATCTTAAAAACGAACACATTTATGTGAAACGTCAATCGGGTGCTTTCAGTGACCTCATTCGCATTAGCATCGGAACGGATGATGAGATGGCGCGCGTCATCACAGCCCTTAAAAATTTTGTTTAGGAGAGAGAGAGAGAGATGCAAAATATTTTATTCATAGATCGTGATGGCACCTTAATTGATGAGCCAAAAACCGATTTTCAAATCGATTCCCTTGAAAAATTAAGCTTTGAGCCAAACGTGATTCCAGCGCTGCTTGCCCTGCAAAAGGCCGGTTACCGCTTTGTGATGGTGAGCAATCAAGATGGGCTTGGCACAGAATCGTTCCCACAAGAGACCTTTGATGCGCCCCACAATAAAATGATGGCACTCTTTGAATCTCAAGGCATTACATTTGATGAAGTGCTCATTTGCCCACATTTTCAAGAGGATGATTGCAATTGCAGAAAACCAAAATTGGGCTTGGTGCAGCGCTATTTGGATGAAAAGCTGTTTGATCCGAATCACAGCTATGTGATTGGCGATCGCCCAACAGATGTGGCGCTGGCAGAAAACATGGGCATTGCTGCCATTCAATATCATCCTGAGCAACTGCCTTGGCCATTGATTGTGGAAAAATTGGTGCCCATGACATCATGCAGTGGCGATCGCACACCAAGAACAGCGAGCGTGACGCGCACCACCAAAGAGACTGACATCAATGTCACAGTGTATTTAGATGAAACGGGACACAGCCGCATCCATACAGGATTGCCATTTTTTGATCACATGTTGGATCAAATTGCCACTCACGGCGGCTTTCGTTTAGAACTGAATGTCAAAGGCGACATCGAAATCGATGATCATCACACAGTGGAAGACACCGCCATTGCCTTAGGTGAAGCATTGCGTGAAGCCCTTGGCGATAAACGCGGCATTGCCCGCTTTGGTTTTGTCTTGCCGATGGATGAATGTAAAGCATCATGCACGCTCGATTTATCTGGCCGCCCACATTTAGAGTTTGATGCCAAATTTAAACGCGATCAAATCGGCACATTCAGCACAGAAATGGTGCCGCACTTTTTCCGTTCGCTCGCTTATTCGCTGGGCTGCACATTGCATCTCAAAGCCAAGGGCAAAAACACTCATCATAAAATTGAGTCTCTCTTTAAAGTGTTTGGCCGCACATTGCGCCAAGCCATCAAAGTGGAAGGCACAGATTTACCAAGCTCTAAGGGATTATTATGATTATCATTCCAGCATTAGACTTAATCAATGGTCAAGTGGTGCGTTTGCAGCAAGGCGATTATGGCAAGCAAACCACGTTTATGGTTTCTCCCATTGAACAATTTCAGCGCTACATTGCAGGCGGCGCCACTTATCTACATTTGGTGGATTTAGACGGTGCAAAAGATCCCCTCAAGCGCCAATTGACCACGATCGAACAACTGGTTAAATCTGTCAATGTGCCCATTCAAGTAGGCGGCGGCATTCGCACAGAACAGGATGTCGAGAACTTATTAAAGATTGGCGTCGCACGCGTGGTGATTGGCTCAACGGCCATTCAATCGCCCGAGCTCGTCAAAACTTGGTTTAAGCGCTTTGGTGCGGATCGCTTGGTGCTTGCGTTAGATGTGCGCATCGAACACGGTGAAAAACGCATCGCCATCAGCGGCTGGCAAGAGACATCCCATAAAACGTTAGAATCTGTCATTGATGATTTTTTAATGGTGGGGTTAGAACATGTTTTATGCACAGACATTTCTAAAGATGGCATGCTCAGCGGCTCAAATGTCGAGTTATATCAAGAAATTACAGCTGCTTATCCATCCATTCAATTTCAAGCATCGGGCGGCATTGGCGTGCTCAATGACATCAAAGCCCTTCAACCCACCAATGTTTTTGGTGTCATCGTGGGGCGCGCATTATTAGACAATCAATTTTCCGTACAGGAGGCAGTCGAATGCTTGCAAAAATAGTGGCTTGTTTAGATGTCAAAGATGGTGTTGTGGTCAAAGGCACACAATTTAAAAATCATGAAATCATGGGCGATATTGTAGAGCTTGCCAAGCGCTACAATGAAGAAGGCGCGGATGAAATCGTCATTTACGACATCACCGCGAGTACCAAAAATGATTTGGTGGACAAATCATGGATTCAAAAAGTCGCCGCTGTGATCGATGTACCATTATGCGTGGCTGGTGGCATTCGTTCTGTGAAAGATGCACAAGTGGTATTTGACAATGGCGCACAGAAAATATCCATCAACTCCCCTGCCTTAGCCAATCCTGATTTAATCAATGAGCTCTCAGAAACTTTTGGCCAATCGCGCATTGTGGTGGGCATTGACTCTTATTATGATCAAGCGCGCGATGATTACTTTGTCTATGCTTTAACGGGCGATCCTGACACCACTTTAGAAACCACTTGGCGCACGGAAGATTGGATCAAAGAGGTTGAAAAACGCGGCGCCGGTGAAATCGTGTTAAACATGATGAACCAAGATGGCGTTCGAAGTGGCTATGATTTGGTGCAATTGGCAAAATTTTCAGCATTGACCTCATTGCCCATCGTGGCATCGGGCGGCGCAGGCGCACCTGAACATTTTCTAGACGCTTATACCAAAGGCAATGCCGCCGGCACCCTTGGCGCATCGGCCTTTCACAAACAAATTGTGCACATTGGCGAGCTGAAAGATTACCTACGCGCCCATGGCTTAAAAGCCCACGGCAAAATCAATTGGGAAAAAGTTGGCGGCTTATTGCCAGTGATTGTGCAAGATTATCAAACGGCAGAAGTGTTGATGTTTGGCGTGATGACGCCAGAAGCCTTGAAAAAAACCCTCACGGAACAAGTGGTGACTTTTTTCTCTCGCACCAAAAACCGCTTATGGACAAAAGGGGAAACCTCTGGCCATTTCTTAAAAGTGGTCAATTACACATTAGATTGCGATCAAGATACGCTGCTCATTACAGTCAATCCCATTGGCAACACATGTCATTTAGGCAATACAAGCTGCTTTGATGGCGTTTCAAATCAATTGCCTTGGGTCTTTTTCAGTCAATTGGAGAAGCTATTGGAATCCCGTAAAAATGCGGATCCTGAAAGTTCTTACACAGCAGCCCTTTATGCAAAAGGCACCAAGCGCATTGCCCAAAAAGTAGGTGAAGAAGGTGTAGAAGTGGCACTTGCAGCCACGGTGAAGGATAAAGAAGAGCTTGTCAATGAAGCTGCGGATCTTTTATATCACGCAACAGTTTTGCTTCATGATCAAGATTTAGCTTGGCAAGATGTGATTGCGGTGCTAAAACGCCGCCATGGCCAATAAAGGCAACCCAATCGATCCCACTCATGTGAGTGGGATTTTTTAACCCATTAATCTTTGAAGTAATTTTTTCGACATTCCCGTCACTTCCAATAAGCGGTCACTGTAACTGCTGTCGATCACAAATTGATTGATGTCGAGCATTTTTAAAATCGGGGAAATCAACTCAGATTGTGTATATCCCAATGATTGCGCCTCTTCATAACTGATTAATTTTGGAAACTCTGCGCGCAAATAACTCATGCTTGCGGCCACAAACAGTGGCGCAATGTGTAGCTTTGCATGCACGCGGCCAATGTTCCATAAAAAATCCACGTACGCTTGATCAAAATTTTCCGTAAACAACCCCTGAAGCCAAGCCAAATGCGTTGCCTTTAACGCATCAATGCGCCCTTCTAAATATTGGGCGGTGGTTTGATTGCTTTGCAATTGATCGTAAAATTGCTCCGTCAGTTGCCCAAGCTTTGGCAGAACAAGCGGCTGCAACGCTCGTAAAATCGCCACATCTGTTTGTGTAAAATGATTAATCTCCAGCAATACATCTAAATCCTCATTCGTAATGCCGAATGTATTTTTTATGCTCATCCTTACTCCTTTGTTTTATATTTATATATTAGTTGGTTAAACCAACTTTGCTGAGAGTAGCAATGAAATTTTCTAAATTCAAGATTCTTATCATCAAAGAATTTTCTCACATCCTATTTATTGATTCATATCAATTAGCATACCCCATCAATATGACAACACCATGACAATCACACGACAAAAAAAAGACCAGCAAAGCTGGTCCATCAAACAATATCAAATTTAAATCAGCTCATCAGGCGCTGTAACAATTTTTTAGAAATGCCCGTCACTTCTAATAGGCGCTCGTTAT
The DNA here is from genome assembly GCF_002252155.1 of Wohlfahrtiimonas sp. G9077. GTDB lineage: Bacteria > Pseudomonadota > Gammaproteobacteria > Cardiobacteriales > Wohlfahrtiimonadaceae > Wohlfahrtiimonas. Next base: position 655,687 of record NZ_NEFD01000001.1, read on the forward strand.
AACTGTTATCAATCACAAACTGATTAATATCGAGCATTTTTAAAATCGGGGAAACCAACTCAGATTGTGTATATCCCAATGATTGCGCCTCTTCATAACTGATTAATTTTGGAAACTCTGCGCGCAAATAACTCATGCTTGCGGCCACAAACAGTGGCGCAATGTGCAGTTTTGCGTGTACGCGGCCAATGTTCCATAAAAAATCCACATAGGCTTGATCAAAATTTTCCGTAAATAAACCCTTAAGCCAGGCCAAATGCGTTGCTTTTAAAGCCTCTAAACGCCCCTCTAAATAATGCGCTGTGGTTTCATTGCCCTGCAACTGTACATAAAATTTTTCTGTGAGTTCCGGGAGTTTAGACTCAACAATCGGACGCAATTGGTGGAGTTTATCCACATCCGATTGAGTAAAATCATTAATATCCAATAAAACATCTAAATCTTCGTTGTGAATGCCAAATGTATTTTTGATTGCCACGAATTATGATCCTTACAATTTACGTTTTATTTAACAAACTTATAATATATCTTTGGTACATGGGAACGAATATTTACATAAATAGTCATTTCTCATAAAGTTAAGTATAATCAGTCTATGAATTTATGCCACGATTATCATCATAAATATTTTTTATCAGCACGATAAAATTAACCAACCATTACACCAGAAGGCCATCCATGCGCATCCACACAAAATGTCATCTATATTTAAACAGCGCTATCATTTTATAAAAAAGTCTGTATAATTCACAGGCTTCATTGAATTCTAGAGTCTACATGCATATTTCTATATTTGCCTCACCCTCGCGCGTCAAGCCGCCACGTAGTATTCCGTGAACACCCTCCCTTTTTAATCAAGTTAAGGTGCCTCAAATCACTTTGAGGTAGATATATTATTTATGCTTTTTTCAGACTTAGATCTACATCCTATTTTATTAAATGCGTTAAATGAAATGGGATATCAATCCCCGACGCCTGTACAATCTGAAGTATTACCGATTGCATTGACTGGCCAAGATTTAATGGTCAGCAGCCAAACAGGTAGCGGTAAAACTGCTGCATTCTTATTGCCTGTCTTAAACATTTTATTAGACTTACCGGCTGAAAAGCGTCCGTTCCGCCCTAAAGGTGAACGTGGTTTTAGCAAAATGAAAGACAACATTAAACCCAAAGCATTGGTGCTTTGCCCAACGCGCGAATTGGCACAACAAGTTGCCAAAGAAGCCATTCGCTTAAAAGGCATGGCCAAAGGCGTTCGCATCTCTACCGTTGTGGGCGGCATGCCATATGGTCAACAAATCCGTGAATTGGAAAATGTGACCATTTTAGTGGCAACCCCTGGCCGTTTATTAGACTTATATAATCAAAAAGTCATCAACTTGTCAGAAGTTGAATTCTTTGTGGCCGACGAAGCGGACCGCATGTTGGATTTAGGCTTTGCCGAAGATTTAGAACTCATCCACAAAGCGTGTACCAACTGCGAACAAAACTTAATGTTCTCAGCCACATTCCCAAAAAACATCATGCGTTTAGCTGAAGAGATGATGACTGAACCTCATAAAATTGAGCTCTCTTCAAAAAGCATTTTAAATGACAACATCACGCAACAAATCAACTTTGCCGATGACCGTTCTCACCAAAGAGAATTATTAATGCATTGGTTGCGCTCTCCAAGCTTAGATCAAGCGGTTGTGTTTACCCCAACGCAAATCGAAAGTGAAGAGATTGCTGAATTGTTAGAAGATGAAGGTTTCTCTGTCACATTCTTACACGGTGGCATTCCACAAAAAGTGCGTAATCGCCGTTTAGAAACATTGCGTAAAGGCCGCACTAAAATCTTAGTGGCCACAGACGTTGCTGCCCGCGGCATCGACATCGCGACAGTGACACACGTCATCAACATCGGTTTACCGATGAAAGCGGAAGATTATGTGCATCGTATTGGTCGTACAGGCCGTGCGGGTCGTAAAGGTGATGCCATCAGCTTAGTGAATGTACGTGATCACAAACGTGTGCGCGACATCTCTGATTACACTTCTTTCAAAATCGATGTATCCACAGTGGAAGGTTTAGAACCAACATTGGATCCAAATGATTTCAGAGAGAGCCGCAACAAAAAAGGTGGTCGCTCACGCCGTGGTAACGGTGGCGGCAATGGCCGTTACGGTAAATCATCTGGCGGTGCTCGCCGTGGTGGTGATCGTGAACGTGCACCACGCGCTGATCGCGAATCTCGTGGTGGCGAAGCGCGCGCTGAAAAACCAAAAAGAGAACGTAAATCTGCTTCTGAGTTCTTTGATGCACCAAAAGGTGATCGTGATTCTCGTGGCGCTGAAAAGAAACGTTTTAAATCTGAAAGATCAGACCGCCCTGCGCGTCCTGCAGGCGATCGTCCACGTGCACCAAAAGCACATTCACGTCGCACGCGCTCTGAATAATTCAGTAGAGATCTAGCCATATTATAGGCTTTATGCCTATAATGGGCCTTTACCCCATAGGAGACTTTTTATGAAAAAAGCGATCAAACTCATCACCCTTTCTGCTGCTGCGTTGGCATTAGGTGCATGTGCAACCACAGAACCCTCTGCATTTAAAGGTTATGAAACAGCCGCTGTAGAAAATTATGTGTGCGGTGCAGATAAAGTGACAGCAACCTTCATGAACAATGATCAAAACAGCATTGCCTTGGTCTCTGTGAATGGTGAAGCGCCAGTCTTATTGGCCAATGTTATCTCTGCAAGTGGCGCTAAATATGCTGGCGGCATCTATGAATTATGGACAAAAGGCAAAGATGCCACATTCACCAATTTTATGGGCAAATCCAAAAATGGTGTGGCATGTAAATCTGCCTCTTAATCTCGGATGAATCATAAAAAAAGCATTGTTTTCACAATGCTTTTTTTGTGCCTAAAATTAAGTACACTCATTCATCAATTTCGGGGTGCTGTAAAATCAACTGCTCTCGACGTTTTTGTAAGCGGGCAATCTCTTCATCGATGCTCTCAATTTTGCCTTCAATGCGATCATAATGCGCCTGCAAAATCTCTTTGGCCTCACGTCGATTCGATGCCACCGGCGTTTCACCACGAAGTGGGCGATTGGCGGTCTCTTTCATGTGATGCACCGTTAAAAATCCAACACCTGCAATCACCATTAAATAATAGGCAGGCATGTACAAATTGTGCGTGGCTTCCACAAGCCATGCAGCCGCGGTTGGCGTAAAACCGGCAATCAATACCGACACATTAAATGCAATGGCCATCGCGCTGTAACGCACATGGGTTGGAAAAATCGCCGGTAAAATTGATGCCGTTACACCTGTAAAACAGCTCAATAACGTGGCAAGCACCATCAAACCAAAAAAGATGAGGACAACGTTACCGGTATTGATGAGGTAAAATGCAGGAATTGCACAGACAAATAAACCAATGCTGCCCATTTGCACAAAGATGCGGCGGCCAAAACGGTCACTTAATAGGCCAATCACCGGTTGGATTACCAAAATCCCCAACATAATGGCAATGATGATCAACACGCCATGATCCACACTGTACTCAAGATTGTGTGAGAGATAGCTTGGCATATAAGTCAACAACATGTAATACGTCACATTTGTCGCCATCACCAAGCCAATGCACACCATAATGCTTTTAAAATTCTGACGGATGATTTGTAGTAGCGATTGCTTGGCCTCGCCTTCGCCATTTTCTAAACTTTCCGCATGCTTCTGGAACGTGGGCGTTTCATCTAGCGCACTGCGCAAATACATACCAATAATGCCAAGGGGACCGGCTATGAAAAATGGAATTCTCCAACCCCATTCTTCAAAGCGCTCTTGGCCAAGCAACATGGTAATGGTGACCACAACACCGGCACCTAGCACAAAACCGGCAATCGAACCAAAATCCAGCCAGCTGCCTAAAAAGCCGCGTTTACGATCGGGCGCATATTCTGCGACAAAAATCGCCGCGCCTGTGTATTCACCGCCCACAGAAAAGCCTTGTGCCAATTTGGCCACTAAAAGCAGGATCGGTGCCCAAATACCAATGCTCGCATACGATGGAATGAGCCCGATTGAAAATGTGCTCACGGACATAATGATGATGGTGATGGCTAAAACTTTCTGACGGCCAAATTTATCGCCCAGCACGCCAAAGAATACGCCACCCAATGGACGCACTAAAAATGGAACGGAAAATGTGGCCAATGATGCCACCAATTGCACGCTCGGTGATGCTTCTGGAAAAAAGACTTTGCCCAAAACATAAGCTAAGAAGCCATATACACCAAAATCAAACCACTCAATGGCATTGCCAAGGGCTGCCGCGGTAATGGCTTTTTTAAATTGATCATCCTTGATGATGGTGATGTCTTCTAGCTCAAGGGGTTGAAGATTCTCTGTTTGTGTCGCCTCTGACATTGGTTCTCCTTTCTCGTAGATCGGGTCGCCAATCGAAATGCCTTACATACATAATAACTAAAATTTATTATTACCTACATATACAGTGAACGTATCGTGCCATATAATCGGTTTTTATTCTCTGATAATACAACTCAATACTTAATTTTAATCAAAACTACCGATGGATCGTTAATTTTAGGTTACATTAAGATTGACAAACATAAATAATCGTCTCATAGGATAACAAATTTTAGTCATTTTATCATTTAAAATATCAATTAATCATGTTTTGGCTGACAATGCGGACACCAAAATGTCGAGCGCTGTGCCACAATACATTTTTCAATCAAAGTGCCACACGTCAAACAAGCCTGCCCTTCGCGCCCATACACAGAGAGCATTTGCGCAAAATAACCATGCGAGCCATCGGGCTGAATAAAATCACGCAATGTGGTGCCGCCATCTTGAATCGAGCGCGCCAATACTGCACGAATATTGCTCACCAATGTGGTGCATTGCGCTTGTGTTAAATCTTGTGTGCGAGTCAAAGGATGAATGCCGCTCATGAACAATGATTCATTGGCATAAATATTCCCAACGCCCACCACAAAGTGCTGATCCATCAAAAAGGCCTTAATGGGCTGTTTTCGATGGGCAATGATGGATTGAAAATACTCCACATTAAAAGCATCGCTCAAAGGCTCCGGCGCTAATTTGGTGAGATAATCAGGCGTCACATCGCCTTGAAAGAGCTGTACAAAACCAAAACGGCGCGGATCATGATAACGCAGCGCCCTTCCATTTGAGAGATGGAACACCAAGTGATCATGCTTTTTTAATGGCTCATCAGGCAAGCTCACGCGTAAACTGCCGGACATACCCAAATGCACAATCAAATAAAAGCCTGCCGTGTGGATCATCAAATATTTGGCACGGCGCGTGACATCCGTAATGGTTTGATTTTCCATTAATAAAATGGCATCTTCCACAGGATAACGCAATGATCGATGATGAATGTCGATTTTCGTGATCGACTCATTGAGCAAATATGGCGCAACGCCGCGTTTGGTGGTTTCGACTTCTGGTAATTCTGGCATGATGATCCCGCTCGTTTGAAAACATGGTAAAATCGCTTCATTGTACTCATAATGGATCTGTTATGCACCACCCTATTCTTCCTTTATCGCGCATTTTGACGCTCGCAGGCTATGCCATTTTATTCATCACACTGTTGCTTGGCATCGTGCTGAAAAAAATTCATTCAGAATTGCCGGAGGGCTTTTTGATCATCATTTGGATTGTGCCCCTCCTCTTTCCTTTGCGCGGTTTACTGCAGGCAAAACGTTATACCCACGCTTGGGGTAGCTTTTTGGCGTGTTGGTATTTAGTGGTGGGCGTGGATTTATGGCAAGCGAATCCCGCGATCTCCGCAACAGTTTTAATGAGCACCACCATTTGGTTCACGGGCATGGTACTCTTTGCACGCTTTTCACCTTTTGATTGGAAAGTGATCCCGCGCCCACGTGGTAAGTGATGACATAAAAAAAGGTTGGCCATGCCAACCTTTGATTGATCATTCATGCATCGATTTCAAGACCGAATGCTCAAGCTTTGTGATCTTCAAAGTGCCGGTGTTTGCAAAGGCAGCCATTGCCCGTGTTGAGTTATTAGGATAAATCCGACTCGACAATGCCGCAACGCCATCATTGACAAAAATTTCAATTGAGGATGCATCCATCAATATTCTCAATGTCAGCGCATCTCCCATGGGTAAAGGAATGGAGCGCTCATCATCGCTGCCCGATGCCATACGACTTAAATCCAAAAACAAACGCCCACAAGATTGATCAATATACAACGCTGCATATTCAGAAAAATCACCGGAGGCTGCCAAATACAGCCCTGCCTTGCCTGCGGTTGTTTGTGTCAAATCAATTTGGCAAATGATCTCTGCACTTTTCGTGGATAGATAGAGATTTTCCATACCATCCGTTAGATTAATGTGCGTTCGCGTTGTAGGCTCACTTCGTAGCATAGACAATTCCCGTATAGGATTTTGTGTGAGCAAACCTGTATCATTAATCTCAATCTCCCGCGGCACCGTCATCACACCTGCAAAGCCTTCCGCCGCACTTGGCATATTCGCCTCCCACATGTCCATCCATCCGATCACAATGCGCCGGCCATCGGCTGCCACAAAACTTTGCGGCGCATAATAATCATGACCGCGATCCAGCTCCTGAAAACCGGATGTCGCCGTAAAGATGCCATCAGAATATTGTCCCACCCAATAACCGGCTTGGAAAAGATTGCGATAATGTTCGCCCTCTGCCTGCATGCCTTGCGGCGAGCACATCAAAACAGCATCATTGCCAATGATCATTAAATCAGGGCATTCAAACATATAAATATCCGCACGATCCGTTTGCCAAAAAATGCGCTCAAAATGCCATGTGATCAGATCATCAGAGCGGTAAAGCAAGATCTCTGCCCCGCGCGTTTCATGGGCTGCGCCCACAACCATCTTATAATCTGTTGCATCTTGCCAAACTTTTGGATCCCGAAAATGCATGTAACCTGCCGGCGGCTCAATGATCACGCCATGTTTATGAAAGTGTACACCATCTTCACTTGTGGCCAAGCATTGCACTTGCCGAATGATGGGCGGATCCATCCCATCATCCACAACCACATGGCCGGTATAAAACAGATGCAAAGTTTTGTCTTTCACCCAAGCGGATCCTGAAAAACAGCCATCGCGATCATAGGGCTCTGATGGCGTTAAAGCAATGGGCAAAGATTGCCAATGCACGAGATCCTCACTGACTCTATGCCCCCAATGCATCAATCCCCATTTGGGTGCATCCGGATGATGTTGAAAAAAGAGATGATATTGCCCATTAAAATAAATCAAACCATTTGGATCATTGAGCCAGCCGCGTTCAGGGGCAATGTGATACTTTGGATACCAACGTTTTGTGTACATGCATTCTCCGATGAAAGATGAAACAGACATTTACATGTCATCTTAACAAGGATTGATCAGAACGTCAGGCAATAAAAAAGACCGCAAAACGGTCTTTTTACATTCAGATCATAACATTTAGATCAATTTCACATACTCTTGCGCAATCAAGGCTGAATTGGCGCTTGCTTTGGCCAAATAGGTTTCAAAATCCATATCATTGCCTTCATTGTGCGTCACATCACTTAAGGAGCGAAGTACAATCCATGGCGTGCCCAATTTTTCACACACACAGGCAATCGCTGCCGCTTCCATATCAACTGCAACCGCTTGATCAAATTTGGCTTGAATGCGTTTAAAGGCATCAGAATCTTTAGTCACAAATTGATCACCGGACACAATCAAACCAATGTGATGCGGCACATTCAACTCATTGAGCACAGTTTCAATGCCCGTTAAATCGGCATGACCTTGCTCAAAAATAAAACGCGGATCAGTGGGCGTATTTGGCCCAATGTCAAAGTCATGATATTGCAAGCGATTGGCAATCACCACATCGCCCACAGATTGACCCAATTTTGTGCCACCGGCGCTACCAATGTTGATCACTTGCTTAGGTGCAAAAGCTTTGATTAAAGTTGTGGCCGTATAAGCTGCATTGACTTTACCAATGCCAGATTTTGCCACCACAACTGATTGACCACCAAGTAAACCCTCATGAATCTCAATGCCATCAATGGTTGATGATGCCACATTTTCCATGCGCGCCACTAAAGCACCCACTTCTTCATCCATTGCACCAATGATCACGTGTTTGTCATTTGCCATGTTTTTGTCCTTTATATAAAAAAAGCTTTAGTCAAGACTAAAGCTTTTGTTGAATCTTTAAATCTTATTCCGCGCGATTACGCATGTGTGGGAATAATAACACATCACGAATGGAGGCAACATCCGCAAAGATCATGACCAAACGGTCAATCCCAATGCCTTCGCCCGCTGTTGGCGGTAAGCCATATTCCAATGCTGTGATGAAGTCTTTATCTAAATGCATCGCTTCATCATCGCCTGAATCTTTCTCAGCCACTTGTGCCATAAAGCGTTGGTATTGATCTTCTGCGTCATTTAACTCAGAGTAACCATTACCCACTTCACGGCCGCCAATGAAGTATTCAAAACGATCCGTGATGAGTGGATTATCATCATTTTTACGCGCCAATGGTGACACTTCTGATGGATACGCTGTGATGAATGTTGGCTGCATCAAGTTTTCTTCCACTTTTTCATCGAAGATTTCCATCAAGATTTTGCCCCAACCATCTGAATCTTTGAATTTGATGCCGATGGATGTGGCCAACGCTGCCACGCCTTCACGCGTATCTAAATCAAATGCTTTTGCTTCAGGATAGTAGTGAATGATGGACTCTTGCACCGTCATGCGTGTGGCAGGCTTGCTGAAATCTAATGTCAAACCTTGATAAGGCACTTCGGTTGAACCTGTGACTTCTTTTGCCAATGTGGTCATCAACTCATCAGTGAAATTCATCATGTCTTGATAATCGGCATAAGCCCAATACCATTCCACCATTGTGAACTCAGGATTGTGACGCGTAGAAACGCCTTCATTTCTGAAGTTACGATTCACTTCGTACACTTTTTCCATGCCGCCCACAACCAAGCGTTTTAAGTACAATTCAGGTGCGATGCGAAGATAAAACTCCATATCCAATGCATTGTGATGCGTGATGAAAGGCTTCGCATTTGCCCCACCAGGAATCGGATGCATCATCGGTGTTTCCACCTCTTCAAAACCTTTGCTGTCAAAGAAGTTACGAATCGTGCGCATGATTTGCGTGCGTTTACGGAACACTTCACGGGCTTCCATATTCACAATCAAATCCACATAACGCTGACGATAACGCGCTTCGATGTCCGTTAAGCCATGAAACTTATCTGGCAATGGACGAAGAGATTTAGTCAATAAGTCAATCTCTGATACACGAACCGTCAATTCACCTTTATCAGAGCGCGACACCACACCTGACACACCGATGATGTCACCAATGTCCCAATGCGTGAACTCTTCAAACTTCTCTTGACCGATCAAACCTGTGTTTAAGAAAAGTTGAATGTCGCCCGTCTGATCACGAAGCACAACAAAGCCACCTTTGCCGAATAAACGCTTAGACATAATGCGCCCAGCCATTTTTACGTGAATCGCTGCTTCTGCCAACGCTTCCTTATCCATGTTTTCTGCACGCTTGTGTAAATCTTTCGCGTGCGTATCCTTACGGAAATGGTTTGGGAACGCAACAGGCTTTTCCTTTCGAATGGCAGCCAATTTTTCACGGCGTTCGGTAATCAAATGACTTTCGTTTACTTCTTCGGTTTTAATATCTTGACTCATAATTCTTTGACATAAAAGTTAATAAAAAGAGAGGAATCAGCTTGAGTAGTTTGGTGCTTCTTTTGTGATGGTTACATCATGCACGTGCGACTCACGCATCCCTGCGTTTGTAATTTGTACGAATTGTGGCTTCACATTCATTTCAGCAATTGTACCGCAACCCACATAACCCATACCTGCGCGAATACCGCCCATTAATTGGTGCACGATTGGCACCAATGAGCCTTTATATGCCACGCGGCCTTCAATGCCTTCAGGTACGAGTTTATCGGATGTGGTGCCTTCTTGGAAATAACGATCCGAAGAACCTGCACCCATTGCGCCCAATGAGCCCATGCCGCGGTAAGATTTATACGCACGACCTTGATAGAATTCGATGTCGCCTGGTGCTTCATCTGTACCGGCTAATAAACCACCAACCATGATGCAAGATGCACCTGCCGCCAATGCTTTAACCATGTCACCTGAGTAACGCACGCCACCATCAGCGATCACAGGAATGTTGCGACCTTTTAATGCTTCTGCAACGTTGGCAATGGCACTGATTTGTGGCACACCGATACCGGCAATGATGCGTGTTGTACAGATTGAGCCAGGGCCAATGCCCACTTTAACAGCATCTGCGCCCGCTTCTGCCAAGGCAATGGCTGCATCAGCCGTTGCGATATTACCTGCAACGATTTGAATGTGAGGATATTTTTCTTTTGTCCAGCGTACGCGATCAATCACGCCTTTAGAATGGCCGTGAGCGGTATCGATGATGATCACATCAACGCCAGCGGCTGCCAATGCTTCGATGCGCTCTTCTGTACCTGCGCCAGCGCCCACAGCTGCACCTACGCGCAATTGCTCATTGGCATCCACACAAGCATTTGGGAAAGATTGAGAGCGAGAGATGTCTTTCACCGTCACTAAACCACGAAGTTCATTGTTGTCATTGACAATCACTAAACGCTCAACGCGGTGTTGTTGTAATAAATCTACGATCTCTTCGCGGCTTGTGTGTTCTTTCACAGTGATTAAGCGATCACGCGGCGTCATCACATCTTTCACACGAATGGCCAAATTGTCATGGAAGCGAACATCACGGTTGGTCACAATGCCCATCACTTTGCCAGCATCGATCACCGGTGCGCTTGAGATTTCAAACGTGGTGAACATATGGCGAAGTTCGGCCAATGTCATATCTGGTGTCACAGTCACGGGATCTGAAATGATGCCGTTTTCGAATTTCTTCACTTTGCGCACTTCGGCGGCTTGTTCTTCAATGGTTAAGTTCTTATGAACAATACCGATACCACCTTGTTGTGCCATCGCAATGGCTAAACGGCTTTCGGTCACTGTGTCCATCGCAGCCGATAGCAGTGGAATGTTTAAACTGATGGATTTTGTCAGCTGAGTCTTTAAAGATACATCTTTTGGAAGGACTTCTGAGTACCCTGGAACGAGTAAAACATCATCGAAAGTTAGCGCTTGCTCAATAATTCGCAACATATATTAGATCCCCTGAAAGGTTGGTTTGCCAAAAAAGATTGGCTCGGGATTCTAACACAGATTGCCGTTCCTTGGCTATTAGCTTTCCATCTCAATGTGATCGATGAGCAATTGTAAAGATCGTCTGCCACGCCATTCATTGACATCGAGTTTATATAAACATCGTACTTTTTGCGTTTTTTCCTGCCAATCTGTCGCTTTAAAGAAGGCAATCCCATCAAAATAGAGATTGGCCTCAGGATGTTTTAAGGTCAATTTCAGGTGCAGATTTTTTAAAATCTTAACATCCACCACCTCAAAAGTATTGTCAAAAAGCGGTTCTGGGAACATTTGCCCCCAAGGCATGGCGGTTTTTAAGATGCTTGCATGCTCAATCGTGAGATCATTTGGCAATAAAGGTCCATCGGTGTAGATCACTTTTTGATCCAATCCGCCCAATAATTGCTCAACTTTATGATTCAGGCATGTACGAAAATCCTCGAAACGGGATTGATACAGTGTTAAACCGGCCGCCATTGCATGGCCGCCAAATTGTTTGATGATGCCGGGATTTTCTGTGGCGATCTCATCGATCACATCCCGAAGGTGAATGCCAGCGATCGAGCGGCCAGAGCCTTTTAACAACTGATCACTCTCCTCGGCAAAAATAAATGTCGGGCGATCAAAGCGCTCTTTAACGCGAGATGCCACAATGCCAATCACACCTTGATGCCAAGAAGCATCATACAACGCCAATGCACTTGGCAACGCGTCCGTTTTTAACGTAATGGCATCAATGATCTGCTGCGTTTCTGTCGTCATTGAGCGCTCAATCTCTTTGCGCTCTTGATTGAATTCAAATAAACGCTCGGCATAATAAGTTGCTTGCTGCCTTGATTCTGTCAATAAACACTCAATGCCGATGCGCATATCATCTAAGCGACCGGCGGCATTCAATAACGGGGAAACCCCAAAAGCAATGTCCGTTGTGGACAATTCAGCTTGATTTTTACCGGACACCGCCAACAAGGCTTCAATGCCCACACACGTTCGGCCTCGGCGAATGCGCTCAATGCCTTGCTGAACAAGGCAACGATTGTTGCGATCAAGGGGCACCAAATCCGAAATTGTCCCAAGTGCAACCAAATCCAAATAATCCGCTAAATTCGGCGTATTTTCTGGCGTTAAATGACCTGCATCCAGCAATGCACGGCGCGTTGCGGTGAGCACATAAAATGCCACACCAACGCCACACAAAGCGCGACTTTCAAACGTGCTGCCCACTAAATTTGGATTGACGATCACGGTAGCCTCTGGCAATACAGCGCCCGGCAAATGGTGATCGGTGACGATGACTTCAATGCCATATTGATTCGCGCGAGCAATGGCCTCAATGCTTGAGATGCCATTGTCCACAGTAATGATGAGATCCGGTTTGTCCTTGGCCACAATGTCATCTAATAACGGCGTTGTTAAGCCATAACCATCTAACATGCGATTGGGAATGCGATAACGCACCGACTCAGCGCCAAAGGCTCGCAGTAAACGCATCATTAACGCTGTTGATGTGGCGCCATCGACATCATAATCCCCGACAATGAGGATGTTTTGCTGCGCAATCACTGCTTGTGCAATGCGCTCCCCAGCTGCTTCACAGCCCTCTAATGTAGAAGGCGGACACATATCCTTAAGACTAAAGGTCAAATCTTCGATGGATTGAAAATTTCGACGCTGCAACACACGATTTAACAGCGGCACAGCGCTCAGTTGTGCGCTAGATGTCAGCGCGCGTTCAGTAATGATCATTCGGCTAAGTATCGATAAGTGAATTTTGGACGGATCAAGACAAATTTAAATTTCTTGTTATAGATAAAACGTTCACCATCGACTGTATCGATGATGACATTTTGAATCAAGCCTTGATCAACCGCCGCCAATGTCGGGGCAAGTAGCATATTGGCAATTTGTGTGCGGGCATCTAACCAGCCTAAAATGTCATTGTCAGACACTTTACTGACTAAACGGTCATCCACCACACAGATGTTTGGATGATTGTGCACCATTTGTGAAAAATCCGCCGTGGAGTTTCGAAGCGGAAAATAAGATAAGCCCGCTGCACTGCCAACGCCGCGAACAATGGCACTGTCAGAGAAAATGGCGGAATATTCAATGTCCTGACGGCTAAAAGTGTGCTCGCCACCATTGCCCCACGGCCAAAAATCCACAATGGGATCATATTTTTGACGCATGCGTAAGCGGTTATAAGAGTACGTTTTTAACCACTGCTGCGCATTAATGAATTGCTCTTGCCAATACGCGGCATCTTCACCGCTTAAGCCATAGCTGCCAGAATCTCGATCATGCGGCGTGATTTTCCAAAGGGGCGTGGAGGTCACTTGATTATGCTGTTTTAATGAGATGAACCAATCGCCGCCTGTGGTGACAATCGAATCTTCTGCAAATGAGAAATGATGGGCAAAATCCTCTGCCATCTTTTGTACCATATGCCCGCGCAATGCCGTTGGTCCCACTTTCGTTAACAGCGTTAATTTAAACCAATTGTTTGAGCGCACGCGAATGCCGCTGGCATCCAATCCACAGCGCGCCCAGGCGACATTTTCAGGCAAATGCAGATACGTGTCTAATGCATCTTTAATCGTATGATGATGAGTTTTATGTGATGTGGATAAACGTAAAAATTTCTCGTACGCACCATCAAGCGCCACAGAGGCAATGTTGCTGCTCCAGGCTTTTGGTAAACGATTTGTTAAACACGGTATGATGAATAAAACTGTACTCATTATTTAGCGACACCACATAATTCACGAAAGATCATTTAAGTATACGTTTATCCATTAAACTTTTTAATGATAAAGAAATACTCACCATCTTTTACCCAAAATTTCATTAATTGATTAGAAGTTTTGCCCAAAAATGCCTTAAAGTCAATTTCAGAGTGCGGATCTGTGGTCACCACTGTGATCTCATCTCCCTCATTCATTTTTTGCAATGCCTGTTTTGTTTTCAAAATGGGCATCGGACAGTGTAAATTTTTTAAATCTAAAATTTCCATAATCCTTCAACTTTTACAAAAAACACGCCATAATGATGGCATCTTCTCGCCCTTTGGCGGTAGGATAATAATTTTTACGCACATCAATTTCATGAAAGCCTTCGCTGTCATATAAGCGACGGGCACTAACATTTGATGTACGCACCTCTAAAAATAGACTACCAATCCCTTTGTCCTTTAGGATCTTTTTAAGATGTTGCAATAATTGTCGACCATAGCCATGGCCTTGTGCATCGGGATCGATGGTGATGTTTAATAATGTGGCTTCATCTAACACCGTTAACATAAAAGCATAGCCTAAAATCCGGCCATTCTGCAAAATTTTAATTTTTTCATCTTGCCCATTGACCATATTGCGCATCACAGGCTCTTGCCAAGGAATGGGATAAGCTCGGCGCTCAATGGCATAAATCTCGGCAAAATCAGCAGGCATAATGGGCTCAAAACAAGGTGTGTGCATCGATCATCCTATGAGTTTTTTCATGTCTTGCCAGGCATTGCGTTTCGCTTTGGGAAATTTCAGCAACTGGTAAGGATTATAACTGACTTGTACAGGTATCGCCCGTCCATTGACCTTTAAATGAAATTGCCCATTTCGCAACTGATCAAATGGCAATTGAACATTTAACACCGCGCGCGCAGCATGGCGACCTAAAATTAAAATGCGTTCAGGCATTTGCGACATCAACTCATTGATTAAATAACCAGAGCATTCATCTTCCTCAGACTTGCTGATCAAACTTTGAAGCGGCGCACATTTGACATAAGGCGTTATGAAAACATCATCGCGTGAATAATCGATCGCTTTGAGCATCTGATCAAACAGCTGCCCTGCTCGCCCCGCCAACGGCCGTTCTGCAATGTCTTCTTGCAATGTTGGGGCTTCTGTAATGATCATTAATTTCGCCGGTGCAATGCCTGTGCCTTTAACAACATGTGTGCGCGCTTTCGACAATTGACACGCTTGGCAAGTTGCTAAATTATCATTCACTGTTTGCGCATTGCGTCCCGTGACCTCGATCACACAAGGTTCTATCGGCGTGATGATCGGTATGGGTTTTGCCACTGCAACAGTCGCCGGTTCAATGATGGGCTCAATTTTTGGTGCCACAACAGGTGCGATTTTCGGGGCACATTCAGGCAATGGCGGCAATGAGATTGATGGACGCGCCTCAATCTCGTCATGTTCATCTAGCACTTCGATCTCATATGCAGGATCGCAGCCGCTGCGCGAATGCCACAGCGGAATTTTTAATAATTGAAGATATTGTGCGTGTTGATCAGTCATTCTTTTTGTTACGCTCACCGCGCGCCTTGATCAAGGCCAAAAAACGTTTTTTACGAATGTGACGACGATAGAACCAATAAATGGGTGATGAAATGCCATACAAAAATGCCGTTAAAAAGAGCACAATCGATGGCGAAGCAATGAGCATACCTGCATACAACACTACAATGATCAACGTAGTAAAGCGTACGCGCTTGATGGCAACCGTTTTAAAACTGTAGAACAAAAAGTTCGACACCATCATTAAGCCAGCATATAGCGTGATGATCACCATTAATCCTGTCACATCATGGCCGGTGTAACTTAAATCTGTGCCAATGGCAGCGCCAAGCTTTTTCAGCCCAACTTCTCCTGCCCACACAGCACCTGCCACAATCGCCGCTGCCGTTGGGCTCGGTAAACCCACAAAATAGCGCTTATCCACAGAACCAATTTGAACGTTAAAACGCGCCAAGCGAAGCGCAGCACATGCTAAATAGACAAATGATGCAAACCAGCCGATGCCGATGACTTTAGAAACTTCACCCAACCCTTGAAAGGACCACATATAAACCAAAATGGCAGGCGCCGCACCAAAAGCGATCACATCTGCCAATGAGTCATATTGCTCCCCAAAACTGCTTTGTGTGTTGGTCATGCGCGCGACACGCCCATCCATACCATCTAACACCATCGATACGAAAATGAGCACCGCCGCTTGGGCAAAACGCCCTTCTAAAGCTAAGAGAATCGAGCTAAAACCCGTCATCAAAGATGCCGTTGTGAATAAATTCGGCAAAATATAGATGGCATTTTTTGAAAGATTGCCCGCAATCTTTTTATTATTCATTCAAATTGCCTCAAATGTGAAAAGAAGTATTATACATCCTAGCGTGTATGAATCTAGCGCAGATAACGTGCGACCATTATACGCATTTACCACGCATCTCACAGCATCAGTTTGCATGGCTTTAAAAAAAATTCACATTTTTGATTGACAAAAAAAACTTTTTAACCGTAATATCTATGCTCAATTAACAAATTTAGGACGCAACATGACGCATTTTACGCAATATTTATGGTGGCACATCTCCTCCTCGCGGGAGATGGTGCTGTGCGTACAATAAATACGTCATCAGTCGATCAAGCCCGCGCAAGCGGGCTTTTTTTATGCATGCATGATTGTCCGCAAACGCACTGACTCAACCATTCAATCTTTCAAACATAAAAGGACATATCATGACAAATTTAGCATCTCACACAACAGCCGCCCTCGATTTCCCACGTGATCCACTTGGCTTATATCAAGCATTAACCGAAGGGCGCAATCATCATCTTTTGTATGAATCGGCCGATGTTGATCATCAACATGCACTCAAAAGTTTTTTACTGACACAAGCGGCCATTAAGATTGAAAGCTTTGGTCAAGATGTGATCATCACGGCTCTAACCGACAATGGTGCTGCACTTCTTGAACTCATCAGTCAAGCGCCCATTCACACAAACCTAACCGCAAAAACAGCCACCCAACTCATCTTTGCATTCCCAAAAGGCGGACAATTTTCCCCAATGGATGTACTGCGCACCGTGCAAAGCTTTGCAGATCGTGCCCATGACAATGAATACAGCTATTTTATGGCAGGTTTGTTGGGTTATGATTTAGTGGGTTATTATTATGACATCCCCGTGCCAGAAACCAATCGCGGACATGACATCTTAGTCTACGTGGCAGAAACATTGATCATCATCGATCACGTGGCCAAAACTGCTCATGTCCAGCACAATCAATTTGGTGATGCACAAGAGACGCCATTTGACATTCAAGCCACTGCTCAACACGTCAATCAATACGCCGCACAAACCTTTATTCCTGAGGCACACAATGAAACTGTCAGCCATGAGATTTTGGAAGTCGATGATCCAAATGAATTTTTAAACACCGTGGCCACACTGATTGATCGCGTTAAAGCTGGTGAATTTCAACAAATTGTACCTTCTCGCCGTTTTCAAGTGGCCTGCCCGTCGGCCATCAATGCTTATGCTGCCCTTAAAACCGCCCATCCTAGCCCTTATCTCTTTTATCTACAAGATGATGCCTTCACACTCTTTGGCGCATCGCCTGAACGCGCTTTAAAATTTGATCACACATCACGCGTTGTGGAGCTCTATCCCATTGCCGGTACGCGCCCACGTGGCCGCGTGAATGATGTCATTGATCCGGTGCTTGATTTAAAATTAGAGCAAGACCTGCTCAATGATCCAAAAGAAGTCAATGAACACATGATGCTTGTGGATCTTGCTGAGCGCGATTTAACACCGATTGCCAAACCGGGCTCGTTTCATGTGAAGGATTTAATGAAAGTGGATCGCTATGCATATGTCATGCATTTGGTGTCAAACGTGCAAGCGCAATTGCAAGATCATCTCGATGCCTTTGATGCTTACATTCACACCATGAACATGGGAACATTAACGGGTGATCCCAAAATCGCTGCCATGACTGCCATCTATGAATATGAACCTGTGGCTCGTGGCAGTTACGGCGGCGCCATTGGTTACCTCAACAGTTTTGGTGATTTAGACAGCTGTATTGTGATTCGTTCAGCCAATGTCCAAGATGGCATTGCCACCATCCAAGCAGGCGCCGGCATTGTGCATGATTCTGTGCCAGAGCGTGAATTGGCAGAAACGCGCCACAAAGCCAACAGCGTCATCAATGCCATTTTAAACAGCCATTGATCACCCAATTGGTTATGGATAAGTCCACATAACCTGTGGATAACACTGTGTGCAACTTGCATAAAACCCATTTAATTCATTGAAATTAAAAGTTTTATCAAAGTTGCGCATTTTTTTATCTTTTGGCTGTTTTTCGCGGTTTTTCTGGCAACAGCGATTGATAATGAGTGACAAAATATAAATATCCCATCACCTCTTTTAATGTGATCTCTGGCACAAAACGCGCCCGCATCGCATCTTGCATATCTTCTAAACTTTTCCAATATCGATCCACAATTTTTGTTTTAAATTCAGAATGTTCTGACAAATAAGCAGTGGCCACGCTTTCATCATAATGGTGATACATTTGGTCAATCAGTGCTTGATGCGGCCGAATGATTTTGCCCCCTGTTTTCAAATAATCTTTGGCATTAATCATTAAAAATGGGGTTTGTTGGTTCAGACAATAACCTTCAAAAAAGGTGTTTAAATGCTGCAAAGCTTCTTCTGGGCCAATGCCTGAAATATCAATGCTGTCCACTTGATCCTCTAAATAAAAAATGGTGGAGCAAACCGGTTGATTCAGTGCCACAACATTCAATAAATGAGTGATGAATGCCTCAAACTGACGCGTCAGCGTCCATTTACCCACAAAAACATTACTTTGCTGTACATTCGGCACGCCATAAACCGTGCCTTCGATGATGCAATGATCCAATCTCACATGCACTTGCTGCTGTGCACCATATTGACATCCCTTCTCTTTAGCCTGCAAGACCAATTGCACCACAGGCTCGGCAAAACTGTGCCAATCAATTTCGGCGAATGCAAATTTTGGCAATCGCCCTTCGGCTTTATAACGATCAAACAGCGTATGATGCGCATAATCGGACAATTCATCGATGGGCAAATCATTGTAAAACAGATCCTCAAGGAGCTGAACCCGCGCAGTGTATGCTTCTAGCCCATTGTATTGAGCAAGACTAAAGAGTTCATCATCGGACAATTCATCCTCTTGATCATTTTGATAATGAATGCCAAAGTGCTTTAAGCTATATGCTTTGATGGGGTTTTTAAACGTATCAATGAGTTGCTTAGGCGTTAAAGTGATAACCTCCACCATTGCCGGCACAAAAGGCACATCATCCACACAGATTGATGTGGGCAACCATGGTTTTTGAAAAGAACGAATGGGGCTATCTGCCTTAAAGAGCGTTGGGCTAAACGGCGATAAGGGATGCTCATAAAGCAAAGCTTGGCTGACGGGCTGCCCGGATGAAGTCACGGCCAATTCATCCAAATAATATTGCAGCTCATTGACAAATAATGAAGGAAACATCTCGCTATTGTTATGAATATTGCGCCCGATGTAACTGATGTACAACTGCGTGCGCGCCGATAAAATCGCCTCTAAAAATAAATAGCGTTCATCGTTGGTCACCGAGCGATCTCCGCGCTCGGGATGCGCCTGCATCAAATCATATTCAGGATATTGGCGACGATGGGGAAAACTGTCTTGGTTCATGCCGAGCATACAGACAATTTTAAAGGGAATGGAGCGCATCGGAATGAAGGTACAAAAGTTCACCGATCCTGTTAAAAATCGAGATTCCGGACGAAATGATGACAAGTGTTCATTGAGATGACGATACATTAAATGAATGGAAACCTCATCATGAAACTGCGTCTCTAAGCCTTCATCAATGAAAGTATTCCAAATCGCTTGTAAATGCTGCAAACGCTGTTGCGTGGCTGAAGTGTCCACATAAAATGTGTTCCAAATTTCCGGCAGCAATGTGCGCCATTCGGTGAGCAGATACGCATGGGATAACTTCTCCTTCAATCCAATCAATGCGTCAATAAAATCTGCCAAATGCCCTAAGACTTCCGCATCTCCGCCCTGTACATAAGGTAATGCTCGCACGCCTTCTAACTGATAGTGATCGCTCACCGCATAGCCTAACAACAAGCGTTTTAATCCCCACAACCAAGTATTGGTGAAGTCATCGCGAATGTGCATATCATCAAGATGCTGATCATCAATGGCAAAGCGAATGTTTGAGGCATCAATCCAACGTTTAATGAGGGCGCGATCTTCAATCTTTAGATGAAATTTCTCACCAATTTCAGGAATATCGAGCAACGTTAAAATCTCTGAAACTGTAAATTGACTTTCAGACATCGATAACAATAATAAAAATGCTTCTAGAATGGGCTCATGCTTCCCTAAGGTGAAATCTGAGATGGTGAATGGAATTTTAACGCGCGGCTCAAAAGGTGAGCCAAACACCGCTTCAATCATCGGGCGATAACGATCAATGTCCGACACCATCACAATGATGTCCTTTGGCTCTAATGTAGGATCCTCATTAAATGCTTTGAGCAACTGATCATACAATCCCTCCACTTCTCGGCGTTCACTGTAATGGGCATGAAATGCAATGGTGCGATCATTGTCTGACAGGCAATATTTCGGTGCTGTAGAATCAATCGGCGCAAGATGATAAACGGCGCGCTGCACTTCGCCCAATAATCCTTTTGTGGTGGGCTCGGTGAATGCCTCAATTTCATTTAAATCATCATATTGCGATAAGATATGCAAAAAATC
This sequence comes from Wohlfahrtiimonas sp. G9077, assembly GCF_002252155.1. GTDB lineage: Bacteria > Pseudomonadota > Gammaproteobacteria > Cardiobacteriales > Wohlfahrtiimonadaceae > Wohlfahrtiimonas. The sequence goes on from NZ_NEFD01000001.1 coordinate 676,597, forward strand.
GCGCCCAATTTTGCCAAAGTTTGCCAATAATGGATTACCATGAAACTCAAGCCAATGCGCCTCTTCATCCAATTCAATGGCTTGTGCATTTGGCGCTAAACAGTTTGTGCGCTCATCCTCTGTTTTAAAATTGATGCGTTTTATGTTCCGCTGGCGATATTGCGTCAAATCCCCCCAATAAAATTGCGATGGATTGGTAAAAAAAAGATGCACATCAATGTGCGCACTTAACACATGCAATAGCTCAATGAATAACGGTGGCAGCGTTGAAATCCCGATGATAAACAGGCGCTCTGGAATTAAAGGCGATTGATAACGCGACTTTGGCAAAGTTTGCAACAATGATAAAACATTGGCCAAATAGTATTGTTTAATCACCTGTGAACGAATGGTTTGCCAAAGCTGCTGCTGCCAAGATTCATATGGCGATTCCGGGAAAATGCGCTGATTGCGCTCCCATGCTGCAAACCATTTTGGGCGATAAGCTAAATATTTATCAAACAATCCGGCAATCTCTTCGGCTAGCCCCATCATGCGCACATCATCGGATTGTGCGCCTTTATCATTTAAATAGCTGGCAAGCTCTGGCAGATCCGACAAATCCAGTTGATTGAGGGCATCATACACTGCCCATGTCAAAGTTAAGCGAGACATGCGCAAGTTGGTTTGAGCGCGCTCTTCTGGCGTCAATAAATTTTCAATGATCGTCACAATCTGATTGATGGGGAATTCTAAACGCGTATTGGCAAAAATATGGTGTTCTGTGGCCAATGCACTTTTGAGCCAGTTGGTCATACCGGCGCTGTGGATGATGAAATATTCAGGTGCAAGCGGATCAGCTAGAGGCTTATTTTTAATGATATAACTTGCCATAAATTGCAAGTCATCTAAATGATTCGAATGATAAATTGTAAACGCCATAATTTGTTCTTTTAGTCATCATAATGGTTCTTAATGCGCCATTGTAAGCTACAATGAGCCATTTTAGAACCAAAGGACATCCTGATGATTAAAATTTTATTTGTCTGTCTTGGAAACATTTGCCGCTCCCCGATGGCAGAAGCGCTCTTTCGTGCCAAAGTCACAGCGCGCGGTTTAGGCAATCAAATCGAAATTGCCTCAGCGGCAACAGGTGATTGGAATGAAGGCAAACCGCCACATATCGGTACACAAAAGATTTTAGCCAAGCATAATATTTCAACCGATGACATGATTGCCACTCGCATCACAAGCCGAGATTATGATCATTATGATTATATTTTAGCGATGGATCATAACAATGTGCGCGATCTCAAAGCCCTACCGCCAACGGATCAATATGATGAAAAAATTCATCTATTTTTAGCACCGCTCCAGCATCCTGAACATGATGAAGTGCCAGATCCTTATTACACGGGCAATTTTGAACTGACCTATGATTTGGTCAACCAAGGTTGTGATTATTGGCTCGATTATTTAATCACAACACATCAACTCAACGCATGATTCCATAAAAAAGAGAACGCAAGGTTCTCTTTTTAATTTAGTGAAACTGTGTGAGCACCATACCCCAACCTTCTTGATCGGGCGCATCATATGCCCATAAAGCTTCGGCTTGATCATCTAAGACAGACAACTCTTCATGAAATTGATTGGATAATTCCATACGCGTTTTATCTGAAATGGTGCTCAATCGTTCATCCGCCACAGTAAAACGGGGATTGAGTAAAAAATTTAAGTGATCCTGAAAATGATCCGCCACCGTCAAATCTGTGGGCGAAAATGGAAACAGCGTAAGCAGCTGCTCAAAATGATTCGCCATATCCGGTAAACCCATTGCCGTCAATGCCGGCACCACATGCGGTAATAATTGGTTGTGCTCCAACACTCCGCCCCAACCATCACCTTTCCAAATGCCAATGACATTCGTGGCAATGAATAGATTAAATGCATTTTGGTCCAATTTTTGTTCAATGGTAGCCAAATCCCCCATCGCCCAAATATCATCGGACAGGTTTACCAAGTCATCCTCATTCTTTGGCAGTCGATCTTTGATGAGATCTTGTAAAGTTATTTTAGTCATCACGCTCACACGAGAAAAGTTAAATGGTCATTTTAGCGCCTTTTTACTGAGATTAAATGGCATTTAGCATTTATTTCACTCTGTTTTGACCAATTTCAGTAAATGATACAATGCGCAATTTTTTTGCATAGCACAAAATGAAAAAGCCCTCTTCGCTTGAAGAGGGCTATTCATGTTAGGCCCTGGAGATGACCTACTTTCACATGGGGAGGCCCCACACTATCATCGGCGCAGCTACGTTTCACTTCTGAGTTCGGAATGG
>NZ_NEFD01000010.1 GCF_002252155.1 Wohlfahrtiimonas sp. G9077
TTTAAAATTGCCATGATTTGGCTATCAGTAAATTTAGATGTTTTCATTAAGAATCTCCTAACTTATTTAAATTAATATTAAGCGAAAATTCTACTTTTGAATCCTATTATTTTTAGGGGGGATTACCGGATAATGCCATCTGCTTCATACTGCTCTAGTGTAGATGGGCGTATTAAAGTGCCATTTGTGGATAAGATGTGGCGAACTTGTGTTCTATTAATAACGATCATGTTTTTCTACACCTACTTACTTTGGTTGGTTACATGCGGTAGAAAAAGATTGGTCATTGAATCTTCTACCATGTTTTACAAAATGAATATATTCCGATGCTACATCTTTAGGGCTAATATGCATTTGATTGATCAATGCTTCAGCTTCAGATGGTGATAAATATGCAGATTCATATTTATGTACTTTTTTATTGACCATCATGGTTGCCGATACCGAGATTTGTTCGCCAATCGTTGATGTTGAAATATTGACAAATTTGGCATTGATCACAGATTTAATTTTAATGAGTTCACCACGTTGTTGATGACGAATTTTAGCTTTACATTCTTGATTAACCTTTAATGTATGTGCCAGTAGTAAGCCATCAATTTTTGAAGGGGAATTTTTAGTCGTAACATTACTGCGGCGTTTTCTCTCTGTGGTTTTTGGAGGGTTCAGCTTTATACGTTGTGGTGCTTTCTTAACTTTTGGCTGAGCTGTATCATTATTTTTTGCTGCTTTTTTGTTGTGATGATACTTGGAACGCCTTTTGTTATCGCATACTTTGCAATGTGATTGAAGGCCATCTGATTTTGCTTTGTTTTTGTAAAATTCACTACCATGTTTCATGGTGTTACATGTTTTACATAACTTCATCATATGATTACTCTCCATCGATTAATATAATTGGTTATCTACAGTGGAATATCTGAATCTGGTGCATCAAAGTCCTCATTCATTAATGCATTTATATCGTGTGAGGTCAGCGCTTTTTGTTCTGCAGCTATGGCTTTGGGTGTTTGTGTTTTTGGTAGATCTTGGTTCGTTTCATAATCACCATTTTCACCGAATGCGGCGCCTTTTCTATCCAACATTTGCAAAGTATTGACAACAATTTCTGTTGTATAACGATCTTGACCTGTACTGTCTGTCCATTTACGTGTTTGTAATTGACCTTCAATATAGATCAAAGAGCCTTTACGAAGATATTGACCAGCAATGTCAGCTAATTTCCCAAAGATGACTAAGCGGTGCCATTCTGTACGTTCTTGAGGCTGTCCTGAATTGCGATCTTTCCAGTGTTCAGATGTTGCAATCGTCATGTTTGCCACGGGATTGCCGTTTGGCATGTATTTAACGTCTGGATCACGCCCTAAGTGGCCCAATAAAATCACTTTATTAATTCCACGTGCCATTATTTGCCACCATTTAACCAATGAGAAAGAATACGGGCCTCATGTTCTGTATCATGCATAGCACAGTGCGGATTACCATTTTTAAATTGTTGACGATCAATGCCAAAGAAAGTTTCTAAATCGCGGATGCAATGTGTGCGAGTGAATGCGTATTCATACATGAATGGATACGAAATATTATTTTGCATTGCGTAACTGGCTAGAATCGTGAAATCAAAATCTTTTCCACGTGACCAATAGTGAACCTCTTGTCCATCACGAATGATTGCTTCCAGTGCTTGTTTAAAGTAATCTGCTGAATCAAGCGGCGCTTCAAGTGAGGCTCTTAGTTGTGAGATATAATTATCTTTGTTGTGTTCAATATGCCAGCGGACTGTTTCTGGGCAGGCATCTAACTCGTTTTGTACACCTAAACTAAAAGTGAATCCTGCACCGCCAGATAATCGCCATTGTTGATCTTCAGGGTGGTATTTGACAAGCGTATAAGCGGCTTGAAGGATAGGGCAAGTCCCTTTTTTTAACATGCTGGTTACAGTGCCGAGCGTTTCGATATCAATAACCACATGGGTAATATTTGTATTATTTCTCATAATTTCCTCATTGGCGATGTTGAGCGCCTAAGCATTCAAGAGCTTTATCTCTGATTTGTTGGAATGTGTCGCTTGGATTAAGCGTATAAAGAGTTGTATGGCCATCTTTATAAATCGCGAGTTCTGATGTGCCATCATCACAGTTATGAATCGCCGCGACTCCGTTGTTAATGGATAGAATTTGATTGACCATGGTCGTTACTTCTCCATGAATGAAATGGTGATTGCATATTTACCAAATGACCAAGCAAAGCTCTTTAGGCTAAATTGGTTCATTGCAAACCAGGTTTTGGCATCAGCTAAGTTATCAAACGATATAAACTTCATCAGTATCTCCAGCATTTAATTGTGTGCGTGAGATGAATAATAGCAAAAGTATTTATATAGTCAATAACGATTGTAATTAATATTGCTATCATTATTGATTGTTATTGTTTTTATTAATAGTTTTTGTATTTGCTAGGCAATAAAAAACCACCCGAAGGTGGTTTTAAAGATCCGTTTATATATCAATTATATATGAATAAAATTAATATACTGCATAGGTTTTCTTTGCTTTATTGATCCTCGAATATATCTAGTTGTTGGCCAAAAACTTTTTGAAAATGTCCTTCATAATCTATTTTATTCTTTGAAATTTTTGCTATCCCTAATAATTGGCCTAAATGCATTCTAAGAGCCTTTACACCAATTTCATTTAAAAATTGGTGTAGTCGTTTACTTTTATCGCCTTTTTGAGCCTTTTCATAGTGCATCAACTCTAATAATTTTCCATTACTTTGAGCCAATGGCTTATATACGTGATTGTTAGTCAGGTGCATAAATTTAAAGGGTCTGTTTCTTTCCGGTTTTGGTAATTCATAAATTCTATACCATTCTGTATATAGCTGTTCGGGGAATTCTTTTTCATATTCTCGGGCTTCTTGCTGAACATACAGTTTGAAGGCCTCTATAACTTCTTCTTTGGTGGCATCATATCCAGAAAGAGCATAAACCAATCCCTGGATCCCTGTTTTTGCTGAAGCATTTAGAATGATATGTGCTTGTTTAGCGATTTCTTTTTGAGTAATTGAAAGGGCAGAGTCTAACTCAGCTGCAATTACAGCATTACAAAGATCTATAAGAATAGTGACATCATATCCATAAGTTAAAGGCGCTACAGAGTCTAAATGACCAGGTCTTGATAAAAATTTTATAGGATTATTTAGCTTTTCTCTTAAATCTACAGTTATATATTGTGATATGGCTTTTCCATCAATAAATCTCTGTAGGTTATTGCCTCCTTTTCCTTTAAATCCTATTGCAGATGCCATTCCTCGACTACTGATAACTGCAGTCCTTTTTTTATCATTTAAAACATAGCAATCAATATCAATACCAAAATTTTCTTGAAAATTTCCTTTTTTTATAACTTCTAAGTTAGTATTATTCATGAATTTATCCTTATAAATTTTATTCATAGTATGAAATATGTTGTATTTATTTGTAATAATAAGACCTGAAAATTTTTAAAACTCTTCTCGTTGGTATGCAATCACTCGACCAATGATGGTCACTTCTGATAAAGGCACTTCAAAAGATCTATATATCGGGTTTTCCGATTCGATTAATACCATATCACAAGGCATCCAGCGTAATGTCTTAATAAAGTCTTGCCCATCGTAATGTATTGCGAAAACTTTACCATCTTCTAGCGTGTTATTGGCTGAGTCTATAATGACAATGCCGCCACTTTCGAATTTTGGTGACATGCTATCCCCTTTAACATCGATGCTAAAGATTTTCGATATATCTGTACTTCTCCTTTTAAGGAATGCTTTTGAGAACCATAATTTGGCGCCACAGTATGGCAAGTCAGAATTTACCGCACCTGTACCTGCTGATAATGAAAAGCCATTTAAATAAGGAATCGCGACGATTTCATCAGTTAGAGGTGCAGATTCATCCCATTCGCCGACAGGTATTTTTGATATTTCTGCATTACTCATCTCTTTGCCATGTAATAGCCAATCTGGTGATACGTCTAATGCATTTGCGATATCTACAATTTTAGACGATCCCTTATTTCTGCCATTTTCTATAAACATAATTGTTGGCTGAGTAACACCAGCGAGTTCAGCAAGTTTGGCCTGAGATAGCTTTTTGGCAGCTCTAGCCTGTTTTAAGCGATCTTTCAATTCCATAGTTACCTCAAACAATTAAATTTATTCATTATTTAAGTTTATAACAATAGTTATTGTTCTACAAATTACATTTGCTATTGAAATATTAATAGCATTAGTTATAATCATTGTTATTTTCAATAACAAAGGTGGGTAATGAAAGCAAAATTAATGGAGGCTATCGATAGAGCTGGAGGGCAAACGGCCCTCGCTAGAAAATTAGGTATTAAACAAGGGCATATTGGTTCTTGGGTTCATCGATTTAAGAAAGCGCCTCCTGCGGAATATGTTTTAAAAATTGAATCGATTACAGGTATATCAAGACATGATTTGCGTCCTGATGTGTTTGGTGAACAACCAGCTAAAGCAGAAGAGGAGAAATAAGATGGAAAAACCGAAAAGAATTGGTAAACGTGAGCAAATTTTAATGTACCTGGAGGCAGGTAATCGTATTTCAGTGCATTCGGCAAAAGTGTTATTTCATACAACCGAATTACGTTCACGAATCAGTGAGCTCAAACGCCGCGGCCATAACATCACATCCGAGTATGTGAAGTGTCCTAAGACAGGGGCGATTTTTAAAGAATATTGGATTGCGAGGTAGTCCATATGAGTATGGAATTAATGGTTAAAGCAATGAAAATCAAAGTGGGTAATCCATTGCGTAAACTTGTTCTTTTGAAGTTGGCGGACAATGCCAGTGATTTAGGTGAATGTTGGCCCAGCTACCAGCATATTGCTGATCAGTGCGAGATCAGCAAACGGTCCGTAATAGGACACATTAAAGCGCTGGTAGATATGGGCCTGCTTCGTGTCGAAAATCGAATCAGAAACAACGAGAAGCAATCAAATTTATACCATTTGACACTAGATAAATCAAATGATGTAGGTGGTGCAGGAAATGCACTAGGGGGTAGTGCAGGAGATTCACTAGGTGGTGCAGCAGATGCACGAGGGGGTGGTGCAGGAGCTGCACATAGAATCAGTCACTCTTCTGAATCTATTAGTAGTGGTAGTAGTAATACCCTACCAGAAAATGCTTATCAGCAAATCATCGAAAAATGGAATGCCGCAGGATTTACACCAATTAAAGCCATCACCCCAGGCAGCCAACGCGATAAGTTATTAAAAGCTCGCATTAAAGAATTCACGCTAGAGAAAGTACTTGAAGCAATTGATATCGCGAGCCAATCAAGCTTCTTAAAAGGCGGCGGCGATAAGGGGTGGGTTATGGATTTTACGTGGTTTGTCCGCCCTAACAAATTCATTTTAGTTTACGAAAACAAATATGCAGATCGAGGAGTTAATCATGCAACCCATTCAAGCAATCCAAACCGCAAATTGTCAGCCGTTGAACGAGTGCGAATTGCAAATGAGAGAGCAAGAGCGCAAAGAGCAGCGCAGAATTCAGGCACTCGAACAAATTTGGGAGTTTATGAGCCAAATGTACGGTGAGCTTTGGACTAACTCATTTGGTGAGATTGCTAGTGAAAATATGGCATGGAAAGCAGGATTGTCGGGACTCACAGCAAAGCAAGTGATGAGTGGTTTAGAGAAAGTTGCAAAGAGTGGCAAAACATTTCCGCCAACATTGCCTGAGTTTTTAGCGTACTGCAAAGATGAGCGTTTTGATTTTGATGTTTTGTTTGCAACATGCGTCTACTGGTCATCTGACTCAGCGCTTAAGCAGCGCGGTTTACAAAGAACGCGAGAAGCATTATTCATCATGGGGATTATTGGTGGTGAGTTGCAAACAGCAACGCATGCAAAAGCAGAAGCATTGGTGAAAAAAGGAATTGCGGCGCTTGAAGCATATTTAAATGCTGGGGGTGAATTGCCAGAATTTGTGATTGAAATTGATCATCAGCCATTGCCAAAGCGTGGATTTAATTTTGAAGAGTTTATGAAGCAAATGGGGGAAGCAACATGGGTAATCCCCCCTAAAAATAATAGGATTCAAAAGTAGAATTTTCGCTTAATATTAATTTAAATAAGTTAGGAGATTCTTAATGAAAACATCTAAATTTACTGATAGCCAAATCATGGCAATTTTAAA
>NZ_NEFD01000011.1:0-2500 GCF_002252155.1 Wohlfahrtiimonas sp. G9077
AAATGAAAAAGCCCTCTTCGCTTGAAGAGGGCTATTCATGTTAGGCCCTGGAGATGACCTACTTTCACATGGGGAGGCCCCACACTATCATCGGCGCAGCTACGTTTCACTTCTGAGTTCGGAATGGGATCAGGTGGTTCCATAGCGCTATTGTCTCCAGGAAAACTAGTGGTTGTGTGATTAAATCACAACAACAGCATTCTTTGGTTTAGTTGGTTCAGTCTAGCGACATTACTTGTTACATTTTTCTGAGACCTATTATATGGTCAAGCCTCACGGGTCATTAGTATTGGTTAGCTCAATGCATTACTGCACTTACACACCCAACCTATCAACGTCGTAGTCTCCGACGGACCTTTAGAGAGGTTAAACCTCTAGGGAAATCTAATCTTGGGGTGGGCTTCCCGCTTAGATGCTTTCAGCGGTTATCCCGTCCGTATTTAGCTACCCGGCAATGCCATTGGCATGACAACCGGAACACCAGAGATACGTCCACTTCGGTCCTCTCGTACTAGAAGAAGCTCCCCTCAAATTTCCAACGCCCACGGCAGATAGGGACCGAACTGTCTCACGACGTTCTGAACCCAACTCGCGTACCACTTTAAATGGCGAACAGCCATACCCTTGGGACCGACTACAGCCCCAGGATGTGATGAGTCGACATCGAGGTGCCAAACTCCGCCGTCGATATGGACTCTTGGGCGGAATCAGCCTGTTATCCCCGGAGTACCTTTTATCCGTTGAGCGATGGCCTTTCCATACAGAACCACCGGATCACTAAAACCTACTTTCGTACCTGCTCGACTTGTCTGTCTCGCAGTCAAGCACCCTTATGCTTTTGCACTCAAAAGCGCGATTTCCGACCGCGCTGAGGGTACCTTCGCACTCCTCCGTTACTCTTTCGGAGGAGACCGCCCCAGTCAAACTACCCACCATGCAATGTCCCCAACCCGGATAACGGGTCTAGGTTAGAATTTCAAATATTTTAGGGTGGTATTTCAAGGATGGCTCCACACCGACTGGCGTCGATGCTTCAAAGCCTCCCACCTATCCTACACAAAAAGATTCAAAATCCACTGCAAAGCTATAGTAAAGGTTCACGGGGTCTTTCCGTCTTGCCGCGGGTACACCGCATCTTCACGGTGATTTCAATTTCACTGAGTCTCGGGTGGAGACAGTGTGGCCATCATTACGCCATTCGTGCAGGTCGGAACTTACCCGACAAGGAATTTCGCTACCTTAGGACCGTTATAGTTACGGCCGCCGTTTACTGGGGCTTCGATCAAGAGCTTCGCATTACTGCTAACCCCATCAATTAACCTTCCAGCACCGGGCAGGCGTCAGACCCTATACTTCCACTTTCGTGTTTGCAGAGTCCTGTGTTTTTGATAAACAGTTGCAGCCACCTTTTCACTGCGGCCCTCTCAGGCTTATGGAGTAAATCCTTCACCTAAAAGGGCGTACCTTCTCCCGAAGTTACGGTACAATTTTGCCGAGTTCCTTCACCCGAGTTCTCTCAAGCACCTTAGAATTCTCATCCCGACCACCAGTGTTGGTTTGGGGTACGGTTTCTATATAACTGAAGCTTAGAAGTTTTTCTTGGAAGCATAGCATCAACTACTTCGGAGTCCGTAGACTCACCGTCATCACATCTCGGCATTAAGATCCCGGATTTGCCTAAGATCTCTGCCTACTTGCTTAAACTGGGATAACCGTCACCCAGCTAGTTTAGCTTTCTCCGTCCCTCCATCGCATTATATAGAAGTTCAGGAATATTAACCTGATTCCCATCGACTACGCATCTCTGCCTCGCCTTAGGGGCCGACTCACCCTGCTCCGATTAACGTTGAACAGGAAACCTTGGTCTTTCGGTGTGGGAGTCTTTCACTCCCATTAACGTTACTCATGTCAGCATTCGCACTTCTGATACCTCCAGAATCTCTCACGAGTATTCCTTCACCGGCGTACAGAACGCTCCCCTACCACTTAATACTTAAGTATTAAATCCGCAGCTTCGGTATATCGCTTAAGCCCCGTTGAATCTTCCGCGCAGGCCGACTCGACTAGTGAGCTATTACGCTTTCTTTAAATGATGGCTGCTTCTAAGCCAACATCCTAGCTGTCTATGCCTTCCCACATCGTTTACCACTGAGCGATAATTTAGGGACCTTAGCTGGCGGTCTGGGTTGTTTCCCTCTTCACAACGGACGTTAGCACCCGCTGTGTGTCTCCCATGATTGCACTTTCTGGTATTCGGAGTTTGCATCGGGTTGGTAAGTCGGGATGACCCCCTAGCCGAAACAGTGCTCTACCCCCAGAAGTGATACATGAGGCGCTACCTAAATAGCTTTCGGGGAGAACCAGCTATCTCCAAGCTTGATTAGCCTTTCACTCCGATCCACAGCTCATCCCCATCTATTGCAACAGATGTGGGTTCGGCCCTCCGGTCAGTGTTACCTAACTTTCAGCCTGGCCATGGATAGATCGCCTGGTTTCGGGT
>NZ_NEFD01000012.1 GCF_002252155.1 Wohlfahrtiimonas sp. G9077
AGATTATGCAACTCAATGGCTTTGGCATTATAATCATGAAAGGCCACACCAAGCTAATCAAGGACGACCACCTTTAATGGCTGCTTAACCTCTACTTTTAACTTCGGTTATTTATGGGAGGATTACCGTAAAAGACCATTATTCTATTAAATTTTTCAATATAAATCGGAAGTATAATAAATATGTCAGTATCAGAAGTAGAGGATTCACTGTCAGATCAACCCATTGATTTGGCATTACGAGGATTGGTTTTATTGGCAGGTTTTCATGGCATTGCTGTTAATGCAGAAGATATTAGCCATCAGTATGATGTTGAAGGTAAAGGGCTCACACAATCGCAATGGTTGTTAGCGGCTAAACACCTCGAACTTAAAGCAAAATGCATTAAACAACTCAACAGTCGCTTACACTTAGCAGCGCTCCCAGCGTTAGCATGGCGAGAAGATGGTGAACACTTCATCATTGCCCGGGTAGATGATGAACAAGTATTGATTCATGATTTAAGAACAGGCAAGCCTCAGATGTTATCCCGTGAGGAGTTTGATGTTTGTTATGAAGGTCGCATCATTGTTGTGGCTTCTCGTGCCTCTATTTTAGGCGAACTCCGTAAGTTTGATTTCACATGGTTTATTCCTGCTGTCATTAAATACCGTAAAATTTTAGGTGAAGTTCTATTAATTTCTGTATTTGTACAGTTATTTGCTTTAGTGACGCCACTCTTTTTCCAAGTGGTGATGGATAAAGTATTAGTACATCGTGGTTTAACTACTTTAGATGTCATTGTCATTGGCTTAGTTGTCATTACATTGTTTGATGTGGTGTTGAATGGTTTAAGAACCTATATCTTTGCCCATACCACAAGCCGTATTGATGTTGAATTGGGTGCTCGACTATTCAGACATATGTTGGCTTTGCCCATCTCTTATTTTGAATCACGCCGTGTGGGTGAAACTGTTGCCCGTATTCGTGAGTTAGAACAGATCCGTAACTTCTTAACAGGGCAGGCCTTAACTTCTTTATTGGACTTATTGTTCTCATTCATATTCATTGCTGTGATGCTTTATTACAGCGTTTGGTTAACGATGGTGGTTTTGGCTTCATTACCTTGTTATGCAATTTGGTCTGCTTTCATCAGCCCAGTTCTTCGTGCGCGTTTACATGATAAATTCCAAAAGAGTGCTCATAACCAATCATTTTTGGTGGAATCAGTCAGTGGTGTCGGCACCATTAAAGCGATGGCAGTTGAACCACAAGCAACCACACAGTGGGATAAACAGTTAGCTGCTTATGTTCACTCAAGCTTTCGTGTTACGCGTTTAGCCACCATTGGTCAACAAGGTGTGCAACTGATTCAAAAGATTGTCTCTGTGATGACACTATGGTTAGGGGCTCAACTTGTTATTAAAGGTGAAATGACAGTGGGTCAATTGATTGCCTTTAATATGCTCGCAGGGCAAGTGGCAGCACCGATTGTAAGATTAGCTCAGCTATGGCAGGACTTTCAGCAAGTAGGTATCTCGGTTGCTCGCTTAGGGGATATTTTAAATACTCCGACAGAAAATCCTAAAAGCCAGTTGGCATTGCCACCCATTAAAGGTGACATCACTTTTGAAAATATCGTGTTCCGCTATCGTCCCGATGGCCCTGAAATTTTAAAAAATACTAACCTTACCATTCAAGCAGGTGAGATCATCGGCATCGTAGGTCGATCAGGTTCAGGTAAAAGTACATTAACCAAATTAGTCCAACGGCTTTATGTCCCTGAGCGAGGGCGAGTGCTCATTGATGGCAATGATCTATCTTTGGCTGATCCTGCATGGCTGCGCCGTCAGATTGGTGTAGTGCTGCAAGAGAACTTATTATTCAATCGATCCGTCAAAGATAATATTGCACTCTCTGATCCTGGTATGACATTAGAACGTGTGATGGCTGCTGCTAAATTGGCAGGTGCTCATGACTTTATCATGGAACTCCCAGAAGGCTATGACACCATGGTAGGCGAACATGGTTCCACACTGTCAGGTGGTCAAAGACAACGCATCGCCATTGCTCGTGCATTGATTGGCAATCCTAGAATATTAATCTTTGATGAAGCAACGAGTGCTTTAGATTATGAATCTGAACATGCCATCATGAAGAATATGAAAGATATCTGCCGTGGTCGTACAGTATTGATCATTGCCCATCGCCTATCCACAGTGCGGATGGCAACTAGAATCATTGCGATGGATAAAGGTGTCATTGTGGAAGAAGGTAAACACGATGACTTATTGAAAAAAGAGAACGGTTACTACGCCTATCTCCACCAGTTACAGAATGGCTAAGGAGATTAAACCATGGGATTATGGAAAGAAGGCTTAGGTGCCATGTTCAAACGTTACAAAGAGATTTGGAAAGCCGTTTGGAATATCAGAGAACAATTAGATCCACCAAAACGTGATGAGGATGAACGTGCATTTCTACCTGCTCAATTAGAGTTGGTGGAAACCCCTTTATCCAATGCACCTAAATGGGCTGCACGATTGATCATGCTCTTTTTTGTCATCACTCTTCTATGGGCCATCTTAGGTCATATGGAGGTTGTGGCAACTGCGCAAGGTAAAACCGTATTAAGCGGGCGCAGTAAAGCCATCAAAAGCCTAGAAGATGGTGGGATTGTTAAAATCTATGTGAAGAATGGTGATGAGGTTAAAAAAGATGACCCTTTAGTCACGTTAGATTTCTTAGGTGCGGATCAAGATTATGAAAAAGCAGAGCAATCATTAGAAGCGGCAACGCTTTTAAAATACCGCTCTGAAGCTTTGATTAAAGCACTGCAAAATCAAGAAATGCCACTCATCACAGAAGAAGCCACAGAACGCATCACAATCGATGAACTCAAACAGGCTGAGCAATTGGTACAAAACCAGTATCAGCTGTGGCAATCTCAAGATGATCGTTATGGTTCAGCCATTCGTCAGAAAGATGCAGAGTATCGTACCACCAATGCCCAAGTGGAAAAGCTCACACAAAACATTGAACTCATCGAAGAAGAGCTACAGGACTATGAAAAGCTCAGCAATAATAAGAGTAAAGGTGTCTCTAAACATCAATATAACCAAAAGAGACAAGATCATATCAATGCTAAACATGAATTGGTTTCGCAAGAGAGCCGGCTCATTGAGATCAATGAAGGGAAAATTCAGTTAGAGAAAGAGCGTCAATACACTGAATACCAACTCAAACAAGAGATATTAAACGGCTTGCGAGAAGCTCAAGAGCTGGTTCCTCAATATCTAGCAGATAGCCAACGAGCAAAGCACCGCATGGATCAAGCTCACATTAAAGCGCCAGCCAATGGCACAGTGCAACAGCTGAATATTCATACAGAAGGTGGTGTGGTTTCCCATGGTGAAGAGTTGATGGTGATTGTGCCTGAAGGTGACTTTATGGAAGTGGAAGCATTAGTGCCCAATAAAGATATTGGCTTTATTGAACATAACCAAGAGGTTGTGATCAAAGTGGAAAGCTTCCCATATACTCGATATGGCTATATTACAGGTAGAGTGAAAAGCATCAGCTTTGATGCAATCGAGCATCAAGATTATGGATTGGTGTACCAAGCGATTATTAAACTGGATAAAGACTTTTTAATGATTAATGAAAAGAAAATACCGCTCACAGCAGGCATGAATGTGACGGCTGAGATTAAGATCAGAGAACGCCGAGTAATAGATTATTTCTTGAGCCCACTTCAAACGAAGGTGGGTGAGAGTATGCGTGAATTATAGAAATAAAATTAAAACTGAAAGGAAGAATATATGTTGAAGAAAAGTTTAATAGGATTAGCAATTATCACTGTGTTAGGTGGTGGATATTTTGGATATTCGCAGTATCAAGATTATCAAAAACGTGAATATGCTCGTTTATTGCAAGAGCGTAATCAAAGTATTCGAAAAATGATAGAAGAAAATAGACAAGATGCCATTAATCGTAAATTAGAAGAAGAGGCTCGGTTAGAACGCATTGCTAAAGGCGAAGGTAAAGTTGAAAAGATTGTAACGCATTATGATACTGGTGAGAAAAAAGAGGAGTATGTACTTCTTGAAGGGAGAAAAGAAGGAAAATATATTCTCTGGTATAAAAATGGTTTAATTTCAAGTGAAGCTTCCTACAGAAATGGCTTTTTAGTGGGTGAGAGAAAAAATTATTTTGACAATTCACAACATACAATTAGTTCAATTTCTCAATATGATCGCACTGATGAAAATCGATCGTTTGGAGAGCACAATACTCAGTGGTATATCAATGGTAATAAGCGTGAAGAGTCATATAAAAACAGTCGGTTACTTGAAAAAGAGTACAGAAAATCTTGGCGTGAAGATGGGACTCTTAAATATGAAACATTTTTTGATCCAGATTTAGATTTAACTGTTGTTATTGGATATTATCCATCAGGAGAGCCCCAGTACAAGTATTTTGAAGATAGGTATCAGGCTAAGCAACAGAAGACAACTTATTGGTACAAATCGGGTAAAAAATATTTTGAAGCCAATTATAAAGATCGATTAATACAGGGGATTGCAACTTATTGGTATGAATCTGGTCGAAAATATGCCGAAATTCTCTTCGATGATTTTGGATATGCCAATGGTTGGTGTCAACAATGGGATGAAAATGGCGTGCTAATTCGTAAAGCTTTTTTGCAAAACAATAGGGAGCAACATAGTCGTGAAGCTGTTAATTATAGACCTGATGTGAAGTGCCAGAAAGTCCCTCCGCTTAAAGATTTTGATCAAATATAATTTATAAATTAAAAAAGGTAATATAAGATGAATTCATATCAAGAATTAATGCAGTTAGCCTTGGGCTCAAAAGGTGCTTTAAATGACTGGGCAAAATTAAATGGCATTTCAGAGGATGATAGAATGTTTGCCATTCTTTCTTTATCTATAGACCTTATGGGGTTGTATAAAGATAGGTAATCCCCCCTAAAAATAATAGGATTCAAAAGTAGAATTTTCGCTTAATATTAATTTAAATAAGTTAGGAGATTCTTAATGAAAACATCTAAATTTACTGATAGCCAAATCATGGCAATTTTAAA
>NZ_NEFD01000013.1 GCF_002252155.1 Wohlfahrtiimonas sp. G9077
TGCCGAAGTTAAAGCTGTTACCATCTGCCTTAACATCCAATAATCCTGTGCCTGTGAGATGATTATTCAAGCTAAAATCATCTTTTGAATTCACGGTAATTCTGTCGCCTTTAGCGGCAATATTCACCTTAGCAGCATCATTCAACTGACCTATTTCAACCAATGTTAAGCTCGAGTCGTTCGTCAGATTAATTGAACCTGTCAAATCCTTAAGCTTTGCATTACCGGTATTCAAAGATAAATCTGTGCCCGCTAAATTTAAGTTACCCATACCGCTAATGGCATTGGTTAATTCACTTGTAATATTGTTTAAGTGCACCGCGCCATCTTGCGCCACTTGAACAGAACCTTTGCCAAGTTGATTAAAGTTAGTCGCTGTTAATTGGCTTGTGCCATCGATTGCAAATGTGCCGGTAAAACCTGAATTATCACCTGTTAATGTGACATCTGCTTTGGTATTCACTGAGCCATTACCAGCTAGATTGTTACCCAAAGAAGTATCCGCATTTAAATTTAAATCACCTTCAAGCGCTATTTGGCTTGAGCCTAATGTGCCCGCATCCGACAAGGAAATTGCAGCACCGGAATCGATTGCAATGTTTGCATTTAAATCTGTGTTCGCTTTTGTGATGCTTAAATCACCGGCAGAAATGGTTAAATCACCAATACCTTTCAAAATACCAGTAGATGTTGAGGATGCACCTTTTGCGTTGGTCACTACTAATGAGCCACCTGCCAAATCCACAGAGCCAGCATTCGTTAAGCTGCCAACGGTTTGTGTTTTACCGTTTAAATTAACGGTTGTTGCGGCCGCTAAATTTAAGTTAGATGTTTGACCAAAGGCATTGTCGCTGCCCGCAGTTACCAAACCTGCGGTCACGTTTGTTGCACCTGTATACGCATTTTGATCATTGGTTAAAGTTAAGCCCATTGCATCACTAGTTAACGTTAAATCACCGTTGCCCGTGATGGCTGCCGTCATATTTTTATTGATTGCATTCGTTGCATCTAAAGCGAGCGTTTGGCCATCTGCAATCTCCAAGGCGCTGAGGCCATAATTCACACCCAGGCCATCTGTATTATTGAGCGCGTAATTGTAAGTACCTTTCGCAACGGTTTGGCCATTTTGGTCAATGCTTCTAATCGTACCTGCACCGATCTTACTGCCATCTAATTTCTGTAACGTCAGATCAGAGATCTTGAGGCCGCTATTATCTTTAGCTGTAATGAGTTGAGTATGCTGGCCTTTGTTTTGATCCAATAGATTTGCGGCTGAGCCATCTGTTGGCGTAATGGCATTTAGATCAACTTTAATGGTGCTTTCGCCATTGTTTACCAAGGTATGGGTATTGATCGAGCCTTTACCATTAAAGACCGTTTGTCCACCTTGTAAAGTCAAATTGCCGATTGTTTGATCCGCAGTATCAACGGTTGTGATATTGCCATTGCCAACCACCAATGTTGCATTGGTTAATGCGTTTGTATTATTGCCCTTTAAATCAAAGGTGCTGTTTTCTAGGTTCACCGTGCCGGCAAATTCGTTGCCAACAGCGCTGCCGAAGTTAAAGCTGTTACCATCTGCCTTAACATCCAATAATCCTGTGCCTGTGAGATGATTATTCAAGCTAAAATCATCTTTTGAATTCACGGTAATTCTGTCGCCTTTAGCGGCAATATTCACCTTAGCAGCATCATTCAACTGACCTATTTCAACCAATGTTAAGCTCGAGTCGTTCGTCAGATTAATTGAACCTGTCAAATCCTTAAGCTTTGCATTACCGGTATTCAAAGATAAATCTGTGCCCGCTAAATTTAAGTTACCCATACCGCTAATGGCATTGGTTAATTCACTTGTAATATTGTTTAAGTGCACCGCGCCATCTTGCGCCACTTGAACAGAACCTTTGCCAAGTTGATTAAAGTTAGTCGCTGTTAATTGGCTTGTGCCATCGATTGCAAATGTGCCGGTAAA
>NZ_NEFD01000014.1 GCF_002252155.1 Wohlfahrtiimonas sp. G9077
GGTAATCCTCCCATAAATAACCGAAGTTAAAAGTAGAGGTTAAGCAGCCATTAAAGGTGGTCGTCCTTGATTAGCTTGGTGTGGCCTTTCATGATTATAATGCCAAAGCCATTGAGTTGCATAATCTTGTACTTCTTCAAGTGTTTCAAATAGATTCTGACTCAACCAACTATAACGCACAGTCCTATTATAACGCTCGATATACGCATTTTGTTGTGGTTTTCCTGGTTGAATATATTCTATCCGTATTCCATTCTCTTTAGCCCATTCTGTAAATTGATGGCTGACAAACTCAGGACCATTATCACATCGAATGACTGAAGGTTTTTCACGCCATTCTAGTAATTGCTTTAATGCTCTAATGACTCTGATGGTTGGCAGTGAAAAATCAACATCAATGGCTAAGCCTTCACGACGATAATCATCAATGATGTTCAATAATCTGATCTTGCGGCCATCCATTAATTGGTCGTGCATAAAATCTAAAGACCAAACTTGATTGGACTTAATGGGCTCTTTGAGTGGTTCAGGTTTATGTCTTTTTAATCTCCTTTTAGGTTTAATTCGTAGGTTCAAAGCCAGTTCACAATAGATTCGATAAACACGTTTATGATTCCAACGGTATTGAGCAACATGTCGCAGATAAGCAAAACAGAGCCCAAATCCCCAATCTCGATTTTCTTCAGTCAGCTCAATTAGTTTTTCTGCAATCAAAGCATTATCGCTCTTGAGTTTTGATTGATAGCGATAACATTTTTCACTGATATTAAATGCAACACACGCTAGACGAATGCTGACCGATCTTTGTAATATTGCCTCCTGAACCATCTTTCGACGACAAGATGGCTTTACCACTTTTTTGCCATGGCCTCTTGGATGATCTCAGCTTTTAATCTCTCTTCAGCGTACATTTTTTTTAGCTTAGCATTTTCGGCTTCTAGTTCTTTGAATCTTGCCATCAATGCAGTATCCATACCGCCATATTTAGCTCGCCATTTATAAAATGTCGCACTACTCATTCCATGTTCACGACACAGAGCAGTGACAGGAATACCTGATTCTGCTTGTTTTAAAATTGCCATGATTTGGCTATCAGTAAATTTAGATGTTTTCATTAAGAATCTCCTAACTTATTTAAATTAATATTAAGCGAAAATTCTACTTTTGAATCCTATTATTTTTAGGGGGGATTACC
>NZ_NEFD01000002.1 GCF_002252155.1 Wohlfahrtiimonas sp. G9077
CCATTCCGAACTCAGAAGTGAAACGTAGCTGCGCCGATGATAGTGTGGGGCCTCCCCATGTGAAAGTAGGTCATCTCCAGGGCCTAACATGAATAGCCCTCTTCAAGCGAAGAGGGCTTTTTCATTTGTCTAAAAAAAATAACCATCATCCAATGCATTCACCGGATGCATGCTGCAATGCAGTGCAATTGCCTTGAAGTTAATAAATATCAGTCGATAACTTGTTCGGCTATACTATAATAACTAAATCAAACGATTAAATATAACTTTAGGAAAATACTATGCAGAAAATGACGCGTACATTATTGGGCTTAGGTGCACTGTTTATTGCCCTCATTGTGGTGCTATATTTAGTGGCCACACAACAAAAAGAGTTTGTGCTTCAAGGTGAGGTTGAGGCGAATCGTGTGGACATCTCCGTGCGTGTACAAGGGCGTGCGAAAGAGGTTTTTTATGATCTTGGGGATAATGTTAAAGAAGGCGATACGCTCGTCATTTTAGAAAATCCTGCAATGATTGCCCAGCAAATTACAGCCGAAGCACAATATAATGTGGCCAAAGCGAATCGTGATGTGGCCTACAGTACGCGTCCTGAACAAATTGAAATCCAAAAAGCATTACTTGCTTCTGCTGAAGATGGCGTGACATTGGCAAAACAGAGTTTTGACCGCGTACAAAAAGCCATTCAAAAGGGCGGTGTCTCTCAACAAGTGTTTGATGAAGCCAAAACCTCTTATGAAGTGGCATTGAAAGATAAATTGGCCGCTGAAGCCAGCTTGCAATTGGCAGAAAATGGCGCGAGCATTGAAACGAAGCATTTAGCGGATGCACAAGTGGCGCAAGCAAAAGCAGCTTTGAATCAAGTCAATACAGATGTGGATACGTTAATTGTTAAAGCCACCGCCAATGGTCAAGTGACAGCTAAAGTGGCAGAAGTGGGGCAGTTATACAATCCGGGTACGCCGCTGTATTCATTGATTGATTTAACAGACATGTGGGTGACGTTTAACATTCGTGAAGATTTTTTACGCGCTGCGAAAATTGGTGATGTGTTTGAGGTGGAAATTCCTGCCCTCAAAGAGACAGTGGAAGTGAAAATCACGGCATTGAATGCTTTAGGGCAATATGCCAACTGGCGTGCGACCAAAGCCACTGGTGAATTTGATTTACGTACGTTTGAAGTGCGTGCCAAACCCATTAAAAATATCGAGGCATTGCGCCCGGGTATGAGTGTGATTGCGAAGTGGAACACACGCAAAGCTCAATAGGGCGGTCATTATGAAAACTCCAATCACTAAAACACAGGCGCAAAACAGCTTTTTCTTTGGCTTTTGGCGAGAGTGGAAGATCATTGGCCGATCAAAACCGCTGTTTGCCTCTGTGTTTCTTTATCCGCTGATTGTCATTTTTGGCATGATGTACATGTTCAATGCCGAGGTCATTAATCGGGTGCCCATTACGGTGGTGGATCTTGACAATACATCAACCTCACGCAGTCTCATTCAACATGTGTCAGCATCTCCATCGATTTCGGTTGCGATGCGCAATGACAATTTAAGCGATGCAAAAACGGCACTTCTTAAAGGCGATATTTTTGGGATTTTATTGATCCCGAATGATTTTGAAAAACGCATGCTCGGCAACCTTCAGCCAGAGATTACGGGCTTTTCGAATCTGCAATATATGGCACTTGGCAATGTATTGAAGGTAGGATTCACACAAGCATTTGGCTCAAGTTTAATGGCAATGCAGGCTGAGCGCTTGACGACGCAAGGGGTGACTGCACAATTGGCGATGAAGGAATTATCACCTGTTGCCGCAGACATGCACCCTGTTTTTAACCCCACGCTCAACTATGTGTATACCTTAGTCAATGGCATCGTGCCGACGATCTTACAGATCATTGTGATGCTCTCCATTGCTTATACCACGGTGCAAGATAAATATGGGCAGCTCGGTGTACTTGGCATTTTACGCATGAACAACAATAGCGTATTTCAGTTTGTGGTCAATAAGATTGCGCCGTATACCTTGATCTTTTTGATGTCGCTGTTCACGCTCGACATAGGGTTGATGTTCTTTTTTCAATTGCCTCTTCGTGGTTCTTTGTTGTGGGAGATTTTGGCATCCTTTACTTTCATCACCAGCGCATCTTTGTGTGCCATTGTGCTGACTTTATGGTTGCCACAGCGCTCTTTAAACTATGGTTCGGTGAGTATTTTTGCGTCCCCAGCCTTCGGGTTTACAGGGTTATTTTATCCACGCATGTCGATGGATTTATTTGCCCAAATTTGGGGCTCAATTCTGCCAATCACTTGGTACATTGAGGCGCGCTTAGATCAAACATTGCGTGATGCAGGTTTGCTCACTTCTCTTAAATCCATCATTGCGATGATGCTGATTGGCATCGTGGCTTATGGTTTGATTGTGCTGCGTGTGGCATTACTGAAAAAAGCGGAGGCAAAACATGCTTAAGTTGATATTTGCCGTGATGATCAATGAGCTCAAGCGATTGCTGCGCGTCAAAGAGGTTTCCTCTGTTTTGATCATTGGCTTGGTGACCTATTTTTTCTTCTATCCATTGCCTTACAACAATGAAGAGGTGCGCGATGTGCCCATTGCAGTGATGGATCAGAACAAAACCACCATGAGCCGTGAATTGCTGCGCATGTTAGATGCCACCGATTCATTAAAAATTGTGGATCATGTGGAAAATTTAGGCGAGGCAAAAGAGCTTCTGAAACAACGTAAAATTTATGGGATTGTGGTGATTCCATTTGAGTTTGAGCAAAACATTCTCAAAGGCCGTAGAGATGCCGTCGTATTTTATGGGGATGCCAGTTATGTGATGATCTACAATGGCGCAGCCAATGCTGTGTCTTCTGTAGTGATGGCAACGAATAAAAAGATTCTCGTGGATAAGCAAATTGCCATGGGCGTTGATCCTGCCATTGCCCAAGGCAACAGCGCACCTTTTAATCCTGTGACGGTGGATCTGTTTAACCCGCAATCAGGTTATGCCACTTACATCAT
Source organism: Wohlfahrtiimonas sp. G9077 (assembly GCF_002252155.1). Taxonomy (GTDB): domain Bacteria; phylum Pseudomonadota; class Gammaproteobacteria; order Cardiobacteriales; family Wohlfahrtiimonadaceae; genus Wohlfahrtiimonas. The sequence goes on from NZ_NEFD01000002.1 coordinate 3,034, forward strand.
TCCGCCGGCGTATGTATTGATTTTGAATCAAAGCATGTGGATTGGGATTATGTTGGCATGTATTTTAAGCCGCCGTTCGGAGTTTGATCTGACATGGCTTGCAACGCCTGATCGCTCTACGGCACAATTGGCATTTGCAGCGCTGGCCGGCCGCTATTTAGCGTATCTATTTTACGCTTATTTTGGTTATTGGATCTTTATGCTCTTTGCGCCATATTGGTATCAATTGCCGCGTTTAAGTGACATTCTCTCATTGGCGATTTTTGGCATGTTTTTCTTAAGTGCCATCATTTTCTTAGCGCTTGCCATGTCGAGTATTTTTAAGAAAATGGACAATGTTTTCTTATTGATGTTGCCATTTAGTATGATTTTCTTCTTCTTTTCTGGAATTTCTTGGCCACAATATTTAATGCCGGATCTCTTTTTGGGCATCGCACGCATTTTACCTTCAACCTCTGCAATTGAAGGGTTGGTACATATGAATCAAATGGGCGCTTCCCTAAAAGAGGTGGAATTTCAGCTCATGAATTTGGCCATTTTGATTGTGATTTATGGTTTATTGGCATATGGCGTCTTTTATCGTTATGTTTTGAAGTTAAAAGCGCAGCCATCGGCATAATTTTGTCAAAAATTAAGAAAATATCGCGCTCTTTGCCATCGACAAAGAGCGTTTTTTATTTTTTCAGGTATAATATTTGCCCTTTGGCTATAAGCCGTGATCCCCTGTAAGGATGAGACAAATGACACAAAGACAAGTTGAATTATTAGCGCCTGCGGGCACCTTTGAGAATTTACGTTACGCCTTTGCCTTTGGCGCAGATGCTGTATATGCAGGTTTACCACGTTACAGCTTGCGTGTGCGCAACAATGACTTTAAAAATGAAGAACGCATGAAAATGGGGATTGATTATGCCCATGAACATGGCAAAAAATTGTTTGTGGCGTTAAATACAATGCCGCATGGCGCAAAACTCAAAACCTTCGTGGATGATTTAGCACCCATCATTGATTTAGGTCCCGATGCTTTGATCATGGCGGATCCAGGTTTAATCATGATGGTGCGTGAACGCTGGCCTGACATGGACATTCATTTGTCTGTACAATCGAATGCTGTGAACAGCGCAACGGTTAAATTTTGGCAAAAACAGGGTTTAACGCGCGTGATTTTGTCTCGTGAGCTCTCTTTAAATGAGATTCATGAAATCCGTCAAGAGTGCCCAGACATGGAATTAGAAGTGTTTGTGCATGGTGCATTGTGCATTGCCTATTCTGGCCGCTGCTTATTATCCGGTTACTTTAATCACCGTGATGCGAACCAAGGCACGTGTACAAATGCATGTCGTTGGAACTATGGTTTAACGGATGCCAAAGAAACACCTGAAGGTGAACTCATCCCAAAAAATGCAGATTTGGTGAACATTTACACATCCGCCAGTGGCCATGTGCAACCAAAAACTGATGATCCAATGAAATATCTTCAAGATGAATTGAACCGCTCTGCGTTTGATGCGCCGGAAGGTTACAATCCACATCCAGAAGCGGATCGCTCTTATCTCATTCAAGAGAACAATCAGCGCAAAGGCGAATGGATGGAGATCAGTGAAGATGAAAATGGCACTTACATCATGAACTCCCGTGATTTACGCGCGATTCATCATGTACAGCGTTTGATTGAAATCGGCGTGGACTCTTTGAAAATCGAAGGTCGCACCAAATCGCATTATTATGTGGCACGTACAGCGCAATTGTATCGCCAAGCCATTAACGATGCGATCGCAGGCCGTGAATTTAATCCAGAATTGTATGGCAAACTAGATGGCTTAGCGAACCGTGGTTACACGGAAGGTTTCTTGCAACGCCATATGCCGCATGCTTACCAAAACTATTTAACGGGCAACAGCATTCACTCTCGTCAGCAATATGTGGCAGAAGTGAAATCCTATGATCCTGAAACAGGCATTGCTGTGTTAGAAGCGAAGAACAAATTTGGTACAGGCGATCGCGTTGAGATCATCAATCAGCATGGCAACCGTGAAGTGGTGATCGGTGAGATGAAAAATGATAAAGGCGAAGTGATCGAAGTGGCCAAAGGTTCAGGTTACATTGTGCATGTGAACATTGGGCCAGTGGATGACATGACGATGATTGCCCGTTATTTGTATGAATAATTCATCTGATTGATGAGACAACAATGAAAAACCTTGGTGAAAACCAAGGTTTTTTTGTATCTGACGCAATAATGTATCGAATTTGTAGCTAAAGTGTTGCATGCAACATATCACTATGCTATAAATTATTGAAGAGAAAGCATGGGCGGTTAAATGACTTATTTATGAATCCATGAAAACTGACTCAAAAGATCAGGATCTAACCAATCATCTCTCTTTTTCGCTTCTTGTGTGATTAACATATTAGCGGTGTTGATAATGTGACGTTTCATCGCCCGTTCTGCGGCATCGGCATCTTGCTTTAAGATGGCTTGATGAATCTCTTCATGATCAGCGAATGCTTCCATACACGTGCGAGAATGAGGAATGGTGCTAGGGCCAGTCAAAAGAACAGAGTTGCGAGTATTTTCAATAATCATTAAAGCACGATCAATGTGCGCAGCTTCTAATAAGGCAGAGTGATAATCCTTATCTGCTTTCAATGTTTCTTTGGCATCATCTTTTTGAGCAGCAGCGGCGAAATTATCATACGCGGCGACGATCTGTTTAAGATCTTCATCTGTGCGTGATAAAGCAGCTTTACGAATGAGGGGCACTTCAAGCATCAAACGGATCTGGAAAGATTCAATGAGCTCTTGAAGTGAGGTTGGCAAAATGCGAATCCCACGATTGCGTTCAATGCGCACAAGGCCAATGGCGGCCAATTGTTGTGCAGCTTCACGCACAGGGGTTCGAGAGGCGCCAATCCATTCTCCAATTTCTGTTGCTGAATACAGTTTTCCGGGCTCAAGAACGCCATTGAGAATGGCGTCACGAAGAAGATCAAATGCTTGGTCAGAAAGATTCTCTATTTTTTTTAGTTTTTTCATGTTGTATAACGCATAGTAAAAAGGAGATTGATGTGTCTGTTGTCAAGTATACAGTAATTGGGGGGGGAATTAATGGATTGGCCGTTGCAAGACAATTATTGCTCGATCATCCGGATGCCAAAGTGACACTGTTTGAAAAAGAAGCGAGCGTGGCTCAGCATCAAACCAGCCATAATTCCGGTGTGGTACACGCAGGATTATACTATGCAAAGGGCAGTTTGAAGGCAAGATTATGCCGTCGCGGTGTGCATTTAATTCGCGAATACTGTCAAACACACAATTTACCTTACGATGAATGCGGCAAAGTTGTGGTTGCCCTCAATGCCGTTGAAGAAGAGCGTTTACAGCGTTTATACAAAATTGCGTTAGACAATGAAGTGCCGGATGTGCGCATGCTCTATGGCGATGAAATTAAAGAAGTGGAACCCAATTGCATTGGCGTGGCAGCGCTGCATTCCCCAACAACTGCCATTGTGAGCTATGAAGCGATTGCCAAAAAAATCGCCGAAGAGATTGAATCATTAGGTGGCACCATTCATTTAAGTTCAGAAGTGGAAGCCCTTAAAAATGAAGCAGGCGGCATTCGCGTCATTTTAAAAGACGGTAAAGCTTATGAAGAAACCTTTGATTATGCGGTGAGCTGTTCAGGTTTACAGTCGGATCGTTTAGCGATCAATTCAGGGGATGAGGCATCGCCTAAAATTGTGCCCTTCTTTGGGCAATACTTTGTGTTAGATGATGAGTTCACGCATGATGTGAAAGGCCTCATTTATCCAGTGCCAGATCCTAAATACCCATTTTTGGGCGTACATTTCACCAAGCGCATCGATGGCAAAATGACGATTGGCCCGAACGCGTTTTTATCCTTTGGCCGCGAAAATTACACCGGTAAAAACTTCAATGCCAAAGACATTTTTGATTATTTAACTTACCCAGGTTTTTGGAAATTTTCCCTTCGCAATTTACCTGCGGCGGTGCGTGAATCTAAAACTGTGCTCAGTAAACAAAGTTTTATTGATGAAGCCACAAAATATGTGCCATCCCTTTCTAAAATGACGGTGCAACCGGCTACGCGCGGCATTCGAGCCCAAGCCATGAACAAAGATGGCAGCTTAGTGGATGACTTTGTGGTGCGTAAAGAGGGCAACATTACGCACATTCGCAATGCACCATCACCGGGTGCAACATCATCAATGGCGATTGCTGAATACATCGTGCGCGAAGTGATGCCGCAGCCACAAGCTTAATCAATTTTATAGCATTACATTAAGGTTATACAAGAATCCATAGTCGTCGTGTTGCTGAATGCAGGGTTGGCACAATACAATCCTCATTCAGCTTTTTTTTGCGTGCTTTTTGTATCATTCATTCAGCGTCCATAAAAAAAGAGCGGCAGAGCCGCTCTTTTATCGTGATCCTCAATTATAGCTGACCAATGGAGAGATATTTGGTCTCTAAATAAGGTTCAATCCCTTCAATGCCGCCCTCACGACCAAGGCCGCTCTCTTTAAAGCCACCAAATGGCACTTGTGCCAATGTTGGTAAACCATCATTCCAACCCACAATACCAAAATCTAAATGATCTTGTAGATAGATACCGCGCTTATAATTGTCAGTAAAGAAGTAAGCCGCTAAGCCAAACGGCGTGCCATTGGCAATCTTAATGGCTTCATCTAAATCATTGTAAGCGATGATTGGTGCAACAGGGCCAAAGGTTTCTTCAGACATGATGTCCATCTCAAGGGTAACGTTGCCAAGTACCGTTGGCGTCACAAAGTATGTGCCTTTTGCTTCATCGGCCAAACCTTCGCCACCGGCGAGCACAGTTGCCCCTTTTGCTTTGGCATCATTGATTTGTTCGATCACCTTGTCATAACCTTTTTTATTGATCAAAGGCCCAACATCGGTTGTGGCATCCATGCCATTGCCCACTTTCAGCGCTTTGGCAGCCGCTGTGAATTTTTCTGTAAATTCAGCAATCACAGCTTCGTGCACGATGAAACGGTTGGCGCAAATGCATGTTTGTCCGGCATTACGGAATTTAGAGGCAATCGCTTGAGTGATCACAAAATCAATGTCAGCATCTTCACACACGATGAAAGGCGCATGACCGCCTAACTCCATTGACATGTGTTTGACGGTGGCGGCGCTTTCACTGATGAGGCGCTTACCAACAGGCGTTGAACCTGTGAAGGTGATTTTGCGCACATAGGGGCTTGCTGTAAATACAGGACCCACTGCGGAGCCTGCGCCAATCACACATTGTACAACATCTTGAGGGAAGCCTGCTTCGTGCGCAAGTTCCACCAAACGGATCATGGTCAATGGCGTATCTTCAGCGGGTTTAACGATGAAGGTGCAGCCTGCTGCGAGCGCAGGACCTGCTTTACGCGTCATCATGGCCGCAGGGAAGTTCCACGGCGTAATGGCTGCCACTTGGCCAATGGCTTGGCGCGTCACCAATAAACGTTTATTGGTGGTGGAAGCTGGAATGGTGCGACCATAAATGCGTTTGGCTTCTTCTGCATACCACGTTAAGTAGCTGACGGCATTGATCAATTCACCAATGGATTCACGCAACGGTTTACCATTTTCTTCCGTCATGATTTTTGCCACTTCATCTTGATGGGCTAAAATCAATTCCGCCCAGCGATTTAACAGGGCAGCACGCTCATACACAGAGGTGTTTTTCCATGTTTGAAAGGCGGCATGTCCTGCTTTTAATTTCGCTTCAATGGCATCTGTGGCATCCATCGCTAAAGTGGCCAATAGATCACCCGTTGCCGGGTTAAATACTTTTAATTCACTCATTGATCCCGATCCTTTTTATTGATTTGCAGCGCTTAATGCATCACTTAAAATGGCCAAACCTTTGTTTAACTCTTCATCTGTGATGGTTAATGGCGCTAAGAAACGCACAACGTTGCTATTGATGCCAGCAGAAATCAGGAGTAAACCGTGGCTGTTTGCATAATCTGTGATGGCAGAAGTTCTGGCAGCATCTGGTTCACGTGTGGCAGGATCTTTGACAATTTCAGCAGCAACCATGGCACCTAAACGACGAATGTCACCGATGAATGGATACTGTTTTTGTTGTTCTGTTAAATAAGCTTCTAATTTTGCGCCCATGATTTCTGCTTTTTCGTTGAGGTTTTCTTCTTCCACAACATCCATCACAGCAAGGGCTGCCGCACATGCCAATGGGCTGCCTGAGAATGTACCACCCAATTCACCAGGGCTTGGTGCATTGACGATTTCTGCACGGCCAACCACTGCACTTAAAGGCACACCAGCGGCTAAGGATTTAGATGTGGTCATCAAATCAGGTACGATGCCAAAGTGTTCCATGGCAAAGAGTTTACCCGTGCGAGAGAAACCGGCTTGGATTTCATCGGCCACAAACACGATGCCATATTTTTGACAGAAGTTATACACGTGCTCAACAAAGCGTTGTGGTGGCACAATGAAACCGCCTTCACCTTGAACAGGTTCCATCACTAAACAAGCAATGGTTTCAGGTGCTGCAGTTGCTTTAAAGAACTCATCAAAACGGCCAATGGTGTAATCGATGTATTCATCTTCTGTCATGTGTGCAGGGCGCTGATAAGCATATGGATACGGCGCTTGATAGATGTCTGAGGCAAATGGACCAAAACCCACTTTATAAGGTTTAACTTTACTCGTCATGCCCATCGTTAAGTTGGTGCGGCCGTGGAATGCGCGGTAGAAAGAGACAACGCCTGGGCGACCTGTGAATTTACGCGCGATTTTAACGGCATTTTCAACAGCTTCTGCCCCTGTGTTGAATAAGATGGCTTTTTTCTCATGATCACCATCGGTGATTTCACACAAACGCTTACACACTTGTAAATAGCTTTCATACATGATGACGTTAAAGCCAGGATGCGTGAAGTTGTCTAATTGTGCTTTGATGGCTGCAACCACTTTCGGGTGGCTATGACCCACGTTCATCACGCCAATGGCGCCTGCAAAGTCGATGAACTCTTCACCTTTCTCTGTGGTGATTGTTGCGTTCACAGCTTTTGTTGCAATGTTTAAGTTACCGTTACCTACGCCACGCGCCACATATTTTTGACGCATTGCTTGAAGTTGTTCAGTAGTGTATGACATGTCAATTCCTCTTTTTCAGTGACTATTATTTTGATGATTCGTAATACGTTTGTATTATCGCCGTTTGCCCATCGCTCATTTAAATTTGGCGATGGGCATTTAAAATTATTTTGTTTCTAAGCTAGCATTGTTTAACTCAAATGTCTTCACTGGGCTTTTGCTTTTGTGCATGAACAAGAAGTAAGCACCGATGAAGTACCAGCCAAACACTAAGCTCCATTCAATTGGGAAGCTCAATTCTGCTGGCATGCCTGGTAAATAGAGTGATAAGAAGCCGATGCTGAACAATACTGCCAACCAACCAATGGTTTTTGGCCATTTCACAGCATATGGGCGCTCTAAATCCGGCTCAATTTTGCGAAGTTGTAAGAAGGCCAATGTGACAATGAGGTAACCCAATACAACGCCGATGCTGCCGGCATTTACTAACCAGTTCAACGCTTGGCGACCCAATAATGGCGCTAAGAATGCCAATGCTGTTAAGAAAATGATGGCATTGGATGGGGTTTGATATTTTGGATGCAATTTGGCAAACCATGCTGGCAACATGCCGCGGATTGCCATTGCATACATGATGCGGCTGCCACCAATCACAAAAGCGTTCCAGCTTGTGATGATCCCAGCAATCCCGCCCACAACCAATACTTGGCCTAAGATTTTGCTGTCAAATAAGTTGGTCATGGCATCAGCTGTGGCCAATTTTGAGGTCAATAATTCTGAGTGCGGTAAACCAATCGATACGCCATAGATGATCAATACATAAAAGAGTAGGGCAGATAAAATGGAGATGACGAGCATTTTACCGATGGATTTTGTGGCTTTTACTTCAGATGCGATTTGTGGAATCACGTCAAAGCCCACGAACATAAAGGGCACCATGATGAGCACTTGCATCATGCCATCAAAGCCACCGCTGAAATAAGGTTTTAAGTTTTCGCTGTCGCCATAGTAACCGGCGCCGAAGATCAATAAAATGCCAACGCTCACAATGGCGATGGTGAAAACAGTTTGGAAAATGGTGGCAGAACGAATGCCGCGATAGTTCAAGGCACCCAAGAAAAGTGCGCCCACGGAACCAATCAATGCCCAAGTTAAATAAACATCAGAACCCGCCACATTCCATAAATGCACTTGATGTTGAAGTGGAGAGATGTAGTCAATGACCGTTGGCAATGCAACAGCCTCAAACGCGATTACAGACATATAGCCAAACAATACAGACCAACCAGCTAAGAATGCCAAAGGCGTGTTATAAGCGCGTTGTACAAAGGCAACGCCGCCGCCTGTTTCCGGAATGGCTGTGGCTAATTCCGCATAGGTTAAACCAATGAGAATAATCAACAATCCACCGCCGGCAAAGGCAATCGTTGCGCCTAAGAAGCCTGCGGTTGCCACCCATTCGCCGGAGAGAATGACCCAGCCCCAGCCAAGCATTGCCCCCATTGCTAAAAACAGTACATCCATCGATGATATCTTTTTATTCATAATTCCTCCTATACGGTTTGTAGTCATTGGCAAATTCATTGCGGCGTTTGCTACAAAGTGGTGATTAGGTTGTTCTGTGTTATATGAAGCCATTTCTATGAATAGCTAACATGTTGCATGCAACATAGCTCACCATATTTATACATAAGTAAAATGAATTTGCAACAAATTGACTACTTTATTGTGGTTAATTTTTTGAAGGAAAGGCCATTTTTCGGCCGCAGATGGGGCATAAAATTTTGTACTGTGTATGATTTTTGTAATTTATTCAGGCCATAAAAAAACCTTGGCCGATTGGCCAAGGCTTTGCGTTTAAGCGTTGTTGGGATGAATTACATCATGCCCATGCCGCCCATTCCACCCATGCCGCCCATGTCAGGCATTGCTGGTTCTGCTTTAGGAATCTCAGCAACCATGCATTCAGTGGTGATGATTAAAGAAGAAACAGATGCAGCGTGTTGCAATGCTGAACGTGTCACTTTAGTTGGATCAAGGATACCCATTTCAACCATGTCACCATATTCACCAGTGGCAGCGTTATAACCAAATGCGCCTTGGCCTTCACGCACTGCATTTAATACAACATCAGCAGGTTCGCCAGCATTGGTCACGATTTGACGTAATGGCTCTTCCATTGCGCGCAATGCAACACGGATACCAGCTTCTTGTTCTGCATTGTCACCTTTCAAATCTTTGATGGATGCCAATACGCGAACCAAAGCCACACCGCCGCCAGGGACAACGCCTTCTTCAACCGCTGCGCGTGTTGCATGTAATGCATCTTCTACGCGTGCTTTTTTCTCTTTCATTTCAACTTCAGTGGCTGCACCAACTTTGATCACAGCAACACCGCCAGCGAGTTTTGCAACGCGCTCTTGTAATTTTTCACGATCATAATCAGACGTTGCTTCGTCCATTTGGATGCGAATTTGATCAACGCGTGCTTTGATCGCATCAACAGCGCCAGCGCCATCGATGATGGTTGTGTCTTCTTTAGAAACCACAACGCGTTTTGCACTGCCTAAATCTTCTAAAGATGCTTTTTCAAGTGACATGCCGATTTCTTCAGAAATCACAGTACCACCTGTTAAGATTGCGATGTCTTGTAACATTGCTTTACGACGATCACCAAAGCCAGGTGCTTTCACCGCTGCAACTTTTACGATGCCGCGCATGTTGTTGATCACCAATGTTGCCAAGGCTTCGCCTTCAACATCTTCAGCCACGATCAATAAAGGACGACCTGTTTTAGCCACAGCTTCTAATACGCCCAACATTTCGCGGATGTTAGAGATTTTTTTGTCACACAACAAAATCAATGGATTGTCTAATTCAGCAGCCATTGATTGTTGGTTGTTGATGAAGTAAGGAGATAAGTAACCACGGTCAAACTGCATACCGTCAACTGTTGTTAAATCATTTTCTAAACCTGAACCTTCTTCAACAGTGATCACGCCTTCTTTGCCCACTTTAGCCATCGCGTCTGCGATGATGCGGCCGATGTCTTCATCAGAGTTGGCAGAAATTGTGCCCACTTGTGCAATGGATTTGTCATCAGAACAAGGTTTAGAGATGTTTTTGAGTTCAGCCACAGCAGCTGCAACGGCTTTATCGATACCACGTTTGATGTCCATTGGATTCATGCCGGCAGAAACAGCTTTCATACCTTCACGAACGATGGCTTGAGCCAATACAGTTGCCGTTGTTGTACCGTCACCTGCGATGTCAGAAGTTTTAGAAGAAACTTCTTTCACCATTTGTGCGCCCATGTTTTCGAATTTGTCTTCTAAGATGATCTCTTTTGCGACAGATACACCATCTTTAGTAATGGTTGGTGCGCCAAAGCTTTTTTCTAAAACAACGTTGCGACCTTTAGGGCCCAATGTAACTTTAACAGCGTTTGCTAATGTGTTAACGCCTTTAACCATACGTGAACGTGCATCATCGCCAAAACGTACTTCTTTTGCTGACATACTTAAATACCTCTAAAAGTTAAAATTCTGAATATTAATGAAGGGTGATTGATTATGCTTCAATCACAGCCATGATTTCGTCTTCGCGCATTACGATGAAATCTTCATCACCGAATTTGACTTCAGAACCGGAATATTTACCGAATAAGACTTCGTCGCCAACTTTAACATCAACCGCTTTAACTTGGCCGTTGTCTAAAGTTTTGCCTGTACCGACAGCAATCACTTTACCGCGAGAAGGTTTTTCAGTGGCAGAACCAGGTAATACGATACCGCCCGCAGATGTTGTTTCTTCTTCAACACGTTTGATGATTACGCGATCGTGTAATGGACGTAATTTCATAATGATTCCCTCTAAAAAATAAATTAACAATACGATTTCGATTCGCAAAGATGCAATATCTTAGAAAATGAATCGCACTAAAATCTTTGCAGCTTCAACTATGGGGATCCTGAATATCATTTCAAGACCCCGTGATGAATTTTTACACAAAAAAGTGTGATGCATCATAATTTATTGAATTTCTTTTATTTTCAGTAATCTCAATGCATTGAGCACCACCAAAAATGTGGTGCCCACATCGGCAATCACCGCCATCCACATTTCCGCCAAGCCAAAGAGCGCAAGGAAGAAGAAAAAGAGTTTGACCACAATGGCAAAGGCGATGTTTTGACGAATGATATTGAGGGTTCGATTGGCAATGTGAAAGAAATTTGGCACTTTCATTAAATCATCATCCATGATGGCCACATCCGCTGTTTCAATTGCAGTGTCGCTGCCAATGCCGCCCATGGCAAAACCAATGTTTGCCTGAGCAAGTGCTGGGGCATCATTGATGCCATCGCCAATCATGGCAATTGCCCCGTGATTTTTCTGAAAATCATCAATGAAGGCCAGTTTGTCTTCTGGCAGTTGTTCACCGTGTGCATCATCTAAATGCAAAGCTGCTGCAACATTTTGCACCGTGCGCTCACGATCGCCTGAGAGCATCGTTAAAGATAGCCCCATGTGATGAAGGGCATCAATGGCTTGGCGCGTGGTGGGCTTGATGGCATCTTCTAACACAAAAATTGCCAAAACGCGGGCATCGTCTGCCAAAAAGAGCAGGGAACCTGTGTGATCATTTAAGCGGGTTAAATGTGTATCGGCACCGCTGACATCAATGTGATAGGCATGCATCAATTTAAGATTGCCAAGATAGTAATGTGCGCCCTCAATGCTTGCACAAGTGCCTTGGCCTAAAATGGCGGTGAACGCATGAAGGGTCAGCGGTGCATTCAATGCAGATTGATAGTGTGCAGCCACTGCTTTTGACATCGGATGATCAGAGCGTGCCGCTAAATGGGCGGCAATGCTGGGAAGGTACGGTGAATTGATCAATGGGATCACTTCTGTCACTGTGGGCTGCCCTTGTGTGAGTGTGCCTGTTTTATCGAGGGCTAAAGCTTTAATGTGCCGCGCTGCCTCTAAATATTGACCACCTTTAATGAGAATGCCTTGGCGCGCGGCGGTCGTCAATCCACTGACAATGGCAACAGGCGTAGAGATCACAAGGGCGCAAGGGCAAGCGATGATGAGCATGACCAATGCATTGTAAATGCTTTGGATGATAGGCACACCAAAGAGCGGGGAGATCAGTGCAACCAAAATGGCAATGGCAAAGACAATCGGTGTATAGATGGCGGCAAATTGATCCACAAAGCGTTCAACAGGCGCGCGCTGACTTTGTGCCGCTTCAATCGTGCGGGCAATCTTGCTGAGTGTGGAATTTTCTGCTGTGGTGGTTGTGATGAACTCGATTTCACGTTCAAAGTTGATGCTGCCAGCATAGATGGCATCGCCCACTGTTTTATCAATGGGTAAGCTTTCGCCAGTGATGGGAGATTCATCAATGCTTGAGCTGCCTTTAGTGATGGTGCCATCTAACGCAATGCGTGCCCCTGGCATGACGCGAATGGTGCTGCCTTTGGCAATGGATTCAATGGGGCGAAGGATGAATTGGTTGCCCTCAAGGACAAGGGCTTCATCGGGCGCAAGGCTCATCAGGCCGGCAATGGCATTGCGTGCACGATCTAAAGAGCGCGCTTCCAACATTTCGGAGAGATTAAAGAGCACCATCACCATGGCAGCTTCAGGCAGCTCGCCAATCAAGACGGCACCAGTGACCGCAACGCTCATGAGTGCATTGATGTTGAGCTGACGATTTTTAAGGGCGATCCAACCTTTGATGTAAGTCTCTTTACCACACAAAACAATGGCAAGGATCGCAAAGAAAGCAACGATGATGACATGCACATCAAATAGGCTCAAAATTTCAGCCGCTGCCGCTGATAGCGCTGCAATGATGAATGATCCTGTAAAGGTTTTTTTGGGCGGTGTGGGTGCGGCTGTTGCCATTTCTGAGATTGCTTCCATGCCAAGCGTTGCAATGGCATCGATGATGTATTGTGTGGTGGCTCGATGGACCACGGTCAATTGGCGCTGAATCAGGTTAAAGGAGAGCTGATCAATCAGCGGATCATTGGCAAAATGGCGACGAATGAGCCCCTCTTCTGTGGGGCAATCCATCGCTTCAATGATGAAGACATCGCGATGATGGCCGTTTGGAATGTCGGTGATGGGCGCTTCTTGTGGCGCGGCATCATGACCGCATGAACATGCGCTGCAAGATTCTAAATGGTTTGAGCTCATAAAAACCCCTTGAAGTGAAAAATCAGATGGATATGTTATAGTAGACACCTTAAAGCGACTATAAGGTCAAGCCTTAGGAGGTTAAGATGAAGATCGGGCAACTGTCTGAATTGACAGGCGTATCCACAGAAACGATCCGCTATTATGAAAAACAAAAATTATTGCCAATGCCGGCTCGCCTTGCCAATAACTATCGTTCATATGATCAATCTCATGTTGAGCGTTTAACCTTTATCAAAAACTGTCGCGCCTTTGACATGACGCATGAGGAAATTCATCAATTGTTAGATGAAGTCAATTCGCCTTCCACAAAGGATTGCAGCCCCATCAATTACATCATTCAGCAACATGTGTTGCATTTAGAAGCGCGCATTGAAGAATTAATGGATCTAAAGGCGCGTTTAACGGCGATTGAACAGCGCTGTCGGCGAGTGCATGCCGCAGATCGTTGCACCATTATTGAAGACATTGCTAAATTAGAGGCCATTGTGCCGCGCACAACACATTTAAATTCAACCATGCATAAAAAAAAGGAGCCGAAGCTCCTCAAGGTTTTGGATTAGTTTAGTGACAGCAAAGCTTAGTGATAGAAGCGTCCACGTTGGCGGAGCAACTCACGATTTAAATCAGGATGTTTTTCAAAAGGTGCACGGCCATGGAGCCAGAATTCATTGTTCAATACCACTAAATTACCCACTGGCAATGCCAATTCAATGACGTGTTTGTCGCTTTCCATGGATTGAGAAAGGGCTTTTAAGAATTTGGCTTCTTCAATGCTTTCAGGATAGGCAAATTGATCAATGAAGCAGATGCATGGGCGATTGTTTTTCAAGAAGAACAATTGGCGATGCACGATTTCTTGAACGTTTTTGCTAGGCGGTGCAATGTATTGGAATTTATGTTGGCCTAAAGAGTTTGAACTGAATTTTTCCAACTCTTCCCAATCATCTAAGTGTAACAAACGACTTTCGCCGCCCTTGGCATTCTCTTCCACCATTTTCATCATGAGCAACCAATCTGTGGCTTCGCTGACAAATGTGCCGTCTGTGTGAAGGGTGAATAAACGATACGCTTGGCGTAAATAAGAGTCGCTGCTGTCTGTATCTTTAACCGTAAAGCGTGCATAGTATTTGCCCGTCATGGAGTCAAAGTTAGAGATGCCCACTAAATGCGCAATTGCAGTGGAGAAGATCACATATTCATCTGTGCATTCAGAAACGCCTTCTAAGCCAATCGTAAATCCGCCTGTGGCACGATCGTTGATGATGTTGCGCAAAATGTCACCAAAGTTATGACCAGCGATCTCTTCTAAATACGCGGCGATCACTTGGCGCTCATAAGGCGTGTATTCTAAATGTTGAATCGTGATGCCTTCATCTTTAATTTTTTTTAAAAATGCTTCAATCACCGTTTTAGACAAAGTGATTTTTAAAATGCGTTTTGATTGGGCATTTTCTTCAATGGAAAATTGATCGTTTTTTTGAATGAATTGTGACATGGTATCCTCCGGGATCAAACTTTGAATCGTTATAAAAAAATTTCAAAAAAAAACCAGCAACACCCTCTACACTCTAAAATAAAGCGCAAAAAGCATTACTGGTGTCATCTGTTCTCTTACGTCATCATGGGGGATGATCTCAAACAGATGGGCAGTTCATTAACGTGACTCATGTGAAAGAAAGGGTGTCAATCCTGTAGGTTGATTGTAGGCTCTCTTTTCTAACTTGAGTTTTGTAGAATGTAGCATGCAACTTTTGGAAAGGCAAATTTTTTATCATCCTTTGTGCATTGAATGATATTGGTGATCTAAATCTCGAAGTGCTGCAATTAAGGCACTTGTTGCTTTGCCTTTATAGCTTTGGTGCACCGCTTCAATCAGGCCTTCGATGCCATCATTGAGGCTATAGCCCCTTAACAGTTGGCGAATGAAATTTTTACCAAGCTCTGTGATCAATGTGCAATCGGCCGCTAAAATGACGCCATATTTTGGCTCAATTTCTGCGGTGATGGTCATTGATTCAAACATATGTTTTGCGGCCATGCCTTGAGGCAAACGCGCATAACCTGCAATAAAAACTGTTTTTGTGACGCCCATATTCTCTCCATACGCATTGATGCAAATCTGCATCAATGCCTATCAAAAGCCATTCTACAGGGATTGTCAAGCACTCAACTGTCGTCACAGTGTCACAATTGACCATTAAGATGAGCAACAAAAAAGCTATTTTTAGTGGAGAGTGCATGAAAATTATGATGCGGGTGACCCTCACTTTGATTTTTATCAGTGCAGCGGTGATGGGGCTCATCTATTTTTATTTAAACACGCATAAAGTCGATGTGCGCCAGAGCGCGCAAATCATTGATACCGTCAATGCGATTGTGCATGAGTCTTCGCGGTTAGATGTTGCCATTTTGCAGATCAATGCCGGCATTGACACAGATGAAGCCACCATTTTACAGATCCAAAAAAAGATGGCCATGTTGATTGATCAGTTAAGCCATGAACCGGTGATTCATGAGTCATTATCAACCTTAGCAAATACGATGGATCGTAAAGAAGAATGGATCAAACAGTTTCAGGCAGAAATTCCTGTCCTTGATGAGGCTTTGCAATCTTTACCGCAATTGTATGAGCAAATTCTTGCCAATGATGACATTGTCGCTTCTGAATTTGATGCGCTGTTTTTGCGACTGTTTACAACTGTCGTCAAATACAATCTCAACAGTACAGATGCCTTAAAAGCATCGATTCGTGCCCAAATGCGCATCATTGAAGCGCTGTTGATCACCACAGATTTACCCTTTGCAACGCAAGACATTTTGTATGATTTTTTGGGGCAAGTGGGCATTGTGATGGAAACGCGTCCGGACATTGATCATATCTTGCAATCCATGGCAGCGCTGCCTGTTGTCGCCAATGCTGATGCCATTAAAACTGAAGTGCGCCGTTCGGTCAGTGCGGCATTGGCCGCTCAAGGGCGTCATCAAACAGAGTTGATGATCTATGCCGCAGCTTTGCTTGGCATTTTGACGCTGTTGGCCATACGCTTATTCATCAATTATGTGCGGTTAGAGCAACGGGTGATGGCACGCACGCAAGATTTGCAAAAGGCGCTGCATGATCTACAGGAATCTGAAATGATCTTGGTGCAAAACGAGAAAATGAGCGCCCTTGGGCAGATGGTGGCGGGCGTTGTCCATGAAGTGAATACGCCGCTTGCATACACTAAAAATGCATTGGAGCTGACGGCGGCGAACTTAACGGCGTTTCATGTGCCGCGCCTTGTGGCATTGGCGGAATCTGTGATGACATTGATTCAGGATCCAAACGCCGATGATGTGGCAGCACGTAAAGCGCACATTGTGTACGAGGTCAAAGCGATCACCACAAATTTACAGGCCGCAGGCATCGATGATGTGCCATTCAGTGAGATGACATCCGAGATTGAATCGCTCATTGCCGATGGTTTAACAGGCATAGAACAGATCAGTGGGCTCATTCATAACCTTCGCAATTTTAGTCGGCTAGATCGCGGGCACATTGCTCGTCAATCCTTAAAAGATGCGGTGGAAAGCACCTTAATGCTGTTGAAGTATGAGCTTAAAAACAAGTATGTCACGGTGAAGATTGTGGAAGATTGCATCATCGAATGCATGCCATCGCACATCAATCAGGTGCTGCTGAACATCATTGGCAATGCCAATCAAGCGACCGATGATGATGGTTTGATTGAAATCACCGTAGCGCGTGCCGATGCAACATTTGCCAAAATCACCATTGCTGACAATGGCTCAGGCATTGAAGAGAGCACCTTGCAACAAATTTTCAATCCTTTTTTCACCACCAAAAAAGTGGGGCAAGGCACCGGCCTTGGCCTCTCGATCAGTCATAAAATCATGCAAGAACATGGTGGCACCATTGAGGTGACATCCACCGTGGGCCAAGGCACCACTTTTACCTTGTTATTGCCATTTGTGATTGAGTCACAATCTTAAGGAGCGCGTATGTTAACGTCTAAAATGACTGTGTTGTGTGTGGATGATGAACCGCTGATTTTAAATGCCCTCAAAGCATTGCTGCGCCTTCGTTATCATGTGATCACCACAACCGATCCCTTTGAAGCCCTCGACATTTTAAAAACCGGCAAAGTTGCTGTCATCATCAGTGATCAGCGCATGCCAGAGATGCTTGGCACTGAGTTATTGAGCCAAGCCAAGATCATCTCGCCGCGCACCACGCGCATTTTATTGACGGGATTTTCAGATTTGAGCGCCATCATCAGCACTGTCAATGACAGCGAGGTGTATCGATTTTTAACCAAGCCTTGGAGCAATCAAGAGGTGCTTGAGATTGTGGCCGATGCGGTCAATGTTTCAAAAGCGGTGGCCACTGTGCCCACAAAAGTGCCACTCAAAACATACGCACAGCCTCAAACGCCTTCTTACGTCATTTATAAAAGCAGCTTAACGGATCAACAAGGCTTTGACATTCATACTGAGTTGCCAGAGCACACGCACGCTTTACTCGCCGATACCAATGAAGCGGTGATTGCGTTGTTACAACAATATCCCGTTAAGCTCATCATTGTACATTTTCAATCTTCCAGTGAAGCGGACATTGAACTGTTGAAATATTTAAAGCGCGAATTGCCAGAGTTATTGAGCATAGGGCTCGTTAAACACGCCGATTATCAGGACATTATTTTGCTCATCAATGAGGCCAAGCTTTATCGTTATGTGATGATGCCATCGCGCCCGCGGCAGATTGCATTTTTTGTCAATTCCGCCATTGAGATGTTTCATCAATTACAAACAACGCCCAATCTTTTAACCACGCAGCAAGTGATGCGTCAAAGCCCCATCAAATCTTCGTTGTTAGGATTATTCAATGGCGTGAAGCGCTTTTTTACCAAATGAATCATTGCCCTGTATAATGAAGCCTCAATTGTAGGAGGCGGTATGTTAAAAACAGTGAGTCTATGGTCGATTTTAACGGCATCTTTTGTGGTGCCAAGCTTGGCAAATGAAGCTTTTGTGGTGAAATATTTTAATGATTTGACCACGTTGCAGGCGGATTTTGAACAGACGGTGACGCAACAAAAAAATAAAGAGATCTCCGATGGTGTGTTACAAATTCGCAAAAAAAATGGCCGCGATGCCACAGCAGGTTTTTACTTTAATTACACGTCACCTTTTGAGCAAAAGATCATCAGTAATGGTCAAAAGCTCTGGCATTACGATGTGGATTTAGAGCAGGTGGTGATTAAAAATCTGGCCATTTTTGAGCAAGATTCCCCGATGTTCATGATCTTTAATGATCAACCTTTAAATGCACAATTTGCCATCAAAACTTTGAAAAATGAGCAAAAATATCGCCTAACGCCGAAGAAAAAGGGCGATGTTGAATTCATTGAAATCGAATTTAAACGTGGTAACATTAGTAATGTGTATGCAAAGCAAGCCAATGGCACATTGAGTTTGACGCTCTCTGATGTAGTGATCAATCAGAACATCAATCCGAACGTGTTCACATTAAAAGTGCCCAAAGGCGTGGATGTGATCGATGAGACAAAATGATCTTTTTAGCGCCCAAGGCGATGATTTTGCACCATTAGCCGATCGCTTGCGTCCGCAATCTTTAGAAGATGTGGTGGGCCAACGCCATTTGATTGGGCAAGATAAGCCGCTGACTTTAGCCCTCAATGCCACAAAGCCCCATTCCATGATCTTTTGGGGGCCACCGGGCGTTGGGAAAACCACCTTGGCGCGTTTATTGGCCAATGCTTATGATTGTGAATTCATTGCGTTATCTGCAGTGTTTTCAGGCGTTAAAGAGATTCGCGAAGCCATTGAAACAGCAAAAAATTATCAATTGCAGGGCAGGCAAACCATTTTATTCATCGATGAAATTCATCGTTTTAATAAAAGTCAGCAAGATGCATTGCTGCCCTACATTGAATCAGGCTTGGTGGTGTTTGTGGGCGCAACCACAGAAAATCCCTCTTTTGAGATCAATCGCGCTTTATTGTCACGCGCAACGGTTTATCCCTTAAAGCCGATTGATGTGGCCGCGTTAACTCAATTGGTGGAGCGCGTTTTAACGCAACATTATCCGAGCATTCACTTGGCAGAGGATGCCATTTTGCAATTGGTAACGTATGCTGATGGCGATGCGCGCCGTTTGCTCAATCGTTTAGAACAGGTGCTTAACATTGCATCATCTGAAGGCGTCGAAACGGTGACCACAGAATTTTTGGGTAAAGTGCTCACCGCGCAACCAAAAGCGATGGACAAAGGCGGGGATCAGTTTTATGATTTGATTTCAGCGCTCCATAAATCTGTGCGTGGCTCTGATCCGGATGCCGCATTGTATTGGTTCATGCGCATGTTAGAAGGCGGCGCAGATCCGCGATATTTAGCGCGCAGGATTGTGCGCATTGCTTGGGAAGACATCGGCATTGCCGATCCGCGTGCGATGCAAATTGCCAATGATGCAGCCACAACATATGAGCGCTTAGGTTCGCCAGAAGGGGAGCTTGCCCTTGGCACGGCGCTTGTGTATTTAGCATGCGCTGCAAAATCAAATGCGGCGTACAATGCCTTTAATCAAGCGCGTGCCTTTGTTCGGCAAGATCAATCCCGCGAAGTGCCGCTGCATTTACGCAATGCACCCACACAATTAATGGCGGATATGGATTATGGCAAAGCGTATCGCTATGCGCACAATGAGCCGTATGCATATGCAGCGGGGGAGAAATATTTTCCCGATGATTTGCCTGATCAAACATGGTATCAACCCACAGATCGCGGTTTAGAGCGAAAAATCCAAGAGAAATTGGCATTTTTAGCGGCGCTTGATCAATCGGCGCGCTCTGAATAAACTAAATTTGCCAATTGAATTGGCATTCTCTATACTTTCTCCATTCCACTAGAGGTGCTGTTGTGAACAGCTGAGATTGAAGTAAACTTCGGGACTCTTATGACCTGATCTAGTTAGTACTAGCGGAGGCAAGTGATTTGGGCACAGCACAACTCCGCAATGGAGAAATATGTTTCAAATTCATGCTGTGACAGCGAACCAATCACAATCCATCGAGCAATTAAGTGAACACATTGTTGCACTGTTGCCACATGTGGATTATGTACAGATTCGCGAAAAATCTCGATCCCCAAAAGCGATTGCCGCTTTGATCGAGCAAGTGGCACAGTATGCCCCCATCCATCAACTCATTTTGAATGATCGCACAGACATTGCATTGGCAATGGGCATCGAGCGCGTGCATTTAACAGAATCTAGCTTGCCGCTAGCAGTGTTAAAACCGGCATTTTCGACGATGCAATTTGGGCGATCATTTCACAATGGCGCACAAATTCAGGCGCAATTGCCTGAGTATGCATATGGATACATTGGACACATTTTTCAAACGCGCTTAAAAACAGATCCGCCCCTTGGCTTGGACGGCTTAACCGCCATTGCAAAAGCAAAGCGCGCGGGCACATTGATCGCCATTGGCGGCATTGATGAGACAAACATTGCAAGCATCGCACCAATGGTGGATGGCGTTGCGGTGATGTCTGGTTTTTTTGAGCGTTCCATTGCAGAGAGCATCGCCCATGCAAAATCCCTCAAATTGTTGGCAGAGCAGGCCATTATTGACGCAAGGAGAACCTGTGGAAATTAGTGTGAATGGTGAAGTGATGACAGTGCCCGCGGACGTGACAACAGTGGCTGAGTTGATCGATCGATTGGACATTGCACATCGTAAATATTTTATTATAGAAAAAAATCGCGAAGTGGTGATGAAAGAGGACTATGCCACAGAAAAAGTCCGCGCAAATGACTGCTTTGAGATTGTCCATTTTGTTGGTGGAGGCTAACGATGACATTAAAAATTGGGGATTTTGAATTCCAATCACGCCTATTTTTAGGCACAGGTAAATATCGCACCTTTGAAGAACAAAAAGGCGCCGTTGAAGCCAGTGACACAGAAGTGTTGACCTTTGCGGTGCGCCGCATGGACATTTTTGATGCCAATCAGCCCAATTTATTGGAGCAATTGGATTTGTCTAAATATAAATTGTTGCCAAATACGGCAGGTGCGAGCACAGCTGAAGAAGCGGTACGCACCGCAAAATTGGCCAAAGCCTCTGGCTTGTGCGACATGATCAAAGTTGAGATCATCGGTTGCCCGAAAACGCTATTGCCGGATCCTGTGGAAACATTGAAAGCGACAGAAATGTTGTTGGAAGAAGGCATGACAGTATTGGTGTACACATCCGATGATGTGGTGCTTGCCCGTAAACTTCAAGAGCTCGGTTGTCATGCCATCATGCCGGGCGCATCGCCAATTGGCACAGGTTTGGGCATTGTGAATCCATATAATTTAAGCTACATCATTGAGGATGCGAAAGTGCCCGTGATTGTGGATGCAGGTTTAGGTTCACCGCGTGATGTGGCCATGGCGATGGAACTTGGTGCAGATGGCGTATTGCTCAACAGCGCCGTTGCGTATGCACAAGATCCCATTAAAATGAGCCGTGCGATGAGCATGGCGTGTGTGGCCGGTCGTTTGGGTTTTGAAGCAAAACGCATGCCGAAAAAACTCACCGCCACAGCAAGCAGCCCATTGACAGGATTGATCGGTTAATGAGCATTGATCCCCGATATCATCGCTTAGCCCGCTTTGCTCGCATTCAAACAGCGGGCGTTGAGCGCCTCAATCAAGCCACAGTTGTCATCATCGGTTGCGGCGCTTTAGGCGCGCAGCATGCTGAAACCTTAACGCGAAGTGGCATTGGGCATGTGATATTGGTGGATCGCGATTTTGTGGAATTGAGTAATTTGCAGCGTCAAACCCTTTTTACGGAGGCCGACGCTGCCGCATCGTTACCAAAAGTGGTGGCCTTAAAACAGCATTTAACGGCCATCAATCACACAACGCGCATCACCACGCATTTGGTGGATGTCTCTAGTGACAACATTGTCGATCTGATTAAAGGTGCTGATTTGGTGCTCGATGGCACGGATAATTTGGCGCTTCGCATGATCATCAATGATGCCTGTTATCAGCAAAACATTCCGTGGATTTTTGGTTCAGCGCTCGAAAGTTACGGCATGAGCCACAATTTTAATGTACCGCATCGTAAAGATTTACCATGTCTTCGTTGTATTTTAGGGGCAGTGCCTTTAGAAAGCGGTGATACATGTAGTTCTGTTGGCGTCATTCAGCCAATCTTACAATTGATCTCTAGCATTCAAACCACAGAAGCCCTGAAGTTTTTTGTGGAGCCGGCTGCAATGCGCGATACCTTGTGGACGATGGATGTATGGTCATCTCATGCGCAAGCCGTGAATCTGACAAAATTTAAACGAAACAATTGCCCAACATGCGGCGACAATCCAACGTATCCTGCGTTAATGCAGGCGCAACGTGAGGCTCAACGCTTATGTGGTGATGGCTCTGTGATGATTCGTGAAATGCAGCCGTTAGATCTAGCGGCGCTTGAAAAAATATTAATCACGCGGGGGATTGCACATCGATTTAATGAATATTTTTTAAACATCGAAGGGGCACATCGCATCATTCTCTTTAAAGATGGCCGCGCAATTGTCTATGGTACGCACGATGTGGATGAAGCATTAGCGCTCTATCAAAATATCATTAATTTAATCTAGTCATTTATTCATTTCATCAACCCTTTACAAGCTGATTGTATCTGTTATGGTGATGCCTATTCAGGCGGCATTTGGCCCTTTCTTGAGGCGGATCATTCCATGAGTGATCCCATTTGTATCAAGGGCTGCGCCATGATATGAATACTCTATAATCAAAAAAAGAAGGGATGACTATGAAGAATACTCAGCTAGCCCCCATTAAACCGATACCTGCTCTGGTGGCGGTTGCATTAACATTAATCATTTGGTTCATCATTCCGACGCCTGAAGGCGTCAGCGACAATGCATGGCAATTGTTGGCGCTTTTTGTGGGCACCATTGCCGCCATCATTGGTAAAGCATTGCCAATTGGTGCCATCTCGATCATCTCCATCAGCTTAGTGGCCATTACGGGTGTGACCAATCCTGGCAATCCAAAGGCAGCGCTTGGGGATGCATTAAGCGGCTTTTCTAATGAGCTCATTTGGTTGATCGGGATTTCCATCATGATCTCCATGAGCTTAACGAAAACGGGCTTAGGTGCACGCATTGGCTACTTTTTAATCTCATTGTTTGGTAAACGCACGGTGGGCATTGCTTATGCGCTAGCATTTGCAGAGACCATTTTAGCGCCCGTGACACCAAGTAACACGGCGCGTGGTGGCGGCATCATTCATCCCATCATGCGTTCGATTGCCACCAGTTTTGGCAGTCAACCTGAACGAGGTTCCACTGAAAAAATCGGTCGTTATTTAGCGCTCGTGAACTATAACACCAACCCCATTACATCTGCGATGTTCATCACCGCAACGGCACCGAACCCATTAATTGTGGCTTTGATTTATGAGGGCACAGATCCAAGCTTTCATTTAACGTGGGGCATGTGGGCGGTGGCGGCATTTGTGCCGGGCATCATCTCCCTTTTGGTGATGCCGTGGGTTGTGTATCTCATTTGCCCGCCAGAAATTAAGAAAACACCGGATGCCCCAAACTTTGCCAAAGAACAGCTGAAAGAATTGGGACCATTGTCGTTGCCTGAAAAAATCACGTTGTGCGTGTTTGGTCTGTTGCTCTTTATGTGGGCAGGCGTTCCTGCGATGATTTTTGGCCCTGCGTTTACCATCAGCCCAACCACGGCAGCATTCATTGGTTTATCCATTTTATTGATCACAGGCGTTTTGGAATGGAACGAAGTGCTCGGCAATAAAGGCGCATGGGATACCGTTGTTTGGTTCTCTGCATTGGTGATGATGGCGGGCTTTTTAGGTAAATTGGGCTTAGTCTCTTGGTTGGCGGTGACGGTTGGTCATGGCATTGATGACTTTGGCTTTAACTGGATTCTTGGCATGCTGATTTTAGTGTTGGTCTATGTTTATTCACACTACTTTTTTGCAAGTACAACGGCGCACATTACAGCCATGTTTGCCGCCTTCTTAGCAGCTGGTATTGCCCTTGGTGCACCGCAAATGTTACTGGCATTAACATTGGCATTTTCATCTTCGCTCATGATGTCATTAACCCATTATGGTACAGGGACAGCGCCCATCATTTATGGCTCAGGTTATACAACTTTGGGCGAATGGTGGAAAGTGGGCTTTGCCACAAGCGTTGTGAACTTAGCCATTTGGTTTTACATCGGTGGCCTTTGGTGGAAAATGTTGGGTTATTGGTAACAAGCACCTTCAAGAAAGCAGCCTGCGGGCTGCTTTTTTTATCCTTAAGATTTCAGGGCTTTCATTTTACGCCACAACGTGGTGCGGCTGATGCCAAGATAATTGGCCACCGCCTGTTTATCCCCTTTAAAATATTTTAATAAGGCGGCAAGATCCGGCTCTTCGCTGATTAAAGGCGGATCTGTCAAAATACTTGGTTCATCATAATGAATGTGGCGCTCATCTGAAAGATCAAGAATCATCCGATTATTGGGCACTTGGTTCGGATTTGCTTTGAGATACAGCGCAATGCGCTCTGTGATGTTGCGAAGCTCGCGGATGTTGCCCGGCCAATGATAATTGAGGAGCGCTTCGTCACACTTTGGCAATGCGGCTAAATATTCATGACGAATGGGTAAATTCAATGACGTGAGCGCCTGTTTTAATAAGGTTTCTGCCAATAAAATGATGTCGCGCCCACGTTTACGAAGGGGCGGATTGAAGATTCTCAGCACGCTTAAACGATAAAAGAGATCGAGCCTAAATTTGCCAGCTTTGACCCATTCATCCAGCTTTGCATGCGTTGCGGCAATGATTTTAACATCTACGGGAATCGGGTGATAACCGCCGACGCGCACAATGCTTTTTTCTTCCAAAACCCGTAACAGACGATTTTGTAGCGATAATGGCATCTCCCCAATTTCATCTAAAAAGAGCGTGCCATTGTTGGCCACTTCAAACACGCCCGCTTTACCGCCGCGAAGTGAACCGGTAAACGCGCCTTCCTCATAGCCAAAGAGTTCCGATTCCAACAGGGATTCAGGAATGGCGCTACAGTTAATGGCCACAAAGGGGCGCTTTTGTTGACCAGTTTTATGCTGAAAATGCGCCGTATATTCATGATGAATGGCGTGTGCAATGAGCTCTTTACCGGTGCCGCTCTCGCCTTGAATCAAAGTTGGGGCTTTGGTTTTGGAGTAGAGTAAAACCGCTGCGCGCACGCGTTCAATTTCAGGTGAAAACCCTTTGATGTCGCCCACATGATATTTGGCATCTAACGATAATTTGGTTTCGTTGAGCTTATTTTTACGCAGATGAATCGACTGCTTGGCAATCTTAATGGCATGACGAAAGGCTTCACGGATGGTGTCTGTTGAATAGAGAAAAACGGAAGGAATGCCCGCGGCATTGGCCATTTCTGTGATGAGACCTGCGCCCACAATGACGCCAATGCCTTTGCGTTTAAGCTCATTGATGGCAGCTTTGGCATCATCCCGCGTGATGTAAATGCGCTCTTCGATCGAAATGCCAAATGCTTGCTTGAATTTTTCTAAAGCAGGCAATGATTTACGGTAATTGATGATGCCAATCTTCGGGCTGATTTCACGGGCGCTTGCTAGGGCGTGCATCACATCAAAGCCGCTTTCACGCACATTGATGACGGGAATCGAGAGGCGATCTTTTAAATAGGCACCATTGGAACCTGCGGAAATGATGGCATCGCAGTGATGCTCTTTTGTAGCGGATCTGATGTATTGTACAGCCTCTTCAAAGCTTTGTTTTATCGGTGTTATTTCGGCAATTTCAGAAAATTCATTGCTCATTTCTTGGAAAGTTTCATACAAATGTGTGATGGAAACGGTCCAAATGATGGGTTTTTCAGATGTGTTTTTGGTGGTCATAATGATTTGTTCCAATATTATTTCATTTTGTTCATTTGTTGCACAGAAATGATAAAAATGCAACATTTTGAAATGCATGAATTATTTTCATGAACCCTGTTTTGAAAATTTAACCGTAACATAAACAGATAGATAGAAAAAATAATTACAAAAAGACTACAAAAAATAAAAGTTGGCACGCCAATTGCTCTATCACTGATAACGGTTGCATCAATACAGTTATCAAATAAAGGAGTGAAGTATGGCAGTCAATTCTCAAGGCAAACGTTTTAAAGAGGCGTTAGCGGTGGAATCACCATTACAGTTGGTGGGCGTGATCAATGCGAATCATGCACTATTGGCACAGCAATCTGGCTTTAAAAGCATTTATTTATCCGGCGGCGGCGTATCAGCAGGTTCGCTTGGCGTCCCGGATTTAGGGATTGCCACTTTGCATGATTTTTTAGTGGACATCGAGCGCATCACAAATGTGTGTGATCTCCCTTTGATTGCCGATGCTGACAGCGGCCTTGGCACCACAGCATTGAACATTGCACGCACGGTGAAATCATTCATTAAAGCGGGCGCAGCTGGTCTTCATTTAGAAGATCAAGTGACAGCAAAGCGCTGTGGCCATCGTCCGAATAAAGAGATCGTATCAACGGCTGAAATGGTCGATCGCATTAAAGCTGCGGTGGATGCGAAAACAGATCCTGATTTTGTGATCATCGCAAGAACGGATGCTTTGGCTGTGGAAGGTTTAGAGAAAACCTTAGAGCGCGCGCATGCTTACATTGAAGCGGGCGCAGATGTGCTCTTTCCAGAGGCTGTGACGGAATTATCAATGTATAAGCAATTTGTGGATAAAACCCGTGTGCCTGTGCTTGCAAACTTAACTGAGTTCGGTAAAACGCCGCTGTTCACTTTAGATGAATTACGCAGTGTAGACGTTGCGATTGCCCTTTATCCATTGTCCGCATTTCGCGCCATGAATAAGGCTGCATTGAACGTTTATCAAACACTTCGTGAGAAGGGCACGCAACAAAGCGTGGTGGATACCATGCAAACGCGTGAAGAGTTATATCAGAGCATTAATTATTACCAATATGAAGATTATTTAGATTCATTGTTCTCATCGCAGAAAAAATAAAAAGCGCGATGTTCAATCTTAGGAGGAGAAGATCATGAGTAAAGTATTAGAGGTTATTGCACCAAGTTTTAGGCCCAAAAAATCCGTTGCCTTATCTGGCATGATCGCCGGTTCCACAGGTTTATGCACCGTCGGCATCAATGGTAATGAATTGCATTACCGCGGATATGACATTTTGGATTTAGCCGAACATTGTGAGTTTGAAGAGGTCGCTTATCTTCTCATTCATGGTAAGTTGCCCACACAAAATGAACTCAATTTATATAAAAAGAAATTGAAGGCGTTGCGTGGTTTACCAAAGGCTGTGCAAAAAGCCTTAGAAACTTTACCTGCCTCCTCCCATCCGATGGATGTGTTAAGAACGGGCGTCTCTTTGATGGGCTGTATTTTGCCAGAAAAGGACAATCAAGATTGTGCAGCAGCGAAAGACATTGCCGATCGCTTAATGGCATCATTGGGTTCAATGTTGGTTTACTGGTATCACTACAGCCACAATGGCGTTCGCATTGAGCTTGAAACCGAAGAAGATTCATTGGGTGGCCATTTCTTGTATTTATTACATGGCCACAAGCCTTCGCCAGAACATGTCAAAGCAATGCACATTTCATTGATTTTGTATGCAGAGCATGAATTTAATGCCTCAACCTTCACAAGCCGCGTGATCGCAGGAACGGGATCGGATATGTATTCTGCCATCTCTGGCGCGATTGGTGCATTGCGTGGCCCGAAACATGGCGGCGCAAACGAAGTCTCTTTTGAAATTCAACAGCGTTATGATTCTCCGGATGAGGCAGAAGCGGACATTGCAGCACGCGTGGCGCGTAAAGAGATCATCATTGGCTTTGGTCATCCTGTGTATACGATTGCAGATCCGCGCAACATCGTGATCAAAAAAGTGGCGCATGATTTATCGATGGAAGCCGGTTCCATGAAAATGTTCAACATTGCTGAGCGCTTAGAAGAGTTCATGCAACGTGAGAAAAACATGTTCCCGAACTTAGATTGGTTCTCTGCGGTGTCGTATCACATGATGGGCGTACCAACGGCGATGTTTACACCTTTGTTTGCCATTGCGCGTTCTGCAGGCTGGGCAGCACACATCATTGAGCAACGCAAAGATAACAAAATCATCCGCCCATCTGCCCATTACGATGGCCCTGAGCCCATGGCATTTGTGTTCATTCAAGATCGTTAATGGCACATCAACATTCATTCACACATAAAATTTAGAAAATAGGGAAGTACAATGCAAAAATTTGATCAAGTTTTAGTGGACATCGTCGATTACGTCACCAACTATGAAATTCAATCACCATTGGCGTATCAAACGGCGCATTACTGTTTGTTGGACACATTGGGTTGTGGTTTAGAAGCCTTAGATTATCCGGCATGCACTAAGTTGATGGGGCCGATTGTTCCAGGCACCATGGTGCCAAATGGTGCAAAAGTGCCAGGCACACAATTTCAGTTAGATCCTGTGCAAGCGGCGTTTAACATCGGTGCAATGATTCGCTGGCTCGATTTTAACGACACATGGTTGGCAGCAGAATGGGGCCATCCATCGGATAACTTAGGCGGCATTTTAGCAGTGGCCGATTGGCTCTCTCGCGTGGCCATTGCCAATGGTAAGGCGCCTTTAACCATGAAAGCGGTTTTAACGGGCATGATCAAGGCCCATGAAATTCAAGGCTGTATTGCCCTTGAAAACTCCTTTAACAAAGTGGGTTTAGATCACGTGATTTTGGTCAAAGTGGCATCCACAGCAGTTGTGGCTCAAATGCTTGGTTTGACGCGTGAAGAGATTTTAAATGCCGTCTCATTAGCGTGGGTTGATGGTCAATCTTTAAGAACGTATCGCCATGCACCGAACACAGGTTCACGTAAATCATGGGCAGCAGGGGATGCCACCTCGCGCGCCGTTCGCTTAGCTTTGATGGCCAAAAAAGGTGAAATGGGCTATCCCTCAGTGCTCACAGCCAAAACTTGGGGCTTTTATGATGTCTCCTTTAAAGGCCAAGAATTTAAATTCCAGCGCCCTTATGGCAGCTATGTGATGGAAAATGTACTCTTTAAGATCTCCTTCCCAGCTGAGTTCCACTCACAAACAGCAGTTGAAGCTGCGATGACTTTAAAAGGCACATTAGATGCCATGGGTAAAACCTATGAGGACATCGAGAGAATTACCATTCGTACGCACGAAGCATGCATTCGCATCATCGACAAGAAAGGGCCATTGAATAACCCTGCCGATCGCGATCACTGTATTCAGTACATGGTGGCGGTGCCATTGATTTATGGTCGCTTAACGGCTGCTGATTATGAAGATACGATTGCAAAAAATCCAGCCATTGATGCTTTACGTGACAAAATGGAATGTGTGGAAGATCCGCAATTTACGGCAGATTATCACGATCCTGAAAAACGCTCGATCGCCAATGCTTTAACGGTGACATTCAAAGATGGCACGGTGTTAGATGAAGTGGTGGTTGAATATCCAATTGGCCACAAGCGCCGCAGAACCGATGGCATTCCATTGCTCATCGAAAAATTCAAAGTGAACTTAGCGCGCCGCTTCCCTGAGAAACAACAAAACACGATTCTCGATGCCAGCCTTAATTTGGATAAAATCTTAGAGATTCCTGTCAATGAATATGTGGATCTTTATGTAATCTAATCTCTCCATAATAATAAATTTGATTCCAGTCCTTTGCCCGCGCTATGCGGGCTTTTTTTCTGTAAAATGGCGAGATAATTTCATAACAGAAGGACAAAATATGATCACCGAAACATTATTAATGAAATATGCTGTGGGCGGCGGGGTCATTTGTGTGGGTTTAGTGGCCTATTTGATCAGCGCATTTTGTGGCCGCCGTTTTAAGGACAGCAAAAAAGGCATCATCTCCCGTTTATTACAGTCGGCGCTATTGTGTGGCGTTGTGCTCGTGCTCTCGCAATATGTGCAACTGGCGCTTGTGGACTTTAAGCTGCACTTCATTGCCGCCTCAACTGTGCAGCTCATTTCAGTCTTTTGGATTGTGTTGATCATCACCAATCGCCTTTTTAAAGTGATGAACCGCTTAGAGAAAGCTCAAGTGCGTAAACATGGCGATCCAACTTCTGCCCGCATCATTAATCGCGTGTTAAAAATCATCATTTTCGGCATCATCGTGTTGATGTTTGGTGAGCATTTTGGCTTAAGTTTATCGGGTTTATTGGCCTTTGGTGGGATCGGCGGCATCGCCATTGGTATGGCGGGTAAAGACATTTTAAGCAACTTCTTTTCAGGCATTATGCTCTATTTTGATCGCCCATTTAACATTGGTGATTGGGTGAGCTCGCCGGATCGTCAGATTGAAGGCACCGTGGTGGAAGTGGGTTGGCGCATCACCAAAATCATGACGTTTGATCATCGTCCATTGTATGTGCCTAACTCCGTGTTCTCCTCCATCAGCGTTGAAAACCCAGGGCGCATGACCAATCGACGCATCAAAACAGAATTGGGCTTGCGTTATGATGATGCTGATAAAGTGGGCGACATTGTCAATGACATCCGCACCATGTTGCAGCAGCATCCAAAGATCGATGCCACGCAAACATTGCTCGTTTATTTCAATGAATTTGCCGATTCTTCTTTAAACATCATGATCTATTGCTTCACTAAAACCACCGTTTGGGCAGAATGGTTAGAGGCGCAGCAAGAAGTCTATTTAGAGATGATCAACATCGTGCATCAACATGGCGCAGATTTTGCCTTCCCAACGCAAACTTTGTACATGCAAAAATCAGCATAATCGCGATGATTGTATGGTCAATCCTGCCTTCGGGCGGGATTTTTTAGGCATGCATTGTTTTATGTATTAAACAATTTTTAATAAATTATTCACTTGAATTTTATATATTAAATGCTAGAGTAGTTTTCCAAGCGATTTTGCTTATATTTTATGCATTTTGGAGGAGATCATGTTGGAGTGGATGAAGCGAAAAGGGGTGCAATGGTCAGCGCGCACTTATTTCGTGGATGCCTTGAGTTATATGGCGCTTGGGCTGTTTTCATCATTGTTAATCGGGCTCATCATCAAAACGATTGGCACGCAGCTTGGCATTGGGCTATTTGTGGAGCTTGGCACCTTTGCGATGGATGGCAAAGTGGTGGGCGCGGCCATTGGCGTTGCGGTGGCATATGCCTTGAAAGCACCGCCATTATTGTTGTTCAGTGCCATTTTTGTGGGCGCGATGGGCAATCAAGTCGGCGGCGTGGCGGGCAGCTATTTTGCTGTTTTAGTGACTGTTGAACTCGTCAAGCTTCTCTATCAAACCACCAAACTCGACATTTTAGTGGTGCCATTTAGCATGATTTTGATCGGTTATGGCAGCGCACAATTGATTGGCGTGCCGATTCAAGAATTGATGAATTATTTAGGCGGCACCATCAATTGGGCCACCACACAACATCCACTTATGATGTCCATGATTGTGGCCACCATTATGGGGCTGGCGCTGACCGCACCGATTTCAAGCGCAGCATTGTCATTCATGTTGGGATTAGATGGCGTGGCAGCAGGTGCCGCCGTGATTGGTTGCTCTGCACAAATGGTGGGCTTTGCAGTCATCAGTTATCGAGAAAATGGGTTTTCGGGTGTCATTGCACAAGGGATTGGCACATCGATGCTGCAAATTGGCAATATTGTGAAAAACCCATGGATTTTATTGCCGCCCACGCTCGCTGGTCTCATCTGCGCACCGATTGCGATTGTGGGCTTTGAGATGATCAACAACAAAGCCGGCGCCGGCATGGGCACAAGCGGCTTTGTGGGGCAGTTTATGGCATTTGAAACCATGGGATTTTCTGTGCACACCGCAAGTTTAGTCTTGGTGTTTCACATCATTTTGCCTGTTGTATTGAGCCTTGGTATTGCGATGGTGATGCGTCAAAAAGGGCTGATCAACACAGGCGATTTAACCCTCACTTTGCGTTAATTGTTCCGCGAGCCATTGGCCAATTTGTTGGACTTCAGCTTCTGAAGCTTCATGGCGCATTGGATAGGTATGCCATGCAGCATTGACACCATGATTTTCCAAGGCATCTTTGGCCGCCTTTCCATATTCAATTGGCACCACAGGATCAAGCGTGCCATGCAGATGAATGCTTGGGATGCTTTGCTGAATCTTGGTTAAGGGTTCATCAGAACTGGTGGGGAAGTAGGTTGATAAGGCCAAAACGCCGCCAAGGGGCAAATCTTCATGCACATAAGCGGTGTGCAGTACAACGGCACCACCTTGAGAAAAGCCAGCCAAAAAGATGCGATCGATGGCAATGCCTTTGTTGACTTCATCATCAATCAATGCACGAATGGTGCGGGCAGCGGCATCGAGCTCTTCGACTTTCACAGTGCGCGGATGGGTTAAATCAATCAAATCATACCAAGCCGGCATCACATAGCCGCCATTGAGCGTCACCGATAAATCGGGCGCTTGGGGCAAAATATAACGGGTGGATGGTGTATTGAGTTGTTGCAAATAATGGGCAACCGGCGCAAAATCCTGCTGAGAGGCACCAAGGCCGTGGAGCCAGATCACTGCTGAATCAGCAGTGATGGGCGAATCGATGATTAATGGAGATTTTGCCATGGTGAAGGCTCCTAGGGGAATCATACAAAAAAAGAGTGCGATGATGCGGCGATGGAATCTCATGGCATCACACCATTAGTCAACGCGCATGCTCATTTGTGTTAAAACGATGTTCATGCGGCGAATGTTTTCTGCCGTGGGCTCTGCGCCATATTGTGTGCGCCATGAGTTGACAATGCTTGGAAGGGACAATAAATACTGTACGCGACCTGAAAATGGCAATGCCATTGAGCCGTGAGCTTGTTCAGAGGTCAACTTAATGTTAAAGGCTTCGAAGAGTTCAACGAGGATGTTCATCATTTCAGTGTATTTATGGTTCACATGTTCACCTTGATGGTTGATGGCAGTTGTGCTGCTAAGAGTGTGTTGCATTGAGGCTTCCTGAGTAATCTCGCATAGATGATAGAGTGTGTTGATAATAAGATCAAAGGGTTGAATTGACCGTCAACGGATATAATGATAGTACAAAAATGAAAAAGTGGCGATTTTTTATCAAAAAATGATGGGGGGTGCTAAATTTTCAGCATCATTATATGATGGAGATTCATCATAAAAATTAGGAGGATTCTATGTTTGCTGAATACATTTTCCCGCCCCACAGCGTGGTGGCTTTACCCATTAAAAAATATCAATTAACGATGCCGATTCATCGCATTTTTTGCGTTGGGCGCAATTACCTTGCTCATGCCAACGAAATGGGCAGCTCTGTGGATAAAGCGACGCAAGAGCCGTTTTATTTTCTAAAACATCCAAGCCATTATGCGCCAAGTGGCAGCACGATTGCCTATCCATCGCGCACGCAAAATCTACACCATGAAATGGAGCTTGCGGTCATCATCGGGAAAGAGGGTGCGAACATTCCTGTCGCAGAAGCAAAACACTACATTTTTGGTTATGCATGTGCGCTAGATATGACGCGTCGTGATCTACAAGCACAAATGAAAGAGCGCCGCCTCTCTTGGGACATTGCCAAGGATTTTGAAAATGGCGCCATTATCTCAGAAGTGGTGCCAATTGCTGAGTGCGGTGAATTGACAAGCGGCAAGATTGAGTTGTCCGTCAATGGTGAGGTGAAGCAATCCTCTGATTTGGCACAAATGATCTGGTCAGTGGATGAGATCATTGCCCATTTATCCACGCTTTATACGTTAATGCCGGGCGATGTTATTATGACCGGCACGCCAGAAGGCGTCGGCGCTGTGGTGGCGGGGGATGAATTGACCGGTCACATTGAAGGCGTGGGCGACATTACGCTGAAAATTGCGGAATAATATTTGCGTGATGAGTAAAAAGGCAGAACATTTGTTCTGCCTTTTCTTTTGATGAGGGTGAGATTAATCTGCCGAATGCATCGCGCGTAGATACTCTTCTTCATTGAGGCAGCCTTTTTTCGTCACGGCAAAACGATCAAAGTTTAAAATGCCCATGTCTTTTGCCTCAGCACGATCTAAACAGCCATCGCCGTTTTTATCTGCTTGAGCAAAAGTGTCGATTTGAAAATTTGGCTCCACTGTTCTGTACTGTACATCAATCACTTCTGTGCCGTCTTTGGTGTCTTTGACGGTAAAAATGGTTTCCACAGATTGGGCGTGCGCAATTGCAGATGCCATCAATAAGGTTAAGCTCAATAGGATGGTTTTTTTCATTCAATGCCTCCTTAAAATTTTCTAATGGATCTTTAATGTAAATGATTTTTGGGTGTAAACCAAGATGGGCATGAGTACAAGTTTTGCCGAACCATCTATTTAGCTTCTGTCATATCACTTTCCATACTCATCCTTGGTTATACATATCCCCTTAATAAATAAAATTTTAATCAAAAATAAAAGCTTTTAAATCCTCTTCATTTTTTAAAATTTTGTGTTCTTTGACGCCATGCGCTCTCGCAAGATTAATACTGCTCTCCACTAAATTGATATTACTGCGTAAATCAAATGCGATTTTTCTTAAATCTTTAATATGATCAAACTCTGCTGTTATCTTACTAACCAGTGCATGATATTTTTGATCAATATCTGACAGAAACACCTGCATTGATTCCTCCATCTGTTTTGCTAATTTCGGATCTTCCCCTAACAAGATGTTACAAACCAATTTTCCTGCCAGAGAGCCAATCACGGCACCCACAACAGGGATAGGTATGAAAGTTTGTCCCATTAATGCTGCGAGTCCAACACCTGCACTATCAGCACATAAATAGATTGCATTCATCTGAAACTCAGCAAAAGTAAGATGACCATGATGTAAATCTTGTACTAAAGAACTGACACCTTTCACAGCTGTAACAAAAGCACCTGCAATGGGCGCAGATAAACCAACACAATTAGTTAAAGCATAAACAGCAGATCCAGTAATCCCAGCGGCGATGGCTGTTTGTCCTGTATTTAAGCCAATCTCTTGCCAATCTTCAGCGGATAACTCACCTTTAAAAATATTCTTTCCATCTTTATATTTGAGATATAAAGATGTGCCTAGCGCGAGTGCGCCTCCTACAGCTGCGGCCACACCTGCTGCTTTTAAGCCTTCACTTAAACTCGCTGAATGGTTCTCATGTATCTTTTGTTTGAGCTCTTCATTTTGTTGTTTAAGTTCTTGCTCATGTCGATCTAATGTTTGTGTGACAGTGCCTTGTTGAACTTCAGCATATTTAGAAATGCCAGGTTGCACAACATCAGTAAAAGATCGCCCACTTTGAGTCTCGATTTCACTAATTTTATGGTGAATTGCGTTGATTGTTTTTTGGCTCAATCCCTCAACATTTTCACCGTGATAAATTTTAAGAATGGTTTCAAAATGGTCTTTAGGTATGTGATAAAAACTGCCATCTCGACCAAAATGACTATATTTATTCATATGCTCAAGCACATGATTTAAGTTATTGTTTAAACCATTAATAAATTTTGATTGTACAGCGATGTCATTGATTAAATAATCTTCTGGTGCCGTTCTTCCAACACCCTCAAAAGTTGCACTAAAATCTCTATTGTGAAGCGCATCTTGCGCCCTTCTAATGCCAACTTCAACTTGTTCTGCGATTTCGCCATGTTTTGTTGCAGGACTACCTAGAATTTTTGATGGATCACCAATAAAATCACGAACCTTATCAACTTCACTGATGGCCTTGATATAAGATGTATCTTGCAGATTCAATTGAGAGATTTCATCTTGTATCCGTGTCACATTAAAATTATGAACGATCGCACTGCTGATTTGGTCTTGGATGGATGTTGTTTTCATGCTTTAGCCTTAATCATCGCATTTTGACCTATAGTTCTACTTTCTTTTTTAATAACATGGCTAAGCTTTCAACATGATTTTTAATTGCGATCATCAGGTTTTTCTGTTGATGATTAAATTGCTCATAATCTAAAGTGTTTAATGATGTATCTAAAACATCCATGAAATTTTTAATACCAATAATATGCGCTTGAGTTTCATCGCTCAAATGGGATATTTCTTTTAATGCAGCAGAAAATTGTCTATTTAATACTTCGATTTCTTGACGTTTTTCATCTGCTTCTCGTGCAATTTTCGCATTTTTACTACGCGCAAATAATCCACTGCCCACTAATGCAAGACCACCAATCGTCCAACCAATTGGGCCTGACAATGCTAATAATGCACTGCCGCCAGCCATCCCGCTGCCACCCGCTGCGAGAGCACCGCCACCTAGCCAAGCCAATGCTGCATTTGTCGCAGCGGCACCACTCAAAGCTGAGATTGCTGTGCCCGTAGATGCTGTCCCAAAGGTTGTGGCGATCGCCATTGCTGCTGTGGGTGCAAATGCAGCGATTCCCGCACCCGCTGCGATGCCAGCGCCTGCTGTGCCGCCTGCTTGTAGATCTATTTTGCGAGCATTATCTTGTATTTCATTCAAGACATTGTTGAAAACTTTATATTCTGTTTTATAGATTGAAAAGGTTTTATCAAATTCTTTGGGTTTATTGGCAATCGCACTGAACAAACCTTCTGCGCGTTTAATGATAGAATTGGCCTTTTCTTTACGTAGATCCATCAAAACAGTCGATGCATCACGCACCTCTTGCCCAAGCTTTTCATATTGTTGTTTTGCATTTTTAAAATTAGCAATTGCTTGTTTTTTGAGATCGCCATTTAACATAGAATCATCCTTATTATGCGTTATTAAAATTTTTTCGAAGTATAGCTTTTATTCTTAGGATGTATCAAGGCTTATCCCTATTTTACCACAACAGAAGTCAATGAATGCTTAGGTTAAAATTGGCATGAGCAGATTAATCAATTGATCAACATTTTCTTTTGTATTAAATCGCCCAAAACAGATGCGCACGGCGCTTTTGAGATTAACCATTAGATTATCTATTTTTTAATAAATAAAATATTGATCCATTGTTCTTGGCTTGTTGGGCGATTATCTTTTGTGATCCACATATTGAGTAATACAATATTTTCATATGATAATAATTTCAAAATTTGTGTTTCATTCATATCAATAAATAATCTTTCCCCCTGAATGCGATCTTGATGCCCATATTTAAATGACAGATAACAAGCGCCATTATTTTTTAATGCTTTGATGATTTTCTCGATCACTTCAGGTAAACGATTGCGTTCACAATGTAGTAAAGAAGCGCATGCCCAAATGCCATCATATTTATCTGTGGCATTTAAATCATAAAAACTTTGATGTTGAATATTCAGCCCGGTTTTGAGCTTGGCTAATGTGACGAGATTTTTAGAATAATCAAATGCATTAACATTAAAGCCTAGATTTTTAAAATACAACGCATCGCGACCTGAGCCGCAACCAATATCTAAAATCTTTCCATGTTTTGGTATGAGTTTTAAAAAAGGCTCATACAGATTATGCATGTCGATATGAAAGGTATTTTCTGCGAATGTCTTTGCATTTTGATCATAAAAATCTTGCGTTTTGCTCATAGAAATCGCCAATATTAGATTGATAAAAATATTTTTAATATTTAAAGTATTATCGGAATGAAAATAAATTATAGGATAATAATTACATGTTACCAAGCGCAGAAGAACAATTAGATTTTTTGCAAAAGATACATTTGATTCTAGAAACAGGCAATACGACGTCGACATATAAATTCGCACTATTATTGGCCATCACCAATCTTGCAATTACGCAGGGTGAGGACAGTAATCAAACGTTGACATTGAGTTATAAAGACATTGCCGAGCAATTTATTATCCAATATTGGAAACAAAGTTTGCCTTTTGAATACGTTGAAAAAAAAGGTTTTGTTTTACAGCAAAATACTGGAGAACAAATCGTGATTATTCAGGATATTCAAAAATTAATGGATCGATATCCCACATTATCAAAAGCGATGAAAAGTATTGAGTGGCATCCGTTGATTCAAAAGGCAGCCAAAACCATTAAAGCTTATCCGGCGCGGTTTTTACAAAATATAGAAGGGCAAAGTTTTAATTTTTTATATACTTGGCAAGCGGCGGGGACACATTTACAGTTAAATAAAAATGTTATGTATTGTCTGCGTCAATTTAATTATATTATTCGGCAATTGGTTCAAAAAAAATGGGCGGATTTTGTCCGTAAGTTACCAAAAAATAAAGAGATTTTAAAAGATCAGCATGATATCCAAGTATTTTTATTTGATGAGCAACGCGCATCTTTGAAAAAAGTTGCCGATATTTATCGGGAATTACAAGATAATCGCTGTTTTTATTGCCAACAAAAAATTAATGGCACCGCTGAAGTGGATCATTTTATTCCGTGGTCATATTATCAACAAGACACATTGCATAATTTTGTGATCGCAGATAAAAAATGTAATGGTGCAAAAAGTAATTTTTTAGCGGATCCGCAATTATTGGGCCGATGGTTAGACAGAAATAAAAAATATGGTGATGAGATCCATGCAGCCTCCGAAAATATTGGTATTTTAAGTCATTTAGAATCGACCAAAAATATTGCACAATGGGCTTATCAGCGAGCTTTGCATAATGAAGCATTGGTTTGGACACCACCAAAAGAATTGGTTCGATTAAATCATCATAATGGCGCAGATGTGCTTCAGGAGTATTTTAAATAAATCGCGATGATTGATTATATAAAAATATTATGTTTTAGTATTTTTGAATGGTTGGATTATGTTGATTTTAATGTTTTTGTTGAAAATCAAATGCTTATAAATAATTTTTTGTTAAATTAATGACATATAATGGAAAAGGCATGCAATATTTAAAAAAGCCACATGAGAATTATATTTTGCAAAAATAAACCATTAAAAAAATATGGGTGATCAATAATTAGACAATTTTCTGTACTGTTTATTGAACAACTGAACTTACAGACACAAAAAAGCCTGCTGTTTAGCAGGCTTTCAAGTTTTTGTTTGGTACCGAAGGAGAGTTTATAGGCTGTATTTCAGATAACTCTACAATATCAAATCCATTGATATGGCTATATTTAAAGTAATTTAAAATATAGCCAAATAAGAATCAATTGGTACTATTTTTGAACATATCAGCCTAAACAATAATCGTCACTATCTATATCTACTAGATTTTGTCTTAAATTCAACTTGTCGTATTTTTAACTTCTTCAATATATAAGAAATATCTAATATTTCTTCGATGATGCCCTTACAACTCAATATATTATTTTGCTAACTATTTAGGATATCTAAACTATCTTGTGCTTTTATACAACATTCTGAAAAATTCGATAAATTTTGTTCCATGATATCCAAAGCGTTGAGCATCGCTAGGGTTGCAAATAAATGCATTTCGGTTATTTGTAGATTTTTCTGGATAACTGCCGATATTACGAAACTTAACGCTTGGGATGAATCACTATTTTCACCTATAAAACACTCCTTACGACTGTAATTTCTGACAAATTTTCACATTAACTTCAATAAAATCATCCCAAGAAATAGTTTGTGACAAATGTTTTTGGTAATATTCTTCCACTCGACATTCTAAAGGACGATTTTCATAAATAGAACACAATAGAGTTTCATCCACAAAATGATGGCAAGTGCCATCTCCTCTATCTAAGTACATAGTTTGAGAGCTATTTCTGATGCTCTGACAACATTTACCGCAAGATGTGCAAGGAAATGGTTTGTTTAATTGGGGCTGATGACTCATTATTTAGCATCAACTTTTGTAATTAAATGAGTTAATGTGAATAGCTGTTCCTGATGAAGAGTTTTACAACTATCTTCTAACACGATTGTCTCTTTAATTTTGTCCGTTAAATTCTTCACCCACGGGTCAAAATTTTCTTGAATATAACTAGTTATCTTTTGTGCAAATTGATCCGCAAAATCATGAGCACTATCTTCAACTTGTTGATGAAAACGTTCTCTTGCTTGGTTTTGCTGTTCTGCTTGCTGCATCATGAGCTTATCGCCTTTATCATCAGAGAATAAGTCACGCAAAGAGGTTAGAACTGTCAACGTTGTGCCAACATATGGAATCCATTTACCTACAACCGTCTGAGCCCATTTTTCCATCGTTTTAGCACCAATGCCGGTCATCAGGGATGGTACCCAATCCTTAACAACCTGAAGCCCTTTGATAATATGATCAGGTTTGATCATCTTTGCCGCAGACTGATATGACAAAGTAACAGCATCCAGATCAAGGCTTTTATCGCTAGCCTCAAGGTTATCTGTCGCGTTATCCTCTAGCTCAATGACGGGATTCAAAGCTGCGCGTTGCACTTGTGATTGAAGAACTAAATGTTCTATTTCTGCAATTTCATTTTGGAAACACAATGACAAGTACTTCGCTTCTTCAGCAATCATCTCAGTCATTTGTTGTGTAGATTGCTCATACACAGAGTTAATGACAGATTCAGATTGATTGGGATCTCTGAGCATTGCCGCTTTACTTTTTTGATAAATATTCTGTTGATTTTGAATGATGCTATTCATCAAACGTCTTTTAGATTCAAAATATTGAATTTCAATTTTTTGAACTAGATTTTGATAGTGTGTGAGCAGCTCATCATTATTCACACTCTGAATATCCATTTGGCAATCGAGTAGAAAATGTTGTAATGCAGAGGATAAACGTTTGATCACATCTTGATCCGATATGCTTAATAAAAATTTATTCAATTCTGCTTCAAACTCGATATAACCACTGGCTGCTAAGAAGGCAGGTTCTTGTCTTAAGTGGCCAGATAATGCACGTTTTGCATTGATTCTTAAAATAGGAATATCTTTTAAGATATCGTGTAAGCCACGCTGTGAGGCAATGGACTGAATACGTTCACGCACACTATTTTTAAGGTACAGAAAGTTTTCTATTGATTGTTCATGCTTTTCATTTAACACAAGAAATACACGTTTATGAGCGGCTAATAAATCCACTAATTTCACTAATGTATCCATCTCTTCGATGGCACCTGATGGATTCACAACAAAGACAACGCCATCGACAGATAATAAATGTTCTTTTGTGATTGCCTCATGATCCTTTGGCGCATCGATACCGGGCGTGTCATAAATAATGAAGTTTTTCCACTTGTACTCCTGGATAACGCTGGTGGTTGGCACATCATTCATTTCGGCTTTTTCTTGGCCCAATAACGCATTGATTAATGTACTTTTACCTGCATTGTAAACGCCATACATCATCACAGTAATGTCTAGATTGTTCTTTTTATCGTCAAATTGCTTTTGAATTGGTTCGAACTTCTTTTGCAAACTCGGATAATTAGTTGCTTCAAGCCAATCTTTAACTTCCGTATAAAGATTAAATAATTTATTTGTAGATAGCATGCCTAGTACCTATTTCAATTCAAGCGCATGTTGAGATTTCATATGCAATTGTTCTAATTTCGCATTGGTATCTTTCACGCTGGCTTCAATTGCTGACATAAAGATTCGAGCTTTATCCACCACACCAGTTTTAAGCGCTTTGGCCTGTTCATCGAGCACTTTCTGTAATTCATTGCCATATAGGGCAGTGGTGCTGTTACATAAATCCTGAAGATTATCGCCCACAGTCAAGGTGATGGTTTTTGTTTCTATAGAGCTGCTTGATCCAAGAGCACCTCCAAGACCAGAACCAAGGGTTGCACCAATGGCTGCACCTGCAAAACCACCCACTAAGAAGCCACTAACACCACCAATAAGGCCGCCTAAACCACCACGTTTTGTGCGATTTCCCTTATGCATAACGGTATAGCTATCTTCAACTTGTTCTAAATTAAATTCAGGGATATCAAAGGATGATGTTTGTACAGTTGCCACCAATGCACCATCAAGTTCTTCTGTAATGCTTGAGAAAACCTCATGAATGGCATCTTGCAGCAACGTATTGAGTTGGTTATTCCACTCGAATTTTTTAGTAGCTAATGCAGCATTCATTTGTTCCACATCATCTCTATAAGAGGCTAAAGTAGAGAAATCTTGTTCAATGGTTGCCTTAATAGAATTCTGCGCTTTTTGAATGGCTTGCGCTGAGCGACTATCAAGCGACAATGATAAACTTCGAATTGTGTGAGAGAACTCAGACAACAATGCTTGATAAGGTGATAAATCCTTCAAGCAACTATTTAAAAAGTAATTGAAGTTTTTCAATGGCGTTTGGCGTTTTAACTGCACACCCTCTTCTTGAGAGATCTGATTTAATCGAACAAATAAATCTGACATTCCACTGTTCTTTAAGTTACTGGCATTATCTGCATGTAACTCAGCATACTTTGTAGAAACGGACAAAATCTGTAGATTATTGTGTTGAGAAGATAAGCCAATTTCAGCCAATTCCTTCAAAACAAATTGTTGCTGTTCTTTTTGTCGCTCTGGGGATTTCATGACAATCTCCGTCACGATCTCACCATCTACAATGTTTTCCTCAGTATCATCACTGCCAGTGATCAATAACACTACTTTCTTTTGCTGGTTACAGAGATCGCATATTTCTGC
This sequence comes from Wohlfahrtiimonas sp. G9077, assembly GCF_002252155.1. Lineage (GTDB taxonomy): Bacteria > Pseudomonadota > Gammaproteobacteria > Cardiobacteriales > Wohlfahrtiimonadaceae > Wohlfahrtiimonas. Next base: position 46,015 of record NZ_NEFD01000002.1, read on the forward strand.
TAAATCCGTCGCACGACCAGGCGCATCTGATTTCATGGTGTAAACGATCAAGTCCGCATGTTGAACATAGTCTTTAGAAAGATCGCCATTTTCACCATTAAATGAATGTAGCCCAGGCGAATCAACCCAGGTTAACCCAGGTAATTTAAATCCTTGGATAGAGCTGGTTGCCTCAATGGCACCCACTCTAAATTGTTTAGTTTTTTCAGCTTCTTTTTCAGCATCGCCACTGGCCACATCTGTTCTTGCATGAGAAAAATACTCAGGATGTTCTGCTTTAGGGATTTGTTGCTGTATTTGTGATGAATTATCTGATTGTCCCCAGGCCATATAATTTCCCAAAGAGCTTTTACCAGATTTGACCTTACCATATACAAATACCAACAATGAGTCTTCAAAGTCTTTTCTAAAATGAATACCTTTTTCTTTAGAATTCAATTTAGTACGCCATTCTTCGTCAATGTTTTGCAAAGCATGGAAAAAAGCTTGTACTTTCTGACGCAAAGGATTCTCGTCTGTTTTTGCTAAACTTTTCTCTGCATTTTGAATATGACTCGTAACATCTTTTGTGAAATTACGATAAATCGTTTCAAATTGGCTATCTAGCTGCTGAGCTTCTTGAAGCGAGGATTCAAAAGAATTCTGCAATTGGCGGAATGATGATAAAAACTCATTGCGGGTCATTTCTTGTGTCATGGTATTTCCTATCTTTTGATGTTGCCAATGCTTAAACGTTGAGCACTTTATCCATTAACTGACTATGATATTCTTGCAGTTCTTGCAGTTTTTGTTGTTTATCCGCTAACTCTTTTTGTATATCGGTCAAGTGGGAAGAAGGCGCAACATCGACGTTATAATACATTTTGAAACGCTGTAGATTTTTCAATGTTGAACTATCTAAACCTTCTAATTTCAATGGGGCAACAGTGTTAATGCGTAAGTTTCCATCATCTTCTAAAATGGCCTGAAATTTACGATCAGAGTTGTAAGTCACATGGAACATTTCGATTAACATCGCTTGGAGAGCGAGGCTTGAGATTTCACCGTGCGATTTCACAGAAGATTGAATGGAAGACAATTGTTCCTCTTTCTCCTGTGCACGACGTTGTTCTTCTGCGCGACGACGACGGCGACGGCGTTCTTCATCATCATCGTCACCACCATCATTATCATCACCATCATTTGAGAATGCTTTAGCTGCCAATGCAGCGCCACCAACGATTAAACCACCAATTAGCCACGGAAGAGCCATAATTTCACCTTTATCTTTAATTACAATTGTCTATATTGATTAGCACGAGTATTTAACCAGTTATGTAAGGTTTCCATTTCAGAATTGAATGGTGCCAAACTTGTGGTTAGCTGATTCTTAAGATCTTTAATATCACATGTTAATTCTGTTTCGAGTGCATTGATCATTGCAGTCACTTCTTCGATTTTCTGAGTTTCTCTCGCGCGACGAATTTCCGAAACTTCTACACCTAATTGTTCTAAATGATTGCTCAATTGTTTAACTTGGCTTAAATCAACCATTTGGTCTTGGTCTTTTAAGATGCCATCTTTAAATCTTTTACCAGAGACTTGGAAGATTTTAGGTTGAAAACCCAAGATGTGTTCGCATTGTTCTTGAATGCTTGACTGAATGCTTTCAATATTTTTTGTATTATCTTTATCGATTTTACTCAAAACAATGATGATGTTTTCTTCAGCATGTTCACCGAAAGATTTCTTAATTGTTGTTAAAAATTCGATTTCCTTTTGCTCAAGTTCACCTTGTAGTTGATGAACGAATAAAATAATATCAGCTTGATCAGCACCCGCATTCGCAATCACATCATCTGCTTGTGATGCGTCTAATCCTGGAGTATCAAGGAAACAAAATTTATCTGTTTCAAAACGTTTTAACTCGGCTGTTTCACGGACATCATTCGTCTTAAAGCATTCTGTTTCGATATGATTTGTTAGCATATTTAACAAATAACTTTTACCGACGTTCATTAATCCCCAAGCAGCCACTACAGGCTTTGCTGATTGTGTTTGTGGAGCCTTAATAATTTTTTGTGCTTGTGCACATACATCTTCAAACATAAGTTTTTTGCTCATAATTTTATTCTTTCACTTATAACTTGTTATCATTGATTAGTATACTATCATATCTTTTTGACAGGTTGTGTCATACAACGAAACAATATAATATTTATTGAAACATATTTAGTATAAAGGAAGTTTTCCAAATTATCGTTTGATGATTCTTAATCATTGGCAATATTAAGGTAATCCTCCCATTAATAACCGAAGTTAAAAGTAGAGGTTAAGCAACCATTAAAGGTGGCTTTCCTTGGTTAGCTTGATGTGGTCTTTCATGATTATAATGCCAAAGCCACTTGGTGGCATAATTTTGTACTTCTTCAAGCGTATCAAACAGATTTTGGCTCAACCAACTATAACGTACAGTTCTATTGTAACGCTCGATATAAGCATTTTGCTGAGGATTACCTCTGAATATATTCAATGCGTATTCCTTTGTCTTTAGCCCAATCTGTCATTTGATGGCGAATAAACTCAGGGCCATTATCACATCGAATCACAGAAAGCTTTTCTCTCCATTCTAGTAGTTGATCCAATGCTCGGTGTTGGCAGTGAAAAATCAGCTTCAATCGCTAAGCCTTCACGACGATAATCATCAATGATGTTCAACAATCTGATTTTTCGACCATCAGATAATTGATCATGCATAAAATCTAAAGACCAAACTTGATTGGCTTTAATGGGCTCTTTCAAGGGCTCAGGTTTATTTCTTTTTAATCTCCTTTTAGGTTTAATTCGTAGATTCAAAGCAAGCTCACAATAAATTCTATAAACACGTTTATGATTCCAACGATATTGAGCAACATGGCGTAGATAAGCAAAACATATTCCAAATCCCCAATCTCTATTTTCATCAGTTAATTCAACTAGTTTTGCAGCAATTAGAGCATTCTCATCTTTAAGCTTCGATTGATATCGATAACATTTTTCACTGATATTAAATGCGATACAAGTTAGGCGAATGCTCGCTGAGCTTTGTGATACAACATCCTGAGCCATCTTTCGACGACAAGATGGCTTTACCACTTTTTTGCCATGGCTTCTTGGATAATTTCAGCTTTTAATCTTGCCATTAATGCTGTATCCATACCGCCATATTTTGCACGCCATTTATAAAATGTCGCGTTACTCATGCTATGCTCACGACAAAGAGCTGTCACAGGTATGCCAGCTTCAGCTTGTTTTAAAATTGCCATAATTTGGCTATCAGTAAATTTAGATGTTTTCATTGAGAATCTCCTAACTTATTTAAATTAATATTAAGCGAAAATTCTACTTTTGAATTAGGTTATTTTTAGGGGGGATTACCTATATAACTAATTGTAATTTATAAATATATCTTGTTATAAAAATCTATTATATGGCGTTACAAATATTACATATTTTATTACATCATTGATTTTAAATCAAAAATAATCAGTTTTGTGTTATCTCAATTTCATTACAATGTAACGAGTTGTAACAAAATTTTATAACAGAAAAAAATTATAATAATTAATAGGTTATATAGTAAAAACCATCTTTGTAACGATGTAATGACTTTCCGAAGCATATTAGATATTTTTCAATTGATTTCTTTGGTTTAAAAACGGTTTTAAATCAGAAACAAACCATCAAAATCAGAGAATGATCAAAAAGTAGTCATTTTATTGAACAGTTTATTGAACAACTGAACTTCCAGATGCAAAAAAGCCCGCTGTTTAGCGGGCTCTAGAGCTTTTATTTGGTACCGAAGGAGAGACTCGAACTCTCACGCTTTTAAAGGCAGAGGATTTTGAATCCTCCGTGTCTACCATTCCACCACTCCGGCAAGTGAGAAGCTATTTTAAGATCTTCTCAGAGATTGTCAATGATTTTTTATCAAATTGCGATATTTTTTCCACCAATGTACACGGCTATGGGCTTAATTGTATGAATTTCTTTAGGTTCTAGGGTCAATGGATTTTGATTCAGGATGACAAAATCAGCAAATTTATCCACCTCTAATGAACCAATCATGGACTCACTACCGAGCATGTATGCCGCATCGATCGTGACAGAGCGCAAAACCTCAAGAATGGAGAGATCACGATCATTGTCATGTTTAAAGTCATCGTCTAATAAAGTGCGTGTCATCCCCACTTGAAAATGTCCCCATAAATCGAGTGGATCAATCGGCCAATCGCTGCCATATGCCACCCGAATGCCATGATCATACAATTGACCGGCGCATTCAAAGCCTTGCATGCGCGTAGCGCCAAGGAGCTCAGTAAAGCTCTCATGCGTTGCTTGATCCATACCCGCCCATTGTAGCGATTGCGCCGCGATGACATTTAAGTCACGGTAGCGCGCATATTGATCGGGTGCAGTTAATTCATTGTGTGCAAAGGCAGGGCGCACAGTAGGATTTGGTGCTTTGGTGTGCGCGCTTTCGATGGCATCTAAAGCAAAATCAATCCCTGCATCGCCCACTGTATGCATGTGCGGATGCCAACCGAGCGGATAAGTGGCCGTTAATAATGCGCTGAGCAGTGTTTTGTCATAATAACAATCGCCATGATGATCATTGGCATCAATGTGATAAGGCGCACGCAATAACGCTGTGTGCAGTGGCGCTTGCATCACGCCATCGATGAAAAACTTAATGTGTTGAACCGTTGTGGTGGGCGCCGTTGGCGTTTGTGGGAGAGAAAAGGTGGCCATAAAGTCAGCCACTTCGGAAATGGCCTTTGGGATGTCATCCACTGTTGGAAACTCTTTGGCCGGGATTTCGCGGGCGCCAAAAACTCGTAGCGTCAATTCATGGGCGTGCATCAATGCCTTAAAAGCTTTGAGAGAAACTTCATCGACGCGTGCATCCATCACCGTGGTGACGCCTTGCGCATTTAATAATTTTTGGGCGCGCCTTGCCACCGTGATGGCGTAATCTTCAGAATAGCGCGTCACTTCATCAAATGCCTGCATGGCAGGGCCATCTTCTAAAATGCCTTGATCATAGGCATTTTCTGGCAATGTGACGGTTTGAAAGGCATTGAGCGCGCAGCCATTGCACACTAAAATGTGGCAATCATTGGAAAAGACGATGATGGGAACATCGCTGGCAATGGCATCTAAATCCGCCCGCGTCAGCTCACTGCCAATGGGCAGCATATCTGGCTGCATCCAACCGCGCACGATGATCCAACCGTGGCCATGTTCAGCAAGATAATCTTGCGCATATGTTTTGATGCGTGTGAGGACGTCATCTTTCGTTAAAATCAGATGTTTTAAGTCGCAGCTCAAAGATTGCGACGCGCCCCAAAAAGGATGCAGATGCGCATCAATGAGCCCCGGCATCACAAATTGCCCATGTAGATTGATGATGTCTGTTTCTTGGCCGGCTAAGGCAAGGATTGAGGCATCATCACCTAAAGCGACAATGCAGCCTTCGCGGATGGCCATCGCGCTATGGATGGCATTGTCAGCATCAGCGCTGAAAATGGTGCCGTTGTGGACAATCAAGTCTGCAATCATAGAAGGCTCCTCTTGGTTTTAATAATGGGCTAAATTTGGTTAGTATATAGCGATGATGACAATAACGGAATTCAACCATGGCCAGATCAGCTCCTCAACGGGTATTAACCATTCAATCGCATGTCACGTTTGGGCATGTGGGCAATGATGCCGCCGTCTTTACTTTGCAGCGTCTTGGCATTGAAGCGATGCCCATTCATACGGTGCAGTTTTCCAACCATACAGGTTATGAGATTTTTACCGGTGAAGTGTTTGGTGCCGATCACATCGAGTCAGTGATTGATGGCTTGGTGAAAAATGATTTATTGCGCCATGTCGATGCTGTATTGTCCGGCTATTTAGGCAGCGTTGCCATCGGGCAAGTGATCCATCGGGCGCTTGACATTGTGCGCAGCCACAATCCGCATGCCATTTATGTGTGTGATCCTGTGATGGGGGATAAAGATGATGTGGGCGGCTTTTTTGTGGATGAGAGCATTCCGCCATTTATGCAAAAAACATTGGCCAAAGCATCGATCATCACGCCGAATCATTTTGAATTTGAAGTGTTGTGTGGCCGCTTAATCCATTCATTATCAGAAGCGGTGAGCGCGGCCCGCGCTTTGATGGCCACAAGCGAAGCATTGCGCACTGTGCTCATCACAAGCTTTCGGGAGGATGAAGCGGCCGATGAGTTGATGACCTTGGCCATCACGCCATCAGAAGCTTGGTGCGTCACAACGCCGCGCTGTGATTATCTACCGATGCCAAGCGGCATGGGCGATACTTTTTCTGCATTGTATTTAGGGCACATTTTAAATGGGCGCTCGATCGAACATGCCATTCGTTATACGACTTCAGCCTTGTATGCTTTTGTGATGGATACGGACAATGGCGCGCGTGATCTCTCGATTATTCGTGAGCAAGCACAAATGATAGAGCCGTTATTGTTATTTGAGGCTTGCCCCATTGTATAAACAGTGAATCAAGTCGTGCAATGTTGTGACATCATCATGGGTGGGCACAAAGCCATATTCTGCCTGCCATGCTTGTTTGATCATCGGTGAGAATAGCAATGCCTCGATGTGTGCACGTGAGCCTAAGGGCAGGGCAGTGTCATACAATGTGGATAAGTTTAAAGGCAGATTAAAGGTGATGAAGGTTTTCATCACAGCATTGGTCACCTGGCAAAAGTTGTGATGGCGCATGGCATCATTCCAATGGGTCAATTGTGTGGTGATGTGGGTTGAGCGTTCCATAATAATCCTTTGGTATTGTCATCATTGTGAAACACTATAAAAAAGGAATGTGACAACGATATGAAAGCGCACATTAAAAAAGCCCTCGAAGAGGGCTTTATTGATCATAGAACGTAAGCTGAATTATTTAGCAGCTAAGAAACGACGGTTCACTTCGTCCCAGTTGACAACGTTCCAGAATGCTTTGATGTAGTCAGGGCGCACGTTGCTGAATTTTTTATAGTAAGCGTGTTCCCAAACGTCGATCGTCAATACAGGTGTTTTACCAATTGTTAATGGAGAATCTTGGTTAGATGTTGCCATCACTTCTAATTCGCCATCTTGGTTCACAACCAACCAAGCCCAACCTGAACCGAATTGGCCAGTGGCAGCGGCTGCAAATTTTTCTTTGAATGCATCAAAGCTGCCGAATGCTTTTTCGATCGCTGCTTTGATTTCGCCTGTGGGTTCGCCACCTGCGTTAGGGCCCATGATTTCCCAGAACAATGTGTGGTTTGCGTGACCGCCACCGTTGTTACGCACAGCATTACGGATCTCTTCAGGCACAACATCGTTTAATTTTGCGATTAATTCATCGATGGGTAATTTTGCCAATTCAGGATGGTTTGCAATGGCATTGTTTAAGTTGTTCACGTAAGTATTGTGATGCTTATCGTGATGCAAATGCATGGTTTCTGTATCGATGTGTGGTTCTAAAGCATCGTGTGCATAAGGTAAATCAGGTAATGTATAAGCCATAATTAATCTCCGTTTAATGAATGAATTGATGGTCATTTCAACCGCTCTAGTGTATCAGTTTCTAGAGCAGATACAAAATCACGCATGGCGTGCATCCGTGATTATTTTTTGGTTTTTGGCAACTGCACCACACGTGTTTGTGTCCATAGATCATAGAACGTGGTGCGATTTTTAAAAAATGCCATACCTAAGCCATAAAGGGCCAATAGGGCAGAGGCCATAGGAATCATGGCTGCCGTTGTCCATTGTACGCCGATGGCATAATTGATGCCAAAAAAGGCAATGGCAATGGCAAGCACAAATAAAACAGCGCGCGTTGCACTGGTTTTTGGGGAGAGTGCTTCACCGTTTGTGGTCACCACGCGTAAACGCCAGCTGCGCATGCCTAGGGTTTGTCCACCTTTGTGCCAAAAATAAGTATAGAAAACAATCGGTGTAAAAATGGTGCACGTTGTGATCATCAATGGATACAATGGATGACCCGGTTCAATGGCCACACCTTGATTCAATGGCAGCCAAATTAAGGTCATCAGCATCATTAATGGAATGATCAAAAACAGATCGTAGACAAAGGCCAACATTCTTTTGAGCGCAGTTGCTTTTGGTATCGATTGTGGTGACATTGTAAATAACCGCTATACTATAAAATAAAATGGATCGTATAATAACATGCTTCTTTGTGGGGCTAACTTTTTAGATTGTGGACAGTTATGAAAAAAACAATATTATTCTGTGTATTAGCTTTAACATCACCCATTGTGCTTGCCAACTCAAACCTTGGGCAAGAGCCTGTGTTGTCACAATCTGTGGTCAAAAGTTTAACACAACAAAATAAGGCGCAATTGCGCGCAAGTAAAGGCGCTGTGGAGACGTTTTATAAAGACTTTTACGCGGCCAATCCTGATGTTGCATTTGTCTGGTTAGATCAAGGTAAAATGACGCCGCGCGCTGAGAAAGCGTTAGAGATGCTCCGTGCAAGCAACCATAAAGGCCTATTTCCGGCCCGTTATCATGTCGCGGCGATTGATGCGCTTCGCAATGCGGATTTAACGGATGCAAACAATCAACAAACTTTAGATTTACTCATGACAGATGCCATGCTCAGTTATTTGCGTGACATCTCTGTGGGGCAACCTGAGCTCATCGCCATTGAAACCAAAAATTGGTTATTGCCCCGCGATCCATTTGATGCGGTTGCGGCATTAAAATTGGTGTTGGCATCCGATGATATGGCATCAGAAGTGGCGCTCTTTGAGCCAAGCCACGCACAATATCAGCAATTGGTGAAAAGTTTAGGGCAATTGCTCGACAATACTGATTTTTCTGCGCCAGAAACACAAGTTAAAGTGGGCGGTAAGCTCTCTTTAAATGACAGCGGCGCAAATGTTGTGGCGCTCAATAATCGTTTGATTGAGCTTGGCTTTTTAGAAGCAAAACATCACGATCAAAAAACATTTGATGCCGCAACAAAATCGGCAGTGCAAGCCTTTCAGCGTGCCCATTTATTAGAGCCCGATGGCGTGGTTGGCCGCAGAACGCAGCTTGAACTCAATAAAACGAATCGTGATCGCGTCACACAATTGATGGCAAACATTGAAAGATGGCGCTGGATGCCAAAAGATTTGGGGCAGCACTATTTGGTGGTGGACATTCCAAGCTTTGAATATTATGTGGTCAAAGATGGTCAAGAGACTGTGCGTGCGAAAACCATCGTGGGTAAAGCGCAGCGCTCAACGCCAGTCTTTATGGCGCCGATGAATCACATTGTTTTTGCCCCTTATTGGCACGTGCCACGTTCAATGGCAGTGAAAGATCAATTGCCGAAGTTAAAGCAAGATCCTGAGCGTTTAGCGCGCTCTAAAATCCGCATTTATGACAAAGCCGGTAATGAGATTGATCCAACCATGGTGGATTGGTCACAATACAATACCAGCAACTTCCCCTATCAATTGCGCCAAGATCCAGGCAATTACAATGCATTGGGCAAAGTGAAGTTTATGTTCCCGAATAAGCACGCCATTTATTTGCACGATACGCCACAAAAAAGCCTCTTTGGCAAAACAGAGCGCACCTTTAGTTCAGGGTGTATCCGCATTGAAAATCCGGTGGAGCTTGCAGAATACTTCTTAAAAGATCAAGATTGGAAAATTGATCAGGTGAAAAAAGCGTACGATGGCGATAAAGAGCGCACGGTGCGTTTAAAAGAAGACATGCGTTTTCCGGTCTATACGATTTATATGACAGCTGCGGTTAATCCCGATGGACAGACGGTTTACCGCTCAGACATTTATGATCGTGACCCGGCAATGCAAAAGGCGATTGATAAATTAATAGGCAATCTCTAAAAAAAAATTGACATAAAAGAAATGTTGCCTATAATGGCAACTCTCTCGGGTGGGATACTCAAGCGGTCAACGAGGGCAGACTGTAAATCTGCTGGCTAAGCCTTCGAAGGTTCGAATCCTTCTCCCACCACCAAATTATAAGATTGAAAAAAGCGGGTGTAGTTCAATGGTAGAACCTCAGCCTTCCAAGCTGATTGTGAGGGTTCGATTCCCTTCACCCGCTCCATTCGTTTAAGCGCTCATATAGCTCAGTTGGTAGAGCACACCCTTGGTAAGGGTGAGGTCGCCAGTTCGATTCCGGCTATGAGCACCATTACTTCCCTTTTTAACATAGAGTGATTTGAGTATGTCAAAGGAAAAATTTAGTCGTAGTAAACCACACGTAAACGTGGGTACAATTGGTCACGTTGATCACGGTAAAACAACCTTAACAGCTGCGTTGACTAAAGTAGGTGCTGACCGTTTCGGTGGCGCTTCTCAAGCTTATGACCAAATCGACAAGGCTCCAGAAGAAAGAGCACGTGGTATCACGATCTCTACTTCTCACGTTGAGTACGAATCAGAAGGTCGTCACTACGCGCACGTTGACTGCCCAGGACATGCCGACTATGTTAAAAACATGATCACAGGTGCTGCCCAAATGGACGGCGCTATCTTAGTATGTTCTGCAGCGGATGGTCCTATGCCACAAACGCGCGAACACATCTTATTGTCTCGTCAAGTAGGTGTACCTTACATCGTTGTATTCTTGAACAAAGCAGACATGGTTGATGATGCTGAGTTGATCGAATTGGTTGAAATGGAAGTTCGCGACTTATTGAGCACTTATGATTTCCCAGGTGATGATACTCCAATCATCGTTGGTTCTGCATTGAAAGCTTTAGAAGGCGATGAATCAGAAATCGGCGTACCTGCAATCATTAAATTAGTAGAAGCATTAGATACTTACATCCCAGAACCACAACGTGATATCGATAAGCCATTCATCATGCCTATCGAAGACGTATTCTCCATCTCTGGTCGCGGTACAGTTGTAACTGGCCGTATCGAAGCTGGTATCGTTAAAGTGGGTGAAGAGTTGGAAATCGTTGGTATTACACCAACAATGAAAACAACTTGTACTGGTGTTGAAATGTTCCGTAAATTATTGGATCAAGGTCAAGCTGGTGATAACGTGGGTGTTCTTTTACGTGGTACAAAACGTGAAGAAGTACAACGTGGTCAAGTATTAGCAAAACCAGGTTCAATCAAACCTCACACTAAATTCGAAGCTGAAGTATACGTATTGTCTAAAGATGAAGGCGGTCGTCATACTCCATTCTTCAAAGGTTACCGTCCACAGTTCTACTTCCGTACAACTGACGTAACTGGTGCTGTTGAATTACCAGAAGGCGTAGAAATGGTTATGCCTGGTGACAACATCAAGATGGTTGTTGAGTTGATCAACCCAATCGCAATGGATGAAGGTTTACGTTTCGCAATTCGCGAAGGTGGCCGTACTGTTGGTGCTGGTGTTGTAGCTAAGATCATCGCGTAAGAAAAAGATTAAGGGTTGGTAGTTCAATTGGTAGAGCAACGGTTTCCAAAACCGTAAGTTGAGGGTTCGAGTCCTTCCCAGCCCGCCATCATTTAAGAAAGCAGCACTACGCTGCTTTTTTAATTTGAGAAAAATATGTATAATGGGTAATTTGTTTCCGAGAAATGACTATGAGTAAAAAAGAAAATCAGGTTGTGGCCAAGGAAAAGGCTGAGAAAGGCAAGTTGCAGGTATGGTTGTCTGTCATTCTGTTATTGGCTGGCATTTTTGGATACTATTACTTGATGGATACGAAGTTGGCATTGGCCTTTGTGTCATTAGGTGCTGGCGTCGTACTTTTTTTAGCAACTTTTTTAACATCAGTGACCGGGAAGAATTTGATCCTATTCTTTAAAGAGTCTCGCATTGAGCTTCGTCGTGTTGTATGGCCAAGCTGGGATGAGACCAAAAAGATGACATTGATGGTTTTAGTTGTGATGGCGCTTTTCTTGATTTTCTTACTCCTATCCGACTGGATTTTAGGTGGAATCGTGTCATTCTTGTTAGCGCGCTTTGGGGGTTAATCATGCGTTGGTATGTTATTCAGGCTTACTCTGGTTATGAAAATCAGGTAATGAAAGCGCTGAAGGAATACGTTGCTCGTGCAGGTTTGGATGAGTTTTTTGGCGAAATCATTGTTCCTTCAGAAGAAGTGGTCGATGTTCGCGACGGTAAAAAACGTAAAAGTGAGCGTAAATTCTTCCCAGGTTATGTATTGGTTCAAATGGATATGAACGATGATACATGGCATTTGGTGAAAAATACGCCAAAAGTGATCGGTTTCATTGGTGGCACAGGCGATCGTCCAATGCCCATCACTGAAAAAGAAGCCAGCCACATTCTCAACAGAATGGCAGAGGCTGAAGAAGGTCCTAAATTAAAAGTATTGTTTGAAGTGGGTGAATCTGTTCGTGTGACGGATGGTCCATTTGCAGAATTCAATGGTGTTGTGGAAGAAGTCTTGGCAGATAAAGGTCGCTTGATCGTATCTGTGATGATCTTTGGTCGTGCAACGCCAGTGGAATTAGAATTTTTCCAAGTTGAAAAAAGCTAATTCATAAAATATCTATTGTGGTTTGGGATTATATTATGTATAATTTCAAACCTTTTGTTATTGGGGAGCAAATTTTTTGCGCTAACCCATTTTTAGGAGATAATCATGGCCAAGAAAGTAACGGCTTATATCAAATTGCAGGTTCCAGCTGGTAAAGCTAACCCTGCGCCACCAATTGGTCCAGCATTGGGTCAACACGGTGTAAACATCATGGAATTCTGTAAAGCTTTCAATGCTGAAACTCAGCAAATGGAAGTTGGCATGCCATTGCCAGTTGTAATCACAGTTTACAACGACCGTTCATTCACTTTCATCAAGAAAACCCCACCAGCGGCATACTTGTTGAAAAAAGCTGCAGGTTTAAAATCTGGTAGCTCAAACCCTAACACTAAGAAAGTGGGTAAAGTGACTCGTCAGCAATTAGAAGAAATCGCTGAAACTAAAGGCGCTGACCTTTCTGGTGCAACAATGGAAGCGAAAGTACGCACATTAGCAGGTAGTGCTCGCTCAATGGGTATTGAAGTGGAGGGTCTATAATGGCTAAGCAATTAACTAAACGCGCAAAAGCAATCAACGAAATGGTTGATGCACAGAAAATCTATTCTGCAGACGAAGCGTTCAAATTATTGTCTGAAATTCCACGTGCAAAATTCTTAGAATCAGTAGACGTTGCGTTGAACTTAGGCGTTGATCCACGTAAAAGTGATCAAGTTGTCCGCGGTGCAACAGTAATGCCAAACGGTACAGGTAAAACTGTACGCGTTGCAGTATTCGCACAAGGCGCAAACGCAGAAGCAGCTAAAGCAGCTGGCGCTGACGTTGTGGGCTTTGAAGATTTAGCAGAAAGCATCAAAGCAGGTAACTTAGACTTTGACGTTGTGATCGCATCTCCTGATGCAATGCGCATTGTAGGTCAATTGGGTCAAGTATTGGGCCCACGTGGTTTAATGCCTAACCCTAAAGTGGGTACAGTAACACCTGATGTTGCTGGCGCTGTGAACAATGCTAAATCTGGTCAAGTTCGTTTCAGAACTGACAAAAACGGTATCATCCATTGCTCAATCGGTAAAGTAGATTTCGACGCAGCTAAATTGCAAGAAAACTTAAAAGCATTGATCACTGAAGTGAATCGTTTGAAGCCTTCTTCAGCGAAAGGTATCTATTTGAAGCGTGTGACTGTATCTTCAACGATGGGTCCAGGCTTATTGGTTGACGTAGCGTCAATCTAATCAGATTAGAACTTCCCGCTTAGGCGGGAAGTGTCTGAGACCGTAGAGGCCGCAAGGCTTAATATTCTACGTAGACGGTGACCTAACTATAGTGATCCGTAAGGCCCCTTGAAAAAGGGATGTTTAATAACTACTTATGGTGACGTATGTTAACTTTACAAGAGAAACAAGCAGTTGTTGCTGAAGTTTCTGAAATTGCAAGTCGTGCGCATTCATTAGTTGCAGCTGAATACCGTGGTTTGACAGTATCTCAATTGACAGCTTTACGTGAAAAAGCTCGTCAAGGTGATGTATACTTACGCGTTGTAAAAAACAGCTTAGCTAAGCGTGCGTTAGCAAATAGCAATTTTGAAAGCATTAATGATCATCTTGTTGGCCCGATTATTCTTGCATTCTCTATGGATGAAGAAGATCCAGTTTCAGGCGTTCGTGCAATTCACGAATTCTTGAAAGACAAAGCTAATGAGAAAATGGCTGTTAAAGCAATCGTTCATGATGGTGCCCTCTATGAAGGCAGCGAATTAGAACGCATCGCTTCACTACCAACAAAAGACCAAGCCATCTCTATGTTCTTGGCTGTGCTCAAAGCGCCTGTACAAAAATTGGCAGCAACTTTGGCAGCAGTTCGCGATCAGAAAGAAGCGGCTTAAGCTTAACGCTATTTGTTTTATATAGAAGATTATTTATAAATTTTTTAGGAGTCTAAAATGTCTGTTTCTAAAGATGATATTTTAAATGCAATTGAAGAAATGAAAACTGCTGAAATCATGGAATTGATCTCTGCAATCGAAGAAAAATTCGGCGTAACTGCTGCTGTTGCTGTAGCGGCTGGTCCTGCTGCTGGCGCTGCTGCTGCTGAAGAAAAAACTGACTTTGACGTTGTAATGACAAGCTTTGGTTCTAACAAAGTAAACGTAATCAAAGTTGTTCGCGCAATCACTGGCTTAGGCTTAGGTGAAGCGAAAGCAATGGTTGAAGGCGTACCTGCAACTGTTAAAGAAGGCGTTGAAAAAGCTGAAGCTGAAGAAGTTAAGAAACAACTTGAAGAAGCTGGTGCAACAGTTGAATTGAAATAATTACAATTTCTTTGAACGAGCTGAATTATTCAGTCCACCTGTTTAGGAAATTTGTAATTTGAAGATCTATATTTAGATATAATTTTTAACCAAAGGCTAGTGGTGAACCACTGGCCTTTAGTAGCTTGTTGATCTGTAAGCTAGAAAAAGTGGATTATGGTCAATGATTTTCTTTTTCTAGTTTGCCTTTTAACTAAGTAAGCCTTGAGGATTTGATAATGTATTCTTTTACAGAAAAAAAGCGTATCCGTAAAGATTTTGGGAAGCAATCGAGCGTTTTAGACGTCCCATATCTTTTATCGATTCAATTAGATTCATACGAAAACTTCCTACAACAAGGTGAAAATCGTAAGAAGCGTAAAAACCAAGGCTTACAAGCTGCCTTTGAATCTATTTTCCCCATCACAACAACGAAGGCAAAAACGCCAACGTCTCCTGGCTACACTTTGAGCCTTGAGTACATGGATTATCACTTAGGTGAGCCTGAATTTGATGTGCGTGAGTGTCAGTTACGTGGTGTAACGTATTCTGCGCCTTTACGTGTGGGTATGCGCTTACGCATTTCTGATGCTGATACAAACGCGATCAAAGAAGTTCGCGAAGCAGCCATCGACCGTTTTGGCCGTGGTGGTGTGTATTTAGGTGAGTTACCCCTCATGACTGAAAATGGTACATTCGTCATCAACGGGACTGAGCGCGTTGTCGTATCTCAGTTGCACCGTTCTCCGGGTGTATTTTTTGATCATGACAAAGGTAAAAGCCACTCTTCAGGCAAATTATTATTCTCAGCACGTGTGATTCCTTACCGTGGCTCTTGGTTAGACTTTGAATTTGACGTGAAAGATTTATTGTACGTACGTATTGACCGTCGTCGTAAATTACACGCAACTGTATTGCTACGCGCATTAGGCTTGAGCGATACAGAAATCTTAGATACTTTCTTCGATAAAAATACATTCCTCTTCGAAGATGGCAAAATTTACTTAGAATTAATCGCAGATCGTTTACGTGGTGAAATCGCTGCCTTTGATATTGTGGTGAATGATCAGTTAATCGCTGAACGTGGCCGCCGTATCACAGCAAAACACATCCGTGAATTGACCAAAGCGGGCGTTGAAAAATTAGAAGTACCTGTTGAATACTTAATTGGCAAAGTGATCGCTGAAGACATCTTTGATGAAGATACAGGCGAAGTATTGTTGCTTGCGAACGAAGTATTGACGTATGACTTAATTGTTGAACGTTTAGCACAGAAAAACATTAAACGCATCAATGTATTGTATACCAACGACGTGGATCGTGGTTCTTACATCTCTGATACGTTGCGTGCAGACTTGACGAAAACTCAATTAGAAGCACAAGTCGAAATCTATCGCATGATGCGTCCTGGTGAACCACCTGCGAAAGAAGTGGCAGAAACATTGTTCCACAGCTTGTTCTTTGACATTGATCGTTATGACTTATCTGCCGTTGGTCGCATGAAGTTTAACCGCCGTTTAAATCGCGGTACGGATGTGGGCGAAGGCACATTATCTAACCAAGACATCATCGATGTGATCAAAACATTGGTGGACATTCGTAACGGTAATGGCAATGTCGATGACGTGGATCACTTAGGTAACCGTCGTGTGCGTTGTGTGGGCGAAATGGCTGAAAACGTATTTCGTATCGGTTTAGTGCGCATCGAGCGTGCTGTAAAAGAGCGCTTATTGCTTGCAGAAGCAGAAGGCTTAACACCACACGAACTCATCAATGCCAAGCCTGTGGCAGCGGCTATGAAAGAATTCTTTGGTTCTTCTCAGTTGTCTCAGTTCATGGATCAGAACAACCCATTGTCAGAAATTACGCATAAACGTCGTATCTCTGCATTAGGTCCTGGTGGTTTGACGCGCGAACGCGCAGGCTTCGAAGTTCGAGACGTTCACACCACTCACTATGGTCGTGTGTGCCCAATCGAAACACCTGAAGGTCCAAACATCGGTTTGATCAACTCATTGGCATGTTATGCGCGCACCAACGAATATGGCTTCTTAGAAACGCCTTATCGTAAAGTGATCGATGGCCGCGTGACCAATGAAATCGAATACTTATCTGCTTATGAAGAGATGGAATTCGGTATCGCTCAGGCGAACGCACGTTTGACTGAAAACGGCGAATTCAGAGATGATTTAATTGCTTCTCACGTTAACGGTGAATTCATCCTTTTAACGCGTGATCAAATCCAATACATGGACGTATCACCTCGCCAAATCGTATCGGTTGCTGCAGCCTTGATTCCATTCCTTGAGCACGACGATGCTAACCGTGCCTTGATGGGATCGAACATGCAACGACAAGCCGTTCCAACTTTGCGTTCAGACAAACCTTTAGTGGGTACAGGGATTGAAAGCACAGTGGCACGTGACTCTGGTGTGTGTATCGTTGCTAAACGTGGTGGTATTGTGGATTATGTGGATGCAACGCGCATCGTTGTTCGTGTGAACGAAGACGAAACCAAGCCAGGTGAAGCGGGTGTTGACATTTATAACTTAACCAAATACATGCGTTCTAACCAAAGTACATGTATCAACCAACGTACATTGGTGCGTGTGGGTGATCGCGTATCTGCAAAAGACGTGATGGCCGATGGTCCTTCCACTGACTTAGGTGAGTTGGCATTGGGTCAAAACATCTTAGTGGCGTTCATGCCATGGAATGGTTATAACTACGAAGACTCCATCTTAATTTCTGAGCGTGTGGTGCGTGAAGATCGTTTCACAACCATCCACATTGAAGAACTAACATGTGTGGCACGTGATACGAAGTTAGGACCTGAAGAGATCACCTCTGACATTCCAAACGTATCAGAAGCTGCATTAACAAAATTAGATGAAGCGGGTATGGCATTCATTGGTGCTGAAGTGAAAGCCGGTGACATCTTAGTGGGTAAAGTATCGCCAAAAGGTGAAACACAATTGACCCCTGAAGAAAAATTATTGCGCGCAATCTTTGGTGATAAAGCCTCTGATGTGAAAGATACGTCTTTACGTGTACCAACAGGTATGGATGGTACCGTGATTGACGTTCGCGTGTTCACGCGTGATGGCATCGAAAAAGATAGCCGTACACGTGAAATCGAAGCGGCTGAATTAAAACGCATCCGTAAAGATTTGAACGATCAATTGCGCATCTTGGAAGATGACTTATTTGACCGTGCACAGCGCTTATTGATGGCCAATGCTGCCGCATCTGGCAACAAAGGTTTCAAAGCCGGTGCAAACTTCACAGAAGACTACTTAATGAGTTTAGATCGTGAAGATTGGTTGAACTTAGCATTGAAAGAAGAAGATGCTGCCAATGATTTAGCACAGTTGAAAGAATTGTTGTCACAACAACGTAAAGAGTTTGATCAGCAGTTTGAAGAAAAACGCGAAAAATTAACGCAAAGCGATGAATTAGCGCCAGGCGTATTGAAAATGGTTAAAGTTTACTTAGCCGTTAAACGTCGCATCCAACCAGGTGATAAAATGGCCGGCCGACATGGTAACAAAGGTGTTGTGTCCATGATCGTTCCTGAAGAAGACATGCCATACATGGAAGATGGTACCCCTGTGGACATCTGTTTGAACCCGCTCGGCGTTCCATCACGTATGAACATCGGTCAGATTTTGGAAACCCATTTAGGTTGGGCAGCAAAAGGTTTAGGTAACAAAATTCAACGCATGTTGGAAGAAAAATCAGCAATGAGTGATCTGCGTAATTTTGTGGATGAAATCTATAACAAAGATGACAGTGCACAAAAAGTGGATTTAGCTGAATTCTCTGACGATGAGTTCTTAGAGTTGTGTCACAACTTGAAGAAAGGTGTGCCAATGGCAACGCCAGTATTTGATGGTGCATCAGAAGAAGAGATGCGTCGCATGCTTCGTTTAGCAGATTTACCAGAATCTGGTCAAATCACGCTTTACGATGGTCGCACAGGTGATGCATTTGACCGTCCTGTAACCATCGGTTACATGTACATGCTCAAATTGAACCACTTAGTGGATGACAAAATGCATGCGCGTTCGACAGGTCCTTACTCATTAGTGACGCAACAACCATTGGGTGGTAAAGCACAATTCGGTGGTCAGCGTTTCGGTGAGATGGAGGTGTGGGCACTTGAAGCTTATGGTGCATCCTATACACTTCAAGAAATGTTGACAGTGAAGTCGGATGACGTTGTGGGTCGTACGGAAGTTTATAAGAGTATTGTGAATGGAGAGCATCGAATGGATACAGGAATGCCAGAATCATTCAACGTTCTCGTGAAAGAGATCCGTTCTCTTGGTATCAATGTAGAGTTAGATGGTGAGTAATTGTCGATTACTAACAACTACTTCTCTCTAAACATAGGAACTATTGAACAATGAAAGATTTAATGAATTTATTTAAAAATTCGGACAATGTTAAGAACTTTGATGCGATCAAAATCGGCTTAGCGTCTCCTGAAATGATCCGTTCATGGTCATTTGGTGAAGTTAAAAAGCCAGAGACCATCAACTACCGTACATTCAGACCAGAACGTGATGGTCTGTTCTGTGCTCGTATCTTCGGGCCAGTGAAGGATTATGAATGCTTATGCGGTAAGTATAAGCGTTTGAAACACCGTGGCGTTGTGTGTGAAAAGTGTGGCGTTGAAGTGACTGTGGCCAAAGTGCGTCGTGAGCGCATGGGTCACATCGAGTTGGCATCACCTGTGGCACACATTTGGTATTTGAAATCATTGCCAAGCCGCATCGGTTTGTTATTAGACATGACATTGCGTGACATCGAAAAGATCCTCTATTTTGAATCTTTCGTTGTGACCGATCCTGGGATGACACCTTTAGAACAAGGTCAAATCTTAACGGATGAAGAATACTTAGACATCATCGAAGAACACGGTGATGAATTCGACGCTAAAATGGGTGCAGAAGCCATTTTAGAGTTGTTAAGAGCCCTTGATTTAGAACAAGAAGTATCACGTTTACGTGAAGAATTGGCAGAAACAGGTTCTGAGACGAAATTTAAACGTTTATCTAAGCGTTTAAAATTGATCGAATCTTTCATTCAATCTGGCAACAAACCAGAGTGGATGATCCTCACAGTATTGCCTGTGTTACCACCTGATTTACGTCCATTGGTTGCACTTGATGGCGGTCGCTTTGCAACGTCTGACTTAAATGACTTGTATCGTCGCGTCATTAACCGTAACAACCGTTTAAGACGTTTGTTAGAGTTAAGCGCACCTGACATCATCGTACGTAACGAAAAACGTATGTTGCAAGAAGCTGTGGATTCATTGTTAGACAACGGTCGTCGCGGTCGCGCGATCACTGGTACAAACAAGCGTCCATTGAAATCCTTAGCAGACATGATCAAAGGTAAACAAGGTCGTTTCCGTCAGAACTTGTTAGGTAAGCGTGTTGACTACTCTGGTCGTTCGGTTATCGTGGTTGGTCCAACATTGCGTTTGCACCAATGTGGTTTACCGAAGAAAATGGCTTTAGAGCTCTTCAAACCATTCATTTTCTCTAAATTGATCTCTCGCGGCATCGCTGTGAAAATCAAAGCAGCGAAGAAAATGGTTGAGCGTGAAGCGCCTGAAGTTTGGGACGTTTTAGAAGAGGTCATCTCTGAGCATCCAGTATTATTGAACCGTGCACCGACATTGCATAGATTGGGTATTCAAGCGTTTGAACCAATCTTGATTGAAGGTAAAGCGATTCAGTTGCATCCACTCGTATGTACCGCGTTCAACGCCGACTTCGATGGTGACCAAATGGCGGTACACGTACCATTGTCCATCGAAGCTCAATTAGAAGCGCGTGCATTGATGATGTCTTCAAACAACATCTTGTCTCCTGCAAATGGTGAGCCAATCATCGTTCCATCTCAGGACGTTGTTTTAGGCTTGTACTACATGACGCGTGATCGTGCACGTGCGAAAGGTGAAGGCATGATCTTCGCTGATTACGCCGAAGTGCTTCGTGCCTATTTGAACAAAGAAGTGGGCGTACATGCGCGCATTCAAGTGCGTTTACCTGCGCACATGTTCGAAGACATGAAAGAAGGCGAAGTATTACGCCGTGTAGAAACCACTGTGGGCCGTGTGTTGTTGTCTGACATCTTGCCAAAAGGTTTCCCATTTGCGTTCATTGATCGTGCCTTGACGAAAAAAGCGATCTCTAACTTGATCAACCAATCCTATCGTCGTTTAGGCTTGAAAGACACTGTGATCTTTGCCGATCGCTTGATGTACACAGGCTTCTACTACGCGATGCGCTCTGGTTCTTCTGTAGGTTATGAAGACATGGTGATTCCTGCGGAAAAAGCGGGCATCATTCATGCAGCAGAAGCTGAAGTGAAAGAAGTTCAAGAACAATACGCACAAGGTTTGGTGACAAACGGTGAGCGTTACAACAAAGTCATCGATATTTGGTCTCGTACGAACGAAGAAGTGGCCAAAGTGATGATGAAAAACTTGAGTAAAGATCGTCACATCGATGAGAATGGCAATGAAATCTTAGAAGATTCATTCAACTCAATTTTTATGATGGCCGACTCCGGTGCTCGTGGTAGTGCCGCACAGATTCGTCAGTTAGCGGGTATGCGTGGTTTGATGGCAAAACCAGATGGTTCGATCATCGAAACACCAATCACAGCAAACTTCCGCGAAGGTCTAGACGTTCTTCAATACTTCGTATCAACGCATGGTGCTCGTAAAGGTTTGGCGGATACGGCGTTGAAAACAGCGAACTCAGGTTACTTAACGCGTCGTTTAGTAGACGTTGCTCAAGACTTAGTGGTCATCAATGAAGATTGTGGCACAACTGACGGCTTACTCATGACACCAACCGTTGAAGGCGGTGATGTGATCGAGCGTTTAAGTGAGCGCGTATTAGGTTTAGTGACAGCACAAGATGTATTCATTCCGGGCAGCGATGAAGTATTATTCCCTGCAGGTACATTGATCGATGAAGCCGCCGCTGAAATCCTCGATGAAAAAGGTGTGGATGAAATGATCGTTCGCTCAGCCATCACATGTGAAAACTTACATGGCTTGTGTGCGAAATGTTATGGTCGCGATCTTGGCCGTGGTCACTTGGTCAATCCTGGTGAATCAGTGGGCGTTATCGCAGCACAATCGATCGGTGAACCGGGTACACAGTTAACAATGCGTACGTTCCACATCGGTGGTACAGCATCTAGTACAGCAGCAGTTTCAAGCGTACAAGTGAAAACCAAAGGTTTGCTCAAACTTGTGAAAATGAAAACTGTGAAGAACAAGGACAACCAATTGGTATCAACGTCACGTTCTGGTGAAATCATCATCACGGATGAATTCGGCCGTAACCGTGAACGCTATAAAGTGCCATATGGTGCCATCTTGTCTGTGGGTGAAGGCGAGCAAGTGAACGTGGGTGACATCGTTGCCACATGGGATCCGCATACTTACCCTGTCATCGTTGAGGTGACTGGTTTTGCGAAATTTGAAGACTTCGATGAAGGCATCAACGTTCAGAAACAAACGGATGAGATCACAGGTTTAACGCACTTGATCGTGTTAGATTCTAAATCTCGTGGTTCTTCAGGTAAGGATAAACGTCCTGCGATTCATATTGTGGATGCCAATGGTGATCCATTAACATTGCCAGGTACAGACATCGCTGCCATCTACACATTGCCAGCCGGTGCGATCATCTCCTTGTCTGACAATGCGCCAGTATCATTAGGTGACGTATTAGCACGTATTCCACAAGAATCTTCAAAAACACGCGACATCACGGGTGGTTTGCCACGCGTTGCCGATTTATTTGAAGCACGTCGTCCAAAAGAAGCTGCAATCCTTGCAGAAATCTCTGGTATCGTGAGCTTTGGTAAGGAAACCAAAGGTAAACAGCGTTTAATCATCACAGATCGTGAAGGTCAAACGTATGAAGCATTGATTCCTAAATGGCGTCACATCAACGTATTCGAAGGTGAAAGCGTTGAGAAAGGTGAAATCATTGTGGATGGTGAAATGAGTTCGCACGACATTTTACGCCTCTTAGGTGTGAAAGAGTTAGCAGCGTACTTAGTGAAAGAAATCCAAGACGTTTACCGCTTACAAGGTGTTAAGATCTCTGATAAACACATTGAAGTGATCGTGCGTCAAATGCTTCGTAAAGTGGAAATCGTGGAAGCGAATGATTCTGAGTTCATCAAAGGTGAACAAGTTGAGAAAACTCAATTGCTTCGTGAAAATGCACGCTTGATGAAAGAAGGCAAAGTGCCTGCGACTTATGAACCTGTTTTATTGGGTATCACAAAAGCATCGCTTGCGACTGAAAGCTTCATTTCAGCGGCATCGTTCCAAGAAACCACGCGCGTATTGACAGAAGCATCTGTTCGTGGTTTACGTGATGAATTACGTGGCTTGAAAGAGAACGTTATTGTGGGTCGTTTGATCCCTGCTGGTACAGGTTTAGCCTATCATGATGAGCGTCGCTTAGAGAAAGAACGCGAACATGAAGGCACCGAACTCTTCATCAGTGCAGAGTAATTCTTAAATTAATAATGTTTAATAAAAGCATCTATTCATAGATGCTTTTATTGTTTATGAGGAAATAGTATGTCAAATAAACGTGAATTTGAGCGCATGATGTGGGCAAGACGCTTTGCATTACAAGGCTTATATGAATGGCAAGTCTCTCAAACGCAGGTTGATCAAATCGAGCGTGGCTTTGCGGAAAACCCTGAATTTATCAAAGCAAATACAGAAGCATTCTCTAACTTGTTGCGTGGATCCATTCGCACACAAGGCCAAGTGAATGAGCTCATCACGCCATTGCTTGATCGCCCGATTGAGCAATTAGATTTAGTCGAGCGCGCGGTGTTATGGTTAGGCGGCTTTGAATTGTTAGAGCACCCTGAAATTCCTTACAAAGTGGTGATCAATGAATCGGTGAATTTAGCGAAAAAATTTGGTGCAAACCAAAGCTATAAATTCATCAATGGCATCTTAGATAAAGTCGCTGAAAAAGTGAGAATCGATTATCATTAATCGATCATAACAACATAAGAGATGAGAGAGTAATCATGGATATTTCGCCTTTTCTGCGCTTTATGGTGCAAAAGAATGGTTCGGATTTATTTATGTATCCGAATGCCCCAGTGTGCGTCAAACTCAGTGGAGTGGTGCACCCGTTAAGCCGTGATGTGTTGTCGGCTGAAACGGTTAAAGCAGCCATTTTTGGTCTGCTCAGTGAGGCACAAGCTGAAGAGTTTGTACATCAATTAGAGTTGAACTTTGCCATTAAGTTAGAAGATGGGTCACGTTTTCGTGTCAATATCTTCAAGCAGCGCGGCGAATATGGCATGGTGATTCGTTACATCAAATCTGTGATTCCGAAAATGGAAGATCTGCGTGTGCCTGAGGTCTTTAAACAGATCATCATGGAAAAACGCGGTTTGGTGTTGGTGGTGGGTTCAACCGGTAGTGGTAAATCCACAAGCTTAGCCTCCATGATTGATTATCGTGCGTCTCATTCACCCGGGCACATCTTAACGGTGGAAGATCCGATTGAATTTGTGTATCAACACAAAAAATCCATCATTGGGCAGCGTGAAGTGGGCTTAGATACCCATAGCTACGAAAATGCGTTGCAATCTGCGATGCGTGAAGCGCCTGATGTGATTTTAGTGGGGGAAGTGCGCAGCACTGAGATCATGAAAGCGGTGATCAACTTCTCCATCACCGGTCACTTATGTTTAACCACCTTGCATGCGAACAATGCTGTGGGCGCGCTTGACCGTATTGTGAACTTTTTCCCTGAATCTGCCCGCGCGCAGTTATTGGTGGATCTGTCGTTAAACATTAAAGCGATTGTTTCTCAGCGCTTAGTGAAAGGTTTAGATGGCAAATTGGTGCCCGCCGTTGAAGTGATGCTCAATACGCCTTATGTGCAAGAGCTCATCATGAAAGGGAAGTTAGACACTGTGCCAGAGGCCATGGAAAATGGCGGTACAACGGGCATGCGTACTTTTGATCAGGCATTGTATGAGTTGTATCGTGAGGGGTTGATCTCAGCTGAAGAGGCGATCAACAACGCTGATTCGAAAAATAACGTTTCTCTTCGCATTCGTATGGGTGAAAATCGAGCGGTGACGCGCGATGACATTCGCGGCGAGGCGAAGTTTGAGTTAAAACAGTATTAGTGCAAATTAATGAATCAAAGCACTAATTGAGTTAGTGCTTTTTTTATGGGGACAATTTAACCGTGGATTTAGAGCGTCGTTTTTCAGGATTAGATCGTTTATATCAAACCGATGCGATGGCACAATTGGCCAAATGCCATGTGGTGGTCATTGGTGTGGGCGGTGTCGGCTCTTGGTGCGTGGAAGCTTTGGCGCGTTCTGGCATTGGGCATTTGACGTTGATTGATTTAGATGTGGTGGCAGAAAGCAACATCAATCGACAATTGCCAGCGATGAGTTCAACCCTTGGCGAGTCAAAAATTGGCGTGATGGCCGCGCGCATTTTGGAGATCAATCCTCACTGTCAGGTGACATTGATCGATGATTTTTTATCTGAAGAGAATATGGCGCAACTGCTTGGTCATTTGACGGCAGAGCATACATGGATTGTCGATGCCATTGACAGCGTGAAGGTCAAAGCATCTCTCATTGCTTGGGCAAAACGCCACAAATTGAAGATCATTGTCAGCGGGGCTGCGGGCGGTAAAATCGATGCCCAATCGTTTATGATTGATGATCTCTCGAAAACCTATCATGATCCTTTGTGTGCCAGCTTAAAGGCGAACCTTAAAAAGCAACATGGTCTTGGTAAAAATGGCGCAAAATTTGGTGTGCCTGTGGTGTTTTCCACAGAAAATATGCAAGGCAGTCACAAAGGCAGCGGCGGTTTAAATTGTGCCGGTTACGGATCGATTGTGACGATGACAGCCACAATGGGCATGATGATGGCCGGTTACGTCATCAATAAATTATTAAAGGCATAAAAAAACCTGATCAAAGTTGATCAGGTTTGTGCAGCATGAGTTGCATTTATTTAGATTGTTCTAATAAATCATCATAAGCGGCTGTAAAACCTTTTAATGGCACTTGTGCTTTGATGTGTGCAGGGCTGTTTTTGTCAGCGTTAGAATCAAATGTGAAATTAACAAAAAGGTTGCTGCCTTTTTGGAATTTACCCATCAATTTACCGCTCACATCCACATCCATTGGCAATGCTGCGATACAACCAAAAGTAGAGCAGCGCTCAAAGTTGATTTGTGCGATGTCTGTATCGATGTCTTTTGGTTTGCCTGCTTCATCTTGACCTTTAACAGTGATGAAGATTTTGCCATCGTTGTTGTTGCTGTTTAAACGCAATTGTAAACCTTCGCTCAATTGAACGTCTAAAGGTGCAGCAAAGATCATCACAGGTTGTTTGTCAAACAATGTCACAGATGTTCTTAAAATCGGCACTTGGCGTTGTTGATCTTTTGGTAATTTTGCGTCCGCAGGTGCCACCATGGTGATTTGTTGAAACATTTGGCACTCTTTTGCATTGTTAGGTGCCGCAAAGCATTCAACTGTCCAATCTTGATGTTTCTTTTTATAGATGGAATCGGGACCTTGTTGAGCATTTGCTGCCACTAGAAGTGATGATGTTAATAATGATGCAGCCAGTACTTTTTTAAACATAAAATCCTCATTGAATATGAAGTTGACAATATTGTGCTTTGTTTATTTTACGCAGATTTAGGCCGAAATCAAGGTGAATCCGTGGCAACTTGTATGTATAACAGTGTTTTAATCAGACAAAGGAAAGGTAAATTTTGTATAATGACACCCCCTTAAAAGACAAATAAAAGTGAGTGAAAAAATGTGTGAGCGCGAAAAGTTTTTGGGCAATCTCTATGTTATTTCGTCGCCATCGGGTGGCGGTAAAACAACATTGGTGAGCCAATTACTTGAATGTACACCTGATATTTGTCGTGTTGTGACCCATACCACTCGTGCAGCAAGACCGAACGAAAAAGATGGGATGCATTACCACTTTGTGACCGATGAAGCCTTTGAAGCCTTAAAAGCAGAAGGCGGCTTTGTGGAAACAGCGCGTGTGTTCAATGCACAATACGGCACTTCTTGGAAAGAGGTGAAAAGCAAACTCAGACACGGTATGGATGTGGTGCTCGTGATCGATTGGCAAGGCGCTGAGCAAGTGCGCATTAGCCATCCGGAAGCAATCAGCATTTTCATTTTGCCGCCGTCTTTAGAAACGCTGCGCGCCCGTTTATTTGCTCGCAATGAAGACAGCATTGCAGTGGTGGAAAATCGCATGAAAGATGCGAGCAATCAGATCAGTCACTATAAAGATTTTGATTATTTAGTGGTGAATGATGACTTTGATCTCGCATTGGCAAATTTACGTTCTATCATTATGGCAGAGCGTTTAAAAACAGCCCCACAAAAAGAGCGTCACAAATTATTGATTAGCTCTTTGCTTGAGCAATAAGATTTCAGTACGCTGAACCGATATTTTGGTTATTATTGATGTAGTTATTTTTGTAAGAATATTAGGAGTTTTAGTTTATGGCACGTGTGACCGTAGAAGATTGTTTAGACAAAGTAGAAAACCGTTTCCAATTGGTGTTGTTGGCTTCTCGCCGTGCGCATCAGTTAGCGTTGGGTGCAGAAACAAAATTGCCACCTTCCACTGAAAAAGTAACGGTTCAAGCGTTGCGTGAAATTGCCGAAGAACTCATTACGATTGATGAGATTAAAAAATTGAATGTGAAGCCAAAACCCGTCATCGTTGAAAGCTTCAAACCAGAAACAGCATTCGAATTTTAATTGAATGTGGATGTGAACATGGAACCGATTAAGCTACCTGAAGAAATGGCACTTTGGAACGAGGCATTTTTTGCCAAAGTTGCAGAGTTAGAGTTATGCGTTAGCCGTTATATGACTAAAGCAGAAGTCGCTTTGGTTAAAGAGGCTTGCTTTTTCGGTGCGTGGGCGCATCAAGGACAATCGAGGAGTTCTGGCGAACCCTATATTTTCCATCCCATCGAAGTTGCACTGATCTTAACATTGGTGCAACTTGATGTGGACTCCATCGTGGGCGCTGTGCTGCACGATGTGATTGAAGATACGGACATCACCTTTGAGGAGATTGCGGAAAAATTTGGCCGCGAAACCGCCATCATTGTCGATGGTGTCAGTAAACTCACCAAGATTCGATTCAGCTCAAAATTAGAAGCAAAAGCTGAAAACTTTCGCAAAATGATCCTAGCGATGACCAAAGACCTTCGCGTCATTATGGTTAAATTGGCCGATCGCTTGCACAATATGCGCACCCTTGGGGCGTTAGCGCCTTACAAAAAACGCCGCATTGCTAAAGATACATTGGACATTTATACGCCGATTGCCGCGCGTTTAGGGATGTTTGCTTTACAAACAGAGCTTGAAAACCTCTGCTTTGAGAACATTTATCCCATGCGTTATCGTGTGTTGTTAGAGTTTGTGAATAAAAAACGCATCTCTCAAGGACCCACTTTACAAGCCATTCGTGATGCCATTCAGGCAAAAGTCTCAAGCGTTGGTATTTCTGCACGCATTGCAATCCGTGAAAAGCACGCATGGAGCTTGTATCGTAAACTTAAAAAACGCGGCTCATTGTCGCAATTATCGGACATTTTCTCCATTCGTGTCATTGTCAACAGTGTTGATGAGTGTTATCGCGTATTAGGGATTGTCCACAGCCTCAATAAACCCATCATTGGCCGCTTTAAAGATTTCATTGCCATTCCAAAAGTCAATGGTTATCAAAGCTTACACACCGTGGTGTTTGGGGCAAACATGTTACCGGTTGAAGTACAGATTCGCACCAAAGAGATGCACATCATCGCAGAAGCAGGCGCTGCCGCTCACTGGCGTTATGGTGAAGTGTATCGCGAGCAAAATTACACGAAAAATAAAACGCGCGAATGGTTAGATTCTGTCACAGAATTACAAAACAGCATGCTCTCTTCTGAAGAGTTCATGGCATCAATGAAGGAAGATCTCTTCCCATCAGAAATTTATGTCTTCACACCAAATGGTCGCATCATTGAGTTGCCAAAAGGCAGCACAGCCGTTGACTTTGCTTATGCCATTCACTCAGACATTGGCAATCACTGCATCTCCACAAAAATTGATGCAAAATTTGCACCGGTGGCACAAGTGTTGGTCACAGGACAAACGGTGGAGATCCAAACTTCCCAAAGTGCACAGCCCAATCCTTTATGGCTAGAGTTTGTACGTACGGCGAAAGCGCGCTCAGCCATTCGCAGTTACTTAAGTAAATTGAGCTATGAAGATGCGGTGGTGATTGGGGAAAATCTCCTTGAAAATGCCATGAAGCAGAAAAACATTCCGGTGGCAAAACTCTCTGAAGAGATTCTCAATAAATTGGCCAAAGAGCTGCGCATTGAGTCGGTGGAAGATATGTATGCAGAGATTGGTTCTGGAAAGCGTCCTGCATCCTTCATCATCAATCGTTTAGAAGCTCATGGTTTAGATGTGACGCAAGAGTATCGACACTCGCATCACACCACAGATAATGCACAAACCATTGAAGGGGCACAAGGGAAGAAAACCGTATTTGCAGAGTGTTGTTACCCCATTCCGGGCGATAATATTGTGGGCTATTGGCAGCCACGCTTAGGGGAATTAGAAGTGCATCGCATTGAGTGCCGTAACGCCATTGAAGCGGCCACGAAACATCCTGAGCGCTGTTATCCGTTGGCATGGAAGCATCAAGAAAAAGGTATTTTCCCTGTACAACTCTCCTTCATCATTCGTAACCGCCGCGGTGTCATCGCCCAAATCACTAATGAATTGATGAACATGGAGATCAATATTAATGATCTGCGTTCACAAACCATCAATGAAGGTTACAGCCGCTTATGGATGGTGATTCATGTGTCAGATCGTCAATTTTTAGCCAATGTTTTCCGTAATTTGAAAAAACTTGAAAACGTTGTACGCATCGGTCGACAAAATGATGAGGCCCAAATCGTTGGTTAATGGCCAGCATGGCCAAACCACGGGGCGATTTAGACTGATCATCATCGCCGTCATTTTGATACTTTCAATGACGGGGATGTTCTTCTTTTTCAAATCCTCCGCTGTCACCAGTAATTTATCGTATTCACTGTACGACTATTTCATCGATAAAAAATCTCAAGCGCTGAGCAATGAAAGCGACATTGTGATGATCGTCATTGATGATAAAAGCATTCGCACGCTTGAAAAAATCTGGCCTTGGCCACGGGCATATCATGCCGGGCTCATTCGCGAACTCACCAAAATGGGAGCAAAAGTGATTGCCTATGACATTTTGTTCACAGAAAGCAGCTCTGGGGATGCATTGTTGTCAAAAGCCATTGAGCAACATGGGTCTGTTGTGTTGCCAAAACCGCTTTTTTTGTCCTCAGATGGCGTGATTCCTTTTAATGATGTGGCGCACTTTGGGCATGTGGATGTGAACATTGATGGAGATGGCATTGTGCGCTCGATCGATCCCTATTTAGATGGCATGCGAAGCTTTTCATTTGCCATTTTGGATGTGTTGGCACAAAAAGATGCGCATTTACCGGATGCCGCAAGCCTGTATCGTGATGAGTTGGAAGATCCCATTCGTTTTGTCTATTCATTGGATCGCAATTATCCGATCTACTCATTTTCTGATGTATTTATGGGGAAAATTGCCCCATCAGAATTTAAAGATAAAGTGGTGTTTGTGGGCGTCAGTGCCTCCGGCATTGGCGAGCGCATGCGCAGTTCATCTTTAAAAAACAGTACGTTTAAAACAGGGGTTGAGATTCAGGCCTCAATTTTTGAGGCACTTCGCACCCATGCGGTGACGGAATATGCTGGCACAGCGTTTAATACCTTGGCAATGGTGAGTTCTGTTGTGGGTATGACGATTGTGGCGATTTTTGCAACGCCCGTGATGACGGTGGCCATTTTACTTCTGTACATTGGTTTTTTAACCGCTGTAACTTTCTTGCTCTTTTATTTTTATGATTATTGGTATTCGCCGATTGCGCTCTCATTTGCCATGATCAGTGTGATTTTTGTCTACACCATTGTGCGCATTCATTTGAGCTTAAAAGAGGCAAACCGTACGCTGAACTTAAACGTTGCTGACCGCACCAAAAAATTGGTGATCTCAAACCTACGTTTAGCCCAAGAGATGAATGAGAAAGAGAAAATTTGGGCGGATTTGCGTAACAGTGAAGAGCAGCTCAAAGCTTTACTCGATGGTTTACAAATTGGTATTGTTTCCACAGATCAACATGGTGAACTCATCACTGCGAATGTGACGGCGCTGGATTTTTTTGATTTAGACAGCGTTGAGAATGCCAAAAGCTTGGATCAATACTTTCAGTTCGACATTGCCCATGGTGGCGGCAAGATCAGCACGCGCGAGCTGTTTAAAACCTTAATGGATGTCAATGATTCGACGCAGGTGGAATGCGTGTTGGCCTCCAGTAATCCACGTTTTAATGGCATTCCCACATCGCTTTTATTGTCCCGTTTGAGCGCATCTTCTGAGCGTGAGGTGAATTTTGCATGCATCATTCGTGACATCAGCGATCAAAAGCGTGCAGAGTTCATCACCCAAGAATTTGTGGCAACGGTGTCTCATGAGCTTCGCACACCGATCACCTCCATCAAAGGTTCATTAGGTTTAATGAACAGTGGGATTGCCGGTGAGATTCCGCAAAAGGCACAAAAGTTATTGGAATTGGCATCGCGCAACAGTGACCGCTTATTGAGTCTGGTCAATGATATCTTAGACATTCAGAAGATTCAGCTTGGCACCCTTGATTTTCACCTCAAAACCATCGATATTGTGAGCGTAGTGCGCCAATCGATAGAGGTCAATGAATTGTATGCACAAAATTTAGGGGTGACGATTGTGGGGCATTTGCCCTCATATCCCATTTATGTGATGGGCGATTCTGATCGCTTAGCGCAGATCATGAGTAACCTTTTATCCAATGCTGCTAAATTCTCAAAACCGGACAGTCGCGTTGATGTGCGCGTGATGTTAGATGGGAAATGCGTGCGCGTTGACGTTGAGGATTATGGCGTTGGGATTCCTGAAAGTTTTTCAGACAAAGTCTTTATGAAGTTTGCCCAAGCCGATGATGCAAAGCATCGTTCAAAAGGAACCGGGCTAGGCTTAAGCATTTCTAAAGCATTCATTGAGCGCATGCGCGGCACGATTCATTATGAGTCGCAAGAGAATGTCGGCACGCTCTTTTATTTCTATTTGCCACTTGCTTCGATGGAAGAGGTGAACAATTATATTTCGGATCAGAAAGCGAAAAAGGATATGTTTTTATGATGAAGGCAAATAAGCCCGTCCGTTTTTTAGGCGGACTCACGATTGAACAATTTTTAGCAGAATATTGGCAAAAAAAACCACTGTTTGTGAAAAACGCGTTCCAAGATTTTATGGACCCGATGACGGCCGATGAAGTGGCTGGTTTGAGTTGTGAAGAGGGCGTGCCCTCGCGCTTTGTGTTTGAAGAGCGCAATTGGGAATTAAAATGTGGCCCGTTTGCAGAAAAAGATTTTGCCAATTTACCGGATACAAAATGGGTATTGCTCGTCAATGATGTGGAAAAATTCATGCCACAAATGCGCGTATTGAGTGATCCATTTAAATTCATTCCTGAATGGCGTTTAGATGACGTTCAAGTGAGCTATGCGGTGGATCAAGGCACGGTGGGCGCGCATTGGGATGATTATGATGTGTTTTTAAT
This sequence comes from Wohlfahrtiimonas sp. G9077, assembly GCF_002252155.1. Lineage (GTDB taxonomy): Bacteria > Pseudomonadota > Gammaproteobacteria > Cardiobacteriales > Wohlfahrtiimonadaceae > Wohlfahrtiimonas. The sequence goes on from NZ_NEFD01000002.1 coordinate 78,664, forward strand.
CCAAGGGATGGGTAAAAAGCGCTGGCAGATCAGTTATGATGAAGTCTCTGAAAACGACTTTGTAGAAGGCTTGCCAATTCGCTTGATTGAAAACTTTAACGTCAGCGAAGAGTGGATCGTTGAACCTGGGGATTTATTGTATTTGCCACCACGCATTGGCCATTTTGGTGTGGCCATTGGCGAGAGCATGACTTGGTCTGTGGGTTTTCGTGCCCCTAAACATCGTGAAATGATCCATGATTTTGTGGAAGACATTGTGCAATTCACAGCGCCCGATGCCCGTTATGCAGATCCTGATTTAGCACCGCGTGAATTCTCAACAGAACTCAATGATGATGACATTGACCGTGTGATGAAAGTGATCGAAGAGGGCTTACATCACAATCGTGATCTAGTGGCTGATTGGTTTGGGCGCTTTATGAGCGAGAGCAAAGAAGGGCAAGAGCCTGAAATGCTTGAAGAGGCATTCAGTGCTGATGAAGTATTGGGCTTGTTAGAAGATGGCGCAGACATTGAGCGTGTGCCAAGCGTTGCCTTTTATTTCCGTGAAACATTGGATGATGTGGTGCTCTATGCCAATGGTGAGTGCTTTGCATTGGATAAAAAACACACCAAATTGGTGCAATTCTTATGTGAAAATCGCCAATACAGCCCTGGTAAAATGAAGCAATTTTTACGCGATGAAGTGGCGTCTGAATTCATTGTGGATCTGGTCAATCAAGGTTTCCTTGCCTTCTTTGATGGTGATGACCATGATCACGATTGTGATGATGAGTGCGATCATGACTAAACGCATCCTGAAAACGGTTTTGCCATTGCTTGGGGCAATGGCGTTACTGCCAAGCGCAATGGCGCAAAGTTTTTGGCAGCCGCTTGATGAAGTTCATCCGCAATCGCATTTAGCATTGGCAACTGTTACCATCAATGATCAACCGATTCGCGTGGAATTGGCAACAAAACCGCGTGCTCAAGCGTATGGTTTGATGCATCGCTATATTCTTCCGGAAAATCAAGGCATGCTGTTTGTGTTTGATAAAATGCAGCCTTTGAGCTTTTGGATGAAGAACACAAAAATCCCATTAGACATTCTCTATTTTGACAATGAAGGCGTGCTGGTTGATTATGCTGAAGCCATTCCGTGTCTTGAGGATCCTTGTCCCTCTTATCCATCAAAAGCCCCTGGGCAGTATGTATTAGAGATCGGTCAAGGCGAGCGTGCACGATTGGGAATTAACATCGGGGATCGCCTGAAAAAAGTAGATTAAACTTTTGTTTTAGTAAATTTCTCGGTATAATCACCCACAATTATGCTGTCATCGCCATTGACAACAATTAATTTTATTTGGAGTTTTATTTTTTATGTTAACAACTGAAAAAAAAGCAGCCATTGTTGCTGAATTTGCTCGCGGCGAAAACGATACAGGTTCTCCTGAAGTACAAGTTGCACTTTTAACAAACAACATCAATGCGCTTCGTGCTCACTTTGATGCACACAAAAAAGATCATCACTCACGTCGTGGTTTATTACAAATGGTTAACCAACGTCGTAAGTTGTTAGACTACTTAAAACGTAAAGATTTAGCGCGTTATCAAACTTTGATTGAGCGTTTACAATTACGTCGTTAATCAGCACACACATGATGCAGATGATTATGTAGTTTAGCGAGCCCTTGCAGTTGTGCTGTGAGGGCTTTTGTCATTGGTAAAAGTGTTTTGAAGGGTTCTGATAAAGCGTTTTAGTGAGAATGTTTTGTCAGCTCCCTTGGATCAAAAGCTTTTACCGCAAATGTTTAATTTTGAGGTAATTATGGAATTAAAAGCAATTCAAAAAGAATTTATGTATGGCAACCAAAAGGTTGTATTAGAAGTGGGTGAAATGGCACGTCAAGCGAATGCTGCCGTTAAAGTGGACGTGGATGGCACTGTGGTATTTGTCACTTGTGTGGCATCGACTAAATTTGATCCATCACGTGACTTTTTCCCACTCACTGTGAACTATCAAGAACGCACATATGCAGCGGGTAAAATCCCTGGTGGTTTCTTCCGCCGCGAAGGTCGTCCTTCTGAAGGTGAAACATTGATCGCCCGTTTGATCGACCGTCCACTTCGTCCTTTATTTGCAGAAGGCTTTACCAACGAAACACAAGTGATCGCAACAGTTGTGTCCATTAACCCTGAAGTGAATCCTGACATTCCTGCGATGATCGGTGCTTCTGCGGCTGTTTCTTTGGCTGGTTTACCATTTGCAGGTCCATTGGGTGCAGCACGCGTTGGTTATGAAAATGGCGAATATCTTTTAAACCCATCTAAAGAACAATTGGCAACTTCTCAATTAGATTTAGTGGTTGCAGGTACAAAAGATGCCGTATTGATGGTTGAATCAGAAGCAGAATTGTTAAGCGAAGAAGTGATGCTTGGCGCTGTGATGTTCGGTCATGATGCAATGCAAGTGGTGATTGAAAATATCAACGCATTGTGTGCAGAAGTTGGCGTGACAACATTTGAATATCAAACGGTTGAAAAAGACGCTGAATTAGAAGCAGCTGTGAAAGCATTTGCGGCTGAAAAATTAGAAGCAGCTTACAGCATCTCTGTGAAAGCAGATCGCTATGCCGCAATTGATGCATTGAAAACAGAAGCTTTGGAAGCATTGGCGACTGAAGACAATGGCTATACAAAAGATGCCATCAATGCGGTGATTGATGAAATGAGCTATCGTTTAGTGCGTGATCACATCTTAGATGGTAAACCACGCATTGACGGCCGTGATACGACAACGGTTCGCCCAATCCATTCACGCGTTGGTGTTTTACCACGTACGCACGGTTCTGCATTGTTCACACGCGGTGAAACGCAAGCTTTGGTTGTGACCACATTGGGTACAGACCGCGATGCACAAATCATCGATGCATTAGATGGTGAATACAAAGATAAATTCTTATTCCATTACAACTTCCCTCCATATTCTGTGGGTGAAACTGGCATGGTGGGTTCACCTAAGCGCCGTGAAATTGGTCATGGTCGTTTGGCTAAACGTGGTGTACAAGCTGTATTGCCAAGCATGGAAGAGTATCCATACACAGTGCGCGTTGTGTCAGAAATCACTGAATCTAACGGATCAAGCTCAATGGCATCTGTGTGCGGTGCATCTTTATCCTTGATGGATGCAGGCGTACCTTTAAAAGCACCTGTGGCCGGTATCGCAATGGGCTTAATCAAAGAAGGTGATCGTTTTGCTGTTTTAACAGACATCTTAGGTGATGAAGATCACTTAGGTGATATGGACTTTAAAGTGGCAGGTACAACGGATGGTATTTCTGCGCTTCAAATGGACATCAAAATCACCGGCATCACTAAAGAAATCATGGAACAAGCTTTAGCACAAGCAAAAGTGGCTCGTTTACACATCATTGATGAAATGAGTGCAACGTTGAACACTGCGCGTCCTGAAATTTCTGAATTTGCACCACGCTTTACAGTGTTCCGCATCAACCCTGATAAAATCCGTGATGTGATTGGTAAGGGCGGCGTAACAATTCGTGGCATCACTGAAGAAACAGGTGCTGTGATTGAAATTGAAGATGATGGCACCATCAAAATCGCAGCCTCTAATGCAGATCAAGCAGCTGAAGCGAAAAAACGCATTGAAGAAATCACAGCAGACATCGAAGTGGGCAAAATCTACGAAGCGCCAGTTGTGCGCATCATGGACTTTGGTGCATTTGTTAACTTGATGCCAGGCCGCGATGGTATGGTTCACGTTTCACAAATTCCATCTGAAGAGCGCATTCAAAACGTTTCTGACTACGTTCAAGTGGGTCAAGTGGTTCGCGTTAAAGTCTTGGAAATTGATAAACAAGGCCGCATTCGTTTAACCATGAAAGATGTGGATGCCGCTGCAGAATAATCCATTGAATTAAATGAGTTAAAAAAGCCAAAATGATTTTTGGCTTTTTTATTGCGTGCCGAAAATTTCAGAGCGCGTATAATCTACTTTTTCTAATCATTTGAGTGATCGAGGCAAGCGATGAAAAAATGTCATACGTGTGAGAAAGAGTTAATGGAAGCTTACTTTAATGCGCAATCTGGTGAGGATTGTATTTTTTGTGCCAATGATCGCATCACGATCGAAAGCACAAAAAAACATGCATACGAAGAAGTGGAAGATAAAGGCTGCGCAGGCGGCGCTTGCACATTGTAAGCTTGATCAAACGATGTCAAAAAGCCCTGATGACTCAGGGCTTTTTTGTGTTAAAGGGATAAATCCACCACAAGGCGGCCGGTGATTTTCCCATCAATGAGCTCATGTGCCGCATCCATCACATCATCAAGGCTGATGAGGGTGCGAATGTGCTCAAGGGCACCGGGCTGAATCAATGTCGCTAAGTGATCCCAGGCTTCAATGCGATCGGGTAATGGGCGCATCACACTGTCAATGCCGCGAAGGGTGACATTGCGAAGGATAAAGGGCATCACGGTGCCTGGTAGATCATAGCCTTGTGCTAAACCGCATGCTGCAACGCATCCGCCATATTCTGTACCGGCAAGTACATTGACCAATGTATGGCTGCCCACGGTATCAATCGCCCCCATCCAACGCATTTTTTGAAGGGGTTTACCGGGCTCACTGAGCTCTGAACGCGCAATCATTTCTTTTGCACCAAGGGCACGTAAATACTCATGCGCACTCTCTTTACCCGTCACTGCAATGACGTGATAACCCAATTGTGCCAACAGATAGACGGCAAAACTACCTACACCACCGGTTGCACCGGTTACCAATATTTTACCCGATTCAGGTTGAATGCCATGTTGTTCAAGTGCAATGATGGAGAGCATGGCAGTATAGCCTGCGGTTCCAATGGTCATGGCATCAATGGCGCTAAATTGAGTGGGTAAGGGAATGAGCCATTCAGACTTTAAGACGGCTTTTTCTGAAAGTCCACCTGAATACAACTCACCCACGCCAAAGCCATTGAGCAGAACCAAATCGCCTGTTTTAAAACGGCTGGAATGGCTAGCGGTCACTTTTCCCACCAGATCAATGCCGGGCGTAAGGGGGAATGTACGCACTACAGGACTACGATTGGTGATGGCTAGGGCATCTTTATAATTGAGGGTCGATGCCAATACATCCACTGCCACATCGCCTTCAGGTAAGGCATCTTCCTCTAATGTCATGAGTGTGGCGGTATAATCAGGGTTTTTATCAATCACAATGGCGCGATGAGTCATGGTCACTCCTTATGTTTTATGGTTGAAGCTGAATGGATACAGTGTAGCAATATTGCGGGCAAGGGCATATAAAAAAACCCATGCATTGCATAGGTTTAGTGATCAAATTAGCTTCTGCTTCTCATGCGAAAGAGAGAGCGGCGCACACGTTGCTTTGGTCGAAACTCTGAACGCTTCTCATACAGAGGCTTTTCAGGAATCGGCATGCCTTTAAAGAGCGCGGGTGCTAACTCAACGAGGGCACGATTGTACACTTTGCGCTTAAAATAAATGACTTCATTGATGGGATGCCAATATTCCACCCATTTCCAATGGTCAAACTCTGGCGTGTCAAAAAATGCCAAATCAATGGCATCTTCATCCGCCGTCAGTTCTAACAGAAACCAAATCTGTTTTTGTCCAATACAGCGCGGAGAGTTATTTTTGCGAATCAGTCGTTGTGGTAAACGGTACCTTAACCAGCTTTTAGTTTTTCCTAAAATTTTTACATCATCAGAAGAGAGACCTACCTCTTCCTTCAATTCTCGATACATTGCCTCTTCGGGAGTTTCGTTATCATCGATCCCACCTTGAGGAAATTGCCATGAATCTAAATGCCCTATTCTATGACCCCAAAAAAGTTTTTTGTCCCGATTACACAAGATGATGCCAACGTTCGCGCGGTAGCCGTCATTGTCAATCATAATGTAAACCTTGAATAAATTTAATGGCTCTATTGTTCCACAAAGGCTAATTAAAACCAAATTTATTTGACGAAATCGCGGCGATATTTTTCAACCCATTGTAGGGTGCCACCACAAACCGCAGCCGGCATGATGAAGAGATTGATGATGGGAATCATGGTCACTAAATTCACCAACGCGCCAAAGATGAAATTATCCGTGCGATCCTGTATTAAGCGGGCGCGCATGTTGGGAAAGCTCACTTTGTTATTGTCAAAACTGTAATCATTATACTGAATCGCCATCATCCATGCGTTAAAGGCAAACAGCACAATCGGCGCAATGAAGGTGCCAATCACAGGCACTAAAAAGAGCAGTAAAATGCCAATCAGGCGCGGCAGATAATAAGCCAAGTTTTGCATCTCGCGCTGAAGTGAGCGCCCGATATCTTTAGCTAAACTCATCCATGAATCATCGCTTGGCGTATGTCCTGTGAGCATGATCTCAACTTTTGCCGCAAGCATCGAGTTAAAGGGCGCAGCAATGATGTTCGCTAGGGTGCTAAAGAAGTAACCAAAAAACACCACAATCGACAATAAAGCAAGCGGCCAAATGAGGTAGCTCAGCCATTGTAGCCAACCTGGGACATAACTCATGATCCCGTTCATCCAGCTGCTTAATTGCGTATAGATGCCATAGAATGCACCGCCAATGATGAGGATATTCACCAAAATGGGCAAAAAGACATAGCGCTTTAATCCAGGATGGAGCGTTAAGCGCCAACCTTCCGTAAAGTAGTGTAAACCGCCGCGATTGTGTGTGTTGTTTTGATTTGCGTTCATGATCAACAATTAAAAGTTATAGTTAATGCCAAGGGCGAAGCTAGAGAGGGCAGAGCGATTGGTCATGGGGCTATTTTTGACTTCACTGGGTAAGAATTTCACCTGCACGCCACCAAAAAGATGGAGATTGTCTGTCGCATCAATCACCGTGCCAACGCCCACATAAGGTGTAAAGCTGCTGTCAGGATTGTATTCAGTGACGCCCGAGCGCGCGGATTCCTCACGAGAGACGCCATAATAATAATCATTGTGCTTTTTACTTGACCAAATGCCACCCACTTTTGGAATCACTTTAAAGTGATCATTAAAATTGTGGATGATCCCGCCGCCAGCATCAATATTGACGCCTTTGCTGCGCCCTAAAATATCTGCATCAATGTCTGCACTCACGAAAAATTGGCTGGGGAAAATGTGCATCGCGCCCACACCGAGCTCAATGGTGGATTTACGGCGATTGAGATCACGCAGCGCACCTTCTGAATCTTTTGGCTTAAAATTAAGGGATTGATAACGTAAATGGGTGTCCACTTTCGTTGTGGGCGTATCCACAATGAATAAACCTGCTTTTAATCCTTTGATGAAAAAGCGGCCGTTTTGATATTCAAAGTGGGGCACAGGCACCCAGCTTGAATTGTCACCCACATACGGTTTTTGTTGATAGCCCACACCTAAGCCAAGGCTGTATTGTTCTTGCGCCATCGCGCTCATTGGCGTTAGAAATAAAAGGGCGAGTGCAATTTTCTTCATGGATCAATCCTCAAAATAATGTGATGTTGATCCCGTTATTGTAGCGTAATTGCGCAAGTTTGTGTCTTGATCGATGTGTTTTTGAAGGCAAAAAAAACGCCGCAGTGCGGCGCTTTTAGACTCATCATTAAATGATGGATTGATGATATTTCTCTGAGCCTAATTCAGCGAGGAGCTCTTGTTGTGTTTCAAGATAATCGATGTACTCTTCACTCTCTTCAAGCAAATGCTCTAACAAATCACGAGAGACATAATCCTCTTTCTCTTCACACAATTTGATGGCATCGACAAGCACAGTGCGCTTATTGTATTCACAGGCTAAGTCGCTGTTTAACACTTCTGGCACATCTTCGCCGATGAGAATTTTGCCAAGATCTTGAAGATTTGGTAAACCTTCAAGGAGCAAAATGCGCTCGATCAAATCATCCGACTCTTTCATGTCTTCGATGGATTTTTTATAGATGGTTTTGCCCAATGACTCAAAACCCCAATTCTTTAAAATGCGACCATGCAAAAAGTATTGGTTGATGGAAATTAAGTATTGGCCAAGCACTTTGTTTAAGTGTTGAATCACCACGCGGTCAACTTTCATAGCGCCTCCTTAACCGTTCAATTGATCTTGAAGATAGTTCGGTAAAGAGATCGTTTTAATGAGGCGAAGTTGTTTTTCAAGCCAATGAGCATGATCTTCTTCGGTGTCTTTCAATTGCACCACAAGCATGTCACGCGTTACGTAATCTTGCTCTTCTTCGCACAATTTGATGCCTTTTTTGAGGGCTTCACGCACGCTGAGTTCAAGATCTAAATCGCTTTGTAACATGGTTTCAACGGTGGAGCCAATGTTGATTTTTTCAGGCACCATGTTTGGCGTGGCTTCTAACAACAATAAGCGTGCAATGATCAATTGCGCATGTTCGGTTTCATCTTGCATTTCGTGATGAATGCGCTCATACAATTTTTTATAACCCCATTCTTCATACATCGATGAGTGAATAAAGTATTGATCACGCGCGGCCAATTCACCAGCTAATAATACGTTTAAGTAATCAATGACTTTTTGGCTTCCTTTCATGAGTATTCTCCTTAGGTTTTATTTAATTCACACAATAATTATACATGATTGCAGGAAAATTGATAGCGTACTTTTTGTATAAGTAATTGATAATATTATTACTTATTTGCGTATGATTATCGTCTAATAATGATGATTAATTGCATTTTATGTTTGATTCCGCCAAATCGCTTGCCCATTCTTAATGGCATCAATGAGAAACAACTCTCATTCTCAAATTGATGTGGCGCATGGTGGGTAAATTTTGGGCAAAAAAAAGCCGAAAACTGAATTTCGGCAAAATAACCACCAAAGGAGGATATGGAGGAGAACATCCAGAATTTCTAGATGTCGAGTGATATATTATCAGGATATGCATAAATGTCAATTTTTTATTGTGAGAAATGTTAATAAATGTATTTTTTTAAACATTTTCTGAGGTCAAATCACACATAATTGTTCTGTTAAATTTATTAAACATTTGAAATTAAATAAAATTGCCGCCTTTACTTAAAAACTTGACCATAATTTTGTATTTAAAATGTAGTCAATTAATGGGTAATCATGACGGCAATCATTTTAGAGTAATACCCATAAAAATAATAAATATCAATGATTTATTTTTTATTTTGTAAAGAGAGCATCACAAGTTTAGCTTGCTCATCCCCGCGATCTGCTGCAATTTTGAACAATTTTGCGGCTTTTTCGAGGTCAATTTCAGTACCTTCGCCCTTCACATGCATGATCGCTAAGTTTACTAGCGCCTTCGTATGCCCAAGCTCGGCAGCTTTCTCAAAATACTTCAATGCCTTAGCGGGATTTTTTGGTGCGCCATCACCATATAAATACATGGAGCCTAAAATGAAGGCAGCATCCGGCTGACCGAGCTCTATCGCTTGCATTAAATGATGGCGTGCCGCTGCTGAATCTTTAGGCGTGCCTTTGCCTTCTTTGTTCATCATCGCGATCAGCATTAAAGCATCCGGTTGCTCTTGGGCAGCGGCTTTAGAGAGATTGCGATAGGCTTTTTTATCTTCGCCTTGCTCAAGCTGAATTTGACCTAAAAAGAGTTGTGCACTACTGTTATTTTGTTTCAATGCTTCATTGAGGTAATACATGAGCGCAGGATTTTTGGGATCATTTTCATAATAATGTACCGCAAGATTGTATTGGGCCGCGGCCAATCCCATGTCGGCGGCGGCTTTGTAATAATTCAATGCGCGCTTTTTATCCTGCTTTACAGCAATGCCTTGATCATACATCACCCCAAGGGCATTATTTGCCTCAGCTGAACCTTTCTCGCTGGCGGCTTCAAAATAGGCTTTAGCACGTTTTGGATTCACATCACGATTGATGGGAGAAAGCGCTTGCATCCCTTTATGATAGAGGCTATCTGCGGTTTCATCGGTCAGTTTGTGGCTGGGAATGGATTGGCAGCCCGCGAGGAGCACTGCGCAAACAATCGGTAAAAGTAATTTTTTCATGGATGTGACCCGTCTTGGTGAGTTGTCCCTAGTATTATAGATGATCTCCAAAAAATAAAGCCATTCAGAGAATGGCTTAGCAATTAAATTAAAGATTAATAACGGGCATCTTTGGGTTTTTTACCATTTGGCCAGTCATTGACCTTGCCCGCAAAATCGGGGCGCGGTTGATGGGTGAAAAATTCAGCCACATCCACAGCTTCTTGATCGGTCAATGTACCGCCATTGCCTTGTCCCCAATCACCGTGTGTGCTCACGCCCATTGGCATATTGTATTTCACAAAAGCGGCGGCCTTATAAGTACGTGCCATGCCTGCACCGATGTTGAAGGATTCATCGCCCCAAAGTGGTGGGAAAATGATGTTGCCGCGTTGATCTTTTAAGCCTTCGCCATCATTGCCATGACAAGAAGCACAATGTTCAGCATAGATGCGTGCGCCATTGACAGGATCAGGCACTAAAGATTCATCAATTGGGCCTGCATTCATGATTTTAACTTTAGCACCTTCTGGTTGAGAAGCGCTGAGCCATGTCATGTAAGCCACCATGGCTTTCATCTCTTTTGATTCAGGATCTAACGGTTTACCATTCATAGAGCGCTGGAAACAACCATTGATGCGCCCTTCGATGGTGACCAATTTGCCCGCACGCGGCATCACTTTAGGATACTGATGCACTGTGGTTAAGTAAGGTGCGCCATATTCTGCTTTACCTTCGTCAATGTGGCAGCTGTTACAGTTCATCATCGCGCCAACATTGTCAGGCAATAAGCGTTTTGTGGCGTTTAAGAGCTCTTTACCATAAAAGATTTGATCAGCATTTGGCTCTTTTTCAATGTCTAAATCGGATGGCACCACATAATCGGGTAAAGGTTGACCTTCTGCATTCACCATTGGATATTTTTGTGGATCAGCGGGGGTTAATGTATACGCAGACGCTGAAGCAGTCGCAACGAAGAGGGCAAGGGTGCTGAATGATAAAATGAGTTGTTTTTTCATTATTTATCCTCCTTCACTGAGGAAATGTTTGGGGCTTTATTGGCAAGGAAATGACGAATCTCAGCAACATCTTGTGGACTCACTTCAGGGGATACGTTGTTCCATGAGTTGCGGATGAAGTTGATGACCGTGGCCACTTCTTCATCGCTTAAGTGTGCAAATGAGGGCATGCCAAATGCCATGCGATCTGCCGGTGTTGCTGGCATCACGCCGCCTTCTAAGGTGATTTGAATGACCGATTGTGCATTTTGTGCCGTGATGGCAGTGTTTTGGTTCAACGCAGGGAAAATGCGTGGCACACCTTCACCATCAACGCGGTGACAAATTGTACAATGTTCCATATACAATACGGCACCCGGCGCTCTGAATGTATCGGTTAAGAGAAGGTCAGTGGTGGTATCGGGTTGAGTTTTTAACTCTAAGGATTTACCCGGCGCTGGGGACAATGTTTTTAAGTAGCTGGCCACAGCATTTAAATCTTGTTCTGTCCAATATTGCGAGCTGTGTTCAACCACATCGCCCATTGCACCAAAGGCAGCCACTTTATCTGTGCGCCCTGTTTTTAAGAATTCTACGATTTCATCTTCAGACCAAGTTTTTAAGCCTTGACCTTCACCGCGTAAACTTTTTGCACGCCAACCATCAATGAGTGCACCGGATAAGAAGAGATCACTTGAATCATTCGTGAGGGCTTTTTCTTGGTACGCAATGCCGCGTGGCGTATGACAAGCGCCGCAGTGACCCGGACCTTCAACAATGTATGCCCCATGATTTTCAATGCCACTTAATGCGCTGTTGCCTTTAAATTCACGGATGGGTGCAAAAAGCATCTGCCAATAAGCCACCGGCCAACGCATGCTCATGATGGCAGGGAAAGTTGTGGGTGCATTTTCTTGCTTCACAGCAGGCACCGCATTCATAAAGTATTCATACATCGCCACCATGTCAGAGTCGGGCATGATGGTGTAAGAGGCATAAGGCATCGCAGGATAGAGCGGCGCACCATCTTTACGCACACCATGTTTGACAGCATTGGCGAACTCTTGCAATGTGTAATTGCCAATCCCTGTCTCTTTATCTGGTGTGATATTGGTGGAATAGATGGCGCCAAATGGCGTTTGCATCGCTAAACCACCGGCATATTCCGTGCCACCTGGCACAGTATGACACGCCGCGCAGTCGGATAACCGTGCAATGTATTCACCCTGAGCGATTAAAGCTTGTTGTTGTTCTGGGCTCGTGGCTTGTGTGGATGTGTCAATGTCATGGGTGCGGCTTTTAATGATCATAAAAGAGCCAGCCACCGCAGCGGTGACGCCGACAGCACCAAGAATCGCCAATCGGATGAGTAATTTTTTCATAGTTATCCTCATGTTTTTTGTTATCGAAATCAGCTATATGTATACCTTAATTTACAAAATTAATGGCAAATATTTACAACTTTTGACCTTTTATCCATCAAAAGTTGATGCTTGTCAAAATCCATTGCTATTACCGGGCTCGTGCGGTGTTGGGGACCATTTTTGTCCCCTTTGAAACAATGCTTAATAAATAATTTAAAAGAGAATCATAAAATATTATTGACAATCAGTGATAAATACTAATAATAAGCAAATAGGAATTAATATCATTTGGTATTCACTTTTAGTTACATTGAAGGAAAGTCATGCATCAGCGCACCATTTTGTTCACTGTTTTAATGTCATTGATCGGCACTGCCGCCGCAGAATCCTCAACCCCAAAAGATGTGGGTACCACGCGTGTTGTGGTGGCTGCACTGAAAGATGAGCGCGTTGCCGAAGAAGCCGCAACGAGTTTATCTCAGGTAGACAGTGAAACAATGGAGCGTGTTGGGGCAACGAATTTAAGCAATGCATTGCGTTATGAAGCAGGCGTGAATGTGGACATGACGTCTACAGGGCGCATGGATAATGTGCGCATTCGTGGCGTGGGTGATGATCGCGTGATGATTGCCATTGACGGCGCACCAATCCCGATGGCATTTAAATTTGGTGGCGGTTATACCGACATGGGACAAGGCTATTTTGATGTGGATGCCATGAAGCGCATTGACATCATCAAAGGCCCTGTTTCGATGTTGTACGGCAGCAGCGCTTTAGCGGGCGGTATTTTCATGGAAACGAAAGATCCAAGTGATTTTATCCGTGCGGGCAAGCGTTATGGCGGCGAAGTGAAATTTGGCTATGGCACGGCAGATCGTGATCAATTGGTGACGGCAACGGCCGCGGCAAAAATCACCGATACTTTATCTGCATTCGTGCGCGCTTCATTTCGTAAACATTACGAGCGCCGTAACTATGAAGGCAAAGCTTATAGCGAAAATTTATTAGGCGCAGGGCGCACGCATCCAAATCCTGCAGAAGCGAATGTAAAAAATATTTTATCTAAAGTGGTGTTTGAGCCAAGTGATGAACATCGTTTTGCTTTAAGTTATGAGTATTTTAATAGTCACGCTTGGGATGATGCTGCCAATAGAATAGGTGAAAAGCCTATGGCATTTCCTGGTATGCCAACGTTTTCGGCGCACCATACAAATATGCTCAACATTCGTCAGCAAATGAATGTACGTTATGACTTTAATGTAGAAACACCAATGTTTGATCGTGGGCATGTGATGGGGTATTACCAATCTACCAAAGCGCGTCAATCGGTGACGGAAGCGCGTGAACATACAGCGCGCGGCGTTTTTACCGAAGATCGCTTCAGACAATCTCACTTTAAAAATGAACAAGTGGGCTTTAATACAGAGTTCTATAAAGCCTTGGAAACGGGTTCAATCTCCCATGAATTGAGCTATGGTGCAAATTATAAACACACGAAAGTGAAGACTTTGCGTTTAGGTCACTCTTTTAATCGTCAAACAGGTGCATCCACAGAAACGCAAACCTTCCCGAATAAAAGCTTCCCAGATTCTAAAATTCATGAATATGGTTTATTTGCACAAGATCGCATCGGCTTTTTAGACAATCGTTTAGAGGTGATTTTAGGGTTGCGTTATGATCATTACTCCTTAAAAGTTCAGCAGGGCGGACCATTCTTAGAGGCCAATCCGGGTGTATTGGCACCTGTTGGCTTAAATAAAGGGCATTTATCGAAGCGTTTAGCGGTGCTGTATTATCCCCATGATCATCACACCATCTATGCAAACTATGCAGAAGGCTTTAAAGCCCCGAGTTTTAATGCGGTCAATGTTGGATTCTCGAACCTTGCCCACGGTTATACAGCGATCTCGAATCCTGATTTAAAGCCAGAAACCAGCAAAACTTTTGAGCTCGGTTGGAACTTTAATGATGAGATCAATTCAGCGTCTATTGCGGCGTTTTATACCAAATATGACAACTTCATTGAAGAGCTTAAAGTGGTGGGGCATAGAAATGGCGTGCGTTTACATCAATCCGTGAATTTAGATAAAAGTCATATTTATGGCTTAGAAGGTAAAGCGAGCATTCGTGTGCTTGAATTGCAGAACAATGATGCTCAGTTGCGCTTAAATCTCAATGCCGCTTATGCAAAAGGCAAAGACAATCAAACCAAAGAGCCCATTGACAGCGTTGAACCGTTAACCGGCATCATCGGTATGAGTTATGGCTACAGCGATACGGCATTTGTGGGGCTGAATCTGAAGCTTGTGGCACCGAAAAAGGCTAAAGAGATTTCAACTGCGTTGCGTAAAAATGGCATCACCAAAATGCCAGGTTACGGCACGCTTGATTTAGTGGGCGAGTATCGCCCGAATGATAACATCCGCATCAATGCGGGGATTTATAACTTATTGGATAAGAAACATTGGAACTGGGGCAATCGCATGAATCAAACCACACTGCGTGATGTGGTGCGTGGGACTGAGCCTGGCATCAATGCAGGATTATCCGTCACCATCAGTTTTTAAGTGCAGAGATATCCATGATTAAAAAAATGACCCTTGCGGCTGCCTGTGTTGCGGCAATGCTCACCCCAAGTTTTGCCAATGAACGCATCATCACAACCTCTGCTTACATCACACAAGTGGTGGAAGCGTTAGGCAAAGCATCCGAATTGGTGGGCGCAGATACTACAAGCCGTTATAACGATGATTTAAGGGCTTTACCGGATGTGGGTTATCGCATTGCCCTTTCCACAGAAGGGATGCTCTCTTTAAAACCCACGCTGGTGTTGTGGTCATCGGATTCAGGACCACAAACCACCATTGATCAAGTCAATGGCGCCGGCATTAAGAATCTCACTGTAAAAAAACCGGTGAACATGGCTGAATTAAAAACCATGGTCAGTCAAATCGGTGAAGCATTAGACGCCGCTTCACAAAGTGAAGTGATCAATGCCGAGTTAGAAGAAAAGCATCAAACTTTGCAAAAAGCGATTGCCGCGCGCGGTGGAAAAAAAGCCCTCTTTATTATGAATGAAATGGGGCAAGGCAAAAATGGCAGCAGTCAAAACTTTGCTGGCAATGACACAAGTGCGAATGCTTTAATTGAGCTCTTGGGCATGGACAATCCCTTTGCAAAACAATTCAGCGCTTATAAGGCGGTGAATGTGGAAACACAAATTCAGCAAGGGGCGGACATTGTCTTCATTGGTAAGCGCTATGATGGCAAAACAGAAGCACCGCCCATTGTGCGTTTAGACAGCGCTGCTTTAGGTTGGCCGGCGCCCGTTGCCCCTAAATGCGTCTATGAAGTGGACATCAGCCACATGCTCGTCTATGGCATCCATTTATATGATGATGCGCTCGCCCTCAATGGCCTTGTCAATGAGTGCCTAGGGGAAGAGTAGTTGTGGGAGATCGATCATTATCATTGAGCCTACTGACAATGGTGGGCTTGATCATCTGTACGGTTGTGATCTCAAGTTATGTAGGTGCGCTTAGCATCTCATGGGCAGAGATTTTTAACACAGGCAGTTTAGACAATTACATCTTCTGGCAGATTCGTCTGCCAAGGATTCTCGCAGCACTTTTAGTCGGTGGCGCATTTGCCATCTCAGGTGCTGTGATGCAAGGTTTATTTCGCAATCCCTTGGTGGAGCCCGGCATTATTGGGGTCTCAAGTGGTGCGGCGTTTTTTGTAGCGTTAACAATTGTTTTGGGTGGCAAGCTATTTCCTGCACTAATAGATTACTTAAACGATTATACGCTGCCTGTCGCAGCCTGCATTGGTGGGTGGGCTGTGACAGCTTTTTTATACTATGTCTCAAGACACAATCAAAATGTAAGCGTCAGTTCGATGTTATTGGTGGGGATCGCCATCAACGCCTTCATTGGCGCGCTCTTGGGGTTATTGAGCTTTGTGGCAACCGATGATCAATTGCGCTCTTTGACCTTTTGGTCATTGGGCAGCTTAGGTGGATTTGATTACTCAAAGCTGCTCGTATTATTAATGATTCAGCTTGTGGTCGTGCCTTTTTTCCTTTTGAGAATTCGCGCGATGAATGCGATGCTCTTAGGTGAACGAGAAGCGCGCCATTTAGGCATCAATGTGGAGCGCTTAAAGAAACAGCAAATTTGGGGCGTTGCGATTCTAACGGGCAGTGCGGTGGCATTTTCAGGCGGCATTGGCTTTGTGGGTTTGGTGATTCCGCATTTGGTGCGCATGATCTTTGGTTCTGATCATCGATTTGTGTTACCGATCTCCTTTTTAATGGGCGGATTGTTGCTGCTCATTGCCGACAGTTTATCACGCGTATTGGCCGCGCCAGCTGAAGTGCCGATTGGTATTTTCACTGCCTTCATTGGCGCACCATTTTTGGGCTATTTAGTCTATCGACAAGCGGGGCTCAGATGATGTTAGAGATTTATGATTTAACCCATGACATTAAAACGCGTCACGGCGTGCGGACTTTGGTGAACATTCCGCACCTGAGCATTCAAAAGCATCGATTGACCGCACTCATTGGCCCAAATGGTGCGGGCAAAACGACATTGTTGCATTTGTTGTCCGGCGATACTGTGCCAACCACAGGGCGCATCGAATTAGATGGCCGCGATTTACACAACTATCCCATTGAGCATTTGGCCAAAAAACGTGCGGTGTTGCCACAATTGCAGCACATTCCTTTTGCCATCAGCGTGATGGCGATTTTGTCGATGGGTTTGATGCCCTATGGTATCAATGAGCAGCATCTCCAAGGCAAAGTGCTCATTGCTGAAGTGGCAGAGAGTTTGCAGCTCAGCCATTTATTAGATCGCACCTATCAAGCATTGTCGGGCGGTGAGCAGCATCGCGTGCAAATTGGCCGCGTGTTGGTGCAATCGCTCTTTGAGCTTGAAACAGCCGGCGAGGATCGCTTGTTGCTGTTAGATGAGCCGTTTAACCATTTAGATTTGTATCATCAAAAGCATTTACTCAACTATTTCGATGATTTGCGGGCGCGCAAAATGACGATTGTGTGCGTGATGCATGATCTCAATCAAGCGCTGCATGTGGCGGATGATTGCATCATTTTGGCAAAAGGTGAATTGCAAGGCGTGTATCCTGCTGCATCCTTAAAAGATGGGGCGATTTTAGGGCAAGTTTTTCAAATTCCCTTCATACAATTGAACAATGCAAATCATCCTAATGCGCACGCATTATCCATTTTTGGCGGTGAGTGAGCCACTCATTGAAATTGTCATGGTACCTATGTGAATTACAGGCAGAAAATCCTATTTTGTGATATGATTTTGTAGTTTTATGGTTAATTATTACACAAAGGAAATTCAATGAGTGAGTTTGCCAAAGAGATAGTTTCGGTTAACTTAGAAGAAGAGATGAGAAAATCCTATCTCGACTATGCCATGAGCGTCATTATCGGACGTGCATTGCCGGATGTGCGAGATGGTTTGAAACCCGTTCATCGTCGAATTTTACACTCGATGAACCAAACTCATAACGATTGGAATAAGCCTTATAAAAAATCTGCGCGCATCGTGGGTGATGTGATGGGTAAATACCATCCACACGGTGACAGTGCAATTTATGATTCCATTGTGCGCATGGCACAACCCTTCTCAATGCGTTATATGTTGGTTGATGGTCAAGGTAACTTCGGTTCGGTCGATGGGGATTCCCCCGCTGCGATGCGTTATACAGAAGTGAGAATGAGCCGCATTGCCCATACATTATTACAAGACATCGACAAAGAAACCGTTGATTTCATCCCAAACTATGATGGATCAGAGGTTGAGCCTTCTGTATTGCCCACACAAATCCCGAATTTATTGGTCAATGGCTCATCCGGTATTGCCGTGGGGATGGCGACGAATATTCCGCCACACAACTTAACAGAAACCATCAATGCATGTGTTGCCCTCATTCAAAATCCTGAGGTGACGATTGATGAGTTGATGGAACACATTCCGGCGCCAGACTTCCCAACTGCGGGCATCATCAATGGCACAAAAGGTGTGCGTGAAGCGTATCACACAGGTCGTGGCCGCGTTGTGATGCGTGCCCGTTGTGACATTGAAATTGATGAAAAACGCAATCGCGAAGTGATTGTGGTTTCAGAATTACCTTATCAAGTGAACAAAGCGCGCCTCATTGAGAAAATTGTGGAATTGCACCGCGATAAAATCATTGAAGGCATTGCGCCTGATGGTTTGCGTGATGAGTCCGATAAAGACGGCATGCGCATTGTCATCGAATTAAAACGCGGTGAATCTGGCATGGTGGTGCTCAATCAATTGTATAAGCACACAGCGTTACAAAGCAGCTTTAGCATCAACATGGTGGCGATCGACCAAGGTCAGCCAAAATTGTTGAACTTAAAGCAAGTGCTAGAAGCGTTCATTGCCCATCGCCGCGAAGTGATCACACGTCGCACCATCTATGATTTACGTAAAGCCCGTGAACGCGCCCATTTGTTAGAAGGTTTGACAGTGGCACTTGTGAACATCGATGAGATGATCGAATTGATCCGTTCTTCAAAAGATGGTGCGACAGCTAAAGTCAAAATGCTTGAGAAAATCTGGACAGCAGGTGATGTCATTCCGATGCTTGAGCGCGCAGCACAGCTCAATGAAGCCGCGGCTCTTGATCAAAATGGTGATTATGGTTTAGTGGCAGGTGGCTATCGCCTCACTGAAGTACAAGCCCAAGCCATTTTAGACATGCGTTTACAGCGCTTAACGGGTTTAGAGCAAGATAAGATTCATGATGAATACCAAATCTTATTAGAAGCGATTGCCGCATTCATTGAAATTTTAGTGAATCCTGATCGCTTAAAAGAAGTGGTGTTAGAAGAGTTAGAAAAAGTGCGTGCTGATTTCCATGATGCGCGTCGCACAGAGATTCGCCCATCGGCTGAAGACATTGATATTTTAGATCTCATTGCCGATGAACAAGTGGTGGTGACATTGTCTCACCGCGGATACATTAAGTATCAACAATTGGGTGAATATCAAGCGCAAAGACGTGGTGGCCGCGGTAAATCAGCAGCAAAAGTGAAAGATGAAGATCACGTGGTGAATCTCATCACCACAAGTACGCATGCACAATTGATGTGTTTCTCATCCATTGGCCGCGTGTATTGGCTTCGCACTTATGAATTGCCAGAAGCCGGTCGCGGTTCCCCAGGGCGCCCGATTGTGAACATGTTGCCGTTGTCTGAAGGTGAACGCATCACATCTATTTTACCGGTGGAAGAGTACAGCGCTGAATTGTTCATTGTGATGGCAACGCGTCATGGTGTGATTAAGAAAACAAGCTTAGATAAGTTTGCAAGTCAGCGTTCAACGGGTGTGATTGCCTTAACGTTAGATGAAGGCGATGAGCTTATTGGCACTGCGATCACAGATGGTGAGAAAGACATCATGCTCTTTACCTCTGATGGTAAAGTCAATCGCTTCAGTGAAGCGGATGTGCGTGATACCGGTCGTGGTGCACGCGGCGTTAAATCCATGAATTTAACGGATGCACAAACCATCATTTCCATGATCATTCCTGAAGCGGACAGCGTGATTTTGATCGCCACAGAAAATGGTTATGGTAAACGCACGCGCGCTGAAGAGTTCACGCGTCACCGTCGCGGCGGTAAAGGGATGATCGGCATTCAAACGTCAGAGCGTAATGGTTCTGTGATCAGTGCCTGTTTAGTGAAAGAAGACGAGGAAGTGATCCTCATTTCAAGTAACGGCGTATTGGTGCGCACGCGCGTTTCTGAGATCTCCATTTTAGGTCGCAACACGCAAGGGGTTCGTTTGATTCGCTTAGATGAATCGGATCAATTGGTGGGCTTAACGGCGGTTGAAGCTGAAGAAGAGATGCCAGAAGATGCAGCAGAAACACCGGATGCTGAAGAAGTGGTGACAACGAACGAATAAGATCGTGTCACAATTCATTTCCATAAGGCAGGGCAATCCCTGCCTTATCTAATTTTGAGGAGGTGACATGTTAGATTTTGTCAAAATGATTGCGATGGTTTTCTTGATGCTGATTCCATTGGCGAACCCTTTGGTGGCGGTCACGTTGATGATGAGCCTTGGGGCACGACTCTCAACCGAAGAAAAACATAAGCAGGCAAAGGATGCTGCTAAATACTCATTGATTGTGATGCTCATCAGTTTTTATTGTGGGCAATTGGTGATGCAGATTTTTGGCATCTCGATTCCGGGATTGCGCATTGCTGGCGGTTTAATTGTGATGGTGATTGGCTTTCAGATGCTCTTTCCGCCACAAAATTATGGCTCAACGCCTGAGCTTGAAAGTAAAAAAGATGAATTGAAAAACAGAGCCGCCATGAATCTTGCATTTATCCCATTAACCATGCCGGGATTTGCAGGGCCAGGGACGATCGCAATGGTGATCTCCATTGCCTCAACATTGCCAAATTTTGGTGCGCCAACGTGGGTAACACTGACCGCGCCTGTGTTTTCCTTCATCGCATTGTGCCTATTTTTGTGGTTTTGTTTAAGAAGTTCAGAATTCATCATCCGTAAATTAGGACAAAGCGGCATCGAAGTGATCTCACGCGTAATGGGTTTTTTACTCGTTTGCATGGGCGTACAATTTTGCATCAATGGTGTGGTGGAATTACTGCATCACACACAACCTTAAATCACCTCTTTTTGACGAGGACACTGCATGAAAAAAGTTTTTGTGGGCGCTGAATTTAAAGCGCTCATCTTCTTAGCGCTGCCCATTTTATGTACTCAGCTGTTGCAAGTGGGCATGGGCACCACAGACATTGCGATTACTGGGCACTTTGATCCCCTTGTGCAATCAGGTGTTGCGATGGGTGTATTTGTGTGGAACCCTATTTTACTTTTCTCATCGGGCACTTTGATGAGCATCACCATTTTGACAGCGCACTTTTTTGGGGCAAATCGCGTTAAACGCATCCCGACAGTGTTTCAAGGCGGCACGATGATGGCGATGGTGTTTGCCGTAATTGCGATGTTCATCATGTGGCATTCAGAAGGCATTTTGCGCCTCTTTGAAGTGCAAGAAGCGGTGATTCCTTTAACGGTGGATTATTTGCGGGCGCTCTCTTTAGGTGTGCCCGCAATATTTTTATTCAATACATTGCGCTGTGTGTGTGAAGGTGTTGCTCGTGCGGTGCCTGTAACATTGGTTACATGCGTGGGCTTTGTGGTCAATGGCGTGATGAACTACTTTTTGGTCAATGGTTATGCACCCATTGGGTTGCCAAGCTTGGGTGTGATTGGCTCAGGCATGGGGACAGCCAGCGCGATGTGGTGCATGTTGATCTGTATGCTGCTCTTTTTTAGGGTGGAACCTCGATTAAAAGCATTGCAACTTTTTAAATATCGTGCGCGCATTCTGAAGCAAATTCGCGCTTTATTGAAAGTGGGTTTGCCAAATGGTGCCTCGATCTTTGCAGAAGTGGCGATGTTCTCTGTGTCAGGTTTGATCTTAGGGCGCTTTGGTGAGCTTGTGATCAATAGCCATCAAATCGCGCTGAACATCACAAGTTTATCGTTCATGATTCCCCTTAGCACCTCATTTGCTTTAACGGCTTTAGTGGGGCAACGCATGGGGCGTAAAGATTATGAAGGCGCAATACGCATTGCACGCATGGGCCGCAGAACCTGTTTTGCCATCATGATTTGTACGGGCATCTATTTATACACCGCTCGTTTTTATCTACCAATGGTGTTCTCAGATGATCCAAGCATTTTGGCATTGAGTGCGCACCTATTGATTTATTCCATTATTTTCCAATTGCCGGATGGGTTACAAATTGCCGCAGCTGGCGGGCTTCGTGGCATGAAGGATACCAAAGCGCCAATGATGATTGGCATTGTTGCGTATTGGTGCATTGCGTTGCCCACAGGTTATTATTTGGCGGTTGTGAAAAATATGCAGGCTGAAGGGGTCTGGATTGGTTTGATTGTAGGCTTGACCTGTTCTGCGATTCTCTCGAATTTGCGCTTAGAATGGCAGTTTAAGCAATTGACCAAAAAACTCCCTTTGATTTAAATCAACGAGCACTTTGATTTTCCTGTGCGATGCAATTCATTTGTTACATTGATCATCTGTATGAATAATGATCGACAGCTATACAGCAGGTAAGCTTAGGACTATTTTAGTACCGTTTCGGATCACTCAATTATTTTTTTGTAGGATTGTTCAACATTATGAATAGCACTTCAACACCTCTATATGATATTAAAGCCATCAAAGAGATCGAACAGGCAGCGCTAGAGACCTTAAACATTGCATCAATTACGTTGATGCAGCGCGCGGCGCTCTTTATTTTAGGATATCTCTATAAGTCTTATCCGGATGTGAAAAAAATCGCCGTCATTGTCGGCGCCGGGCGTAACGGTGGGGATGGCTATTTCTTTGCACAGCAGGCATTGAGCGCTGGCTTTGATGTGAAGGTGTACTATCTTGCAGAGCCGAATAACTTAGTGGACGATGTGCGTAAAGCTTACTTAGCTGCAAAAGGCATGGGTGTGCCTTGCGAATCCTTTTCATCATCAAGTTTAGATGATGCAGATCTCATCATCGATGCCATGATGGGCACCGGCGTAAACCGCGCATTGTCTGGTGAATGGTTAGGGGCAGCAATGCTCATCAATAGAAGCGGCAAACCTGTGATCTCCATCGATGTGCCATCAGGTATGAACGCAAATACGGGCGCGATTTTAAGCGAAGCGGTCAAAGCCACAGAAACCATCACATTCATTGCCCAAAAACCAGGTTTATACACTGGTAAAGGTCCTGAATATGTGGGTAAGGTGATCTGTTCAGATTTAGGGATCCCGCAAGCGTGCTTTGAATCTGTGCGCGCGGCGTCCTGCTGTTTTAATTTACCTGCAATGGCGGAATGGTTTCCGGATCGTAAAAAGTTCAACCATAAGGGCAATTTTGGACATGTATTGGTGGTGGGCGGTTACATTGGCATGGCGGGCGCAGCATTGCTCGCGGGGCATGCGGCACTGCGCATCGGTGCAGGGCGCGTATCAATTGCCACGCATCCACATCATGCTACGGCCATGATTCCGTATCATCCTGAATTGATGGTGCATGGCGTACACAACAGTGAAGAGATGGCGCATCTTTTAGACATTGCCACGTGTATTGTGGTGGGCTGTGGTCTTGGCACCAATGAATGGTCCATTGATTTGATGAATGCTGTTTTGGCATCCGGCAAGCCACTTGTGATTGATGCCGATGGTTTAAACTTGATCGCCAAAGGCGCTGTGTCAAAAGAGTTATTGGATGAAAACATCGACAATATGGTGATCACGCCGCATCCTGTCGAGGCTGCGCGCTTGTTGCATGGCACAGTCAATGATGTGGAAGCCGATCGCTTAGTGACGGCGAATCAACTCTCTTCACGTTTTGGCATTACGGTGCTCAAAGGTGCTGGTTCATTGGTGTGCGATTCTGACTTTTTAAGCATCAATACGACGGGCAATCCTGCCATGGCAAGCTCCGGTATGGGCGATGCGTTAAGCGGCATCATTGGCGGTTTGATTGTGCAAGGCGTGTCCATTCGTCGTGCCACGCGTTTGGGTGTGTGGCTCCATGGTTTATCGGGCGATTTATGTGCAAAAGATGGTTATCGCTCTGTGATTGCAACGGATGTCATTGAGTTTTTACCTGAAGCGATTGCGAAATTAAAGGAGTAGATCATGGAACCAAAAATGATTGAATTACACTCTGAAGCGGACACTGCGGAAATTGCGCGTTCGCTTGCAGCGCTCATTCAGGAGTTTCGTCACAACAGCATCAAAATTTATCTCTCCGGTGATTTAGGTGCAGGTAAAACCACCTTTTCCAAATACTTTTTAACGGCGCTTGGGGTGACAGAAACCATCAAAAGTCCAACCTATACCATCATTGAAAGCTATCAAGCCGGTGACATTGCGGTGGATCACATCGATCTGTATCGCATTCATGAAGAGGATTTGTATGATCTTGGCTTTTTAGAAGATGATCATAAAGTGTGGCTGATTGAGTGGCCAGAAAAGGGCGGCGATTCATTGCCTGCGCCTGATTTATTGTTATCCCTTGAGCGCGATGAGTTTTTGACGATGCATCTATTGCCCGAAACAGAGCTCGGGCAACAGGTGCTCAGCGCATTAAATGTCTAAGGCAAATTTAGACACTTTACGATCTAATGGAATGCTCACAAAACCTTCGCCTAAATAGGCGCGGGTTTTGGCATCATAAAATGCATAACGAAGATTTAAATCTTCGTTTTGTACCTTATAAACACCCATCACAATCACTTCTGAGTTAAAAATCTCAGCCGCTTTCGTGGCTTGAACTGTTGGGGCAACCATATGGTTGGCAACGGTGATCATGTCACGCTTGTAGCGAATGTATTTAGCTTGCGCTGTTTTACCAATCACATTTGTTAAGCCCATCGCAGAGATGCGGCCAGCTTTATCGCTTTTATTTAAATCATTCACATCCACAAAGGCGCCGATTAAGAAAGTATTGTAATCATTGAAAATACGGGGATATTTTTGCTTCACTTCAATGATGGATTGACGCATGGCTTCTTGCATGTTGTAAGAGGCTTGTGTTTGATACGCGAGCGCATCGCCGCCCATTGGCGTCACTTCTACGGCTTCGATGTTAAAGTTTTGATAATGCTCATAGTCATATTTAGGTTGCGCTGCGATCGGTTGATCATATGGCACACCAAACACCGGCGCACCCTCCACAGCCGGCCAAATACAACCTGTAAGCACAACCATGCTCGCAGCACATATGGGGATTATTTTTTTCATCATTATCCTGTCTCTATTCAATTATTAGATTGATCAATTACACTGTTTTGAGAAGTCTTCAGCGCAAAAGTATATCACGGAAATTTATGAAATAACCGTCTCACATTTGACCGAGAATCAAGAGACACTAAGGTTTATTTGAATTTCTCGTTCGAATTGGTTCTATTCATATTTGTTGCGCGTGGTAGAATGTTGCAATTGATAGAATGAACATTGAGGGTTGTATGAAAGAAAAGATCATTAATGCTTTAAATGACGTTAAAGTGATTTATGACAACAAGCGTTTAGGTGAGCTTTTGCGCATCAAGTCTGTGGAGTGGCAAGAGAGTGATCAATCTTATACCGTGACGATCGCCCTCAACTTTGAAAGCAAAACCTATAACGATGCCTTGGTCAAAGCGTGTAGCGAAGCCATTGAGCCATTACTACAACGCGGTCAAAGCGCGCGCTTTGTGATCAATGCAAAAAACGTTGCCCACAAAGTGCAAAACGGTTTAAAACCGATGGATAACATCAAAAACATCATTGCAGTGGGTTCCGGTAAAGGCGGCGTGGGTAAATCCACAACTTCCATCAATTTAGCCCATGCATTAAAAAATGAAGGCTTTACCGTGGGCATTTTAGATGCGGACATCTACGGGCCAAGCATGCCAAAAATGTTGGGCACCAACGAGCGCCCGCGTTCACGTGATAATAAAAGCATGCAACCGATTGATGTCGATGGTTTACAAACGATGTCCATCGGCTTTTTAGTGGATGAAGAAAACGCCATGATTTGGCGTGCACCCATGGCTGTTGGTGCATTGACGCAGTTATTAAACGACACCATGTGGCGCGATCTTGATTATTTAATCATCGACATGCCGCCAGGAACCGGTGACATTCAATTGACATTGTCCCAAAAAATTCCAGTGGCGGGCAGTGTGATTGTCACAACGCCACAAGACATTGCCTTGATTGATGCGCGCAAAGGCATCGACATGTTCAACAAAGTGGATGTACCGATTTTAGGCGTGGTGGAAAACATGAGCACGCATGTTTGTTCTCATTGTGGCCATGAAGAAGCAATCTTTGGCACCGATGGCGGTAAAGCCTTAGCCGAAGACAGCCATGTGCCATTATTGGGGCAATTGCCATTAGACATTCGTGTGCGTCAAGCCCTTGATCAAGGCCAAGTACATGCATTAGATGCCTCGGATATCGCTTTGCGTTATCAAGAAATTGCACTTAAAATGGTGTCACATTTGTCTCAGCGTCCGAAGGATGTTGCCGGCAAATTTCCTAAAATTGTTGTAGAGAATCGCTAAATTATGAGCATTAAATCAGATCGTTGGATCCGCGAACAGGCCGAAAAATATGGCATGATTGAACCATTTGCCCCAGGGCAAGTGCGCTATGATGACAATGACAATCGCATCATCAGCTATGGTACCTCAAGCTATGGTTATGACGTCCGTTGTAGCAATGAGTTCAAAGTTTTTACCAACATCAACTCTACGATTGTAGATCCGAAAAATTTTGAAGCGGGCACGTTTGTCGATGTCGAGTCCGATGTGTGCATCATTCCGCCAAACTCTTTTGCCTTAGCGAGAACCATTGAATATTTTCGCATTCCGCGCAATGTTTTGACGGTGTGTTTAGGTAAATCCACCTATGCACGTTGTGGCATCATTGTGAACGTCACGCCTTTAGAACCCGAATGGGAAGGGCATGTGACGCTTGAGTTTTCAAACACAACACCATTACCTGCAAAAATCTATGCAGGCGAAGGTGTTGCACAGATGCTCTTTTTTGAATCCGATGAAGTGTGTGAAACCTCTTATAAAGACCGCGGTGGTAAATACCAAGGCCAAACCGGCGTCACACTTCCTAGAACCTAAAAATAAGGATTGTAATGTCTAACATTAGAATTAAAACCGCAGAAGAGATCGCAGGCATTCGTAAAGCTTGCCGTTTAGCTGCGGATGTTTTGGATATGATTGGTGATTATGTCAAAGTCGGGGTCACAACCCTTGAGCTTGATAACATCATGAATCAATACATTTTGGATAATGGCGGCATCTCTGCTTGCTACGGTTATGGTGATCCAGGTTTTCCAAAATATACATGTATCTCCGTCAATCACGTGGTGTGCCACGGGATTCCAAGCGACAAAAAACTCAAAAAAGGCGACATCCTGAACATCGATGTGACGGTGATTTTAGATGGTTACTTTGGGGACAATAGCCGCATGTATACAGCAGGTGAAGTCTCAACATTGGCGCGCCGCTTAATTGACACAACGTATGAATGCATGATGCTTGGCATCGAGACTGTAAAGCCTGGCGCATCGTTTCGTGAAATTGGTCAAGCGATTGAAAAACATGCCCATGCCAACCATTTTTCTGTGGTGGAAGATTTTTGTGGCCATGGCGTTGGCATTGAATTCCATGAAGCGCCCTTGGTGCTCCATTATGATTCGCCAAAAGTCACCGATGTGATGGCTGAAGGTATGATTTTCACCATTGAGCCCATGCTCAATGTAGGCAAACACACGTGTAAAGTGTTGTCCGATGGTTGGACTGTTGTGACGCGTGACCGCTCATTATCTGCACAGTGGGAACATCAAATTTTGGTCACAGCAACGGGTCATGAAATTTTAACTCTACCGAAAAAAGCATAATTATGAACGATCATTCTAAAGTGTCATTTTGTGTATCAGGCGCAGGGCCCATTGGCCTTGCATTGGCGTTAGGATTGGGGCAAGCAGGTTTTAATGTGACGCTGCTTGATCAAAAAACGCACATTGATCCAAAGATATTATTAGATGATCGTCGCATGTTGGCTTTGTCCCATCGCACCGTGGCCTTTTTTAAGCGCCTTGGTGTTTGGGATCAATTATCGATGCATGCAACGCCCATTGATGCGGTGCATGTGTCGCAAAAACATTGCAAAGTGGAAGTGTTGATGAAGGCAGATGCCCATGATATCGATCACTTCGGCTTTTTAGTGCCTCAAGGGCGCATTATTTTGGCGTTGTATGAACAGGTGACGCAAATTCCTGCGATTACGTTGGCTTTTGCCACTGCGATTGTGCCAACGGCCGGTTTAGCTGAGGGTCAGGTGACCCTTAAACACAATGGACAAACGCGCACGGCACATTTTGATTGGCTCGTTGCAGCTGAAGGTGTCCATTCTGCACTGCGCCAACATTTTGGCATTGAAACGTTCATGCGTGATTATGATCAAATGGCCGTCATTGCGCGGGTGCGCTTTGAGAAAAAACATCAAAACATTGCTTATGAGCGCTTCACGCAAGAAGGCGCTTTGGCATTATTGCCCGTCAATGAACAAGAGATGGCGGTGGTATTGATGACGGATCGTCAAGAGCGCGATCGTTGGCAGCGGGCGTCTGATTTGACTTATGCCGCTGAAGTACTTTCCCGCATTGGGGCAAGATTGGGCGACATTACAGAAGTCAGTGAACGTCAGGTTTGGTCGCTCACGTTAATGGTGCCCAAAAAAGTGGTTTCAGGGCGTTTATTATTGGCGGGCAACAGCGCGCATGGATTACATCCCATCGCAGGACAAGGGCTCAATTTAGGGATTCGTGATTGCGAGGCAATTGTAGATCTTTTTACAAAAAATCATCACCCAAATGCCCATGATTTGGCGGCATTTAATGCAGTACGACATAAAGACATTATTAAAACAGTGGGAGCCACGGACTTTTTGGTCAATGCTTTTGGCATCGAAGGACGTGCGGCGCAAACGGCTCGATCTTTGGGATTGCTTGGCGTCAAACTCCTCCCATTTGTGAAAAAGAAAATTGCCACAGTCGGCATGGGCTACTAGGAGATGCTATGCAAAAATTTGATGTCATCATTAATGGTGCAGGTTTAGTTGGTTCAAGCATTGGGTTAGCGCTCGCATCGGCGGGTTTACAGGTGTTGATTGTAGAATATGCACCCATTGAAAAATTATACCCAAAAGATGATTACGGTTTACGCGTATCGGCATTTACACCATCGAGCCGCAAATGGTTAGAACATGTGGGCGTATGGGATCAATTGCTTCACAGTGGCCGCATGACACCATTTTTGCACATGTATGTGTGGGATGGCTCAGGCAATGGGGCATTGCAGTTTGATGCCGATGGCACAGGCTCAGATGCCTTAGGTTGGATTTTAGACAATGAAGCCACTCAAGGTGCATTGATTGATCGCGTGAAAATGCATCAAAACATCGTCTTGATGGATCAAAGCAAGTTGGTGCGCTTTGAGAATTTTGCGGATCATGTTGTCGTCTATACAGAAAAGGGCGAAGCCTTTCAGGCGGAACTGGTGGTGGGCGCCGATGGTGGACGTTCCCTCATTCGTGATTGGGCAGGCATTGCGTGTACCGGTTGGAGTTATGGGCAAAAAACCATCGTGGGGCAGGTGAAGCCAGAGCGCGGTCATGACAACACATGTTGGCAAAAATTCACCACCAATGGCCCTGTGGCGCTCCTGCCTTTAAATGATGGGCGCTGCTCCTTGGCATGGCACACCACGCATCAAGAGGCTGATGAATTGTTGGCGCTGGATCGTGAAACATTGAGTCGCCGTTTAACGGATGCTTTCGATGGCCGCTTTGGTCACATTGAGGCCAGTTGGTCACTGGGTGCATTTCCCCTTCGTTTGAATCATGCGCGCAATTATTATCGTGACCATTTTGTCTTAGCGGGCGATGCGGCACACAATATTCATCCATTGGCAGGTCTTGGCGTCAATATCGGCTTTTTAGATGCCGCAACATTGGTTGAGGAACTCATCAATGCGCGCACAGCAGGCATGGCACTGTATGATGAGTCAGTTTTAAAACGTTATGAGAAGCGCCGCAAAAAACATAATTTATTGGTGATGGGGGCGATGGATGCCTTCAAACGCAGCGGTGGGTCGGATCACTTTTTGGTGAACAAAATTCGCAACATTGGTTTGAGCCTTGCGGACAAAGTGCCTTTTGGGAAACGTGAATTGGCACGATTTGCAATGGGCTATTACGGCGATGTCCCTAAATTTGTCAAACCTTAATCCATAAGGACATGAGAATGATCGAAGAGAAATTCAAGTTATTAGAATCAAAAGTGTTTAAATTATTGGGTGAAAATCAAACCCTACGTGCTGAACTCTTAGTGCTCAATACAACATTGAATGAGCATAAATCGGAAGCAGTGGCCACCATTGAGTCATTAAAACATGATGCAGCGGCAAAATTGGCAGCCTTTGAACATGAATCGGCTGAAAAACTCTCCGCTTTAGAAACCTCAACGAGTGAGAAAATTGCTGCATTAGAAGCGGAAAATGAAAAAATTCAATCCCGCAATGTTGAGCTTAGCAACCATTTGAAAAAAATCATGAGCCGTTTAGAGTCTTTAGGCATTCAATAGGAGAAGAACGTGGAACCGATTACCATTACCATTTTAGGCATCGACTATAAAATCTCTTGTCCGCCTGGCAAAGAGGATTCTTTAAAACGCTCAGCCGCTGCTTTAGACAGCCGTTTAGCAGCCATGCGCGCCAGTGGCAAAATGTCCCCTGAGCAAGCGGCAATCATGGTGGGTTTGCATTTATCGGATGAATTATTACAAGCCCAAGCGGATTTAGAAAACATTCGCTCAAGTTGGGTGGGTCATTTAGATTCCCTTAATGAGAAATTAGATGCCGCTTTAGTGACAAAGGATGGGCAATGATTTTAGATGCCCGCATCGAGCAAAGCACGTTTTTTGTGGCCGAATTGCCCCTTTGTAATGTCTATTTACAAAATGAGTCACGTTTTGCGTGGCTCGTTTTGGTGCCGCGTCGTGAGAATGTCTCTGAGCTCATTGATTTATCCGAAGCAGATCAGCAGCAAGCCATGCGTGAGATGGCTTTAACCTCTCGCGTGATGCAAGGCTTATTCAGCCCAGATAAACTCAATGTGGCCAATTTAGGCAATGTGGTTAAACAGTTGCACATTCATGTGGTGGCACGCTTTGCGACCGATGTCGCATGGCCAGATCCCATTTGGGGCAAATTCAGTGCACCGATTGTGTATCGTGAAGCAGAGGCAGCAGCCTTAGTGAAAAAATTACAAGCGGCATTGATTGAGGGGTTATGAAGTTAGTTGAACGCGCCAATGCATGGCTATGGGAAGGTGAGCATACGCCGCTCAAATGGAGTTGCCGTTTACTGTATCGCTTGCTAGAGAGCGTCTCAAAAGAGGGCATTCGCACGCAAGCCCAAGCTTTAGCCTACACCACAATTTTATCCATCGTCCCTTTTATGGCAGTGAGTTTCTCCATTTTAAAGAGCTTTGGCGTGTATCAAACGTTTGTGCCAATGCTTCATAAAGGCTTTGATGCCATTGGCTTACACGATGCGCAATTGATGGATACATTGATTGGCTTTGTGGACAATGTGCAAGTGGGGCTCCTTGGCAGTATTGGTTTTGTGGTGCTGTTTTATACCGTGGTGAGTTTGATGAGCACCATTGAAAGCGCCTTTAACTCAGCGTGGGGTGTTGAGAAAAATCGTGCCTTTGCGCAGCGTTTTGCCTATTATTTGGTGGCGGTGCTCTTTGGTCCTGTGTTGATTTTTTCGCTCATCTCATTGATTTCAAGTGCAGTCATTGTGCAAGCTTTTCAAGTGCCGGTGCCTGTGTGGCTTACTAAATATGCCAGTGAAGGGCTCACCATTGGACTGTTGACATTGGTGATCTCAGCGGTCTATTTTTTACTGACAAATGCGAAGGTGAAGATCATACCAGCTTTAATTGGCGGATTGGTGGCTGCGATTGCTTGGCACTTTATGGGCAAGATTTTTGCAGATTTTATTGCCACATCCAGTAAATATTCTGGCATTTACTCAGGTTTTGCCAGCGTGATTTTATTTTTCATTTGGATGGATTTGACGTGGCTTGTGATTTTGCTCGGTAACCGTTTGACATGTTTGTTGCAATACCCGCAGCAATTGATGAAGCAAGCGGGCACAGAAACCTCAAGCGTGCCAGAGAGCATCACCTTGACCATTTCACCTAAAGATAAATATGGCAAAGAATGGGTGGTCGAATCGATCGTCACAAAGAAGGAGACATCCCTTGGATAAGCAAACCCCATTTTGGGAAGCCCCTTTAGAAACATTGAGCAGTGATGAGTGGGAGCAATTGTGTGATGGTTGCGGCTTGTGCTGTTTAAACAAGATTGAAGACATTGATACTGGCGATATTTACACAACCCGAGTGGCGTGTGATTTACTCGATTTAAAAAGCTGTCAATGCACCAATTATGCCAATCGTAAACGCTTTGTGCCCGATTGCATTAAACTCACGTATGAGATGATTCAAGAGATTGAATGGTTGCCAGAAAGCTGCGCATACATTCGCCGCTATCACAATCAGCCGTTGCCAAAATGGCATCATCTTTTAACCGGCAGCCGTGACACTGTGCGTGAATATGTGGATTGTGGGCAGCGCCTTATCCACGAAAAGTCGGCGAAAAAGCCATTGTATTACTATGTGATTGAAGGAGATTTAGTCCGTGAGTCATAATGAATTAACACACTTTAATCAAGCGGGCGAAGCCCATATGGTTAATGTTGCTGAAAAAAGTGACACCAAGCGCATTGCCATTGCCCATGGCAAAATCACCATGAATGATGTGGCGTTTAAAGCTTTAACGCAAGGTGAAAGCAAAAAAGGGGATGTGCTTGGCATCGCGCGCATTGCTGCGATTCAAGCAACAAAACAGACATCATTGTTGATTCCGCTATGTCATCCACTACCTTTAACGCACGTGTCTGTTGAGTTTAAATTGTGTGAAGGCAATACCTTAGAGATCATCGTGCAAACTGAAACAGTGGGCAAAACAGGTGTAGAGATGGAAGCGATTACAGGTGTTTCTGTGGGTTTAATGACCGTTTATGATATGCTAAAGGCTGTGGATAAATCCATGGTGTTGAGTCAAATCGAGCTCCTAGAAAAAATGGGTGGCAAGAGCGGACACTATAAACTCACTGAAAAGTGAAGAATTTTTGACAAAAAAATCAGCAAAGATTAGAATAGCAATCTTTTTTGAGAATATTAGCAGGGTATTTTAAGTGAAATACGCAGAGTTTCCCCTCAGAAAAACTGTCAATGAAGGACGGGTTTACGATGATGCGCTCGACGTCGAGCTTTTTCCTCGATTGAGAGATGCAGTGCATTCGGTCGATTCGCCCATTCGTTTTCGAATTCAAGGTGAAACCAATGCATTAGGGCAAAAAGAGATCAATGGTAATGTGGAAGTGACCCTTTCACAAATTTGCCAACGATGTTTAGAACCTTTCGAGACAAAGTTTGATTTGCCCATTCACTGGATTCCTGTCAAAGATGAGTCTGAGCAAGAGTTCATTGGCGATGACGAGGCCATTTTAGTAGTTGACGAAGATGATGTGAATCTCTTAGAACTATTAGAGGACGAGCTATTATTAGCTTTACCTTTAGTGCCAAAGCATGACCTAAATGAGGA
This sequence comes from Wohlfahrtiimonas sp. G9077, assembly GCF_002252155.1. Taxonomy (GTDB): domain Bacteria; phylum Pseudomonadota; class Gammaproteobacteria; order Cardiobacteriales; family Wohlfahrtiimonadaceae; genus Wohlfahrtiimonas. The sequence goes on from NZ_NEFD01000002.1 coordinate 112,392, forward strand.
TTGCGAAGGAAAGGATTATTTAGAAAAGCTCCAACCGCAAGAGGAAACAAGACAACCTTTTGCAGAGCTTGCTGAATTACTAAAAAAATAGTTTTTCTTTAGTAAATTTTAAGAGGAAATAGACATGGCTGTTCAGAAATCAAAAGTAACACGTTCAAAGCGTAATATGCGTCGTGCACACGACTTCTTAACAAGTGCACAATTAAGCACTGATGCGACAAGCGGTGAATTACATCGTCGTCACCACATCACTGCTAACGGCTTTTACCGTGGTCGCCAAGTATTAAATTTTGATAAAAATGTACCAACTGTAGAGTAATTACGCTCAATTGTTGATAAAGTAAAACCTACGTAAATGTACATTTGCGTGGGTTTTTTTATTAAATAATTCTATTGGATAGTACGGTGCTTAATCAAAAAATTACGATTGCAGTGGATGTAATGAGTGGCGATAAAGGCTTAGCTGAGTTATTGCCGGCTGTTATTTCGACTGTTAAAGAACATGATCAATTGACTGTGATTGCCGTTGGGCAACAAGAGCAGTTAAAAGCGCACATTGGCAATCATCCTATGGTGACCTCAGGTCGCATCATCATCCATCATGCAAGTGAAGTGGTGGCGATGGATGAACAACCCCAAAGTGCACTGAAGAACAAAAAAGATTCCTCCATGCGTGTGGCCATCAACTTAGTGAAAAATGGTCAAGCGATGGCGTGTGTCTCTGCGGGTAATACGGGGGCTTTAATGGCCACGGCACGCTTTGTGCTCAAAACAATGCCTGGGATTGATCGCCCGGCAATCTGTACGGTGTTGCCGTCGATTCGCTCGCCTTATAAACATGTACACATGCTCGATTTAGGGGCAAATGTGGATGAAGAGCCAAAACATTTACAGCAATTTGCCATGATGGGTTCCCTCATTGCAACGGCTGTGGATAAAAACGAAAATCCTAAAGTGGCGCTCCTTAACATTGGCTCAGAAGCCATTAAGGGCAACAGTTTAGTGCGTGAGACTGCGAAATTATTACAAAATACAGATGTGAACTACATTGGTTTTGTGGAAGGTGATGGCATCTTCTTTGATGATGTAGACGTTGTCGTTTGTGATGGTTTTTCGGGCAATGTGGCATTGAAAACATTGGAAGGCTCATGCAAATTGGTGGCGAAGTATTTAGAAGCCTCCTACAAACAGAACATTTTCACAAAAATGGCGGCTTTGATCTCAAAGCCAGTGTTGCGCTCCTTAAAGAGCAAAGTGGATCCACGCAACTACAATGGCGCAAGTTTACTTGGGCTGCGCGGCATTGTGGTCAAATCTCATGGAAATGCCGATCGCATTTCATTTGCCAATGCCATCAACATTGCCATTAAGCTCGCAGATCAAGACGTTGTGGGCAAGATCGAGAAGCAATTTTCAGTGGAAGATGGTATAACATCCGATTCGGAACAAGTTAAAGGTTAAAGCATGTACTCTAAGATTATTGGAACAGGTCACTACTTGCCAAACAACGTGGTCACCAATCATGACTTAGCAAAAAAGATTGAAACAAGTCATGACTGGATTGTGGAGCGTACAGGGATTCATCAGCGCTACATCGCAGAGGAAGGCGAAACAGCGACAAGTTTTGGTGCCAATGCGGCGCGTTCTGCATTAGAAAATGCAGGTTTGAGCGCAGAGGACATTGATTTAATCGTTGTGGCAACCTCCACACCCGATAAAGTGTATCCATCGACTGCCACATTGATCCAAGCAGAGTTAGGCAACCATTTTGCCCCTGCATTTGATGTCACCGCAGCATGTTCAGGCTTTATTTATGCCTTGAGCGTTGCGGATAATTTCATCAAAGCCGGTTCAGCAACACGTGCCTTAGTGATCGGAACAGAGGTGTATTCACGCCTATTGAACTGGGATGATCGCTCAACATGTGTATTGTTTGGCGATGGGGCAGCGGCCATTATCTTAGAGGCGAGCGAAACCGCTGGCGTATTGTCTACACACATCCATTCCGATGGTCGCCATGCAGATTTATTGATGGTGGATCGTCCGTATGTGGATGATGTGGATGGTAATCCGTATGTACAAATGAAGGGCAGCGAAGTGTTTAAGCACGCGGTCTCTAAATTGCATCAAATTGTCTCCGAAACATTGACGCACAACAATATTGACCCAAGCGAAGTGGATTGGTTGATTCCGCATCAAGCCAACCTTCGCATCATCAATGCGACGGCGAAAAAAATGGGCTTAGATTCCAGTAAAATCGTCATCACTGTAGATCAGCATGCGAACACATCCGCAGCGAGCATTCCATTGGCATTAGATGCGGCGCGCCGTGATGGTCGCGTCAAAGAAGGACAATTGATTTTATTAGAAGCATTTGGCGGCGGATTCACTTGGGGTTCTGCGCTCATTCGCATGTAATACAAGAGGTTTTTATGATTCAAAATGATTTGGCTTTTATTTTTCCAGGACAAGGCTCACAAACAGAAGGCATGCTCAGTGATGTGAAAGATCATCCTGTGGTGGCAGCAACGTTGGCAGAAGCAAACGAAGCATTGGGCTTTGACTTAAGCACCATTATTTTGGAAGGCTCAAAAGAAGAATTGAACAAAACTGTGATCACACAACCTGCCATTTTAACGGTGAGCATTGCGTTGTGGCGTTTATGGTGTGAATCCACAGACGTTCGCCCACAATTTTTAGCCGGTCACAGCTTAGGTGAATACTCAGCGATGGTGGCTTCAGGCGTTTTATCGTTTAAAGATGCTGTGCAATTGGTTGCGAAGCGTGCAGCATACATGCAAGATGCAGTCAAACCTGGTGAAGGCGCAATGGCAGCCATTTTAGGCATGGATGATGCCGCTGTGGTTGCATTGTGTGAAGAGGCAGCAAATGGCGAAGTGTTATCTGCTGTGAATTTTAACTCACCAGGTCAAGTGGTGATTGCAGGGACAAGCGCTGCCGTTGAACGCGCAAGTGCGTTAGCGAAAGAGAAAGGTGCCCGTAAAGCAATGCCATTGCCAGTTTCGGTGCCTTCTCATTGTATGCTCATGAAGCCAGCGGCTGATCGCTTAGCGGTGGATATGGATACATTGACCTTTCATGCGCCTAGCATTGCGGTATTGCACAATGTGGACGTACAAAGCCACACAGATGCACAAACCATTAAAACTTGTTTAATCGAACAGTTGTATCAACCAGTGCGCTGGACAGAAACCATCGAAGCGATGGCCAAAGCTGGCGTGACGCGTTTAGTTGAATGTGGCCCAGGTAAAGTATTAACAGGCTTAAATAAGCGCATTGATAAGGGGCTCACCTCTTATAATATTGACAGTGAAGCAACATTGAATGAGGTTGTAGAGAATTTTGCGTCGAATTAATATTCCACAAATTGCCCTCGGTGCAACATCGGTTGCATTTTTAGCAGCATTCTTTTTTGGTGGTAAAGATTTAATTTTTGCCACGAAAGTTCTACTCATCAGCGCAATTGTTGCGGCTGCAGCTTGCGTTGTGTGTTATCGTCAAACGAACATGAAAACTTGGGGCATGCTGATCAGCTTGTTATTGTTTTCTGGTTTGACGGTCTATTTTGACAATGAAGCTTTCATTAAATGGCGGCCAACGGTGATCAATGCAGTGCTTTGTATTGCTTTGTTGGTGATGTATTTTTCTAAAACGATGCCATTTAAATACTTTTTTGCCAAGCACTTAGAGCTCAATATTCCTGATCATGTTTGGCTCAAACAAAACTTGATTTGGATGACCTATTTCTTCATCAGCGGGCTCATTAACACTGCATTGGTGGTGATGAATGTGTCAAATGAAGGTTGGGTGCTCTACAAAACCGTGATTGGTCCAATTTTAGCCACAATTTTCTCATTGGTGATGATCGGTTATCTTTACCGTGAGAACAAAAAACACAATCAAGCAAAGGAGTCATAAGCATGAATGTTCAAAGAGTTGAGCGCATTGAAGCGTTACTTCGTGAAAATTTATCCCCAGAGTTCCTTGAAATTGAGGATGATAGCCACCATCATGCAGGACATGCCGGCGCACAAAATGGTGCAGGCCATTTCTCTGTGAAGATCTGTTCGCGTGCATTTATTGGGCAAACCCCCATCAAACGTCACAGAATGGTCTATGCAGCGTTAGCGTCAATGATGGACAGCGACATCCACGCATTGAGTATTGATGCAACCGTTCCGACAGAATAAGGACATGATTATGAAAAAAACATTGATTAGTGCAGCATTGGTAATGAGCAGTTTTGTAGGCGCAAGCTTTGCCCAAACATTCGAAGTGCCAGATCCTGTGGCGATTGTTGATGGTAAGCCTTTGTCTAAAGCAGCGTTTCAAGCAGCCATTGAACCGGTTGTGGGTACGGATGATTTATCCTTTTTACAAAACTCACAACAGCTCAATGATTTGATTGCACAATATGCATTGCAAGAAAAATTGGCCGCTAAAGCGAAAAAAGAGCAGTTAGATGAAACTCCTGAGTATAAAAAATTCATCGAACATGCAGAGCGTTTAGGTTTATCCCAAGCGTATTTGAAAAAAACATTAGACAGCATTCAGATCTCAGATGATGAAGTGAAAGCTGAATATGACAAACAAGTCAAAGCCCTTGATAAAAATGAGTATCGCGCGGCGCACATTTTAGTGGATTCAAAAGAAGAAGCCGATAAAGTGCTTGCTGAGTTAAAAGCGAAGAAAAAACCTTTGTCTTTTGCAGAGGCTGCGAAGAAATACTCTAAAGATCCGGGCTCAAAAGCAAATGGCGGTGAACTCGGTTGGTTCCGTGCACAAGTGATGGTGCCTGAGTTTGGTGAAGCGTTACAAACCATGAAGCCAGGTGAGGTGTCAGCTGAACCTGTGAAAACACAGTTTGGTTACCACATCATTAATTTAGAAGAAGTGCGTGAAACACCTGTAGCCACTTTAGATGAGTCTAAAGATCGCATCAAAGAATCCCTCACAGAGCAAAAGCTTCGTGATAAAATTGAAGCGATTCAGCAAAAAATTAAAATCGAGTATAAAGCGCAATAAGCATTGCTTGAGTCAATGACACCAAAAAGCCTGAATCCTTGATTTGGGCTTTTTTATTGAATAACACAAGGAGCAGCGAGTGGATTTTTTAGCCAACTATTTTTTATTTTTCCTAAAGCTCACCACCATTGTTGTGGCATTGGTGATGATTTTGATTGTGCTTAAAAGTGGCCGTGATTTAAAAAAGAAAAAAGGGGAGATTCAGTTTGATGATCTCTCAGATGCTTTTGAAGAATTAAAAGCATCTTATCAAGATTTGATTGAGGATGAAGCGGCAGAGGATGCACAAAAGCCACAGAAAAAATGGTGGCAGTTTTGGAAAAAATCGCAAGAAACGGCCGATTCTGAGAAAAAACCACAACCTAAACTTTTTGTGATCGATTTTGATGGCGATACCGCTGCACACGCTGCACAAAACTTAAAGCAAGAAGTGAATGCCGTGCTCAGTGTGGCAAAAGCTGAGGATGAAGTGTTGGTGCGTTTGACAAGCCCAGGTGGCGTTGTGAATGGTTATGGTTTAGCCGCAGCGCAGCTTGAGCGCTTTTCAGCCAAACAACTCAATTTAACGGTTGCGGTGGATGAAGTGGCAGCCAGCGGCGGCTATTTAATGGCATGTGTGGCGGATCGCATTGTGGCGGCACCGTTTGCCATCATCGGTTCCATTGGCGTTGTGGCGCAGTTGCCAAACTTTCATCGCTTATTGGAAAAATACAACATTGATTATGAGCAATTCACTGCCGGTAAATATAAACGCACCGTTACGATGTTTGGCGAAAACACAGAAGAAGGGCGCGAGAAGTTCAAAGAAGAGCTAGAAGATGTGCATGTAATTTTCAAAGAGTATGTGGCCAAGCATCGCCCACAAGTGGACATTGAGAAAATCGCCACGGGTGAACATTGGCTCGGTTCTCAAGCATTGAATTTAAACCTTGTGGATGCATTGCAAACCAGTGATGATTATTTATTGTCGAAATTGACAGATTTTCGCGTGATTCATGTGGCGTATGTGGAGCGTAAAAGCCTACGCAGCGGCATGTTGAAGATGTTGGCGAAATTACAAGCGCGCTTTTCGTACTGATATGATTGTTCAAGTTGCGGTGCCATGCCCGCTGTATTCACTCTTTGATTATGAAATGGCGGTGGAAACTGTCCCGATTGGTCATCGTGTGAATGTGCCTTTTGGTCCACGGCGCGTGGTGGGCATTGTGGTGGGCACGGTTGAAAAAAGTGAATATGATCGGCTCAAAACGGCAGAATGCTTGGATGAATCTGCCGCGTTTACCGAGGATCTATTGCGCCTTGGGCAATGGATTGCCAACTATTATCATGCGCCCATTGGGCTTGTGTACCGCATGATGCTCCCACAAAAGCTCCGTAAGCTTGAGCCCTATCAGCGCAGCGCCGTGACGCTTCTGACACTCAGTGAGCATTATCAAGCGTGGATGGCGAACAATGCAGGCAAAACTGCAAAAGTGACGCTGTTAGAAACGCTCAGTCCTGTGGTGCCCATTGAACGCACAGCGTTTTTTAAAGCCCACAGTGCACTTAAATCCCATGAAAAACTGTTGTTAGATGAAGGCGTCATCATTCATCAATCGGCGTATGCGCCAGCGGTGGATCACTCAAATCATGCCTTTCCTCCCTTGCCATATGTGCTTAATGCTGAGCAGCAAACGGCCGTCGATGCATTAAAACTCAAGGAATTTTCCACCACAGTATTAGAAGGCGTAACAGGCTCAGGGAAAACGGCTGTTTATTTAGAATGGGTGAAAAAAGTCTTAGCCGCAGGGCAGCAGGTGCTGATTTTAGTGCCAGAAATTGGCCTAACGCCGCAATTCATTGAGCGCGTGGAACGCATTTTAAACATTCCGTTTGTAGTGGTGCATTCTGAGGTCAATGAAACGCAAAAAATGGCAGCATGGGAAGCAGCGCGCCATCATACGGTGCCGTTGGTGATTGGTACGCGCTCAGCGCTCTTTACGCCGTTTGATGATTTAGGGCTCATCATCATTGATGAAGAGCATGATGGCTCTTATCGTCAGCGTGATACGGTGCGTTACTCTGCTCATGATGCTGCCATTACGCGTGCCCATTTTTTAAAGATTCCCATTATGCTCGGTTCAGCGACACCCATTTTAGAAACGGTGAATAATGTGGCACGCGGACGTTATCAGCATCTATCCTTAGCTTCGCGAGCAAAAGGTGCACCGCCAAAATGGTCAGTTGTGGACATGAATGAAGCGATGGTGATGGATGGCTTGTCCTCTGAGCTGTTAGATGCCATTGAAGAGACATTAGCGCGCAAAGAGCAGGTGATCATTTATATCAATCGTCGTGGTTATTCGCCTGTGTTGATGTGTGAATCCTGCGGTTGGGTGCCAGAGTGTACGGCATGCCAATATCGTTTGACGGTGTACCGAAAATCCCACAGTTTGCGCTGCCATCATTGTGGGCACCGTGAACGTTTACCGCAGACGTGTCCATCGTGTGACAGCCATCTGTTAAAAATGATGGGGCAAGGCACGGAGCGCATTGAAAAAGCATTGTCTGATGCATTTCCGCGGGCGAATGTGGTGCGTTTTGATCGTGATCAGCTGCGCACAAAAAATGCCTTTGCGGCGGCTGTGAATGATGTGATCGATGGCACAGCAGACATCATCATCGGCACACAAATGATTGCGAAAGGTCATGACTTTGCAAAAGTGACCTTGGTGGGCATGCTGGATATTGATGGCATTTTGTATTCGTCTGACTTTCGTGCGGAAGAGAAATTGGCGCAAACGTTAATGCAAGTCTCAGGCAGAGCAGGGCGCGATGTGTCTCATGGCCGCGTGATGATTCAAACCCATTTTCCTGATCATGCACTGTTTACAGAGCTTGCGAAAGTGGGGTATGGCAAATTTGCCAAAACTTTATTGGCGCAGCGTGAAGACTTTGAGTTTCCACCTTTTGCCCATCAAGCATTGTTTCAGGTGGAAGGGGTGAATGAAGCTGAAACATTGCGGCGCTTTGAAGCATTGATGGCCTTCATTGAAGGGCAAAATTGCCCCATCACCATCACGCCCGTTTATCCGAATGCTTTGTCAAAACGGCAGAATTTTTATCGTTTTTATGTGGTGCTGCAAAGTGCGGATCGTCGAGTGCTGCATCAATGGATTGATTATGTGATGGCGGTGGCGGCTCAGCAGTTGCCCAGCCACATTCGCCATTTTTGTGAGATTGATCCTTGGGATTTTGATTAGTTGTACCAAGGGCGATAATAGCGCGGCCCAAAACGTGGACCCCAAAGCCAAGGATCATCATCCCAAGGTTCAAAGCGTTGATTGGTCCATGTGCGGTAATCATCGGCGGTCATCTCGATAATTGTCATCGGGTTGCCGGCAATGTCCAGTGATTGCACTTCTTTAACAGGGCCAAGTGCTGCTAAGCGATCGCCAATGGTGAGATCATAAAAGTTGATTTGCACAGACATTGGAATGTTCACAAAAATGCGTGCATTTTGTTGATTGGTGCCGGCTTCTGGATAACCTGAAACATTGATGTGCCGTGCCACAAGCTCAATTTGTCGCTTAGTGCGATCAATGGTGATGATCTGCCCGCCAAGATAAGCCATTTGTCCGATCACCTCTTTTTTCGGGAGATCAGCGATCGCCTCATAACGCAGTGCATTGCTTGCATTTGCTTGATTGACTAAGAAATTTGAAGCACAGCCTTGTAAGAGTAATAGGGTTGCGATGAGCCAATATTTTTTCATGCTGTCACCTTATGAATCAATTCATGAGAGAATTCCATCATAGCAAATTTATGCAAAAAACGGCGTCAATGGTATAGTGATGCGTTTAAAATTCTAACAATCATGCACAAACTATGAGAAACGAACCATCAAACCACACAAATAGAAGACCATACAATCAACGCTCAAATCGCACAACTTATGGGCAAAATAGACGCACTTCGCCACCAGTAAAGCCTAAACGCTTGCTGAGCAATGCATTAAAAATGATTTATTATCTTTGTGCATTCGCTGTGACAAGTGCGGGCGTTTACACCTTTTATGTTCAATATGGCATCATATGGCTACCGATTGTGTATGGCGTTGCGAGCGTCATTACGCTGATTTTATACGCAAAAGATAAGAAAGCAGCACGCACAGAACAATGGCGCGTGGCAGAAAATACACTGCATCTTTTTGAGTTATTCGGTGGTTGGGTGACAGCATTTTGGGCGCAATGGTTTTATCGCCATAAAACTCGCAAGGTGAGTTATCAAGTGGTGTTTTGGGGCATTGTGACATTGCATTTACTGTTTTGGTCAGACGTTTTATTCTTTAAAATGCAAGGCATTCAAACCATCGTGGAATTTGTGAATCTCAATTTGCCGGAAAATTTACGTGTGTGGGAAAAGCAACCGGCGCAAGGTTATGAATTTTCGATGCCTAATGGCACCATTGAATGGGCGAAGTGATCACGCCTCTTCAAAGCGCACTAAACCTTCGAGCACTAAATGCTTATGAACATAAAACTGCGTATTTGGTGGCAATACAGGCGTCAGAATGGATTTAAGCCATTCTGCGCGGCCACCGGATAAAATGATCGCCTCGATGTGGGGCAGTGTTTGATACAGCGCGAGCACTGAGCCCACAATCGCGTAATGAATGCCTGAAGAGATGCATAAGCTTGTATTGTGCCCTAATTCACTGGTGTACGGTAAATCTGTAATGTCGCGAATCGCCGTATCTTTAATGAGGGCATCACGTAGGGATTTAATGCCAGGCAAAATCATGCCGCCTTCAAATTCCCCTTCAGCAGTTAAATGATCCACCGTAAGCGCTGTGCCCAAATCAATCACCAAAGAAGATTGATGATAGAGATCCCAAGCGGCAATGAGAGCCAGCCAACGATCCACGCCAAGTGCTTTCGGCTCATAATAAGTATTCGTAACGCCAAGGGCAGAGGCTTGTGATGTTGCAATCACAGGCTCTAAATCCGTATTCTCTTTGAGGATTTCCACAAGCAGATGCAGGCGCTCTTTTTGCGTGACGGAAGCAATTTTAATGTTGTCCGGCTTAGGATACGCCTCAAAAAGCTGCGGAATGAACGTCGGCAGCGCCGCATAATCTAAAAATTGATGATCCGATAACCCATTTGCCTCATCATATAAGGCGAATTTAATGCAAGTGTTACCACAATCAAACAGAAATTTAGGCATAGGCACGCAGCGAAAGCTCTCCGGAAAAATAGTGCGAAACAGTATCATCTTCATGCTGAATCAGAAGCGCACCGTTATCTGCAATGCCCACTTCTGTCCCAATAATTTCGCGAAGTGGAGAAAACAGGCGCACTTTTTGATGATACAGGGCGCTGTTGTGATTCCATTGCTCAACAATATTGGGCACATTGAAGGACTCATAATCATCTCTGAGTTTAGAGATGATCTCAATAAAATCAACAATAATTTGATTGCGGTCTAAAGAGTGACCAAGCACTTCATAAATGGAAGTGGGGCGATTTTGTGTCACGCTGTCATCGGCCAGCGGTAAGTTATTGAGACCAATGCCAATGATCATCTCCACATCGTGCTCTGATCTTGCGTGCGTTTCGATCAAAATCCCCGCCAATTTTGCGCCATCGACCCAAATGTCATTCGGCCATTTGATTTTCGCGGGCACATTTTGGCGCTGTAAATATTCCACCAATTGAATGCCAAGGGCAGGGCTAAAGCTTGTGAGATTGGCAAGGGCTTGGGCTTTAAATTGGATGCGCATCGAAAAATAGAGATTGCGCGCTAAAGGGGAAATCCACACTTTGCCATTGCGACCGCGACCTTGCGATTGCATCTCGCTGACCATCACCAGTGATTGATTGAGGGGTAATTTTGCAATCTCTTCATTGGTGGAACCGACATCTAACAGCACAATGACATCGTCAATGGTGCCAGAAGGCAAGCGGCTTAAAATCGCATCACGATTTAAAGGAATGTAGGGAAAACGCGCTTTATAACCTTGTCGGCCAATGGTTTCAACAAGGTGGCTCGTTTTGAGCTCATTGATGGCTTTCCAAATGGCTTGGCGCGTCACATTAAAGCGCTGCGCTAAGGCTTCGCCACTGTGTAATTCGCCGGTTTGAAGCAAATAAAAGAGTTCTTTTGCAAGTGGGGACATAAATTTTTCTACAGTCAATAAAAGAAAAAAGTGCCAACAAGCACTTTTCTCTGTGTCACTACATCTGTCTTAGCTGAAGAAAACTACAGAAAAAACAGCGATATAACCAACAATACATAGCGTCCAAATAATGGTAAGAGGTAATTGGTTTTCAATAAATTTCATCATACATCCTCCGATGCCATAAGCGTTATAAAACTTTGATAATAGCATGCGCTGCTAATGTTATATTATACTCGTTTAAGGCGGCAATACAAATTCTGCCCGTATCTAAGATGTATAGACCTTCTTCACTGCGCAGCTTTTCTGCTTGCGCTTTTGTTAAGCCTGAATAGCTGAACATGCCTTGTTGGGCTTTAATGAAGCTGAAATCTTTTTTCGTTTGACCTTGATTGAGCAGTGCCACAAATTTTTCACGCATGGCGTGAATGCGTTGGCGCATTTCGCTCAGTTCATCAAACCATTCTTGGCGAAGGGTCGGATTGCTCAATACGTGACCCACGATTGCCGCGCCAAATGCAGGTGGAGATGAGTAGTTTGCACGCACCATTTTTTTCAATTGTGAGGTGACGCGCACTTGCTCATCACTCGATGTGGTCACCACAGACAATGCACCGACGCGCTCGCCATATAAGGAGAAGGATTTAGAAAATGAGTTGGCGATCAATACAGGTAAACCTGCATTGGTCATGATGTGGATTGCTTTGGCATCTTCTTCAACGCCTTTGGCAAAACCTTGATATGCCATGTCTAAAAACGGAATCAACTCTTTTTCTTTGATGAGCTGAGCAAGCGCTGTCCACTGTGCTTCATTTAAATCTGCACCGGTTGGGTTATGGCAACATGCATGTAAAATTAAGATGTCATTTTTTGGCAATGTTTTGCAGTAATCCACCATGGCTTCAAAATTTACGCCGCCTGTGGCTTCATCAAAATAAGGGTAAGCTTTAACCGTAAAACCTGCCCCTTTAAAGATGGCTTTATGATTGTCCCACGTTGGGTCAGACACATGCACGGTTGGCAATTTGTCTTTAAACAATTGGCTTAAGAAATCTGCGCCCACTTTTAATGCGCCTGTGCCACCTAAGGTTTGCACAGTGGCTAAGCGGTTTTCTGCAATCACAGAATGATGCTCTTGAAACAACAAACGCTGAACAGATAAGTTATACGTTTGTAAACCATGCATTGGCAAATAGATGTGTGGTTTTTCTTCTGCAAAAAGCGCCGCTTGGGCTTTTTTCACCACATTAAGCACTGGCACTTTTCCATTTTCATCGGCATAAATACCGATGGTGAGGTTAATTTTATCCTCGCGTGGATCTTGTTTGAATTTTTCCACCAATCCTAAAATGGGATCATCTGGTGCCAATACAACATCATTGAAAACGCTCATATCGATTTCCTTATTAATAAACATCGTGAGATTTTACGAAAGCGGCCACACCCACAATAATGTTGGTGTAACGGTGATAAGAATTAATATATCTAAAATTAAGCCAACACGCCAATAATCGCCAAATTGATAACCGGCAGGCCCCATCACTAAGGTGTTTGAATGATGGCCAATGGGTGTATTGAAGGTGCAAGAGCTCGCAATGGCAATGCCCATCAAATAAGCATCGGGATTGTGACCAAGCTGTTGAGAAACGCCATAGGCAATCGGGCACATGATCATTGCAGCAGCTGAGTTGTTGATGATGTCCGTCATCGCTAAGGTGATGACTAAAATGGCACCGAGAATGAAAATGTCTGGTAGATCACCAATCAAACCCACCAATTTCGCGGCCAAGATTTCTGTGGCGCCCGTTTGTTGAAGGGCAGCGCCCACTGTAATGAAACAGCCTAATAACATGATTAAAGGACCTTCTTGGCTGCGGTACACATCGCGAATGGGTAACAGTTTGAAGATCACCAATAAAAAGACCGCCAATGGAAAGCTGATTTGTGGTGGCAATGTTTGTGTGGCCACCAAAATGATGGAAGCTGTGAAGATGAGCAAAGTTGGCATTAAGCGGTAAGAGGCTTTGAGGCTAATGTCGCGCTCAGCCAATGGAAAGCAGCCTAAATAACGCAAAGTGTCTGGCAATTCATCGGCATGACCTTGCACTAACAGCACATCGCCCACTTTTAATGTGATGCGGCTAAAGCGTTTACGGATGTTTTCACCTTGACGGGCAACACCAATGACATTGAGGCCATATTTTTCTCTAAACTGAAGGTCAGATAAGGTGTGATCCGCCATGCGCGAGCCAGGGTTGATCACCACTTCAAGCACTTCTAATTTATCGTGGGGAATGTTTTTATTGGCGCTGCTGCGTGTGAGATTGAGCCCTGTTAATAACTCTAATTGCTTGAGTTCTTCAGGTTGCCCTTCAAGCAATAATGTGTCGTTGGCGCGAATCAACTCTTCTTGGCTTGGGGCGATGATGCGGCGCGCGCCACGAATGATCACCACCACTTTGACGGTATTTTCAGAGATTTCCTCTAAATCTGCCACCGTTTGATCGGCAATTTTATTGCCTTGTTCCACTTTGGCTTCGAGGAGATAATTGTCTGTGGTGAATTTATTGTGGGCGCTTTCTGAGCGGCGATTAGGAATTAAACGCCAGCCAAATGCAGCTAAATAGATGAGCCCCACAATGGTGATCACGATACCTGTGGGCGCAAAGTCAAACATGCTAAAGGCTTTTAACCCGATGGATTCACGATAGTTTGAGACAATGAGGTTAGGCGGCGTCCCGATCACGGTAATTGTACCACCTAACAGGGAGGCAAATGCCATCGGCATCAATACCTTAGCTGGTGAAATGTCATAGCGCTGACACAGCTGAATGGCAATTGGCATGATGAGGGCAAGGGCCCCAACGTCATTCATAAAGGCAGAGAAAAATGCGACAAGCCCAGCCAATGTCAGAATCAGCATCGATGGGCTGCTTGAAAAATAGCTCAATCGCTTTGATAGATGATAGGTGATGCCCGTTTTACCAATGGCATGGCTGAGCACCAAAACAGAGGCGACAGAAATCACCGCAGGATGGCTAAAGCCTTTAAAAGCATCCGGAATTTGCACAATGCCCAAAATGACAAGTGCGAGCAGGGCGCCAAGGGCCACAAAATCATAACGAATGCGCCCGGATAAAAAGGCTAAAAATGCCAAAATGAGCACCGTCAAAGCGGCCAACTGATCATTGGTCAAATAGGGAATAAGCTGTACATGGAGATAATTGAGCATCGCAAATCCTAACGTAGACGTTTTTGTATCAAACGATGTTGTAATGAGGTCTGTGGATCAATGGTGACGGCTTGATGGTAGTGGCCGGTTTCACCATCTAAACACCAGGCACTTTGATCCTCTAAGCACCACAATAACCCTTCTTCAATCAATTGTTCACGAATCACTTTATCAAAAACGGGCACAGCAATCTCTATGCGACGAAAGAAATTGCGATTCATCCAATCGGCACTGGAAATATAAGTGTGATCTTTGCCACCATGATAAAAATAATACACGCGTGAATGCTCTAAAAAGCGCCCGACAATGGAGCGCACACGAATGTTTTCAGAAAGCCCAGGAATGCCGGGTTTTAAGGCGCAAGCACCACGCACAATCAGATCAATTTCAACGCCCACTTGTGAGGCATTGTAAAGGGCAGTGATGACAATCGGTTCCATCAACGCATTCATGCGTGCCACAATGCGCCCTTTGCGGCCAGCTTTGACTTCATTCATTTCAAATTCGATCTCTTCGAGTAAGCGATCAATGAAGTTAAAAGGCGATTGCCACACGGTTTTGAGTTTCGGGATTTTCGCAAGGCTCGAGAGATTTAAAAAAATCTCCGAGATGCTTGCGGTGATCTCTTTATTTGAGGTCAATAAGCTAAAGTCTGTGTATAACCGGGCATTGCCTTGATGATAATTACCCGTGCCTACGTGTGCATAACGGCGCAGATAATTTTCGCCTTTATGATTTTTCTGTTCACGGATCACGAGGAGCATTTTTGCATGCGTTTTATAACCAAACACGCCATAGACAATTTTAACGCCGGCTTCTTCTAAGCGCGATGCCCACGATAAATTGGTGGCTTCATCAAAACGCGCCATCAATTCCACCACCACATTGACCTCTTTACCAAGACGGGCGGCACGCACCAATAATTCCATCAATTCGGAATCATCGCCTGTGCGATACACTGTCATGCGAATGACGCGCACATCAGGATCTTCAGACGCTTCGCGTAAAAAATCCACCACCGGTAAAAATCGATCATAAGGATGATGGAGCAAGATGTCTTGGCGATCAATTTCGCTAAAGGCATCGCGGCGCTTTTCCCAGCGATCCGGTATGTGGCGTTCAATGGGCTCAAAGATTAAATGTGGTTTTTTATCAATGTAATCGAGCACATTATAGATTTGGGAAAAATCAAAATAATGGGGCAGTGCATAGAGATCTTCGGGGGCTAAACCAAATTCTTTGAGCAACAGGTGCTTTAAGTGAGTCGGGCAACTGTCATCAATCTCTAAACGCACCGCATGCCCAAAGCCGCGCTGTTTCAACTCACCACGCAGTGCTTGATGTAAATTGGTCAGCTCTTCTTTATCAATGTATAAATGGCTGTTGCGGGTGGCTCTGAATTGATAGAGCCCAAGGATCTCAAGCCCTGGAAAAATGTCCGACACAAATGCCGCCATCACGGATTGGATGGTGGTCAATTGCGTGGTGCCATCTTCGGAGGGCAGCTCAATGATGTGGGGTAAATTCTCAGGAATGGGCAAAATGGCAGTGTCAATGTTGCGGCCATAAGCATCCACGCCTTTAAGATCCACAATGAAATTTAAGGATTTATTGGTGATGTGTGGAAACGGATGCGCCAAATCCAGGGCAATGGGTGTAAACACAGGCAGCATGTTTTGCATGAATAGATGATACAGCCATTCATGTTGTGCATTGCTCCACTGATTTTCATCAAGCAAGGTAATGTGCTCATGCGCCAATAAGGGCAGTAAATCATCAAAAAAGAGTCGATGTTGCTCTTTGGTGATGTAAAGGGCATATTGCTGAATACTTAAGCGCCATTCGTGCGCAGATTGATTCTCCACGCGGTCAAGCCCTGATTGAATCTGCTCTTGCATGTTTGCCATGCGCACTTCAAAAAATTCATCAATGTTTGAGGCCACAATGGCGATGAATTTTAAACGTTCTAACAGCGGCAGTTGTGGATTTTTCGCTTGTGCAAGCACGCGTTCTTGGAATGCAAGAATCGAGCGCTCCCGATTGATGAGCGGCACAGAATGCGGTGTGAGCATGCTAAGAGAAGTATCCACAACGACCTACTTATGATGAGTTAAAGAACAACGCATTATAATAACTGACCTATTGCGTCACTTGCAATGTATAGGTGAGGGCTTGTTGTGCTTTTGCAGGCACAATGATCTGCCAATTGGCTTGATCACTGCCTTGCGTTGTCACGGCGATGGATGCTGCCGTCACTTGCCAGCTTGTAAAGGGAATGAAGTCACGATAATCCACCGTCACAGCTTCATCTTTGGCATTGTTAAATACTACTTCATAACTGTATTGCGTAGTCTCTTTACTGATCTTGGTGACTTTGGTGCGCTTTTTCGTTAAAGAGACATCAAAGGCTTGGCCGGTGGCCACTTTAAAGACTTCATTTTCTGCGGTGTGTGCAATGTGATCTTCACCGACTAATAGTGCATTGCCGGATGAATCATTTTTATAGATGCGCACAATGCCTTTTGGCAACGGCATGCCCAAATGATTCTCTTGGCTATTTTTAAAACGGTAAAGGATGCTTGCTTTTAAATTGTCATCTTCAGCGGTTGTGGCATCAAAATATTGATTGAATTGATAAATTTTTTGTACAGGCACATGGTTTGCATTTAACAGCGCCACTTGTTTGGTTTGTTGATTGTTTAAGTCCGTTTTAAAGGGGATTTGATAGAGGTGATAATCACTGAATGCCTCACTTTGTGGCATTGTGTCCATTTCCATCATGGCAACGGGCATTGCTGATTTATACATCGGTCGCATGATGTTTTGTTGCACTTGATGGATGTCGCCGGCCACCAATTGTAGGTTGGCATTTTTAAAAGTGGTGCCACTTTGATTGTTTAAAGTGATGAGCCCTGAGAGATCCACAAAGGTTTCATCCGAAGAGAGCGTGGCTGTATAATCAGCGCGCCAACTGAAGCCACCACTTAAATAGGTGAGTTGCACTGTATTGTTACCGGCTTGTTCACTGTTGAGCACCATCGATAACGTTGGATGGCTGCGTAAATTGGTGGGCAGCGATGGAAAGGCAAAATTGTCTAAATGACCCACTTCAATGCGATCGGCAAATTGGACGATCGGTTGGCCATTGTTGGACAATAGGGTTGCTTTTTCACGCGTTGTTTTGCCCGTTTGTGGATCGCGCGTGATCACTTCGATGGTTTGCCCAACGCTTTTGTCTAATAATGTTTGTGGGGAGAGTAAATCATAATCAAAATTTTGTTCGATCACATTAAAAGGCATGCCAGACAATGACGTTAAAAGCGCAGTTTCTGGGCGAATTTGTGCTGAAACATGCTGCATCTCAACGCGATTTAAACCGGTGTCCATGGGCAAAGTGCGAGTGTCATTGATTAAGGCCAATGCATCATTATAAATGGTGATGGATAAGCCCTCACGTTGTTGATCTTGGCTGATGATCACGGAGGAATTCGCAAAGGCAGCGGTAGACAATAAAACCATTGCGGCAAGTGGGGCAGACTTTAATCGACGCATAATGCACTCCTTAAATGGATAATGGAAGGTTGATTATACCCGTACAAATAAAGAAAAAGCACAGTAACTGTGCTTTTTCTAAAAGATTGACAAGATCAATGGCCGTTATTTTTTCTCAGGCGCATCATCTTCGACGATGATTTTAAAGCGGCTCTCTTCAGGTTCGCTTTTAGGAATCACCACCGTTAAATCTTCTTCAACGCTGACAGTGGCTTTGGGTGCAGCCGGTGTCATCACTACATCATCTTCCACCACAATGGTTGGCTCAATCACATCTGCTTCTTTTGCCTCAGGTGCAGCAGCGTCATCTTGTGTTTCGATGATGGCATGTTGAATCACGATTTCAGGCTCAACTTCAGCGGTGGCCATTACATGAGTTTCCTCAACGTTTGGCGTGTGTTGAATGATGATTTCTTGTGCGGCATCGCTCGCGGCTTCAACCACAGCTTCCACTTTCGCTTCCACTTGATCGACCACTTCTGTCACATGATCAGATGCTGTTTGAATCGCTTCAACCACTGTGGCAACCGGCTCAGATTCAATCACTGCTTCAACTGCCGCTTCAACTTTTTCAGGCACTGCTTCAATCACAGTTTCAGCAATGGCATCGGCCACAACAATCACTTCAGGCTTGGCAGCTTTGGGTGCATCTTCTGCTTTTGGCATAGGTGCGGCTTCAACTGCAGTCACAGCTTCAGGTGCAGCTTCTTCAATGCGAGGACGACCTTTGCGCACGCGACGCTTACGGGTTTCACCATTGACTTCAACTTCTACAAACTCAGGACGCGGTGCGCGCTCTTGTTTGGCGACATCATTGCCTTTGTCCTGCTTGTTGTTTCGCTCAGCACGATCCGCGCGCGGTGCACGTTCTTGTTTGGCTGGCTTTTCAGCGGCTTCTGGTGCATCGTTTTTTACTTCAGGCTTGGCATCACTTGCGTTTTGATTGTTGCGATTGCGCGAGCGGCGATTGCGAGACTTAGGCGCTTCACTATTGTCACGGTTTTCACGTGGCTCATTGGCATTGCGTTTCTCTTTGTTTTCTACTTTATCTGTGGCAGGTTTTTCGCTATTTTTGCCAGAAAAATCAGGACGATCTTCTGTCACACGCGTCACGGTGGCAATCTCATTGTGCTCAGGTGCATTGGCACGCGTGGTGACGCGGCGGTTGCTTTTACGACGTGGATTGGTGCGTTGACGTTGTTTAGGTTGCTCGCTGCGTTTAACTTGCTCTTTTTTGGCTTCTTCAGGATGGCTGAGTAAAGATTTTAACCAATCCACAATCATCTGCCAAAGGGTTGGCTGCGCTTCTACAGGCTTTTCAACCACAGGCGGCGGCGTTGCTGGTACCATGTTGCTCACCACAGGAATGTTCTTTTGTGGCTTTGCAGGATTGTATGCTTGATTCACAAGTGCTTCATTAGAAGGTTGCTCAATGATGCTGTGTTCATTGCTCACTTTGTTGTTCAACAAAGCTTGGTCTGAACGGTGGCGCGAAATTTCAAAATGCGGTGTTTCCAAGTTTTGGTTTGGAATCATCACAATGCGCACATTGAGGCGGTTTTCGATGCTGGAGACATCTTCGCGTTTTTCATTCAACAAGAAGATGGAAACATCTACCGGCAACTGAACGATGATTTCGCTGGTGCGCTCTTTTAAAGCTTCTTCTTCAATGAGGCGAAGCACTTCTAAAGCCAAAGATTTGATGTTACGAATTGTACCGTGACCAGAACAGCGTGGGCAGACGATGTGCGTGGTTTCATCTAAAGATGGACGCAAGCGCTGGCGTGACATTTCTAACAAACCAAAGCGAGAAATGTGACCCGTTTGAATGCGGGCGCGGTCTAATGACAAGGCTTCATGGAATGCACGTTCCACTTGGCGCTGATGGTCAGATTCAAGCATGTCGATGAAATCGATCACCACCAAACCACCTAAGTCACGCAATTTCAATTGACGAGCAATCTCTTCAGCCGCTTCTAAGTTGGTATTCAGTGCCGTCTCTTCAATGTCAGCCCCGCGCGTTGCACGACCTGAGTTGATGTCGATGGAGATCAACGCTTCGGTATAGTCAATCACCAAAGCACCGCCGGATGGCAATTTCACTTCACGTTGATACGCAGATTGAATTTGGTTTTCAATTTGGTAGCGGGTGAACAATGGAATTTGATCTTCATAGAGTTTAATTTTTGGGCGAATTTGTGGCATGGTTCTGCTCACAAACAGCGCCGCTTCTTCAAAAATCTCTTTGTTGTCGATCAAGATTTCACCGATGTCATTGCGATAATAATCGCGTAGGGCACGGATGATGATGTTACTCTCTTGATAGATCAAAAAGGGTGCTTTCTCTTCAGAGGCTGTTTTAATTGAGCCCCATAAAGTGAGGAGATAATCTAAGTCCCATTGTAACTCTTCTGCCGTGCGGCCAAGGCCAGCGGTGCGTACAATCACGCCCATCTCTTCAGGAATGGTTAAGTGGCTCATCGCTTCACGAATGGCCACGCGTTCTTGGCCTTCAATGCGACGTGAAACACCGCCTGCTTTTGGGTTATTTGGCATCAATACCAAATAGCGACCAGCCAATGTAATGAACGTGGTCAAAGCTGCGCCTTTATTGCCGCGTTCTTCTTTTTCCACTTGGATGATCACTTCCATGCCTTCTTTTAAGGCTTCTTTGATGGAAGGTTTAGAGAGGTTTTTTGCCTCATCCGTATAGTATTCTTTGGACACTTCTTTGAAGGATAAAAAGCCGTGGCGCTCTGCACCATAATCCACAAAGCAGGCTTCTAAGGAAGGCTCAATGCGGGTGATGACGCCTTTATAAATGTTGGCTTTTTTCTGAATGTTTGTTGCGTTTTCAATGTCTAAATCGTATAAGCGTTGACCATCCACTAACGCGACGCGCGTCTCTTCGGGTTGGCTCGCATTAATTAACATGCGTTTCATTCTCTTCTCCAGGCCTTTGCAATGAGCATCACAGAGATCACTCTATAATTCTCAATAATATAATGTACGCCATCATTTATTAATATGGTTAGTGATGCACGCAGTGATTGATATTAGTGCTGTCATGTCTCTTGTCGTGGCCAAAATTTTTTAAATTCTGAAAAATGCACACCATTTTTTGAGCACAGCTCAACCCATCCATCACAAAGGATGAATGGGCAATGATGTGTGAAATTTGTGAGTGATCATTCAAAAGATTTATTGAGCGTTTCTCATCGCTTCTTGAGCACCTGCGGTATCTCCTTTTGCTTGACGAGCAGAAGAGATGACGCGCCAATTCTTATTGACTAAATCTTGATTACCTTTAGCAAAGCTGATGGACTTGTTTGCCAATTGTTCAGATTGTTCATATTTTCCTTGGTGCAGGCGAATCTGTGCTAAATCGTACCAAATACTTGCGTTGTTTGGTTCTAATCTAACAGCACGATTCAATGCGGTGGCAGCTCTTTCTAATTGATTGGCTTTAACAGCAGAGTTTGCCTCATCTAAGAGAGATTGCACCGCATTGTTTTGATTCTGTGACGGTTTGTACGTTCCTTTATCTGCCGATGCAGTGGTTGTGCTCTGGCCAGGAATCATCGGCGCATTAGGCGCGTAGGTTGGCTGTTGAGTGGTTGTGGGTTTAGGTGCAGAAACCGGTGCTTGCGCTGTATTTGGGAACACAGGGGCTTGCGGCGCATTTTGCGCTTTAGGGGTTTCGACCGGGAAGCCTGAGGATTGATCCATCGGATACGATGGGAAGCGCACTTCATTGGTACCGCCATAAGGTGTGGCTTGTGCAGCGGGTGCACTGCCATCATCTAAAGGAATGCCGCTAGGAATGGCGCCAGACGTTGAAGATGCCGGTTGGTTAGGTAACGGGCGTACACGCGCACCACCATCGGTGCGAGAGGTACAGCCACTAATGACAATAAGCGCTAATATTAGAAAGGTGGTAGTTCTCACTATATTTTCCTATATAACGATGTTTTAAATTGGGTTAGATCTCAAAAATCAGAACCGCTAATTTATCACAAATTCAGTAAAACGAGTAGCAGCATTATTGCGGATATCCACTATTGAAAATCATCAAAGTTGAATTCGCCAAATGCATCATCGAAGTTAAAATCAGTGTCCGGTGGATAAAAATCACAATCCCCAGGATATGTGGGTTGATAACCACGAATGAAGGGCAGGGTCATGGTTTTCATATCTGGGCACGCGTAATTCGGCGGTGGTAAACCGGTTGCCGTATTGATGCGTACATTGACAATGTCTTTTGGTGGCGTGTTTGAAATGTCCTCTAATATGAGGTTTTTCATGGCCGCTGCCCACACAGGTAAACCACCTGTGGCGCCGCCAACGCGCCCAACAGGCGTATTGTCATCTTTCCCAACCCAGGCAACTGCAGTGCGATCACCAGAGAAGCCGGCAAACCAAGCATCACGATAATTGTTCGTTGTGCCTGTTTTACCTGCAACGCGTGCTTTGATGCCAGCGCGGCGTAAACCACCGCCTGTGCCTGCATCCACAACATTTTGCATGGCGCGTGTGATGAGGTAGTTCGGTCCTGGGAAAATGGCTTGTTTCGGTGCCACTAAGTTTTGTGCCAGCACCGTTCCATCTGTTTGTGTCACTTCACGGATCGCTTTTAATGGAATGTAATAACCATCATTGGCAATCGTTGAGTACATTTGTGTCACATCAAAGACGGTGATGTCGATGGCACCAAGTAGTGTCGATGGCACGGCAGGGAAGTTATATTCAGCCGGATTTAAGCCTAAGCGATACAAAGTGTCAATCACGTTATCAACGCCCACATCTAACCCTAAACGAATGGTTGGGATGTTATAGGATTTAGCCAATGCAGTGATGAGCGGAATCCAGCCATGCAAACGGCGGTCATAGTTCTTAGGTGACCATTTTTTACCGCCTGAATTCATTTCAAATGGGGTTTCATCATCCAACAATGTGGCCAATGAGAAACGTTGAGGCTCTTCTAAAGCACGCAGATAAATGAATGGTTTGATGAGTGAGCCAATTTGACGTTTAGCGCTCAATGCACGGTTAAAACCTGCTTGACGCACTTGACGATCGCCCACTAAAGCTTCCACTTCACCGGTGTTGTTTTGTGCAATGATGATGGCCGCTTGGATGTTTTTGACGCCGCGGGTTTTTTCAATCACAGGCAATGTATCAATCACTGCTTTTTCTGCATACATTTGTACAATCGGATCAAGCGTGGTGAAGACTTTTAAGCCTTCAGTGGTTAAATCTTCACTGGTATATAACTCTTTGAGTTGACGAGTCACTAAATCCACAAAGGCAGGATATTTGGTGATGCCAGAAGAGGGCGCTTGTTCTAGTACATCCAGCGGTTCTTGTTTGAGGGCTTCCACTTCAGTTTCTGACAATAAATTTTGTTTTGCCATGACATCTAACACTAAGTTGCGGCGTTTCAGGGCAAGTTTAGGGTTCTTGCGTGGATTATACGCCGAAGGACTTGGAATCACGCCCACTAAAGTGGCAATGTTGTTGATGCTGAGTTCTGTAACGGGTTTACCAAAGAAAAATTCGCTCGCAAGCCCAAAGCCATGAATGGCACGTGCACCATCTTGGCCTAAATAAATCTCGTTCATATACGCTTCAAGCACATCATCTTTCGGATAGCGCCAGTCGATGATGAGGGCATAAAACATCTCTTGAATCTTACGCTCATACGTTTGTGCGGGCGTTAAGAAATAGTTTTTGATGAGCTGTTGGGTTAATGTTGAGCCGCCTTGTTCTTTGCGTCCCGCCTTCATGTTCGCAACCATCGCACGGATGATGGCTTTAGGATTGACGCCCATGTGATCGTAAAACTGGCGATCTTCCATCGCAAGTAACGTATCCACCAATAATTGAGGGATTTCTTCACGTTTTAATAAAATACGATCTTCATTGTGGGCAGGATAAATGGAGGCAATGTGTAAAGGTTCCACGCGAATCAAGTCAATTTTCTTGGCTTGATCTTCTTGGTTGCTCTTTAAATCTTTGACAGTGTTGCCCGCAATCGTCACTTGAATTTTTTGTGCAGGATCGTGTTGATCGCTGTAAGTAAACTCACGCAAGTAGATATTGATGGTGCCATCTTTATCGTTATATGTGCCAGGTTGACTGAGCTGGGCGGTCTTTTTGTAATGGAGCATTTCAAGCTCAAGCAATAAATCGGCTTTTTTAATGGGTTTGCCCACATACAATTCTAATGGACGGGCGTAAACGCGCGCCGGAATTGACCAACTGCGATCCTCAAATTGTGTGCCCAATTCTTGATTGGTTTTGATGAGATAGTAAAAGAAAATGGGGATCATTAAAAATGCACCACCCACGATCATATAAATGACAAGGCGCAAGAAATAACGCAGGGCTGCGTTGATCCTTGATCCAACTGTTCTTTTCTTGAGCGTTAATTTCATGATAAAAGTATGAAGTAGTTTAAGGAGTTTTGCTGTGAATAATTGCTTGCTATACTAGACGAAGTTTAAGGTGAAAGGGAAATTTAATCTTTAATCCCTTAAATCGCTATTCAAATAAAATAGTGTAATTTTATCATTTTGAGGAAAAAATAAAAATTATGTCAGACGATCCTTCGCCGAGCCGAAAGAGTTGGTTATCTCGATTAGGATTAGAACGTAAGAATGTTACATTAAATAATTGGAATACAGAGCTGACCTTGCTGCAAAAGGAAGGGAAGATTGATTCAGAAGCGGTGAGCATGATCCGCTCTGTTTTGTCCTCGCAAACGCTGACGGTGCGTGACATCATGGTGCCGCGCGCGCATATGATCTCTGTGGCCATTGATGATGATTTTGATGAATCATTACAAAAAATCATCCAATCTGGGCACTCGCGCATCCCCGTGTTAGCAGAAGATCATGAAGAGGTACAAGGCATTTTATTGACCAAAGATCTTTTGCATAAAATGCGTGATCCAAGCATTGATGTGGCAACCCTTTTGCGTCCTGTGGAATATGTGCCTGAAGGTAAATATGTGATTGCTCAGCTCAATGAATTTAGAGCAAAGCATTCGCACATGGCATTGGTGGTTGATGAGTATGGCGCCGTCTCAGGTTTAGTGACCATCGAAGACATCATTGAACAAATTGTGGGTGAAATTGATGATGAGCACGACTTCATTCCTGCCGATGAAGAGATTGAAGTGGAACAAGTGGATGAAAACCACTACATTGTCGATGCAAAAATGTCCCTTGAGGAGTTTAATGAGCGCTTTGGTACGCACTTTGTGAAAGATGAGGTGGAAACCATCAGCGGACTTGTGATGACGCAAGTGGGCTTTTTACCCAATGCGCATTCAGAAGTGGTGATTGATGAGTTGAAATTCAAAGTGTTACCGTACGATGGCAAGATGCTCGATAAATTAGAGGTTGAACCAAATAAGCAATCTGGCAATGATTCTTAAGGTGTTTAAAAAATAATCAATTGAAAGATTTGACAACCTTGGAAAAATAGATATAATTGCAATCCTTCATTCCTCGATAGCTCAGTTGGTAGTAGCACTTGACTGTTAATCAAGGGGTCCCTGGTTCGAGCCCAGGTCGAGGAGCCAAATTAAAAAAACCTAGCTTTGCTAGGTTTTTTTATTGCCTGTCAGAAAAAAATAACGCCGCTCTGCTACAATGATTTACAAATCCGCTGCTATAATCGGCAGAGAGTCAATCATTATGGAACATGACGACAATGACAGAACAAAAAGCCTCCGTGTTTCGCTTACCAATTCGGGTCTATTATGAAGACACCGATGCCGGTGGAGTCGTTTATCATTCAACGTATTTAAATTTTATGGAGCGCGCGCGTACAGAATGGATGCTTGCCCGCAATATTAATTTAAATACCTATGCGGCCACTGAACACAAGATGTTTGTGGTTAAATCCATTGAGGTGGATTATAAACAGCCTGCCCATTTGTGTGATGATTTAGTGGTGGAGAGTTCAATTGAAAAACTCACCGCAACACGTGTTTATTTTAAACAACAAATCTTCCGGGGTGAGATGCTTTTGGCCACCGCGCTTGTGCAATTGGTCTGTTTAGACACCAATACGCGCCGCCCAATTCCATTGCCCCCCATTTTTTCATAAGGATACACATGAACGCACATTCACAGTTAAATCTATGGACCCTTGTGGTTGAGGCGAACATCATCGTACAGATCGTGATGTTGCTCTTGGTTATGATGTTGATTTCCGTCATCTTCATCGCTTGGCGCAAATGGATTTTATTAAAATTGGCACTGCGTGATGCGAAAAAATTTGAAAATAAATTCTGGTCAGGCGCGGACATTCAAGAGCTTTATCATAACGCGAGCCAAAAGAAATACACCGAAGGATTAGAGTACATTTTTGTGTCGGGTTTTCATGAGTTCAACCGTCTTCGCACAACGCCCATTTATTCACCTGAATTTGTGGTGGACAATGTGCGCCGCGCGATGGAAGCCAGTGCCCAGCGAGAAGAAAATAGCTTACATAAATCATTGTCATGGTTGGCCACAACTGGCTCGGTTGCCCCTTATTTTGGTTTATTTGGTACGGTGATCGGTGTGATGAACTCCTTTGTGGCGCTCGGTGCCGTTAAGCAAGTGACATTAAGCCAAGTGGCGCCTGGGATTGCAGAAGCCTTGATTGCCACGGCGCTTGGTTTATTGGTGGCGATCCCATCGGTGATGATTTATAACTCCTTTGTCAACGCCATTGGTAAAATCTCTGATTCTTATGATGTTTTCATCGAAGAATTTGCCAATATTTTAGCAAGACAATATGGTCAAATGCAGATCAATCGTCAAAATGGAGCGCAATGATGCGTCGATCACGTAGAAAGGGTAATGGCAAAGGCCTACAGGCAGAGATGAACATTGTCCCCTATGTGGATGTGATGTTCGTGTTACTCACCATTTTTATGGTCACCGCAACGACGATTCCATTAGGTGTAGATATTGATACGCCAGAAATGGAGTCAGATGTTAATTACGATGAAGTTGTGGATGATTACCTGATGGTGAGTATTGATAAATTGGGACAATATTATTTCAGCGAGCTAGAAGAACCTGATCAAGCTTTGAGTCTTGATCAGCTTGAGGCTGAAGTTAAGTCCTTTATGCAACAAAAGCCGAATGCACGAATTTTCTTGAGGTCTGATAAAGATACGCCTTATGGCAACTTGATTGATGCCATGAGTCGCTTAGGTCGGGCAACAGGAAAAAGTGTTCAATTGACAACGCCAGTTAAATAAATTGCTATGAGTAATCCTAAAAGAACAGTTTTTGCAAATATTGTCAGTACTGTAATGACAAGTGCTTTAGTCATTTTGACTGTGTGGGTGATTTATTATATGCAGAAAAAGGAGCTGATGTTTTTTGTGTCTGACGATTCATCTCATAATGAAGCGTCAGATTTACCTGAGTTATTAGCACCAGCATTAACATCTGAATTAAATACAGTGGCTCAACATCAGGCTGCAATGAATCAACCGGATCAATATCAAGCTGAAGATTATTTCAAAAAGTTTGCCTTTAGGGATAAATTAGAAGAGAAAAAGCGCCTAGAAGAGTTGGAGCGTAAAAGAATTGCTGAGGAAAAGCGCAAAGCCGCAGAGGCTGAGAAAAAGCGTTTAGCTGAGATCGCTGCGAAGAAAAAAGCAGAGGAAGAGGCCAAGCAAAAAGCCATCGCTGCTGAAAAGAAACGCCTAGAAGAGATTGCCTTAAAGAAAAAGCAAGCTGAAGAGCAGAAGAAAAAAGAAGAAGCAGAACGCCAAAAACAATTGGCAGAGAAAAAAGCGGCTGAAGAGAAAGCTGCAAAAGTGGCGGCTGAGAAAAAACGCTTAGCGGATGAAAAGGCCAAAGCTGATAAAGCCGCGGCAGACAAAGCAGCCGCTGAAAAGAAACGCCTGGCAGATGAGAAAGCAAAAGCCGATAAGGCAGCTGCCGAAAAAGCCGCCGCTGAGAAAAAACGCATTGCCGATGAAAAGGCCAAAGCCGACAAAGCAGCAGCGGATAAAGCTGCGGCAGAGCGTAAGGCAAAAGCCGATGCAGTCGCGGCTGCGGAAAATGATCGCATCGCCACTGCTTATTTGATGAGCGGCAGATTCTTAGGCGCCATTCAAAGTGCACTTTATAGCCATTGGCGTGTGCCGACAGGTTCAAGTGGTTTAACCGCAACGATCGTATTTTATGTGGATGCCCAAGGCAACATCACAAAAATTGATGATAGACAATCAAAATATAGCGGCAATACTGCCTTTGATGATTCTGTCAAAGCGGCGATTTTGCGCACCGGCAAAATCCGTATGCCAGACAATCAACATGCCATCAATAAGCTTGTGAAAGAGGGCATTGAGGTGACATTTGATCCGAAAGAGTTTTTCTAGGAAACGTAATTTGAAAAATTTTTGACAACAAGGTTGTCGAATTGTTGTAAAATTACTGTTTTCTTATCGGTGGATTGCTATAATTTTGAGCGATAAGACTATAAATGATGAATTTTAAATTTTGGAGCCCATAGCTTTATGAAAAAGTTACCTCTTTATCTTATGTTAACAGCGGTGCTCAGTGCCTGTTCACTTGCGCCAGATTATCAGCGTCCGCCATTGCCTGTGGCCAATAGTTTCCCGGGTGAGCCTGCGAAAGCCAATGAGATTAAAGTGAAGGCTGCCGAAATTGGTTGGAAACAATACTTTAAAGATCCTCGTTTACAAGAATACATCAGTGCGGCATTGGCAAATAACCGCGACTTAAGAATTGCGATGCTCAATGTAGAACAAGCCCGCATTGCTTATGGCATCACCATCAGTGATCGTTTACCGGGCATCAATGCACAAGGTGGTTATTCACGCGCTAAAAATGGTGAGAATCCATACACAGGCTATTCAAATATTACAGAGGGCTACAAAATTGGCGGCGGTATTTCTGCCTTTGAATTGGACTTCTTTGGTAAGTTTGCATCCTTAAGTGATGCGGCACAAAACCAATATTTAGCCTCTGTTGAAGGGCAAAAAGCAGCGCACATTGCATTGGTGGCACAAGTGGCGCGCAGCTACATTCAATTGAAAACGGCAGAAGAGCAGCTCAATCTTGCCCGTGAAACATCTCGCACTTATAACGCATCGTATCAATTGGTGAAACAACAAGTGGAAGCAGGGATTGCCAATGATCTTGACTTAGCACAGTCTGAAGCACAATTGTATTCATCTAAAGTTGCGGTCGCGAGTGCTGAGCGTGCGGTATTGCAATTAAATAATGCGTTAAACTTAGTGGTGGGTAAAACCATTGCACCGCATGCACGTGGTTATGCCATTGGCAGCCAGAAAATTTTGGGTAAATTGCCAGCAGGTTTACCGTCAGAAGTGTTGTTATCCCATCCTGATGTGATGGCGGCAGAATATCAATTGATGGCATCGAATGCCAACATTGGCGCAGCGCGTGCGGCCTTCTTCCCGAGTATTTCATTGACGACAACGATTGGTTCAATGTCAGAAAAATTCTCTGACCTCTTTAAAGCACCCGGTGAAACATGGAGCTTTGCGCCACAAATTTCCATCCCGATTTTCAATTGGGGCAAAATTAAATCGAATTACGACTTATCTTTAGTGCGTAAAGATGTGGGCATTGCTACGTATGAAAAAGCGATCCAAACCGCCTTTACAAATGTGGCCAATGGTTTGCAGTCCCAAAAACCGTTGCAACGTCAGTTAGCGGCACAAGTGAAATTAGTGGCCACCACCAAAGAGAGCTTGCGTTTAGCTCAATTGTTATATGATAACGGGATTGCGAGTTATTTGAACGTGTTAGATGCACAGCGCTCACACTTCCAAGCGCGTAATGGTTTATTGAGCACCTATCAAGAACAAATTTTAAATGGCATCTCGTTGTATGTGGCGCTTGGCGGCGGCTTGTACGAGGATACGGTCTCAAATACCGAGCCCATGTTTGAAGAAGTAAAGTAGCTCCTGATTGCAAAATTAAACAGACACTGTATAATACGCACATAACGGGGTATGGCGCAGTCTGGTAGCGCACTTGCATGGGGTGCAAGGGGTCGTAGGTTCAAATCCTGCTATCCCGACCAAATCTAGCCTTAAGATCATCTTAAGGCTTTTTTAATTGTCAACATTTTGCCTTATAGGAAATTATGTCTAAAGAAGATCATATCGAAATGGAAGGCGTTGTAATTGAAACGCTTCCTTATACAACATTTAAAGTAGAGTTAGAAAATGGCCACGTTGTGACGGCTCATTTATCTGGAAAAATGCGCAAAAACTTCATTCGTATCTTAACCGGCGATAAAGTACGCGTAGAATTAACACCTTACGATTTAAGCAAAGCGCGCATCGTATTCCGCGGTCGTTAATATCAAGCTTCAAAGTTCTTTAAAAAGATTAGCTTTCACTCACTCTGTGTTCTGCCATAATAATTATCATAAATGGCTAATCTTTTCTCATCTTCAAAAAAATATAAGGGTTTCTCATGCGTCCGTCTAATAGAGCATTCGATGAAATGCGCTCCGTAGAATTCATTACTGACTATACAAAACATGCAGAAGGCTCTGTGTTGGCATGCTTTGGCGATACAAAAGTATTGTGCACAGCATCGATCGAGCACAAAGTCCCCTCTTTCATGCGTGGTGAAGGTCGTGGTTGGATTACGGCTGAATATGGCATGTTGCCACGTTCAACTCATTCAAGAATGGCGCGTGAAGCGGCAAAAGGCAAACAATCGGGTCGTACGCAGGAAATTCAGCGTTTGATCGGTCGCTCATTGCGTGCGGCGGTGAATTTAGAAACCTTAGGTGAATTTACCATCACAATTGACTGTGATGTTTTACAAGCCGATGGCGGCACGCGCACAACGGCCATTTCAGGTGGTTTTGTGGCGCTAAAAATGGCGATTGATGCCATGCTCAAGCAAGGTTTAATCACAGAAAATCCCATCATTTCAAATGTTGCCGCAATCTCTGTGGGCATTTATGAAGGCAATGTGATCTCTGATTTAGAGTACATTGAGGATTCTGCTGCTCAAACAGATATGAATGTGGTGATGAATGGCGAAGGCCGCTTCATTGAGCTTCAAGCAACGGCAGAAGAAGCTGCATTTACCGATGAAGAATTGGCCAAAATGATTGCCTTTGCCAAAGCGAGCATTGCGCAGATCATCGAAAAACAGAAGGCATGTTTTGCATAATGGACTTTAAGGTTCCTTTACAAAAAGCCACTCTATTAAAGCGCTATAAGCGCTTTTTAGCTGATGTGGTGCCGGAAAATAGCGATCAAATGCTCACCATTCACTGTGCAAATACGGGCTCGATGCTCAATTGCTTTGTGCCAAATGGTGAGATTTGGTATGAGCCATCGCAAGATCCGAGCCGCAAAACCAAGGGCAGTTGGACATTGTCAAAAACGCCGCAAGGGCGCATGGCATGCATCAACACGCATTTGGCCAATGCGTTGGTGGAAGAGGCGCTTAATAATGGCATCATTACGGAACTTGCAGGCTTTACGCGTTTAAAGCGCGAAGTGAAGTATGGCGATGAGAATTCTAAAATCGACTTTTATCTTGAATATGCCGACGGACGCACGGTTTATTTGGAAGTCAAAAGCGTGACGCTTGGTTTTGATGAGAACAACATTGCTGCGTTTCCGGATGCGGTGACAACGCGTGGGGCAAAGCACTTGCGCGAACTTATGAACATTCAGTCAGCGACAACGGATGCTTACATTCTCTATTGTGTGAATTTATCTGGCATTGAAGGCGTGCGCGTGGCCTCAGAAATTGATGCAGCCTATGCGAGCGCATTTGATGATGCTGTGCGTAACGGCGTGATGCCATTGGTGTATGGCACCACAATGGATGAAAACGGCATTTCCATCACGCATCGATTGCCATTTGTGGGCGCATCCGATAACGTAGGGTGAATCATCAACAAAGGTAATGGATCATGAATGATTTAAGAGGACAAACCATCGGCTTAGCCGGTGCGATGCAAAGCGCAATTTTAGTGGATCGCTTTGCTAAAGATCACGAATATTTAACTGAATATGCCACAGGCTTGATTCACAGCATTTTTGAAACCGATCCTGATGGCTTAGAGGCTGTATATGGCAACTTTGCCAACATTGCCATGGGGCTGCATGCATTGGCGAGCCAAGAGAAATTATCCCGCGAGGTGATGACTTACTTTAATGCGGTGCTCGTCTTGCAAAAGCGTTTGCGTCAAAATGAAGCTTTACTCAACATCATGAGCAGTGGCATTGAGAACATTAAAGGGCGCTTGGTGCATTTTCCCATGATGCATGAAAACATTCAGATGGCGCTTGCGGATCTGTATTCTCAAACCGTCAGCAAACTCAGTCCGCGCATTTACGTCAAAGGCACAGATCAATCCTTTTTAATGAGCGAGCGCAATGCCGCAATGATCCGCACGCTGTTATTGTCTGGCGTGCGTTCTGGGATTTTATGGCATCAATATGGCGGCACAACCTTTAAGCGCCTCTTTGGTTACCATAAAGTGGTCAATGAAGCGCGTCAGATTTTAGTGGAGATCACACAATAATCAAAAGAGCGGTTTTTTGCCGTGCGGAATCTCTTGGATCAATACTGGCACACAAATGCCGGACAGCTTAAGCCGAAGTTCTCGAATGAGGGCAACGGCTTTTTCTTCGGGCACGCGAAAGTGGCTGGTGCCGCGGGCAAAGTCAAGTTGATGCAGATAATAGGGCTTGATGTGCACTGCGATGAAACGGCGCATCAAAGCGGCGAGGGTTTCAAAATCATCATTGATGCCGCGCAGCATCACCGATTGAGAAATGAGCATGATGCCATTTTGTTGTAAGCGCTTCATGGTGGCGGCAACGGCATCGGTCAACTCATCGGCATGATTGGCATGAATCACGATGGTGAGCGTTTTGCCCAGTGCTTGAATGTGTGAAAAGAGCATTAATAACTCATCGGTGATCATCTCTGGGGCAACCACCGGAATGCGCGTATGAATGCGAATGTTTTGAAGGTGCGGCACATGGGCTAAGCGCGTTAAAATGTGCGTTAAGCGATTGACGG
The DNA here is from genome assembly GCF_002252155.1 of Wohlfahrtiimonas sp. G9077. GTDB lineage: Bacteria > Pseudomonadota > Gammaproteobacteria > Cardiobacteriales > Wohlfahrtiimonadaceae > Wohlfahrtiimonas. The sequence goes on from NZ_NEFD01000002.1 coordinate 145,462, forward strand.
ATAAAATCAGAGGATCGCCGCCCGTTAAAATGATCTCCCAAAGCTCAGGATGGGATTGAATGTAAGCAAAGGCATTGTCTAATTCCTCGCGGCTTAAGGATTCCCCATATTGGCCAATCATCTCTTTACGAAAGCAAAATCGGCAGTAAACAGCGCACAGTTGCGTCACTTTTAATAAAGCGCGATCTTGATAACGGTGCACAATGCCGGTGACCGGCGTATAGGGAATGTCGCCGATCGGATCACTGACTTCATCGTCTAAAATGATGCCTTCTTTGCTTGAGGGGATGAACTGTTGATAAATGGGGTTTGTGGCATCATGATCCATCAATGCTTGCATGGCAGGGGAGATGCGAATTTGAAAGTGTTCGGCAACCCCTGAAAGATCCGCAGGGTTGTCAATCATGTTTGCTTGCTGTAAATCTTTGAGGGTTGTCCAGTATCGAGCCATAATCGTCTGATGAGGTTTATTGTGAAAGGAAAAAATGATACAGTCCATTTTCGCAACTGTATAGTCTAAACCGATATTATGCCGAATTTTCCAGTTATTTTCTTGATGGGGCCGACGGCTTCCGGTAAAACCGACACCGCGCTTGCCTTAGCTGACCATTTTCCTTGCCATTTAATTTCATGTGACTCTGCGCTCATTTATCGTGACATGGACATTGGCACCGCAAAGCCGGATCCACAAACCCTTGAGCGCTATCCTCATGCATTGGTGGACATTTTATCCCCAATGGCGCGCTATTCTGCCGAGCAATTTAGGCAAGATGCCCGTGCGGAAATTGAGATTGCCCGTGCAGCAGGCAAAATGCCTGTGATTGTGGGCGGCACGTTTTTATACATGAAGGCGTTGATTGAAGGCATCTCGCCGATTCCGCCCGTTAAAGATGAAGTGCGCTCTGAGTTGTTAGCACGTCATCAAACAGAAGGCATTGAGCCTTTGTATGCGCAATTATCTCATTTAGATCCTGAAAGTGCCGCCCGTTTAGCGCCTGCTGATACGCAGCGCATTTTACGTGCACTCGAAGTGGTGTTAAGCACGGGACAAACCCTCAACCATTTCTGGCAATTGCCACCGAAAGAGGCATTGCCATATCCTTATCTTAAATTTGCTTTAACCTATCAAGACATTGCGCGTGCAAATGCGCGCATGGCGCTGCGTTTTGAGCAAATGATGGCGTTAGGCTTTGTGGATGAAGTGGTGCATTTACGTGAGAAATATCCTGAACTCAATGGGGATTATCCATCGCAGCGCGCGGTGGGTTATCGTCAAATTTGGGATTATTTAGAGGGTTTAATGACAAAAGAAGACGCCATTGAGCGCGCCATCATCGCCACGCGCCAATATGCCAAGCGTCAGCGCACGTGGCTAAGAAGCGAAACTGAGTTGTTGCCTGTGAATGTGGAAACCTTAAATTTTCATCAAACCATCATTCAGCGGATTGAGGCTGAGCTTCCTGCGTAACCGGCGGCAATTTAGGTGCGAGATTTTCTCGCATCTGCTCAATCATCGCTTGGCCCAATGGATGCAGTTTAATGGGATTGATGTCGTAAGTATCCACAATGGTTTTCGGCGTGATGTTGGTGCGCACCGTGGTTAAATTGATCTCATCCTCAATGTGCTCAAGGCTCTCTAACACGGCATCGGTCACATCCGGGCTTGGATTGACCACCAAAAATGTGCGTGAACGCAATGTATTGATGTCTTTTGGCATGCGCCAATACATGCCCTTTGGAATGGTACCAGGATAGAGTCCAAGGCTGCTTTTGATGATCTTTTGGATCTGTTCATCGGTAAAAGAGAGAATTTGCCCATCACAGCTTGTGGTCAGTTCGCGCACCAATGCGCTCGATGGATTGGACATGATCATCACGCCATCGATGGAAAAGCTGCAAAATAGATCAGAGAGCTGGGATAAGCCATTACTGATGGGAAAATAGACATCTTTTTCCGTGAGCCCCAAGGATTTGGCCAACGGCTTGCCACGGTGTTCTTTGGTGGCCCAATCGGTAACGCCAATGGTGCGATCGCGAAAGCTGGCCACAGATTCAAGCGTCACATCATGGCTGCCCACCAATAACAAATATTGTTGATAGAGCGGGGCGATGATGATGGGTTGGCGCTTTTGTTTTTGATTGGCGATGAGCACTTCTTCAGGCATCAAAGCAATTTGAATGTCGTTGTTCATGAGTCGATCCCACATCACTTCAGAATCCACAAATTGTGTGGTGCAGTGATTATTTGGGTGATCGGCTTCAAAGCCAAAGCAAACAAGGTTTGTGGCTTCTTTGGTGATGTCTAATGTATCGCTGTAGCCCACTGTAATGTTTCGAAGCTCATCGGCATGAAGCGGTACAAAGATGAGGGTGCACAGTGCAGCAATCGAGCGAATTTTTTTCATCATGATTATCAACCTCAGACAACTCGAAACATCAAATTTAGCACGATGGCAAATTTGGCGCAAAAAAAAACCTAGCTAGGCTAGGTTTCTTAATTTGGCTCCTCGACCTGGGCTCGAACCAGGGACCCCTTGATTAACAGTCAAGTGCTACTACCAACTGAGCTATCGAGGAATTAAGGATTCGCATTATAGCCATTGTGTGATGAATGTCAACACTTTTTTAAACGTCTGACGAAAAATTGTCATCAAAAATCTTCTACTGGGAAACAAAAAAACTACCAATGACTGCCCAATGAACGGTGTAAAGTAAAATATAAATAAATTATTTAGAAATTTTTTTAAAATAAATGAAAAAAATTATTTTATTTGGACAAAACTCAAGATAAAAATGTAGCTTTTTAGTAATATTGGGCGTTTATTGTATTCAAAAAATCTAAGGAGCAACTGATGGCGGAGCCTAAAGTTAAAGATCGATCCGTGGGATTGGTCAATAAATTTCTCAATGGCATTGAGTGGGTGGGGAATAAATTGCCCTCACCCTCATTGTTATTCTTTTATTCGATGTTGTTGATCATGGTGGCATCGTGGCCATTGTCCTACGTGAATTTCTCGTTTTCGATTGCCGATGCTTCAGGTGAAATCAATACTTCTGTGGAGCATGTGCATAACTTATTGTCTGGCGAGAAAATTGTCTACTTCTTAGAAAATTTTGTCAAAATCTTCATTGGTTTTGCACCGCTTGGCGTTGTGGTTGTGGGGATGCTTGGCATTGGCGTGGCAGAACGCACCGGCTACATTGATGTGGCATTGAAAAAATTACTCAACATTACGCCAAACAAACTGTTAACACCGATGGTGCTTTTTGTGGCGATGCTCAGCCACTTTGCAGCAGATGCCGGCTACATCGTCGTGATTCCAATTGGCGGGATTTTATTCTATGCAGCAGGTCGTCATCCTGTGGCGGGGATTGCCGCAGCATTTGCCGGTGTGTCTGCCGGTTTCTCTGCAAACTTGATCCCTTCAACAAACGACATTTTATTGCAAGGCATTACAGAACAAGCGGCGCGCATCATTGATCCTGCCTATACGGTGAATGTGTTGTCTAACTGGGCATTTGGCAGTGCATCTGTCTTTTTTTTGGTGATTGTGGGCTGGTTTGTGACAGATAAAATTGTAGAGCCTCGTTTAGCGGGCGTTAAAATCGATGGCGACACCCAAGCTGAAGAGCGCCGTGATGTGACGCCAAAAGAGAACCGCGCATTCTGGATTGCCTCTTTCGTGATGATTGCAATTTTAGCAGTGTTTACCATTTGGGCAATGCCTGCTGATTCATTACTGCGTACAGAAGGCTCTTTAACAAGTGCACGCGCACCTTTGATGCGTTCGATTGTGGCCATCATCTTCATTGGCTTCATCATTCCGGGCATTGTGTACGGCTATTTGGTGGGCTATTACAAAAAAGCGGATGATGTGATCGCATCGCTCATGGAAAATATGAAAGACATGAGCAGCTTCCTTGTGATGATGTTCTTTTGTGCGTTTTTCATCGAAGCATTCACGCAATCGGGCTTAGGTCGCATCATTGCATTGGCAGGTGCTGAAGGCCTTCAAGGTTTACGTGTGGGCGCTTATACCACTGTTGTATTGGCGATTTTATTCATTGCGTTTATCAACTTATTCATTGGTTCGGCTTCAGCAAAATGGGTATTGTTGTCCCCAATTTTGGTGCCCATGATGATGCATTTAGGCATCGCGCCAGAATTGACGCAAGCGGCCTATCGCGTGGGTGATTCTACAACGAACATTATCTCACCTTTGATGACTTACTTTGCATTGGTGGTGGTTTACTGTCAGCGTTATGTGAAATCAACGGGCGTTGGCACATTGATCTCCACAATGATTCCATACACGTTGGCCTTCTTAGTGACGTGGATTGTCTTCTTGTTGGTGTGGTGGGGCTTAGGTTTACCACTTGGCATTGAGGGCGCTTATTTATATACGCCCGCAAGTTAATCTTTGACACAATCAAAAGCCCTGCAATGCAGGGCTTTTTTATTGGATGATCATTGCGTGATGATGCGGCGAAGCTCTAATTCATAGCGTTTGCCTTTGTCATAATAGACGATGAACGAGGGCACAAAGTAGAGGTTTTTTGCCAAACCCACTTCAATCTTTTTATCGCCCTCACCGCCGACATAATAGGCAGAGACCTCTTTTTTATTATTCACATAGTGTTGTTTGTCGGCTTTTTTCTCAAGGGCTTGCAGGGCATAGAGCTTTTTACCATTGGTGGCATGGGTGCCAGCTTTAGGGGCATTTTGGTTGATGCTCATTTGCCAAGCAATGGAGAATAAATCTTGGGTCAATTGCGGCAGCGACTCACTTTTTTGTGTGGGCAATTTGCCATATGTGATGGTGCCTTTTTGATAATCAAATTGCGCCGATGAATATAAGTCATTGCTGCGATAGACGCTGTATTGCGTAGGCATCAGTTGATCATCTTTAATGATGCCTTTGGTGACAAAGCGCATGTTTTTAAAGGGAATGTTGATGTTGGTGATGATGGTGTAATTTTTATCATCGTGTTGAAATTTTAAGGTGGCCGGAATGCCATAAGGGCCGCTGTATTCAAGCGTCATCTCTTTAGGCAATTCAAGGGCGATGCTCAATTGCGTTAACACTGCGATCGATAGTAGGGTACGATAGAAATATTTCATGAATCTCCTTACATTGTTCAATGACTCATTAGAGTATGGTAGCGATTTGATGAAAAAGGGGAAAGTCATCTTTTATTTTTCAAATCATCAAAAAAATGGAATTGCCTATTCTTTAACCGAAGATTCCTTGCTACATTATGATGTTCAAGGAGGAAAATATGTCACAAAAAAGTATTTCGGTCGGTATCATCGGTGCCACGGGATATGCAGGCCAGCAATTGGTTTGGCTATTGCATCAACATCCTAACGTGGTGATTAATTTTGTCGCATCGCACAGTCACAGTGCAAAACAGTTTTCGGAAGTGTACCGAAACTATGAATCGTTTTTTGATAAACGACTCATCAATTTAGAAGAGGTCGAACCGCGACTGCGATCCATCGATTTACTTTTTTTAGCCTTGCCGCACGGTTTGTCTGAGCCTTTGACGAAAAAAGCCTTAGAAGCGGGCATTAAGGTGATTGATTTAGGCGCGGATTTCCGTTTTGATGACGAGAAAATCTTCGAGAAATGGTACAACACAGAGCATGATGATCCTGCCATCAATCGCCAAGCGGTCTATGGTTTACCAGAGTTGTATCGTGATGAGATCACTCAGGCCCATTTAGTGGCGTGTCCAGGTTGTTACCCAACCTCTGCCATTTTAGGCGTTGCGCCCCTTTTAAAAACAGGTGCTGTGAAGCCTTCTGTGATTGTTGATGCCAAATCTGGCGTCAGTGGCGCAGGGCGCAGTGAGAAATTAGAATTGCTCTTTGCAGAGCTCAATGAAAATTTTAAAGCTTACGGTCTATTTTCCCATCGCCATACGCCAGAGATTGCCCAAGAGATGAGTAAGCTCTTGCATGCGCCGATGGATGTCACGTTTACGCCACATTTATTGCCCATCAATCGCGGCATTTTATCAACGATTTATTTAGACATCACAGAGCCGATGACAGAAGCTGATGTGTATCAGCAGTACATTGCCATGTATAAAGATGAGCCATTTGTGCGCGTGGTGAATCAGTTGCCACAAATTTCTCATGTGAAAAACAGTAATTTGTGCGAAGTGGGTTTACGCGTCGATGAAGCGCGCCAAAAAGTGATTGTGGTCTCTGCCATTGATAACCTCATCAAAGGGGCAAGCGGGCAAGCGGTGCAATGCATGAACTTGATGTTTGGCATCAAAGAAACCACAGGCATTCATCAATTATCCATGTACATCTAAACATAACAACGGAATAACAATTATGAAAATCATTCAAGAGGGGGGCGTCACATCTGCACTCGGCTATGTGGCCGCAGGTGTGAAGGCAGGCATTAAGGCAAGCGGTAAGCTTGATATGGCTGTGATCTATTCACAGGCGCCCGCAGTGGCTGCTGGCGCATTTACGCGCAATGCCGTGCGTGCCGCGCCGGTACAAGTGTCTGAAGCGCATTTGAAAGATTGTAAAGTGCGCGCGGTTGTCATCAATAGCGGCAATGCCAATGCCTGTACAGGAGAAGCTGGCATTCATAATGCACGCACCATGTGTGAAGTGGTGGCCAATGGTTTAAATTTAGCCACCGATGAAGTGGCAGTTGCTTCAACGGGCATCATCGGCGTTCAATTACCGATGGATAAAATCATCGCAGGGGCAACGGCGGCGCTTGATCAACTCTCACGTGATGGCGCAAATGCCACACAAGCCATCATGACCACAGACTTAACACAAAAGCACATTGCTGTGGAAGTGATGATCAATGGGCACATTGTCACCATTGGTGGCATTGCAAAAGGCTCAGGCATGATTCATCCAAATATGGGCACGATGCTTGGCTTCATCACCACAGATGTGGCCATTGATCCCTTTTTATTGCAAAAGACTTTCTTAGAAAGCGTCGATGAGAGCTATAACATGGTTTCTGTCGATGGCGATACGAGCACAAATGATTCGGCCATCATTTTAGCCAATGGCTTAGCAGGCAATGCGCCACTTGTGTCTGAGCAAGATGCGGATTTTGAAACTTTCCGTGCGGCCTTGCGTTTTGTGAATCAAACCCTTGCCATGAAGATTGCAGAAGATGGCGAAGGCGCCACAAAACTCATTGAAACGCGTGTTTACAATGCCAAAACATTAAATGATGCCCGCAAGGTCGCCAAATCAGTGATTGGCTCAAGCTTGGTGAAAACAGCCATTTTTGGTGGCGATGCCAACTGGGGACGCATTTTGTGTGCAGTGGGTTATTCCGCGGCAGATTTATTGGTGGATCAAATTGAGATTTTTGTCAAAGGCGGCGATGCGAGCGTACAAATTGTGGCAAATGGTGCCGGCATTGCATTTGATGAATCACTTTTGGCAACGATCTTTAGTGAAAAGAAAGTAGAGATTGAAATTCATCTACACAACGGAGATCAACATGCCGTGGCTTGGGGCTGCGACCTTTCCTACGACTACATTAAAATTAACGCAGATTATAGAACTTAAGGATGGATCATGGTTAGCAATACAGAAAAGGCAGCTGTTTTGGTGGAAGCACTGCCTTTTATTCGTCGTTATCACGGCAAAACAGTTGTGATCAAATATGGTGGCAGCGCAATGGTGGATGACAAGATCCGCCAAGAATTCATCAAAGATGTGGTGTTGATGAAATATGTGGGCATCCACCCGGTGATTGTCCATGGCGGCGGGCCTGAGATCAATCAGATGCTCGAGCGTGTCAATAAATCCACAACCTTCATCGAGGGCTTACGCATCAGCGATAAAGAGACGGTGGAACTTGCAGAGATGGTGCTGTCTGCCAAGATCAACAAAGGCATTGCCGCGGACATTCAGCGCCAAGGCGGTAAAGCCATTGGTTTGAGCGGTAAAGATGGTTGCTTGATCACGGCGCGTAAAAAGTTTGCCCATAAAGAGGGTGAGAAAATTGATATTGGCTTTGTGGGAGAAATTGAGTCCATCAATCCGGATGTCATCACCACAATGACGCGTGAAAATTACATTCCCGTGATCTCTTCAATTGGCATGGATGAAGAAGGCAACACCTATAACATCAATGCCGATTATGTGGCCGGCGCCATTGCTGCAGAGCTCAATGCATTTCGCCTCTTTTTCTTAACGGATGTTGATGGCATCATGATGGATCACACCGATCCCTCAACGCTATTGCAAGAAGTGACGTACGATGAAGTGGAAAAACTCATCGATGATGGCATCATTTCAGGGGGAATGCTGCCAAAGGTGCGCACCTGTTTAGATGCCATTGACCGTGGTGTGAAAAATGTCATTATCTTAAATGGCAAAACATTGCATGCCATATTGTTAGAGGTGTTCACCGCAGAAGGGGCGGGCACTTGGATTAAAGAAGCTAAAAAGGAAGCGACAGAATGTTAATGAATGCATATCAACGCTTTCCTGTGACATTTGTGCGCGGGAAAGGTCCATTTTTATACAGCGATCAGAATGTTGAGTACATCGATTGTGTCTCAGGGATTGCAGTGAACTGTTTAGGGCACGCTCATCCTGTAATGGTTGCTGCGGCTAAAGAGCAAAGCGAGAAGCTCTTTCACATCTCGAATTTGTATCACAATGATGCACAAACGGCTTTGGCGCAAAAATTGATTCGCAACAGCTTTCATCAGCAAGTGTTTTTCTGTAACTCAGGCACAGAAGCGAATGAGTTGGCTGTGAAAATTGCCCGTAAATATGGCCATAAAACTGCGCCCACTAAAAGTAAAATCCTTTACATGAAGGACTCTTTCCATGGTCGCAGCACCGGGGCCTTAGCCATTACCGGGCAAGAGAAATACCAAGAGCCCTTTCGTCCATTGATGGGCGATGTGGTGGAATGCGAGTTCAATAATGTCGAGATGGCCAAAGCTTTGGTCAATGATGATTTTTGCGGCATTTTCATCGAACCTGTGCAAGGTGAGAGCGGCATTCGAGCGGCCACGCCTGAATTTTTACAAACATTACGTGATTTAGCCGATCAACACGATGCTTTATTGGTGTTCGATGAGATCCAATGCGGTATGGGCAGAATGGGTACGCTGTTTGCCTATCAGCAGCTTGATGTGGTGCCGGATGTGGTGACATTGGCCAAAGCCTTAGGTGGCGGCGTGCCGATTGCAGCATGTTTGACGAAAGATAAAGCCAATGATGTGATTGTGCCAGGAGATCATGGCTCAACGTATGGTGGCAATCCCTTTGTGTGTGCCATTGCCAATGCAGTTTTAACAGAATTGGTGGATCATGGTGTTGTGGCGGCAGTTAAAGAGCGCGGCTCCTATACGCAAAAGAAACTCAACTTATTGCGCGTGCGTTATCCATTCATTCAAGAGATTCGTGGCACAGGTTTATTGCTGGGCATTAAATTTGATGACGCGGTGGTTAAATCTTCAGACGTGGTCAAAGCTGCGTTTGAGAATCGATTATTGCTCGTGGGCGCTGGCGACAATGTGGTGCGTTTTTTCCCACCATTAAATGTCACGCTTGATCACATTGATGTGATGGTCAGCCGTTTAGAACAGGTGCTTGAAACATTGGTGCCGCACGTTTAAATGATGGCGGAATGATAAAACCCGCGATAGTGATCTATCGCGGGTTTTGTCATATCCTCTATGTGATTATTTTGCTTAAGATCCTGAAAGAGCTTTTATTTAGGATCTCTTTGTTCAGGAGCTACATATAAATTACCACTTCTGTGGCACTTGTCAAACTTTTTTTGATCGGTATCAATTTTTGCCTTGAATTGGTGCGATAATCTTATCCGCAAAAAAGCGCGGTGAGATATACTGAATAATTGAACGCTTTTCCTGATCTAAAGAGACATCAACACCTTTCTCTGGATAGAGAAAGTGCTGAGTGCCTGTATTTTTCCCTTCAAAAGTCTCCTCGATGATTAAAGCAGGTTCCCCAAAGCGACCTTTAACATCCTCTGGCGTTAAGACCACATGCGTGGGAATGAAGGCTAAGCTAAAGAGTGTATCGGTTTTGAACAAATTCGCCAATTCTGGTGGAATTTTGTAGCTGTTATGTCGGCTCATTGGTGCCTTCTCAGCCTCGGCTTTCTCTTTAACCTCGTCCATATGCACAGGGTCTGCATTGAGTGTAAATGCCATTCTGCCCACAAATGGACCGACTTGTGTCTCTCTGAAGTAGCCTTCCACTTGATCACCTTGATCCGTTTCATAGAGCGTTAAGGTGATGCGATTGCCAAAACGGTCGATGGCATCTTGCAATGTCGATGCATTTAAGGTGAGGTCAAAGACTTGTAAATCCTGCTTTTCTGATAACGCAGTGGCCCAAAAAGGTTCATGGCTCGGGTTCGCAATGCGCGGGGTGAACATTGGCAAACCAAAGTAGGCAAAAGCAGCCACAAAAATAATACAAGCAAAGGTAAATAATGTTTCTTTCTTCATAATCATAAAAATGGCAGCTTGCGCTGCCACTTGTTTCTTTAGAGGTGATTAGCTCAACGCTTTAAAAATGCGCTGACTGATTTCGTTCACTTCGCCAACGCCTTCAACCGTCACAAGTTTACCTTGTTTGGTGTAGTAGTTGATGAGTGGCGCTGTTTCTGACTCATACACTTTACGGCGTTTTTCGATGGTTTCTTCAGTATCATCTGAACGACCACGAGACATTAAACGCTCTTTGATGATGTCAAATGGCACATCAAAGAAGATCACTTTATCAATCGGCTCACCGATTTGTGCAAGCAATTCGTCTAACGCTTCTGCTTGATTTAAGTTGCGTGGAAAACCGTCTAACAAGAAGCCACCATCGATGGATTCGATGTTGTTTTTGATCATGCCCAATACGATGTCATCGGATACCAATTGACCGGCATCCATGATTTTTTTCGCTTCAACGCCAAGCGCTGTGCCTGCACTGACTTCTGCACGCAACATATCACCAGTGGAAAGATGAGTGATGCCATATTTTTCGACTAAATTGGTGGCTTGAGTACCTTTACCTGATCCTGGCGCGCCTAATAATACGATACGCATGTTATTCTCCTAATTTCATATTGATATGTAGTTCATACATATTATTCATATTACACTATTTTTTTATTCCCACTCAATTGTTGCTGGTGGTTTATTAGACACATCGTAGACAACGCGTGTCACTTTTGGGATCTCTAAAATGATTTTTGTAGAAATCTCTTCAATGAATTCATACGGTAAGCGAGCAGCGCGTGCCGTCATGAAGTCAATTGTTTCAATGGCGCGTAGGGCAATAGTGTATTCATACGTGCGTTTGTGATCTTTAATGCCGACGGATTTGACCGGTAAAAATACGGCAAAGGCTTGAGATGTTTTATCGTACAAACCATGAGTGCGTAAGCCTTGAACAAAGATGTCATCGGCTATGCGTAAAATGTCTGCATACTCTTTTTTGATTTCGCCCAAAATGCGTACACCAAGGCCAGGACCAGGGAATGGATGGCGATAGAGCATTTCAGCCGGTAAACCAAGAGAAACACCCAATTCGCGCACTTCATTTTTAAAGAGATATTTAAGCGGTTCGATGAGTTCAAATTTCATATCTTCTGGCAAGCCGCCTACATTGTGATGGGATTTGATCACATTGCTTGCGCCGTGATGATCGCCCGATTCTAAAATGTCAGGATAGATGGTGCCTTGCGCAAGCCATTTGGCATGGGAGAGTTTTTGCGCCTCTTCTTCAAAGATTTTGATAAAAAGTTCACCGATGATTTTGCGTTTACGTTCAGGATCATTTTCACCTGCCAATGCCGCTAAATAACGATCTTCTGCATTGACGCGAATCACATTGACGCCCATATTCTCATGGAACACTTGCATCACTTGATCGCCTTCATTTAAACGCATTAAACCTGTGTCCACAAAAATACAGGTCAATTGTTTGCCAATCGCTTTGTGTAAGAGCGCTGCCACCACAGATGAATCCACGCCGCCAGAAAGGGCAAGGATCACTTCATCGGTGCCCACAATCTCTTTTAAGCGGGCAGTTTCAAGCTCTGCAAAGGCTTCAACCGTCCAGTTTGGTGTGAGTGCACAGGTGGTTTTTAAAAAGGCGGCCACTTCTGTTTTTAAGTGGATGCTGTTTAAGGCATTTTCTGCCACTGTGAATGTTTTGTCACTCGGTAAGTGATTGGCATCGCTCAAATTGATGATGGCTGGCGCTTGATCAATGGCTGCTTGATCTGCTTTGCTTGCCGGAATGAGTTCACAGTAAAAATTCAAAGATCTGACCATTTGGGCGATGGTTTGCGCATGTTGGCGATTTTGATACACCACCAAAACGGCATCGATTTGATTGCTCATAATGCTTTTATCCAAGGGTAAATGAAGGCGCCCATTGTATCAAAATGCTTACAAACTTACTCACAAAGTTATCCACAGCACATGGCTGTGGATCACTCAGTCGATGGACTTAAGCAGGGCCAAGCGGCAATCCTAAGCTGTAATAGATCAAAAATAAAATGCCCCAAGTGATGAGTAAAATGGTGGCATACGGCATCATGATGGATAAAAAGGTGCCGAATTTGAATTTAGGGTTGTATTGGGCAATGACCGCTAACACCATGGGTAAATATGGATTGGTGGGCGAGATGACATTGGTGGTGGAGTCGCCAATTCTGTAGGCCATTTGAATGGCAGCAGGCTCAATGCCAAGGAGCACAAAGAGCGGGATGAAAACAGGCGCCATCAATGACCATTGCGCCGAGCCACTGAAAATGATGAGGTTAATGAAGCCCGCAAGTACCATCAAAAGCGCAAGCATAAAGACATTGGGCACCGCAATGGCTGAGAGGATATTTGCGCCGCCAATGGCTAAATATAGGGAGAGATTCGTCCAATTGAACCAGGCGATGAATTGCGCCACAAAGAACACCAAAATGATGTAGCCACCCACGTTTTTTAAAGATTGTGTCATTAAAGTGGGCACATCATCTAATCGCGTGATCTTTTTGGCAAGGATTCCATAGACAATCGAACAGCTGATGAAAAACGCCATAATGATGGGAATCATGCCACTTAAAAATGGAGAGGGCACCAATCCGCCATTGTTATTACGAAACGGCGAATTTGATGGCCAAATGGCAATGATCAAGCCCACAATGAACAGCAGTGCATAAATGCCGGTGAGTTTAACAGCGCGTTTTTCAATGGGCGTGACTTGATAGTGGTCTGTTGCTTTCTGAAGGTAGGTGGCATCAATGTCGTCTTTAGCAGAAAAACGCGGCTCGATGATTTTTTCAGTGATCCAAGTGCCTGTGATCATTAAAAAGGGCACAGAGAGCAACATGAAATACCAGTTGGCAGCCGGCGTGATCTCTTCGGTGGAGACAGTGACGAGCACTTCATTGGTTACGCTTGAGAGCAATACATCGGTGCCTGCAATGAAAATATTGGCGGTAAAGCCGGCTGCAACCGCCACAAAGCCTGCACAAATGCCCACAATCGGATTACGTTTTGTGGCGGCAAAAATAATGCCGGCAAGCGGTGGCACAAGCACAAAGGCTGCATCCGAGGCAAGATTGCCCACGATGCCCACAAAAAAGACCATCATGGTGATAAAGTGCTTTGGTGCATTGAGAAGCAATGTTTTGATGGTGGCATCCGCTAAGCCCACTTCCTGCATGATGCCAACGGCGATCATCATGGAAAGCACCAAACCTAAGGGCTTAAAGTTCACAAAGTTATTGACCGTCGATTGGAGCACATATACCAAGCCTTCGTGGCTTAAAATGGTGCGAATGGGCACCACTTGATCATTGACGGGATTGATTAAGGTTGGGTTAAACAGGCTCATCACCCAAGATGTGATGGCAATGAGGGCACATAAGCCCACAAAGAGATAGAGTGGATGCGGGATTTTGTTGCCAAGGGTTTCAAGGCGATCAAACCAGCTGTTGGTGGAAAGTTGAGTCATAAAGGCTCCTTTAACAATCTATTGGGAGTGTGCAAAAATGAGCGCCACAAAATAGGCGGCGCCAAAGGGAATGATGTCATCATTAAAATCGTAATGGGCATTGTGAAGATCAACGCTGTGGGGTTTTTCTGTACCATTGCCAATAAAGCCATAGCAGCCTGGGCGATGATCTAAAAAATGGGCAAAGTCTTCTGCCGTCATCATTGGCGTGATCTCTGTGATGACATTGTCTTGCCCCACAATGCTGGCCGCAGCCTCAATGGCACGCGCCGTTTCTGCATCACTGTTATACGTGACAGGATGATGAATGGGCCCCAATTCTAAGATTGCTTCCATGCCAAACGCTTCGGCCATATGGGTGACCAAAGTGGTGAGTTTTTCAATTAAGGATTCGCGCACTGCTTTTGAATGAGTGCGAAAGGTGCCGGAAAGTTTTGCTTCATCGCTGATGACGTTATTGGTTTGCCCTGCGTGAATCTGCGTGATGGAGACCACAAGCGGCTCTAAGGGATCAAACATGCGGCTCACTAAGCCTTGAATGCCTTGATAGATGTGTGTGGCCACCAATAAGGGATCTTGCGCTTTATGGGGCAATCCTGCATGGCCGCTTTTGCCTTTGACTGTGATGAATAGGCGATCAGAACTCGCCATGATGTTGTGGGTTTTAAAGGCAAAGGTGCCAACGGGCAAGCCCGGCCAATTGTGCAGTGCATAGACTTCATCGACGGGATAATGGTCAAATACGCGCTCTTTGATCACCATGGTTTCTGCGCCGCCATGGCCTTCTTCTCCCGGTTGAAAAAAGAGCACCACGCGCCCACCAAAATCATTAAAGGTTGCCAAATAGCGTGCCGCCATCAACAACATGGTGGTGTGGCCATCGTGTCCGCAGCCATGCATACAATGGTCGATGGTGGAGGCGTGGGCAAAGGTATTGTGTTCAGTGGTGGGCAAAGCATCCATATCTGCCCTTAACCCAATCGAAGGCCCTGGGCGATTGCCATTGATCACCGCCACAACGCCAGTTTTGGCAAAGCTTGTATCGATCTCTGTGATGCCATAGCGCATGAGTTCAGAAACAATGAGGCGCTGAGTCTTGAATTCTTCAAAGCCAATTTCAGGGTGCATGTGAATCGTTCGTCGGATCTTGATGGCATCGGCTTGCCATGCCTTTAATTGTTCCAAAATCATGGGTGTCCTCCTAAGGTCTATTTTTATGGGATATGATTGCTGAAATTAGCAGATTTTATGGGGATAACCTACTGAAAAAAGGTGATTTACTGAAAAATGCACAAAAAAATCCCAAAGCATGGGCTTTGGGATTGAGATGGATGATGTTGAGGATCTTAGAATTTAGGCGCAACGTGATGCGGGTGCAATAAATTCTCTTCAGACAGCAAATCATCGAGTTCAGCTTCTGTCATTAAACCGCGCTCAAGCACCACTTCTTTGATGCTTTTACCGGTTTGAGCACAAATTTTACCTACAATGTCACCTTCAGCATGACCAATGACGGGATTCAAATAGGTGATGATGCCGATGGAATTGAGTACAAAGTCACGGCAGCGCTCTGTATTGACGGTGATGCCATCAATGCAACGATCGCGCAAGTTATAACAACCATTGTGCAGTAAACTCATAGATTCATACATGGCTTGAACGATCACAGGTTCCATCACATTCAGTTGTAACTGCGCCGCATCGGCAGCAAGGGAAACGGTGACGTCATTGCCCATCACTTTAAAACACAGCTGATTGATCACTTCCGGTAAGACAGGATTGACTTTTGCCGGCATGATGGAGCTACCTGCTTGTAATTCAGGGAGATTGATCTCTTTTAATGCGGTACGTGGGCCTGACGTGAGTAAGCGTAAATCGTTACAGATTTTGCCTAAACGAATGGCGCATCGTTTGAGTCCTGCATGTAAGGTGACCAAATCTGAGCAATCATACGTGGCGGAAAATAGATCTTCAGCGCTGCGGCAAGGTTTGCCCACAAGTTCGGATAAATGCTTGACCACCGTTTGTGGATAATTTTCTGGAGTATTGATGCCTGAGCCAATGGCCGTTGCGCCAAGGTTAAAGGTCAATAAATCATCGGCGGCGATGGATAGGGCTTTGATTTCTGCGTTGAGCATTGCGGCAAAGGCATTGAACTCTTGGCCAACGCTCATTGGTACAGCATCTTGCAATTGTGTGCGACCCATTTTTAATACGTCTTGATACTCTGCGGCTTTAATCGCTAAGCCATCTTTTAAATAAGCAAGGGCGGTGAGTAAGCTCTGCATTTTTTCATAAAAGCCAAGGCGCAGCGCAGAAGGATAAGCATCATTGGTGGATTGCGAAAGATTAACATCATTGTTTGGATTGATGATGTCATAGCGACCTTTCGCTTCTCCTAACACTTCAAGAGCAAGGTTGGCGATCACTTCGTTCGCATTCATGTTTGATGAGGTGCCCGCGCCCCCTTGAAACACATCAATGGGGAACTGATCTAAACAGCGCCCATCTTTGAGGATTAAATCACAGGCTGCCACAATAGCATTGGCCTTGTGCGGCTCAATGATGCGCAAGGATTGATTGGCAAGTGCCACCGCTTTTTTCGTCAGCGCTAATCCGCGCACAATCTCTGGCATATCGCTGATGGTTTGATTCGAGATGTTAAAGTTCTCGATCGCGCGTTGTGTATGTACGCCGTAGTAGCATTCATCTGATATTTCTTTGCTGCCCAATAGATCGACTTCTGTACGCATTGCTTCCCCTTTATGATGGATGATTTGTGTTGATAAAATTTCAGCGCTCATTATTGTAAGCCCTTTAATTTTATTGTCATCTGGAAAAAATGCGAAGTTGCAAAACCACTACAAATAATACATGTAATCCGAATTGCTTTTTTGGGCATTTTGCGCGAGCATCTCTAATGTAATGCCTTTGAGTGTGCTCACAATTGCTTGATCAAGGGGCGCATAAATGAGCTCTTCCAGTGTGTTTTCAATGGTGGGTGCAATCTCTTCGACGGTGGCATCATTTTTGGCAAATAATGCCGGTTCAACGCAGCTTAATACGTCGTATAATGTCAAAGCACTAGGGGCATCAGTTAAAAAGTAACCACCTTGTGAGCCCTTAATGGCAGAGACAACGTTGCCTTGCTTGAGTTGGGAGAAAACGCGCTCTAAATAGATTTTTGAGATGTTAAGGTCCGTTGCAATCTCTAACACCGTCATGGTGGCTTTTGAGTCATATAATGTGGCCATTTTGATGACGGAGGCTAACGCATAACGTGATTTTGCAGACAGTTTCATAAGATCCCCTAAAGATTATTCAATTGACAATCGAGCTGATGATTTGGTAAATTAGTATACATACAAAGCATATATTAAAAGTATGTTTGATCAGATGCAAGTAAAATTTTATAGCGAGGCAATAGTGATGGCAAGAATTTATGACAGTGTAACGGAGTTGATTGGTCATACCCCTTTATTAAAATTGAATCGTTTTTCTAAGGCGCAAGGGCTCGCGACTCCCATTTTAGCAAAGTTAGAATATTTAAATCCGGCCGGCAGCATTAAAGATCGCGTGGCGCGCGCGATGATCGAAACGGCAGAAGCTGCGGGCATTTTAAAAGAAGGTTCTGTCATCATTGAGCCGACAAGCGGCAATACGGGCATTGGTTTAGCTTCTGTGGCCTCTGCAAAAGGGTATCGTATCATTTTAACGATGCCAGAAACCATGAGCATTGAGCGCCGCAATCTATTGCAAGCTTATGGTGCAGAGTTGATCCTCACTGAAGGTAGCAAAGGGATGAAAGGTGCAATTGCAAAAGCCGATGAATTGGCACAAACCATTGAAAATGGTGTGATTCTTGGGCAATTTGTCAATCCTGCGAACCCTCAAGCGCATGTGGATACCACAGGCCCAGAGATTTGGGAAGACACCGAAGGTAAAGTGGACATTGTGGTGGCAGGCGTTGGTACGGGCGGCACCATCTCTGGGATTGGTCGTTATTTGAAAGCGAAAAATCCAGCCATTGAGATCATTGCGATGGAACCAGAATCTTCTCCAATGTTGTCAAAAGGCAGTGCTGGCCCACATAAAATCCAAGGCATTGGCGCGGGATTTGTGCCCGAAACATTGGACACAAAAATTTATGATGAAGTGGTCACGGTCTCTGACAGCGATGCGTTTGTGATGGCACCTTTAGTGGCTGCCAATGAAGGTTTACTCATCGGGATTTCAGCCAGTGCTGCGGTTAAAGCGGCTGTTGAGATCGCCAAGCGTCCAGGCAATGAGCACAAAAACATTGTGGTGATTTTGCCAGACAGCGGGGAAAAATATCTTTCAACGCCATTGTTTGATCGCAAATAAGCGACGCTCTTTTATCAAAGCCCGACGATGATCGGGCTTTTTTTATGGCGATTATTTTTAGGTGATGATTGACAAAGGGTTAAATGCTCTGTTACTTTATTATGATCTTACTAAACATATATATAAAGTATGTAATAAAATGATGACCGATGCCTTCCAACATGTTTTACCGTTAGTGATCAGCGCTTTGTGGGTGACTTTAAAGATCTCAGCCTTTGGCATTGCCATCGCTTTGATCTTAGGGTTGGCGGTCAGCCTTGTGATTTTTTTGCGTGTGCCGGTGCTGCATGCGCTTGGCAATGGTTATGTGGCATTTTTCAGAAATACGCCGTTGTTGTTGCATCTATTTTTTCTCTATTTTGGTTTGCCGCGCGCCTTTGGGATTTTATTGAGTTTTGAAACCACCGCATTATTGGGCTTGTCTTTGTTGGGCGGTGCGTATATGGCTGAAGCCTTTAAAAGTGGTTTATCCGCCATTGCACCGATTCAGTTAGATGCTGCAAAAGCCTTGGGACTCAATCGATTACAATTGGTGCGCTATGTGTTGGTGCCGCAAGCTTTATCCTATTCTGTGCCAGCGCTTGGCGCGAATGCCATCTTTTTGTTTAAAGAAACCTCCGTATTCACCGCAATCGCAGGGACAGACATCACCACGGTGCTCATCAATCAAATCAGCAGTGTTGGGCATACGGATCTTAATTTAACGCTTTTGGTGTTGTCGTATATGGTGGTGATCATTCCGATGGCAATGCTCCTCCATTACATTGAAAAGAGGGTGCGCCATGCAGAATTTGGGGCTTGATGTTTTAGATTGGATCACCTTTAAGCGCTTAGCTGTGGGGCTTTATTACACGCTAGAAGTGGCTGTGATCGCGATTGTTTTAAGCTTGGTTTTGGGCATTGTGTTTGGCTGGCTCAGGACTTTAAACAATCGTCCATTGAATTGGGTGTTTAAAGGCTATTTAGAGATTGTGCGCATTCTACCCACGTTGGTGATTTTGTATGTGCTCTATTACATTTTACCCAGCGTATTGCATGTGGACATCAACGGCCGCGTGGTGGGCATCATTGCCTTCACCTTCTGGGGCGCTGCTGAAATGAGTGACATCATTCGCAGCAGCCTCATCTCCATTCCGAAACATCAGCGTGATTCAGGTTTGGCATTGGGTTTAAATCAGCGTGAACTCTTTTGGTATGTATTGTTGCCTCAAGCGCTGGTGCGCGCTTTACCAGCCACATTGAATCTAGCGGCACGCATCATCATGACCACATCTTTACTGGTGCTCATCGGCGTGCAAGACATCACCAAAGTGGGTAAAGAGATCATTGAATACGCCACCATGATGAATAACCCCATGGCACCTTTTTGGATTTATGGCGTCATTTTGCTCACTTTTTTCTTGATCTGCTATCCGCTGTCGCGTTTAGCAGCCCGTTTAGCCCGCACAACGCATGAAGGATGATATGACTCAGCTCTCAATACACAATTTGCATAAAACCTTCGGGGATCGCGCCATTTTAAAAGGTGTGGATTTAACGGTGACGCAAGGCGAAGTGGTGGTGATTTTAGGGCCATCGGGCTGTGGAAAATCGACGTTGTTGCGCTGCATTAATGGATTAGAAGCGATTGATTCAGGTGAGATCATCTTTAAAGATCAGCGGCTCGATGCAAAAACTGATTGGACAAAAGTGCGCCAAGCCATTGGCATGGTGTTTCAAAGTTATGATCTGTTCCCGAACATGACAGTGTTAGAGAACATTCTCCTTGGGCCTTTGAAGGTACAAAAGCGCAATCGCGTAGAAGTGATGGCAGAAGTGGATCAATTGCTGACCAAAGTGGGGCTCATCGATCGTAAAGATGCTTATCCGCGTCAATTGTCCGGCGGACAAAAACAGCGCATTGCCATTGTACGTGCTTTAGCGATGCGTCCAGAATTGATGCTGTTTGATGAAGTGACCGCCTCCCTTGATCCTGAAATGGTGAGGGAAGTGTTGGAAGTGATGCAAAATTTAGCCACCGATGGCATGACGATGTTGATCGTCACCCATGAGCTCAATTTTGCCCGTAAAGTTGCCGATCGCATTGTGTTTATGGATCAAGGCAACATTGTAGAAACGGCTGCGCCTGAGAAGTTTTTCTCATCACCAAAGAGTGAGCGCGCCCGTCAATTTTTAAACGTCTTTGATTTTTAAATATAATTTATGAGGAGAACACCATGAAACATCGTCACCATAAAGCTGCATTGTTATTGGTAAGCGCGGCCTTTTTATCCAATTATGCTTTGGCAGAGGACAACAGTTTACAAGCCGTGAAGGATCGCGGTGAGCTTCGTGTGGCTGTATTCAGTGATAAACCACCGTTTGGTTATGTGGATCGCGAAGGGCAATCACAAGGCTATGACATTGAATTGGCCAAAGCTTTGGGCAAAGCGCTCTTTGGCACCGATGGCAAAGTGACATTTGTGCTCACAGAGGCACAAAATCGCATTAATGTGTTGGATGCCAATAAAGTGGATGTGACGCTTGCCAATTTTACAGTGACGCCTGAGCGCAGCGCGCAAGTGGATTTTGGTCATCCATATATGAAAACAGCCATCGGCATTGTTTCCCCTAAAAATGCGCCTGTAACGGATGTAGCGGCATTAGATGGCAATGTGCTCATTGTCAATAAAGGCACAACGTCAGAAAGCTATTTCACTCAACATCACCCAAAAGTGACATTGCAAAAGTATGATCACAACTCAGAAGCCTTTGCCGCCCTTAAAGATGGCCGCGCAAAAGCATTGGCGCATGACAATACATTGCTGTATGCATGGGCGAAAAATAACCCTGAATTTGATGTCTCCATCCAAGTGATTGGCAATGAAGATGTGATTGCGCCAGCTGTGAAAAAGGGCAATACAGAATTGCTCAATTGGATCAACGATGAGATCAAAACCCTACAGAGCCAAGCATTTTTCCATCAAGCGTATGACAAAACCATGAAGCCGTTTTATGGTGAGAACATTAACCCTGACAATATCGTCATTGATGCAAGCAACCCATAACTTTTTTGCTTGAACAATAGATCAACAATCCCTAGTTTGCCCAGTTGTCGTGATTGGGCTTTTTTTTACATGCGATATTTGTGGGCGCGCATATGATTGCGCACGGGAAATGATAGGGAGCGAAATTGTTCTTGGTACCAAATGGTCATTTCACGGCAAAAGCTTTTGATTTTTTCATCTTGCCATAATTTTTTTAAATCTGCTTTTGATAAGCGATGTTTGGCGCTTTCTTGATATTTTGAGACATAAACACGGCCAGTGTAAGGATCGAGTTTTGGCCAAGGTTGTTTAGGGTTTTTATAGTAACCAAAGGGCACAGAAGGGTATGAGTTGGCCTCATCGCGGGTAAAGAGCCATAAACCCACACAGAGGAAAGATTGCTGTGTGTCCGTGGCTCTGAGCATTCGGCTCTCTCCAAGGAGCGAGACAAATTCTTGATTTTGTGGTTTTTCGGTGGGGGATTGTCTTGGGTCATTATCATCGTATTTGCCGGAGAGCCATAAGGCAATGCTTAAGCGTTCACTGTATTCATCATGGCCAATCAGACCGAGATCGTAATGAATTTCTGCCAGTGTGATGAGCGTGTTTTCCATCGTTGTCCCTAATTGATTAATGATTAAAATTTGATATAGGTCAAAGTTTCGCAATCCTAACGCAATTGATCAAAATAAACAATTTAAATCATGAAGAAATTGCAGTTTTTATTT
The DNA here is from genome assembly GCF_002252155.1 of Wohlfahrtiimonas sp. G9077. Classification (GTDB taxonomy): domain Bacteria; phylum Pseudomonadota; class Gammaproteobacteria; order Cardiobacteriales; family Wohlfahrtiimonadaceae; genus Wohlfahrtiimonas. Next base: position 167,586 of record NZ_NEFD01000002.1, read on the forward strand.
TGGCATTTCTTATAATGTGGGCTGCAATCGGTTATGTGGGTTAAATGATTTTGAAACAATATGATGTGGTGATCATCGGTGCAGGCGCCTCTGGCCTGATGACAGCGTTTATGGCAGCGCAGCGTGGGCGCTCGGTATTGGTGCTTGAAAAAGCCAATAAAGTGGGTAAAAAAATTCTGATGTCTGGCGGTGGAAAATGTAATTTCACCAATTTGTATGTCACGCCGGACAATTATCTGTCATCGAATCCTCATTTTGTGGTGTCGGCCTTAGCCCGTTACACGCAGTGGGATTTTTTGGGCTTGGTCAATGATCATGGCATTGCGTATGAAGAGCGCAAACATGGGCAGTTATTTACGATCGATGGCGCTAAACAGATTCTGGCGATGCTGTTAAAAGAGTGCGAAAAAGCGCGCCGCGTCACCATCGAAACCCATGCCGCGGTGACTGATGTGACGCATCAAGACAATGGCTTTGTGGTGCAATCAACGCTTGGGACATTTCAGGCAGAATCGTTGGTGGTGGCTTCAGGCGGTTTGTCCATTCCAACGCTTGGCGGTTCAGGCATCGGTTATGAGATTGCAAAACAGTTTGGTCACACGGTATTGCCGCGCCGTGCAGGTTTGGTGCCATTTACTTTTTCAGATGGCTTTAAAGCGCTGACCAGCCGTTTAAGCGGCACGGCGGTGGATGTGGTGCTCAGCAATGCACGGGCAAGCTTTGCAGAAGCTTTGCTGTTTACGCATCGTGGCTTAAGTGGGCCGGCAGCGTTGCAGTTGTCTAACTATTGGCAAGATGGTGAGCCCTTTGTGATGGATCTTTTGCCAAGCGTTGATGCAGCAGATTGGTTGATCCGCATGAAGCGCACGCACCCAAAATCCCTCTTAAGAACGCAATTGACAGAGCATTTACCAAAAAGTGTGGTGCTAGAGTTACAAGAATTGCTGTGGGCGAGCGCGCGTGATGAGCCTTTAGGGCAATGGAGCGATGAACGTTTACGGGCAATTGGGCAGCAATTGCAAGCATTTGAGGTCAAACCCGCGGGCACAGAAGGCTATCGCACCGCAGAAGTGACCTTAGGTGGCGTTGACACGACAGAAGTCTCCTCAAAAACAATGGAGAGCAACCGTCAAAAGGGGCTTTATTTTATTGGTGAAGTGCTCGATGTAACTGGGCATTTAGGCGGCTTTAATTTCCAATGGGCATGGGCTTCTGCGCATGCGGCCGCAGGATATGTTTGATGTTTTTAATGATGTAAGGAAAGAGTGAAAGATGTTGTTATCAATGATGAAATCAAAAATTCACCGCGCCACAGTGACAGAAGCGAATCTTAATTATGTGGGCAGCATTACCATCGATGGTCAATTGCTCGATGCGGCGAATATTTTAGAAGGTGAGAAAGTTCAGGTGGTCAATGTCAATAATGGCGCCCGTTTAGAAACCTATACCATTCGTGGGGAAGCGGGATCTGGCGTCATCTGTTTAAATGGCCCGGCGGCGCGTTATGCACAAGTGGATGATGTGGTGATCATCATTGCTTATGCCCTTGTGACGCCTGAGGAAGCGAAAACATTGCAGCAACAAGTGGTGTTTGTGGATCATGACAATTGCATTGATGATGTTGCCCATCAGGAAATCCACGGGCAGACGCATCCGGTATAAGTTGCAATTATCCACAATAAACGCTATAAATGAGGCAGATTTCACTGGGGGTGTCCACGCTGTGGGCTGAGATTAAGGCAAATGTGCTTTTAAACCCTTTGGACCTGATCTGGCTCATACCAGCGTAGGGAAGTATATCCGAACGACTCGATGAGCCTTGTTTTCCACTGGGAAGCGGGGCTTTTTTATTGTCTAAAAAAAGTCGTTCATATTTCATTACGTTGCCAGACTCTCGTCATTTTTGTTTTGACAATTAGATTATGGAGAGTTTCATGACAACAACCACCAAAATTGAGATTAAATCGAGTTTTCCGCGCAGTCGCAAAGTGTATGTAGAAGGCTCTCGCCCTGACATTCGCGTGCCAATGCGTGAGATCACACTTGATCCAACATTAGATACCAAAGGGCAAATCATTGAAGAAAACGCGCCATTTCGCGTCTATGACACAAGCGGCCCATATACAGATGCAAACTATACTGTTGATTTAACCCAAGGTTTACCGGCACTGCGTCGCCCATGGATTTTAGAGCGCGGCGATGTTGAAGAGTATGATGGCCGTGCAATTAAAGCGGTGGACAATGGCTATAAAGACATTAATGATCCTCGTAACTTTGAAGGCTCTTTCCCAGGCTTAAAACGTAAGCCTTTACGTGCGAAAGCCGGTAAAAATGTGACGCAAATGCATTATGCGCGTCAAGGCATCATCACGCCTGAAATGGAGTTCATTGCCATTCGCGAAGGGATGACGCCAGAATTCGTGCGCGATGAAGTGGCTGCAGGCCGTGCCATCATTCCAAATAATATCAATCACCCTGAATCTGAACCCATGATCATTGGTAAAAACTTCCATGTGAAGATCAATGCCAACATCGGTAACTCAGCGGTGACCTCTTCGATTGAAGAAGAGGTGGAAAAAATGACGTGGGCAACGCGTTGGGGTGCAGACAACGTGATGGATTTATCCACAGGTAAAGACATTCACAAAACACGCGAATGGATCATTCGTAACTCTGCTGTACCAATTGGTACGGTGCCCATTTATCAAGCCCTTGAAAAAGTAAACGGCATCGCAGAAGATCTCAATTGGGAAGTGTTCCGTGATACGTTGATCGAACAAGCAGAGCAGGGCGTGGATTACTTTACGATTCATGCGGGCGTTTTACTCCGTTACATTCCATTGACGGCAAAACGCGTTACCGGCATTGTTTCCCGCGGCGGCTCGATCATGGCGCAGTGGTGTTTAGCTCATCATAAAGAGAACTTCATTTATGAGCACTTTGAAGAAATTTGCCAAATCATGAAGCAATATGACATCGCCTTTTCATTGGGCGACGGCTTGCGCCCAGGTTCCATTGCCGATGCGAACGATGAAGCGCAATTTGCAGAATTGATCACATTGGGTGAGCTCACCAAAATCGCATGGAAACACGATGTGCAAACCATGATTGAAGGTCCAGGACATGTGCCGATGCACAAGATCAAAGAGAACATGGAGATGCAAGAGAAGCATTGTGATGATGCGCCATTTTATACCCTTGGCCCATTGACCACAGACATTGCACCTGGCTATGATCACATCACATCTGCCATTGGCGCTGCGATGATTGGTTGGTATGGCACGGCAATGCTTTGCTATGTGACGCCAAAAGAGCATTTAGGTTTGCCCAATCGTGAAGATGTGCGCGTTGGCGTGATCACGTATAAATTGGCGGCGCATGCAGCGGATTTGGCCAAAGGTCATCCTAATGCACAAGATCGCGACAATGCTCTATCTAAAGCACGCTTTGAGTTCCGCTGGGAAGATCAATTCAACTTAGGTTTAGATCCTGAAAGAGCACGAGAATATCATGATGAAACCTTGCCAGCAGCCGGTGCAAAAGTGGCACACTTTTGCTCAATGTGTGGCCCTAAATTCTGCAGCATGAAGATCTCCCAAGACATTCGTCTTAAAGATCAAGATGGCACCTTTGTCAAAGAGGCCATTGAAAAAGGCATGCAAGAGAAGTCAAAAGAGTTTTTAGACAATGACAGCCAAATTTACAGCTAAATTTCTGTCATCAAAAAAGCGCCCATTGGGCGCTTTTTTTGATGCCATTAACGTTGTTTTGCATCGCTTGCAAGGCGCTCGATCACGTAATTGATCTTTTGGCGAATGTCGCGCTCTGCCGCTTCACACAAAGCTTCTTGGCTCATGAATTGGCCATTGGTGTAACCTTTGATGTGGGCGGGGACATTGCCGCTATACTGTACGCGGGTTTGTTGATTGCGAAGATCAGTGCTCACGGTTTGTTGATCATTGATGAGCCCACGACTTTCAATGGTGGCGCGAATGGTGAATTCTTGGGCGCGGCTTGTGGTGGTGCGATTGTAACGCCACTCTTTGCCGGTTTGATCCACATAGCTTTCAATTTGATTGTCTTGATTGTTTTGTTGCTCGCGATAATCCATGGTGTAATTGATGGTGATCATCCAATCAGGATTTGCGCCATACGTAAAACCATCGCCTTTGACGGTGTTTTGAATCATCTGTCCGAGTTGATCAGAAACACGATTGCCATAAAAGCCGCATTGCGCATTGCCAGAATAGGCATTGATGCGGTAATTGTAGCGCACGGTGCCAAGGTTGCGATATTGCTTCGCTAAGCCTTCGCTGCCTTGATAATCGCCATAGGGTTGGTAAATGTCCGCAGCTTCTTGGTAAGCTTTGGCCATTTGACGGTAACCGGCCTTTTTGCCATAGCTTGATTGCTCAATGGCTTTGGCTTGCATGATGGCTTGATCCGCCCGTGCTTTGCGCCATTTTTGATCATTGGTGCGAAAACGCTGACTGGCATCTTTATAGTTGCCATGGGCTTGATAAGCGGTCAATGCTTCTTTAAACGCTTCACTGGCCGCTTGATAATTTTGCTCGCGCTCCAGCATTAAACCACGTGCATAAGCATCTTTGGCCACCGATTGATCATAAGACAATTGATATTTTTCAGCGAGTTTTTGAATGTTTTTATAATTGGCTAAAGCTGCGCCGCGGCCATACACTTGGGCGCGCTTTTGGTCGGCCGCTTGATCATTTCCGGTGATGGATTGACCCCAATCATAATAGATTTTAGCCAATTGGTTTTTAAGTTCTGTTGTGTTGTAGCGCTCATTAAAGCTTGCAAATTCTGTGCGATAAAAACCTTGATCAAGAAGTGTGCGCGCTTTGAGTAACAGTTCTAAACGGCGGGTTTTTTGCTCAAAGGAGATTTGTGGCATTTGTTCAATCTGTTCAATGGATTGATTCACAAGTGTCACCCAGCGCTGTTTGGTGCTTGCAGATGGATAGGATTGGCGTTGATTGAGATCTTTGGTGATCGCTTCAATGGAGCCAATGTAATTGCGTTGCTTAAAGAGGGCTTCGGCGTCGTTAGAGGCACAGCCTGCCAAAATCAAAGCCGCTAAAATGGGCGTGCATAACGCCTTAAACGTGCGTTGTGTCGAAGTGTTCATTCATCACCTCAGATTGCATGAAAGATTGGGCGCACATTTTATGCCATTTTTTGGGTGCGAGAAATCTTTTTATGCAAAATTCATGTAAAAAAAAGAGCAACCAAGTTGCTCTAATGGAATGATTTATGGGCATTTTGTGTTGATGAACTCTGTTGTCTGTTCACCGCGGCGGCATTTGTAGGCATGCTCAACGCCGTCAACGGACCAACCGTGCTCATTTTTATGGACAAAGTAGGTGTTTTGCGTGGCTTCTACAGCATCATCGGCAAGATTGCTTTGGGTGATTGTGATGATCGCTTCGGTGGGATTTTCCACAGCATTGATGCTTTGTGTGATGCCAAGGCCAGAAAGCTCTGTTTGCTCATGAATGGGATTGAGATTGAGCACCGCTAAGAGTGGCGTTTTTGCAGCGTGGATTTCAACCGGAGCAAGATTTTTATCTTGATAAGCAATGTCTTCTGCGTTGGCTTGGGCAATGATGCTTGATAAGCAAAGTGTGAGCAATAAATATTTTTTCATGTCAGCTCCTTAGGCTTGGTCAATACAATATTGAAATGGATATGCTATAGTAAATACATATAATATTACTGTTTTATTTAATCAAAAACATAATATTATATTTTAAATGTTTTCTTGTCAGTATAGTATTGAAATTGAACAATCGATAACAATAAAAGGAGCTCGCATGAAAAAATTAGTCTTATTAACGGCTGCACTTTCCATCGTTGGTTTGGCAACGGCCAATGCCGAAACCCCTAAAGTTAAACCGAATAAACCTTTGTTTGAATGGACGTGTGCTGACTTTTTAGAAGTGAAAACAGATTATCGTCCTGTGGCGGTTGCTGTTGTGGACATGCTCAATAAACAGGGCAAAATTGAAGATGCCATTTTAGATTTAGAAGGCATTGAAAACATCTCTTCACAAGTGCGTACAGTGTGCGAGAGCGATCCTGATGTGCCATTTGCATTGACGCTCAAAGAGATTGCAGATTCCCAAGCAATCATGGCAGAGCGTCAAGCAAAAGAAGCAGCGCAAGCCCCCGCAAAATAATTGATCATTCTTAAATGCATGATGCCACACCTTCATCAGTCATTGATGAAGGTGTTTTTGTCTGTGCATCAAGAGGATGTTTTAAGGTGCTATACTCAAAGCATTGGCATTGACTTTATAAGGTGATTGTATGAAAAAATTTTCTCATCGTTTAGTGGCCACCGCACTTTTAGCGGCGAGTTTAACGGCAACTTTTTCCCATGCTTGTACGCGCGCAGTGTTTTTAGGTGACAATGATCGCATCATCACTGGTCGATCCATGGATTGGAAAGTGGATGTGGGCACCAATTTATGGATTTTGCCCAAAGGCATTCATCAACATGGGGGTGCAGGTCCGAACTCGATTGAATGGACATCGAAATATGGCAGCGTGATTGCCTCAGGTTTTGACATTGCCACCACAGATGGCGTCAATGAAAAGGGTTTGGTGGCCAATATGTTGTGGCTTGTGGAATCTGAATACCCAACGCCCACAGACGATAAAAAATTGCTCTCCATTTCCGCTTGGGCACAATATGTGCTCGATAACTTCGCCACCGTTGAAGAAGCCGTCAATGCATTGGCAAAAGAAGAGTTTATTGTGGTGACGGACAATGTGCCCGGTGAAGATCGTAAGGCAACGCTGCATCTCTCCATTTCAGATGCCACGGGCGACAGCGCCATCATTGAATACATCGAAGGCAAGCAAGTGATTCATCACAATCGTGCTTATCAAGTGATGACCAATTCTCCAACCTTTGAGAAACAATTGGCACTCAACACTTATTGGCAACAAATTGGCGGCACAGTGATGTTGCCGGGCACCAATCGTGCAGCGGATCGCTTTGCGCGTGCATCGTTTTACATCAATGCCATTCCCAAAGATCAAGACATGCGCACATCGGTTGCGAGCGTCTTTAGTGTAATCCGTAACGTTTCTGTGCCTTATGGCTTGAATACAGAAAATGAGCCAAACATCTCGTCGACCCGTTGGCGCTCTGTGGTGGATCAAAAATCATTGGTGTATTTCTTTGAATCAGCCTTAACGCCAAACACATTTTGGGTGGATTTAAAACAAGTGGATTTCAGTGAAGCAACGGGGAAAGTTAAAAAGTTGGATTTGGGGAAAAATCAAATGAATATCTTCTCAGGCGATGCCACGGGCGAGTTTAAAGATGCTAAACTTTTCAAATTTTTAGGCATCAATGAAGGACTCAAGCAGCATGATTAAACAGTGGTTATGCATTGCATTATGCAGTGTGAGCATTGCGGCGGCGGACATCAACATTCCGCCCGCTGCCCTCAATGAAATTGCGGGCAAAATTTATCGCAATGAAACGGGCGGCAAGCGTGAGAATTTAGTGGTTTGGAACAATGGAGAGAATTTTCCATCGCTTGGGATAGGGCATTTCATTTGGTACAAATACAATGAACCTGAGCGCTTTGAAGAGAGTTTTCCGGCGCTTGTGACATTTTATAAAACTAAAAACATCGAGCTGCCATGGATTTTACGCATGTATCGTTATGCACCTTGGAAAACGCAAGCCGAGTTTTTAAATGCAAAACACAATGATCCGGCCTTTAAGGATTTAGAAAACTTTTTGTACAACACGCAAGCGGTACAAATTGAGTTCATTGCCGAGCGCCTTAATGCATCATTGCCCAAAATTTTAGCGGCAACTTCGCAAAAAAAACGGGTTAAAGAGAATTTTAATCGCTTATTGAATACGCCAAGCGGCTTATATGCGCTCATTGATTACATCAATTTTAAAGGCGAAGGCATCAATCAAAATGAGCGTTATCAAGGACAAGGCTGGGGATTGTTGCAAGTGTTGGAAACCATGGATCCTAACGTTGCCCAAAAAGATTTGATGCAGAGCTTTAGAACGGCGGCGAAAACGGTCATGAGTAACCGCGTGAAAAATGCCCCTAAAGAGCGCAATGAAGAAAGATGGTTGGCCGGTTGGCACAATCGAATTGATACATATCAATGATTCTACTGTATAATTTCTGAATTATTCAGTACTACATTTTTGCATGGATCATTACACCTCTACTTTTTGTACACAAATTGCACCCATTTGGCGCATGATTCAGCAGCATTCGCGCATTGTCATCACAATGGTGATGCTGCCTTTGATTATTTTAGGCTACGGTTTGCCGTATTTATTGACCATTAACCTGCCAAAAAGTGCGCGGGTTGATGTAATTCAGGAACGTCCGCGCGCTTTAATGCAAGTGGACATGAGCCGCTTTTTTGGTTTAACGGGCGCGCTTCGCATGCTGCATGGGCATGATTTAGAGATTGCCCATAACACTTTAGATAACATCCAATATCGCCACTCATTGCGCCGCACAAAGCGCCAAATCATGACGCGCTATTTGGTCAATAATTATGGCATTGATGAGAAAAATGCCCGCATTTTAGTGCGAAGCGCCCAAAAAGCAGCATGGGCAAATCAGCTTGATTTAGAGTTTTTGCTTGCCATTATCTTTGTGGAATCCACGTATAATCCTGCTGCGAAAAGCAATAAAGGCGCCATTGGCCTCATGCAAGTGACGCCAAAGTGGCACTTAGATAAAATCAGCCAATATGGCGATGTGGATGTGTTGTATGACATTCCCACAAACATTGAGATTGGCACGGCGATTTTGGTGGAATATCTTAAAAAAGAGGGCAACATTCGGGCGGCACTCCATCGTTACAATGGCAGCAAAGATGATGCCACGTTTAAATATTCAAATCGTGTGTTTGATAAATATGTCGCCCTTAAAAAACGCACGTATCTAGAGAATGTGCGCCTGTTTCTTAACTTTGACATTGTGAAGTCGATGGACGCGTGTGCAATTGGCGATAGCGATCTGGTGTTGTGCCAGAGAGCGCCTGAAACATCGCGATGAAACTTGAGGCGGAACGATAACCCACTTTAAAGGCGATCTCCTCAATGGTTTCGCCTTGTTCAAGCAAAGCGGTGCCATGAATAAAACGCAACCGCTGACACCACTCATTAAAACTCATGCCAAGCTCCTTTTGAAAATGGCGCGCGAGCGTGCGCTCGGTGCTAAAGACTTTGTGTGCCCACTCTTTTAGGGTCAAACGATTGTCGGGGGATTGTTCTAGCGCCGTTAAAATGGGCTTTAACAGACGATGCTCTGAAGTTGGCAGATACGTGTGCCCAATCATGGCGCCTTGTAATTCATCAATCAAAACTTGGGCTTTGCGCTGATCTTGCGGCGTGGTTGGCATCTGTATTTTGGCATCAAAATAGTGATCGACAATGCCAAGGGCAATGTCACTGAATTTTAACAGGGAAGGGTGATCGGTTAAAAATTCAGAAGCTTGCATCGATAAATTGATGGCTCGAAAGCGCGTTGGCTGATGGCTATGGCAAGCGTGTGTACAAGCCGGCGGAATCCAAATGGCAAAGCCAGGCGGTGCAATGAAGCGCTCGCCTGCCACTTCAAGAGTGATGACACCACATTTGACGAAAATGATCTGTCCCCAATTGTGCTCATGCGGGAGATATTCACTCGCTTCATTGATGGCTTCGTCGGCAAGGGCAAGGAGTTGATCGGGGTGAAATTCAGTTGGGCGCATGCAGAGTTGTTTCATGGGTTTTGATGGATTGTCAGAAAAGTGGATCAAGATGTCTGATTACCATTATATACTTTATATCTGACAATCTATACTCTCAGACCCCGAATGAATGGAGGAAACTATGAATTGGGCTGCAATGCTGTATCCATTAGTTGCGGTAATGATCTGGGCGATGAATGCGGTCGTCAATAAATTGTCTGCGGGCGTCATTGAGCCTGCGGCCATCTCGTTTTATCGTTGGGTGTTGGCTTTTTTGATTCTGACACCTTTTTGTATTGTGGGCACATGGCGCAACTGGCAACAGTTAAAGCCATTGCTTTGGAAGTTTGCTGTGCTTGGTTTTCTTGGCATGGCGGTGTATCAATGCTTAGCGTATTACGCGGCGTACACCATTTCCGCCACGATGATTGGAATATTCCTTTCCTTGACACCACTACTCACCATCATTTTGAGTTTACTTATCCTACGTACGCCATTGACTGTCGGATTGTTGGTGGGTAGTGGGTTGTCTTTTTTTGGAATCACTTGGTTAATCAGCGGGGGCAACCCGGCCATTTTATTGGACATTGGCATTGGCAAAGGTGAATTGATGATGCTGATTGCCGCCTCTGCCTATGCGCTTTATGGCGTTTTGACAATGAAGTGGAAGATTCAAGCACAAGTATCGACATGGCAATCCCTCTATTGGCAGGTGATTTTTGGCGTGTTGATTTTAGTGCCGCTGTTTGTGATGACGGACAATGTTGCCATCACGCGTGAGAATGTGAATTTGATTTTATTTGCCGGCATTCCGGCTTCCATCATCGCTCCATTTTTATGGTTACAAGGTGTGGCGCGTTTAGGTGCGAGCAAAACATCGCTCTTTATGAACTTATCACCACTCTTTACGGCAATCATTTCGATTCTGTTTTTGCATGAAAACCTTGAGCCTTATCACATCATTGGCGGGGCGATCTGTTTGATCGGTGTGATCATTGCCCAACGTGTCAATAAAGTGGTGAGCTTAGAAACACTGCGTAAGCGCGCAAATAAAAAAGCTTTTGAGTAACTCAAAAGCTTTCTAAAACAGCAGTCACTGAGACTTTTATGCAATCGGCGCATCCGCAACATTGCAATGAGGATATTCAGTGGCTTTTTCTTTTTTGATTTTAAAGGGCGCGATCACTAAGATGGCGATCAACAATAAGCCTAAGTAACCGATCAATGGGTAGAAGTACGCCACTAAACCTGTAAAGCCTGCAAAGCTTGCCACAAAGCCCACTAAACCTGTCGCCCCTGCAAACATATATGAGCGCTTCGTTTGCATGGTGGTAAAGCGCGCCACAAATGCATAGTACATGGCAACGCCCGTGTTGTAGATCATGCCGAATAACACAATCGTCATCATGATGCCCAATGTTGGGGATAAATCTTGGATGATTTTTAATAAAGGTAAGCCCACATCTTTGACATCATGGATGTTTAAGAAGATGGCGTAATGAGCCACCACAATCAATGCACCGATCAATAAGCCACCGATTAAACCGCCCCATGTGGCAATTTTTTCGTTCTTTTCACTGCCGCCCATCACAAGTGCCATGCCTGCACCCACCGCGACGTTAAAGGAAACGTAGTTAATGGCAGCGATGAACCAGTTTGGCAATGAGCTTTTCACGGAGGTTGCCACAGGCTCTAACTCTTCAATGGTGGCGTGATGTGTAAATAAGCTATACACGCAGATGATGGCAAGCGCGATGATTAAAAATGGTGTGATCGCACCAATCAATGCAATCACGCGGTTGATTGGCAATAGAACTGTGGCAACCACCATGATGGTCATCAATAAGCTGCCTAACCAAGCGGGTATGTCATATTGTTGATTGAGCATGCTGCCTGCGCCGGCCACCATCACAACGCCCACACCAAAGAGTGTGAAGATGATGATGTAATCCACCGCTGTGCCTAAGAATTTACCGCTTAATTTGTAGATGGCTTCATCGTGCGAGGCTGTTTGTAAGCGGCTGCCCATTTTCATGAGCATCATGCCCAAATAGGCAAATAAACCTGTAGAGACGGCTGCACCAAATGTGCCCCATGTGCCAAAGCTTGTAAAATATTGCAAGATCTCTTGGCCAGATGCGAAGCCTGCACCAACGATCACGCCCACAAAGGCGAACGCCATTTGTATAATCTTAAACATGAAACTCTCCTCCAGTCGAATGATACAACCATTTATTATTTTGGTAGTTGTTTTGTAGATATTTAAAGCACATTTTTTTGTTCATTACAAATTTGTTGAGCTTTTCAAGCATCAATGCGCCATAAATAACCAGTATGCAACATACAATACAATGGATTTTTGAATTAATCTAGGGTTGAAACGATAATTTTGTAATATTTTTGTAGATCAATATTGATAAATAGATCAATGTATTTAGCGCTGTTTATGCAGTGAATAACGCTAAAACATTTTGATTTTGATGGAAAAATTCACAGTGCCAGATAAAAAAGCACAAAAGACAAAATATTCTCAAGCAAGCCTTGAATTTTGTAAAAATTTATAGGAATAATGAGGATCGATTTGAGATCGAGTTAATAATTAATGAATTACGATTAGGAAAAATACAGTATGTCAGCAACCAGCGAAACGACCATGGGCGCCCCCTCAGCGCGTCCGTTAAATAAAGAAGATTATAAAACATTGAGCTTAGCATCTCTTGGCGGAACTCTGGAATTCTATGATTTCGTCATTTATGCGCTCTATATTGAAACTGTGGTCAAAAAGCTGTTTCTGCCGGCAGATCTGCTCGGTACCGTTTGGGGTGATGTCTATGCATGGGGCGGTTTTGCCGCAGGTTACATTGCGCGTCCGATTGGTGGGATCATCATGGCGCACTTTGGGGACATTTTGGGCCGTAAAAAAATGTTCACATTGAGCGTTGCGATGATGGCATTGCCAACCTTTGTGATTGGTGTGATGCCAACGTATGAAACGATTGGTTTGATGGCGCCTGTGATTTTGATTTTAATGCGCATGTTCCAAGGTGCTGCCATCGGTGGTGAAATGCCGGGCGCTTGGGTATTCATTGCAGAGCATACGCCTAAAAATCGTTATGGTTTGGGCATTGGCGTGTTGACAAGTGGCATCACCGGCGGGATTTTACTCGGCTTTTTGATGTCCATCTTGATTGATGTTGTCTACACACGCGAGGAGATTTTAGATTACGCATGGCGCATTCCGTTCATCCTGGGTGGTTTGTTTGGCGTGTTGTCTGTCTATTTACGCCGTTATTTATCCGAAACGCCGATTTTCCAAGAGATGGCAGAACGCAAAGAGTTATCGAAAGAGATTCCTGTGGTCACCGTGATGAAAAAGCACAAATGGGCGTGCATCATTGTGGCATTACTCACTTGGTCATTGTCCACAACTGTGATGGTGGGTATTTTGATGACGCCAGTGAAAATTTTGGGCGGCATGTATCAATTGCCACCGATTGATGCGCGCATTACAGGCTGCATCATGGCATTGATGCTTACATTTGGCTGTATCTTGTTCGGTTATTTAGAAGATATGGTAAAAACGCGTGCGGTTTCCATCATCGCGTGGGGCGGCTTGGCGATTTCATCTTTTTGGTTCTACAGCATGTTGTCTGAAAAACCAACGGTTGAGATGATTTACATGGGCGCAGCCATTATGGGCTTATTCACAGGGGCGATTGCCATCACGCCAATCATTGCAACGCGTGCATTCCCTGCGAAAATCCGTTATTCCGGTTTATCTTTCTCTTATAACTTAGCCTATGCCGCCTTTAGTGCCATTACGCCAGCTTTGACCATTTGGTTATTGGGTCAAACCTCTTTAGGTGCAGCTTGGTACATTGGTTTTGTGGCGATCGTGGGCATTGTGGTCGCATTTTTGCCCCTTGCCTATAAAGGTTATCAAGAATAATCGATGATTTCACATGATAAAAGCGGCCTTGGCCGCTTTTTTTGTTTCTTATGTTTGCAATTTATCTTAAGCTGTCTTTTTAATATTAAAACATCATTATTAAATCATGAAAGAAAAAATAAATGATCAATCACTTTTATTGATCGATATTGAAAACTGCCCATCAAAAATTGAGGATTTGATTGAAGATTTTCAAATTTATCAGAAGGTTGTGATTTGTTATGCCCAAACAGGGGTTAAAATCCCGTTAGATTGGTTAATGGTCTTAAAAGATTGTGTGGCTAAAGATCGGCTTGAGCTTGTGAAAATGTCTGAAGTGGGCAATAACAGTGCAGATTTTGGCATCACATTTTTATTGGGGCGTTACTTTGATCAATTTGACCATTTTGTCATTTATTCCAATGACAAAGGGTTTGATGTGATCATTGAGTTGGTCAATCGAGCGGCGCATAAACAGGCTGAGAGAATCGGCAAGCAAGATACCGTTGCACCGGTGCCACCGGTGCGAGACATAGAGCCTAAAGTCATTAATATTAATTCTGAAGAATTACTGACCTTGCCACCTTTTAAACAGGCTGAGCAGGCAACTTTGGCCTATTTATCAAGGTTATTAATCAATGGTTCATGGCCGAGTAAATTACAGGGATTTTATAATTCTATCCGTACGCGTTTAAGATTCATGGCATGTGATGATCTCGCTCAAGACAAGCTTGCACATCAAATCATTGACTGCTTAATCAAAGCCAATGCAATCAGCGTGAATGATCAGCAAATTGTGTATCACAAGGGCAAGATTAAATCCTGGGTGGATGAAAATATTTGAGCCAATCTAATGGCTTAAAGAGTTGCATGTAACTTTTTTTGCTTCCCTTCCTAAAACTTTGGTAAGTTAATTTGATCGATCACACACATCAATAATACCGATCGAGTACCGAAGGAATGGAGGAAACATGAGTCGTTTATATTTACCGACAACGCATACCATGCGTTGTTTTCAGGTGTCGGCTAAGCATTTGAGTTTTACGTTAGCAGCACAAGAGCTGAATCTGACGCAAAGCGCCATCAGCAAGCAAGTGGCGCTGTTAGAGAGTAGTTTACAGGTGCAATTATTTGTTCGTCATCGCCAAAAGCTTGAGTTATCACCGGCGGGCAGCACCTATTTATCCCATGTGAACTCAATTTTAAGAAAAATTGAGGAGACCTCAAAAGAGATGCTCTCGTATGGCGTGTTTGAGGAGGTGATCCGCATTGCCTCTCATCCATCTTTGTGTGCCGCGTGGCTTGTCAGAGCGCTCAAAGGCTTTACGGCGCATTATGGCGATGTGCAGCTTGCCTTTTATGAACAAGTGATTCCGTATGATCCCTCTGATGTGGATGCCGATGTGGCATTTGTGTATGGTTATGGCGGTTGGCATGGCATGGAAGCGGTGGAGCTCTTTGATGAAGAGATGGTGCCGGTGTGCCATCCGGATGTTTTGGCAAACAATGCTGGGCAAGAGGAGATCGACATTTATTTTAAAACGCGCCTCATTGAGTGCCGCTCCCGTTTAAATACATGGGATCAATTTTTTGAACGCTTTAATCAGATTTATCCCAATGGTTATCGATCACTGTTGTTTGAGCGTTGGTCATCGTGCATCAGTGCCGCAAAAACAGGCTGTGGCATTGCGTTGGTGCCCAAAATTTTGGTGCAATCAGACTTAGACAATGGCTCATTGGTGGCAGCCTCGAGCCATCGTTTGACAGGCTTGGGTTCCTATTACATGGCGTATTTAAAGAGCCATTCGGCAGAGCCAAAAGTCAAAATGGTGCGCGATTGGGTGCTGAACTACTTAGGCAAGCCCAGCGAATTGGCGAAAATTTAACCGCTTTTTAAGAAAAAAACTCATCACCTCATTGCTAAATTTCGTTTTTCTTTATGGGATGCGCTCGTCATACTAAAGCTCTATCCCATAAGGAAAAAGCCCTATGCATGAAACGAAAATGCCGCGCACAGGTGGTGAAATATTGGTGGATCAACTGCTGATTCAAGGCATTGAGCAGGGCTTTTATGTGCTTGGTGATGCGCATGATCCACTTTTAGCACCCTTAGAAAGCGCAAACATTGAGCTCATCACGGCTTGGCAAACAAGCACCGCCTTAATGATGGCAGAAGCTTATGGGAAACTGTCATCGCATCCTGGCATTGCATTTGTCATGAGTGAGGCAATGGCGCAGGATGCCATCGATGGCATTCACATCGCGATGCAAGCAGCCACAGCGATGATCATATTGGTCAAAAGCGCGGCGCTCTCAGAAGGGCAAGCGGTGCTTTCAACGCTGCAGTGCCAAGTTAAATGGTCAGCCATCATTGAGGATGCCGCTGGCATTCCAAAGATCATCGGACGCGCATTTCATCAAGCGGTGACGGGGCGATCCGGGCCCGTTGTGATCGCCATTACGCATGATGCGCTCACAGAATGCATATCCATTGCCGATGGCATCGCCATCACGCCTGTAACGATTGCGCCTTCCATGAATGATTTAGCGCAGTTTGAACAGATGCTCAATTTTGCGCGTAACCCCATTTTAATTTTAGGTGGCAGTCAATGGCAGGCACAATCGGTGGCGCGCATTGAGCAATTTGCTGCCCGTTATGCATTGTCTACAGCGGTGGAAGCGCGCCGTCAAGTAATTTTTTCCTCGCGTCACGAAGCCTTTGTGGGTGAGATCACAGAATCTATGAATCCTGCATTGGCTAAACGGATTGCTCATGCTGACTTGGTCATATTATTGGGCGGCACCATGGATGAGCCATTGCTCAACGCGCCTGTGCCACTACAAACATTGATTCACATCCATCCAGACATTCAGGCGCTGAATGATGTTTATCATGCGGATTTGGCGATCAATGCAACGCCTGACGCATTCACGCAAGCATTGTTGAGCGTACGTTTGTACAACAATTGGCTCGACATTTTACAAAAAGATCGCGCGGATCATGCCGCGTGGCAGGTGAGTCATTCTGATCCTGGTCAATGGCTCAATGCATTGAGTGATGCTTTGCCGGATGATGTCATCGTCACGCATGGCATCGCTGCAGCTGTGGCAGCTAAAGCATGGCATCGAACGCGCCCGGTGCTTTGTGTGATGGATCAACATGATTTCGATGCATCTTCTGATGCATTGTTGAGCGCTCAGCACCATCATCTTGGCATTGTGCTGATGGTGGGGCAAACGATGACGCAAGATGAATTTTTCTCCGCATGGGCGGCTGCCGTTGAACAAGCAGCGCTTGGCACACCTGTGATCCTCCATTGTCTATTCACAGATCACGCTAAGTTGTCCATGCATTCTTTAAAGGAGGTGATGCACGCATTGTCCCAATGATAAGCGTTCCCCTTCGCTTATGATTGTCTCTGTTTTAAACGTTGTGATGACGTGTTGCCGAGGTTAATCCTCGGCTTTTTTTGTCCACAAAATGGTTAAAACAGCACAAAAAAAGGCCCAATCGAAATTGGGCAAAAGGGGTCGATGGATGTGGTGCGTCTAGCGAATGACTTTCAGGCATTGCCCTAAGTGATAGAGCGTGAAGCCCGATTCAATAAAGAGGGATTTGATGGGTGCATAGTTGCACTTTGATTGATCCACAGCTGAATAAAACGGCACAGGAATCGGCGCGGCTTTGGCATCTGTTAAGTGTTCTGCAAAGAGTTTGCCCATCAATGTGCCAGTTGTGATGCCGCGGCCATTGTAGCCAATGGCGGCGATCAAGCCTTGAGCAGGCTCAAAAATTTTCGGCGTATGGTTATCGGTAAAGCCAATGCGGCCGCACCAGCTGTATTCCCATGCCGTATTTTTTCCCAATTGTGGGAAATAGTGTTGCTGAATGCGATCGGCCCATGTTTTGAGGTACCATGCAGGTTTATTGATGGCTTTGCCCATGCTGCCTAAAATGAGGCGGCCATCTTTATCAAGGCGGATGCTGCTGAGCACCAAACGCGTATCCCATGAACCTTGCTTATAAGGCAGCACTGTTTTGCCGGCATCGCCCGTTAAAGGCTCGGACGCTACTTGATAGTAATAGCCGCTGTAAATGGATTGTCGGTAAGTGGCCAAATCGCCTTCTGCATAGGCATTGGTGGCGATGATCACTTTTTCTGCTGTGATGGTGTGATTGAGCGCTGTGACGCGCCATTGTCCGGGCGTTGTACAATTGACGGCAGAGACAGGGGAATTCTCATAAATCTTCACGCCAAGGGATGCTGCTGCCTTAGCCAAGCCTGTGGCATAAGCATATGGATTGATGGTGCCGGCGCGGTGATCGAGGAGTGCTGCCGGAATTTTTTGGCTGCCAGAATATTCAGCAATGCGATCGCCTTTTAATAACTCCACATTCACGCCGCGGCGCGTAAGCTGCTCATAACGATCTTCAATCTCGGCAATGCCTTGATTACTGTGCGCCATGTGCAACGTGCCAACTTCTTGCTGCTGGGCATCGATGCCATATTTATGGATGAGGGAGAACACAAGTTTTGGCGCATCGCCGAGCGCAGAAATGAGGCTTTCACCCATCTCTTTGCCGAGAATTTGCACCATGAAATCAGGTTTGTTCCATGTGCCTGCATTGACTAAACCGACATTGCGACCGCTGCCGCCATATGCCACATGATGGGCATCGAGCACCACGACTTTTTTGCCTTTTTCCGCCAAATGAATGGCTGCGGATAAACCGGTAAAGCCTGCACCCACAATGCACACATCTGCGGTGTCATCTTGATTGAGGGATGGAAAATTCACTTTATCTGATACCAATGTGCGCCAAAGATTTTCATGTTTGAGGGTCATATCGCCTCCTTAAAAGATTCAGTGCGAGGATGGATGAGGGCTTTGAGTTCTTCAATGAGATCATCATCGAGGGTGAGCTCGCCTGTTTGTAAGTTTTCATCGCGGGCAGTGAATCGTCGTTCGGAGGGCAATCGCACGCCGTGGTGGGTAAATTGGTTGAGGTAATCTTCAGCGCGTGCGCTTGCTTCACTGTATTCATCCCCAAGTAAAATGGTCGGATCAATGGCAATGATGAGCTCGCCGCCATAAGGCAATGCGGCGCCATTGGCCGATTGCTCTGAGCCTTGGCTCGTTAGATCATTAATTAAAGGGCCCGCCATCAACTCAATCATGGTGGCAAGGGCTGTGCCTTTGTGTTCGCCAAAGGTGCGCATGGCGCCTTTTAGAGCAGCATGAGGATCATTGGTGGGATTGCCATCAGCATCAATGGCAAAATGATCCGGTAAAGGTTGATTGTGTTCGGCTAAGAGCTGAATCTCGCCGCGTGCGGTGGCGCTGGTGGCAAAATCAAAAATATAAGGTCGATGGTGATCCGCGCGTGGCCAAGCAAAGGCAAAAGGATTGGTGCCAAGGAGCGGCGTTTTACCGCCACATGGGGCAACCCATGCATGGCTTGTGGTCATGCATAAACCCACAAGATTGGCTTTTGCGAGCATCTCAAGCTCCACCCACAATGCAGAAAAATGGATGCAATGGTTGATGGCAAGGAGCGCAATGCCAAATTCCTGCGCGCGCTCAATCAATAGCGGTATGCCCACATGATGACCATATTGCGCCGCTGCCATTTGGCAATCGATGCGAATGATCGCCCCTTTATTGTGGGTGACTTGCGGCACCGCTTGTGTGTTTAACATGCCTTTGTCTAAATTATCCATCAATGCGATCAAACGCCAAACCCCATGAGAATGGCATTCAGCAATTTGTGCGGCCATCAGATTATCGGTGATGGCATCGCGGTGCACGCGTGAGAATCCTCGACTGTCTAAGATCTCATGCACCAATGTTTGCAATTGATCAATAGAGATTTTCATGCTCTCCTCCTTGGTGATTAGTATGCTTTGGCTTTGTTGAAGCTCTTTTAATAAGCCCAGAGGGCACAAGAGATGGCCATGCCATCTCTTGGTGTCACGGTTTGAGATTAATCGAATTTCACGCCTTGCGCGAGTGGTAATTCACGTGAATAGTTGATGGTGTTCGTTTGACGGCGCATGTAACCTTTCCAAGAATCAGAACCAGATTCACGGCCGCCGCCTGTCTCTTTTTCACCACCAAATGCACCACCAATTTCAGCGCCACTGGTGCCAATATTGACGTTGGCAATGCCGCAATCGCTGCCGGCTGCGCTTTGGAAAAATTCCGCTTCGCGCACATCGTTGGTGAAGATGCAAGAGGATAAACCTTGTGGCACATCGTTGTTCATGGCCATCGCATCGCTGAAGTTTTCATATTCCATCACATAAAGAATTGGGGCAAAGGTTTCGGTTGCCACCACTTCATTTTGTGTGGGCATTTCCACAATGGCGGGTTTAACGTAGTAAGCATTGGGCATTTGATCGGCTAAGACGCGCTCGCCACCGTGGACAATGCCGCCTGTGGCTTTCGCATCGCTTAAGGCTTTTTGCATGGCGTTGAAGGAATCTTCATCCATCAGTGGCCCCACAAGATTTTGAGTGTCTAACGGCGAACCCACAGGAATGGTGCTGTAAGAGGCTTTGAGGCGCTCAAGCACTTGTGCTTTAACTGATTTATGAATGATCAGGCGGCGAAGCGTTGTGCAGCGCTGTCCTGCTGTGCCCACTGCACTGAAGACAATGGCGCGGACTGCTAAATCAAGATCTGCCGATTCTGTCAAAATCATGGCATTGTTGCCACCTAATTCTAAAATGGAGCGGCCAAAGCGTGCGGCGACTTTAGGTCCCACTTCACGACCCATGCGCGTGCTGCCTGTTGCGCTGACCAGTGCCACTTTGTGATTTTCCACCAATGCATTGCCGGCATCACGGGCGCCCACCACTAAACGGGCGATGTTTTTCGGTGCTTTACCAAAGCGCTCAAGGGCTTTTTCAAACACCGCTTGGCAGGCTAAAGCCGTCAATGGCGTTTTTTCTGAAGGTTTCCACACCACCGCATTACCACAAATGAGGGCAAGCGCTGTATTCCAAGACCAAACCGCCATCGGGAAGTTAAATGCAGTGATCACACCCACAACGCCTAGCGGATGCCAGGTTTCGCGCATGTGATGGCCCGGACGTTCTGAGGCGATCGTCAAACCATAAAGCTGACGCGATAAACCCACGGCAAAGTCACAGATGTCGATCATCTCTTGCACTTCGCCTAAGGCTTCAGACTGAATTTTACCAGCTTCCAATGTAATGACGGTGGCCAATGCTTCTTTGTGTTCGCGAAGTAATTCACCCAATACGCGCACCAATTCACCGCGGATGGGTGCAGGCACTGTGCGCCATTCTAAAAATGCATCGTGCGCTTCATCAATGATGGCATTTGTTTGTGTGGCATCAATGAAGGTAAGTTTTGCCAATGTTGAGCCATCAATTGGGCTACGAATGGCGTGATCGCCGCCATTTAACAATTCGTTGGACAGACCTAATTGGTTGAGTACAGAAATATTCATGG
This sequence comes from Wohlfahrtiimonas sp. G9077, assembly GCF_002252155.1. GTDB lineage: Bacteria > Pseudomonadota > Gammaproteobacteria > Cardiobacteriales > Wohlfahrtiimonadaceae > Wohlfahrtiimonas. Next base: position 188,752 of record NZ_NEFD01000002.1, read on the forward strand.
TAATCATCCTTTTTAATTCAATGGTTATGACGTGAGTGATTCTTATTGTGATTTGCCAAATGAAGGCATGAATCGATGCTACATCTAAGCCCATCGGCCTGACAAACGAACTAAATGCACAGCTTCATTCCTTTAAGGAATAGTTTTGGTGCCTAACGAAAATGGAAAAAAATTCATTACCTTCTGAATTCATATCTTTTGACACTTGTTGGTCATAAAAGCGACTATCAAGGCAACCCCATTGATACCGTTTTGTATAAAAACTGTATTCATAACAATGAGATGCTTGGCAGCATCCTGCAAAAAGTATCTGGGACACATCACTTAGGAGGATTGAAATGAAGAAGGTTTTAGAGGTTTTAATCGTGGCATTTGCCTATGCCAGTGTCGTTGTCGGAGCAGGAAATGCCTCAGGCATGGAGCCATTTTTTTACTACACATCTTTTGGCATTGAAGGCACCGCCGGCGTCATTTTAGCCACGGTGCTGTATGGTATTGTCGGTTATTTTGTCACCGGTTTAGGGCAGCGTTTACAGTCGAAAAACTATAAGGAAGCGGCCTATTTAGTGGGCGGTAAAGCCGTTGGTGGCTTTGTGGATGCATTGATCATCATCATGATGCTTGGCACCGGCATTATTATGCTTTCAGGCAGCGGTTCGCTCTTTCAGCAGCAATATAATATGCCCTTGTGGCAAGGCTCCCTCATCATGACATTATTGGTGGTGGGCACATTGATGCTGCGTTTACGTAAAATCATTTTGGTCATTGGCATGATCACGCCAATTTTAATTGGTTTATTGTCCATCGTGATTTATCAAGGTTTATCGAATCAAACAGAAAGCTTTGCAGAGCTCAATGATTATGTGATCGCTGTGGGTGACACATTGCCAGACACTTTGCCCAATTGGTGGGTGGCGGCCATTAACCATGTCACAATGATGACGGTGGCGGGTGTTGGCATGTCATTGGTGATTGGCGGGGAAGAGAAAGATCCAAAAGTGGCGCGTTGGGGCGGTGCATTGGGTGGTTTAATTATTGGCGGCGTATTGGCAATGGGGCACTTTGCACTCTTTGCACAGATCAAAACCATTGCGCCCACGGTGGATACTTTGGCACAAATGCCATCCTTACAAATCATGAATACATATGTACCTCACTTAAGTGGTTTATTGACGCTTGTGGCATTGGCCATGATTTATAGTACAGCGGTGAGCATGTTTTATGTGTTCATCTCGCGCTATGTGCCGATGGAAACGCCAAAATCACGTTGGATTGTATTGGGTGTATTGACGATGGGTTATGGCATCAGCTTTGTGGGCTTCATTCAGTTGATGGGTTACTTCTATCCGATCGCAGGTTATGTGGGCATTGTGTTGATCGCGTTGATTTTCTACGGTCCATTTAAAATTAAGAAATTGGAAGGCACAGGTTTGTTGGCAAAAGTTTCTTACAATTAATTCATGAATGATTTGAAATGAGCCTAAAAAAATCCCCCGCAATGCGGGGGATTTCTCATGGTGATCTATTTATTTTGCACAAACCCAATGGTGGTGCCTTTTGATTCTTTGAGTGTATTCTCTTTAACCAATTGCGTGACGATCTCTTCTGGCGTTGTGATGACACCCAATTTCGCTTGACGGGCAGAGATGGCAAAATCCCCCGGCGTCAAACGCGTCATTTTCTTAAACTCAGCCTCTAAATTCATGTCCACAGATTGAAAACCCAAATAGCGGCATTGTTCATTAAAGAGGAGCCAAGCTTGATCCGCTTTTAAGTAATCAAATTTCACTTTAAAGTCAAAACGGCGGAGCATCGCTTGATCAAGATGATCCATTAAGTTGGTGGTGGCGATGAAAATGCCGGAGAATTCTTCCATTTGCGTGAGCATCTCATTGACCATCGTAATCTCATAATTTTGCTGCGCAGAGCGGCGATCCCGTAAAAAGCTGTCCACTTCATCCATCAATAAAATGGCGCCGGTTGTGGTGGCTTCATAGAAGGCTTCGGCGATTTGCTTTTCCGTTTCCCCCACATATTTATCCATCAAGTCAGAAACTTTTTTGATGAGAAGAGGCTTATTCAAATAGTCCGCTAAATAGTGCGCAAATGCAGATTTACCGGTGCCAGAAGCACCATATAAACAGATGCGCGCTTCGTTGAACACTTTTAAGCGTTCTGCAAGGAGGGCTAAATTTGAATCCGTGTTGGTGAAGGCAGGATTATAAATGTCACTGAGCCCACCAATTTTGGCCACGCGAATTTCAGGGTTGCCTTGGGCTTTTAAGGTGCCATTGATGATTGTGGTGGCCGCTTCATCAAAGTTTTCTGCCACATCATCATAAATGGTGTTGAGCACTTTTGCGGTGCGATCAATGATGGCAGGCACCAACGCTTTAGACAGGGCAAGCGTATTTAATGTATTGGGGCTGAGTTTGCCTTTTAAGGCAGATTCAAGCATCGCTTTACGTTCAGATTTTGGCGGAGAAGCTAAATGGAAAGTAAAATCAAAACGGCGAATGATGGCAGGATCAATGTCATACGTATCATTACAGATCCAAATGGTGGGGATCTGATTGGTTTCTAAAATATGGTTGAACCACGCTTTAGAGAAATTTGGTAATCCATCTGCGCCTGCATCAAAAAAGACATCCTCAATTTCATCAAAAATGATCAGCGATTTTTGATTACAAAAGAAGTTTTGTGCCGCTAAATAGGCATATAAGCGTTGCTCGCCTTTTTCCACGCCTTCGCCATGAATGGATTCAGAGACAACTTCATATGCTGCCACTTGAAAATGCTCCACCAATGTGCGCGCAAGCTCTGTTTTACCTGTGCCAGGCTCACCATAAATGAGGATGTTGACGCCTTTTTGGTTGTGATCAAGCGCGTGCTGTAAATAGGGCACCAAAATATTGAGCTCAGTTTTTAAGTAGCCAAAATTGTCTAAAGACAAATCCGTGGGCTTACTTTTAGAGACCACATCTTTGAGGATGTTATAAGGCGTCGTTTCATGGGAGAACATCGCTTCAATGAAATTGCGGGACAACAAATCAATTTTGCCACGGAAAAAGAGCGAAGGACCATGATGCACGCGCATTAAACCTGTGCGGGCAAGGGCGCCATTTGAGGAGAGCGCCGCTTGAATCTCTTGCGGTGTTTTTTGCAATAAAAATGCCAAAATGCGATTGAGTTGATCTGAGCTGATTGCGCCAAGTTGATCTAACGCATTATTAAGCAAAGGCTCATTGTACGTGATGAGTGTGAACTCTAAGAGCGCACATTCCACATCCGATAAATGAATGAGGGCTTTGAGATTGTCTAAGTTGTGGGTCAGATCAAGATTGTAAGGCGTTGCAAACGTTGCCGGATCATTCAATAGTTTTTGTTGTTGATCACGCAAGGTTTTGAGGATGTCCGCACGGTTTAACGGCGGCTTACAATTGAGCCATTTATCTAAACCGATGGCGGTGGCCAGTTGATCATCACTGAAGAAATCTTTATGAATGAATTCACGATGCCCACCTAAATCTAAAATGGTGGTCAAAATCCAAGCATGCACAATTGGTGACAATTGTTGTGGATAGTCCAAAGCGGGCGTGGTAGTTTTTTTGGTTGTCATGTAACACTCGAAATTTTAATGAAGACTGATGCGTAACGCAAAAGCTGTAATCAATGGTGCAGCAGCAAGGGCGATCAAATCAAGGGCGGCGAATACGGCATAAAAACCAACCACAGAATGGCCTTCGATGATGCGTAATGTGGCTTGCACACCAAAAATTAAAACAGGTAAAAAGAGCGGCAAGGCGATGATGCTAAGGAGTAAACCTGCGCGCTTGAGTTGTAGGGTGAGTGCGGTGCAAATGGCGCCGATGCAGCTCAAGACAGGCGTGCCGATGAGCAGTAAAAATGTGGTTTCAAGGGCATCTGGCACCGAGAAATAGAGCATTAAGCCCAAAATAGGGGAAACAATGATGAGGGGCAGCGCCGTTAAACACCAATGGGCAACGATTTTAGCGAGCACCACAACCACAAGTGGCGAGCCTGAGATCATCAACTGTTCAAGGGAGCCATCATCATAATCACTTTTAAAAAGGCGATCCATAATGAGCATGTTTGAGAGCAGCGCGCCAATCCATAAAATGGCGGGCGAAACTTCATGGAGTACTTTTTGATTGTCTAACCCTAAACCGAGCGGAAAAAGACTCACCACAATCAAAAAGAAGATCATGGGGGTGAGCAATTCCGAGCGTTGGCGCATGCCTAATTGAAGGTCACGTTTGATGACCGCGGTAAAAACACTCATGAGGCTGATCTATTTCCTATAACTCTCTATCATTTCGTGCTTATTATACACACCTTCTGAAGGCGTTTGATGAGAAGTGAAGAGGATGGCGCCATTTTGTTGATGATGTTCAGTGATGGCATCTTCTAAAATCGCCACAGAGCGCTTATCTAAAGCGGTGAAGGGTTCATCTAAAATCCAGATGGCTTTTGGTTCAAGCCACAGGCGAGAGAGTGCAACGCGGCGGCGTTGTCCGGCCGATAAGTAGCGCATTGCACGGTTTTGCGTGGGGATTAATAAGGTTTCAAACACCGATAAAATTTCCGCCTCTGAGCGTTCAATGCCTTGGATTTTGAGCATTGCATCAATGTTTTCATAAGCGGTCAGATCATCTTTTAAGCCAAGGGCGTGCCCAACGTACAAAATATGACGATGATACGTATGGGCAAGCTCTTTGCGATTGAGGCCATTGAAGATGATTTCACCTTGATAGATGCTGTTTAAACCGGCAATCACGCGTAAAAATGTGGTTTTACCTGCACCATTTTCCCCTTCAATGTAGAGGCTGTCGCCATTTTTGAGGGTTAATGTGACCGGTGAGAACACTTTGCGATAATTGCGCGTTGCGCTCACTTGGTCAATCTGTAAGGTGAAATCATCAAACATTATGGGGCCACCGGTGAGGTTTTAGAGGTTTCACGGATTTGATCAAGCGTTAAAATAACGCTGGAATGCTCAGGTGCAATCGGCATTTTCACGCTTTCGATGTCACCGGCTTGACCAACGGCTTCAGAGCCTTGGCTTAAGCGCGCGCCCACAGTTAAATTTGGGGTGGCAAATAAGCTTGGATTACCGGCCATTAAGCGATCTTGATCAGTGATCTCAATGGTTAAAGGAAACGTTAAGCTGTTTGCTGAATCAATGGCTTTTGCGGCAAGCGGCATGCGTGAACCTTCTTGGGAAATGAAGAGGGTTAAACGTGCGCTCTCAGGCAATGTGCTTAAATCCACATCGGGCGCATTGACTTGCACTAAGTAACGGGCAGCGGTTTTGGCTTTGGCCGCATCGATGGTTTTTTGCATCACATCATTGATGGGGGAAGCTTCACTGCTTGGCATGAAGGTAATGGCACTTTCATAAGCACCTTTTGGCAATTCAACCACATCGGTGAGATACAGAATTTCATCGCCATCGACGGGTTTTAAGGTGCCAAATACAGCCAAATGCTCAAAGTTACGAATCGGCGTTGTGACAGCATCAAAGCGGTTAAAATCATTGAGCACCATTTGAGCAGGCACCGTTTGATTCGGGGCAATTAAACTTTCTTTAAAGGCAATCGGTGTGTTGTCTTCAAAGTCCATCATGTAAAGGGTCATGATGAGCGGGGATGTGATGTTTTGCCAATCAATTGGGGCATCGAGCGCCGTTTTGACATCAAAGTTACGCACTTGTGCAGTTTCCATCATGCCTTGCTCGATTGACGCAATGAATGTGTCCAAAGTTTTGAGCGCTTGCTCACCTTGCGGATTGCCTTTTGCGCTTTTGGCCAATAAGTCACGCATCTCTTTCCATTGGGCGATGGACTCTTTAAATTGTCCGCGCTCATAGAGGGCTTCTGCGTACAAAATGCGTAAATAAGTGTCGTTAGGATACATAGTGAAAAAGTGATCTAAGCGTTCAACCAAACGTTTAGGAATTTTCTTTTTCGCATTTTGTAGGTCGACTTCTAACACCGAAACATTGGCAATGTAATCATTTGGTGACAACGCCAAGACGCGGTTATAAGCATCGAGTGTGCCCGGTGTCCATTGTGCGCTGTAGGCAAGTTTACCCAACAGTTTTAAAAGTTTTGGATTGTCATGGGTTTGTTTTGCACTCATGTAAAAGAGCGTTGGGAACACATAACGCAAATCTTCAAACAATTCTGGTTTAGGTGGCTGCGGCTCCACTTCCACAATGCTTTTAAAGGTTTCTAATTCACTCTCTGGAATGCGATCTAACCAAGCTTGTAACTCAGGGGTGAGTTCACTGCGTTTTTGATCATACTCTTGCACATCTTGTGTGTAGGAATGCGCCCAAAAGCCGCCAATGGCCGCCACAGGAAAAATCAATGCCACCACAGAAATCGCGGTGCGCGCACCATTAGACAATTTGCTTTGATGCTTTTGTGTGAGCTTTAAGAGATCACGAGCCGCTTCTGCTTGTTGTTGATCATATTGTGTTTGCGTGATCACGCCATTGTCTAAACTCTTTTTCAAGCGCGCTTCGGTGGCCAAATAGTTTTTGGTATAGACATCTTGCAGCGTTGGCTCTGCGGCTGTTTTGGTTTGAAACAGCGGATAAAAGATGATGAGCATCGTCAAGACAAAGAGGATGATGGAAATAAAAATCATGGGTGCAAATCCTTTTTATTTAACAGCTCAGAAAGTTGCTGGGCTTCTGAAGGTGATAAGGGCTGAACAACTTCCTCGGTGGGCTTTTTACGGCGCGCAAAGACAATGATGAGCACAAGTAATAAAATCACCGCAGGGCCAAACCATAAAAACCAAGTGATGGGTTTGACAGGGGGCGTATACAGCACGAAATCACCGTAGCGATCCACCATAAAGGTTAGGATTTCACTGTCACTGCGGCCATCGTTGATCATTAAATAAACGCGATCTTTTAAATCTTTCGCAAGCGGCGCATCTGAATCGGCTAAGTTCTGATTTTGGCATTTCGGACAGCGTAAATCGGTGATTAAGTGATTAAAACGAGTCTCTTGCACTTTGTCAGAAAAGTTATACACATTGACATTGGCCAAGGTCAAACTGCTGATGAGCAGCAGCATCGATAACAATACTCTCATTACGATGGATCTCCTGTTTGCATGATCTCTTCATAGATGGCTTTCAGTTGCGTTTCCCAAATCTCAGGCAAAATTGCGCCCACGTGACGATAATGGATTACATTGTTTTGATCGATGAAGTAAGTTTCCGGTGCGCCATAAACGCCAAGCTCAATGCCAACGGCGCCGCTCATGTCCAAAAAGTTAAACAGATAAGGGTTGCCAAGTTCTTCGAGCCATTCATATGCTTTTTCAGGATCATCTTTATAATTGACGCCATAAATGCGCACGCCTTGATCTTTTAACACATTGAGGGTGGCATGTTCATCACGGCACGTTGGGCACCATGTCGCCCAAACATTGAGTAGGGCAGGGCCTTTGATGTCTTCATTGGTGATGATTTCTGCAATGTGCCCAGGTTCCACCAATTTACTGGCGCTGAACTCTGGCACAGGTTTGCCTTCACGCGTGGAGGGCAATTTGCTCGGATCATTGCCAAGGGTGATGAAGAAGAAGGCAAAGATCACAACCAATACGCTCACGGTGATGGCGATGATGACAGGCTTTTTCATACAATTCTCCTATTTTTCCGCACGTTCAGGACGGCGCAATGCCAACATGGCCAATAGCGCTGCAATCGAGATGATCACGCCGCCTAACCAAATCCAACGAATGAAAGGTTTGACATACAAGCGAATGGCCCAGCTTTGACCAGGGCGCTCTTCTGCCAATGCAATGTAGAGATCATCAAAGAGAGAAGCACGCAGTGCCACTTCACTGATGGGCATGCCGCTGGCTGCATAGATGCGTTTTTCAGGATGCATCATGCGTAAGAATTTGCCTTGGTAGCTCACAGAGAAGGTGCCTTTGGTGGCAAAGTAGTTCGGGCCTTTGATGTTTTCTAAATTCTCCAGCTTAAATTCATAGCCTTGCACCACTTCAGTTTGCCCAACTTTGAGTAAACGATCCGCTTCAACGCTGTAGTAACTGGTCATCGTAATGCCCACGATGGTGACCACAACACCTAAGTGACCTAAGTTCATGGCAACGCGGGACATGGACTGCGTAAAGAAGCCTTTAATGAAGCTTGCATTGCGGGGTTTGTGCATCGCAATTTCAGCCAAAATGCCGAAAAAGACCCAGTAACATAAAATGAGGCTCAATGTCACCATTGGATTGATGATTGGCATGCGATCAGCGTGGCCCGCGGGTAATAAACCATTGACATATAAAACATACGCAGCATTTGATAATGGGCCCATGATCACAGCGGCAATGGCCATGATGATCAGAGGCTTACGAATGCGGCTCAATTGATCTTTCTTGTAGCGCACAAGCGGCGTGATGCCAAGGATCACCAATAAAATCATCGCCAATGGATTGACGGTTTTATTAAAGAAGTTTGGCCCCACAGAGATTTTACCGATTTGCAGCATGTCCACGATGAGCGGATAAAGGGTGCCGAGCACCACAATAAAGCACACCACAGATAAGAAAATATTGTTGAGTAAAATGCCTGTTTCACGCGAAAAGAGCGCCACGTCATTGTGTTGACGAATGCGGCTTGAGCGCATGAGTAACAATGCAATCCCAAAGATCACAACGCAGGCTAAAATGATGAGGATGATGGCACCGCGACGAGGATCGGCAGCAAATGAATGCACCGAAGTCAACACGCCTGAGCGTACCAAGAATGTGCCCAATACACTCAATGAGAAGCAAAGGATCGCCATCAGCACAGACCAAACGGAGAAGACTTGGCGTTTTTCTGTAGTGATCAATGAGTGCAATAAAGCGGTGGATAAAATCCAAGGAATGAGGGATGCGTTTTCCACAGGATCCCAGAACCACCAGCCGCCCCAGCCCAATTCATAGTAAGCCCACCAGCTGCCAACGGTGATGCCGAGGGTTAAAAAGCCCCAAGCGGCCAATACCCAAGGGCGCAACCAACGCACCGTTGTGCGGTCAATGTAACCATTGATTAAAATGGCACAGACAAACGCATACGGAATGGCAAAGCCCACATAGCCCATATAGAGTAACGGTGGATGAATGATGAGCCCAACGTCTTGCAATAATGGATTTAAGTCGCGGCCATCAAAGACAATGCTGTTAATGGCGCGTTCAAATGGGTTGGATGTGAAGATCACAAAGGCGATGAAAGAGGCGATGATGGCGCCTAAAATCGCGAGCGTGGTGGCCGTCAATTCGATGGGTAATTTACGCATAAAGAAGATCGCCACAAACATCCATAAAGAGAGCGTGAAGACCCACAATAACATCGAACCTTCATGGCTACCCCAAATGGCCGTTAGGCGGAAAATGGCCGGCAGTTGCGTGTTTGAGTTACTAAAAACATACGCATAACTGAAGTCATTGGTATAAAACGCATAACCTAAACTCACAAACGAGGTGAGCAGCAGCACAAAGAGCCATAAGGTTAGCGGTTTGGCCGTTTGCATCAGTTTTGTGTTGTGTGTCACAAGTCCGATCAACGGCAGAAAGAGCAATAAAAGCGCTGTCGCGAGCGCAACGTAAAGTGTTAATTCACCAATGGGTAGCATGCTTATTCCTTCGGAGCGCCGGGGTGTCTAGAGTTTTCATCAATCACGATGCCTGATTTTTCAAGTGAAGCTTTCACTTCAGGTGGCATATAGGTTTCATCGTGTTTTGCAAGGATTTCTGTGGCGGTGAAGTGATGATTGTCATCTAATACACCTGTTGCAATCACGCCTTGACCTTCGCGGAATAAGTCTGGCAACATTTTGTCATAGGTGACATGCACGCGATCTTGACCATCCATGATGTCAAAGGCCACGTCAATCACTTCGTCACTTTTCACCAATGAGCCTGGTGCCACAAGTCCGCCAATGCGAATGGAACGATCTACAGGTGCTTTGCCTTCTTTAACTTCCACAGGCGAATAGTAATAGTTGAGTTCACTTCTTGATGCATAAATGAGTAAACCAATGGCGGCTAAGGTAATCACCACTAAACCCACCACAATGATGGCACGTTGTTTTTGCTTTGGCGTCATGAGTCAATCCCCTCTTGTTTCATAGTGTTGCGTAATTTTTTATTCTCGCTCAGTAGCGGAATCACAAGGCTGAGCAGACAGATCAAAAAGAATCCGTAGCTTAACCAGACGTAGAGACCATGCTTCCCCATTTGCAGAAATTCTGCAAAGCTCCCAAATGCAAATGTCATAGATACTCCGTGGGTTATTGATTTAAATAGTGCTTCATGAGTTTCTCTTTATAGATGAGGTTCACGCTCTTTTTGAGCACATACCCTGAAGTAAAGAGGCCATAAGCTAAGATCATTAAAATCAGTGGTAAAAACATCTCCATCTGAATCGACGGTCCGCCAGAGGCAAAGACTGTACTCTTTTGATGAAGCGAGTTAAAGAAAAAGACAGAAACTTTCACTAAAATGGCCACCGCAATGCCGATCACTGCAAGGATGGAGGTAAAAATATCTGCCGTTTGGCGATCTTCGATCGCATGGTCAAAGGCAATGTAGCCAATGTAGAAAAAGAGTAAGAGCAACTCTGAGGTTAAGCGAATGTCCCAAACCCACCAAGTGCCCCATGTGGGCGCGCCCCAAATGGCACCGGTGACCAAGGCGATAAGCGTACAGGTTGCGCCCACAACGGCAATGCTTCTGACCACTAACGTTAACAGTTTAACGCGCCAAATCAAAAAGCATAAACTCATCACCGCCATGGTGATGTATAGCGCAGTAGAGAGCATCGCGGCAGGCACATGAATGTAGATGATGCGAAAGCTGTTGCCTTGTTGATAATCAGCTGGGGCAAAGCCTAAGCCCAAAGTTAAACCCACAATGCCCAAGATTAAACTGAGCCATAAGCAATAAGGCGCAATGGCATTGGCCAATGGCACATAGTATTTATAGCTGGCATATTTTTTATACCAACTGACTTTTTTGGTGGTCACAGCCATAATTCACTCGATTTAAAAACATAATGCACAATTATAGCGAAGTTGCTAAATTTTGCAGTAGCTAAAAACGGATTCCCCGTCAATTTACAGAAGGTTTACAAATTAGTTTTGTGAGGGAAAATCCCAGATTTCAAAGGTAAATGGGTGGGCATGTTTTTCATCCATAGGATGATGTTCACGGCTCACTAAAGTGGCTGCGTCAAACGGTAAGTTGAGGATTTCAGGCAGTTGTGTATCCCCCATAATGTCTGCATCTACACGCGTGACATATAAACGATTCATCATCGGGATGGCTGCGCGATAAAGCTGGGCACCACCAATGATCATGATTTCAGGCGCATCATTAAAAGTTTCTATCGCTGTCATTAAATCTGTAAAGTAATGGACATTTTCTGGCAAATTTTCAGGGGCGCTTTGTGAGCTGATCACGATGTTTGGGCGTTTTGGCAATGGGCGGCCTAAAGATTCATAGGTTTTTCGTCCCATGATGATGGGTTTACCCACAGTGTTTTGTTTGAAAAATCCTAAGTCATCAGGCAAGTGCCAGGGCAAACGGTTGTTGATGCCAATGGTGCCATTATTGGCAATCGCCACGATTAAAGAGAGGGTTGAAGACGACATATGATCCTCATAAATGAATAGATGAGGCGCGATTATACTGAAAAATATGGTGCTGAACATGGTCAATTAGATTACAGTGCTTGCATTGACAGATGGTAGTGCAGGCAAAAAATCTTCAAATAAACATTGATTAATATTTAAAATCTTTTAAACTAAACACTGTTTTATTATTCTGCATGGTCAAATTTATGAGAACAATTTTAAGAGTCATTTTTAAGCTTTTCTTTAACATTCAAACAAAGCTCGACCCACAAGCATGTCAAACCCATGGCGTTGTGGTGTGTAACCATCAGTCCTTTTTAGATGGCGTGCTTCTAGGCGTCTTTTTACCGCAGCAGCCATTGTTTGTGATCAACACTGACATTGCCAATCGTTGGTATTTTAAACCCTTTTTAAAATTCATTGACCATGTAACCGTTGATCCTTTGCACCCGATGTCTGTTAAATTGCTGACAAAAGTGGTGGCCAGCGGCCGCACCATTGTGATCTTTCCAGAGGGGCGCATCACGTTGACAGGCAGCCTGATGAAGATTTACGAAGGGGCAGCCTTTGTGGCGAGTAAAGCAAAAGTGCCTTTGATTCCGGTGATGCTAGAGGGTGCAGAATACTCCTATTTCAGCCGCTTAAAAGGATTGGTGAAGCAGCGCCTATTTACGCCCATCGCCATTACGATGGGTGCACCGATTAATGTGCCAACGCCAGAGCATTTGCATGGCAAGGCGCGCCGCCAATATTTGGCAAAATACACCCATGAATTGATGATGGAGATGCGCATTGCGATTTTTGCGCCGACTTCCTTGTTTGACATGGTGCTACAATCGGCGCGTCGCTTTGGGATGGACACCATCTGTTTAGAAGACATTCAGCGTAAACCTGAATCTTATGGGCAGTTCATCACCAAGATTTTAGGCATCAGCCGCATTGTTGAGCGTTTGACAGAAAAAAATGAACATGTGGGCGTATTACTGCCCAATGCCAGCGGCTCAGTTGCAACGATTATGGCGCTCAATTTAACGGGTCGCGTTTCTGCATTATTGAATTACACCGCAGGCGTAGATGGTATGAATGCTGCGATCACAGCTGCGAATGTGAAAACCATTTTAACGTCACGCATCTTTTTAGAGAAAGGCAATTTGACACATTTAGTGGCAGCATTCCCTGAGATCCATTGGGTGTATGCAGAAGATTTACGTAAAGCAATTACAACCGAGGATAAACTTTGGGTGGTGAAAGCAAAACTCATGCCCAAGCGTTATTTGCCTGAACCTGACCCGGATGCAGAAGCTGTGATTTTATTCACATCAGGCTCTGAAGGTAAACCTAAAGGCGTTGTACATACCAACCGTTCATTATTGACGAATGTGGAGCAGCTCTTTACGGTGGCAGATTTCACCACAAAAGATATTTTCCTTTCAGCGTTACCGATTTTCCATGCTTTTGGTTTAACGGCAGGCACGCTTTTGGGTTTACGTTCGGGTTGCCGCATCTTTTTGTATCCATCGCCGCTTCATTATCGCGTCATTCCAGAGTTGGTGTATGACACGGGCGCAACGGTTCTCTTTGGCACCTCCACATTTTTACAAAATTATGCACGCTTTGCCAATCCGTATGATTTTCGCACATTGCGTTATGTGGTGGCAGGCGCCGAGCGCTTGTCTGAATCGGTGCGTGATGTGTGGTCAGAAAAGTTTGGCATCCGCATTTTAGAAGGTTATGGTGCGACTGAATGTTCCCCTGTGATCTCGATCAATGTGCCGATGAGTTATAAAGAGAACACCATTGGTAAAATTTTGCCAGGCATGCGCGCTCGTTTAGAAACCATAGATGGCATCGCAGAAGGCGGGCAATTGATCGTTCAAGGTGGCAATGTGATGAAAGGTTATCTCTTTTACAATGCGCCGAATCAATTGGTGCCAACGGAATATCAAGGTGAAAAAGGTTGGTACAACACGGGTGATGTGGTGGCCATGGATGAAGAAGGGTATTTAACCATCAAGGGGCGCGTCAAACGCTTTGCGAAGATTGCGGGTGAAATGGTGACATTAGAAACCACAGAGCGCCTGTTTAAATTGGCATATCCCGAGCATGATCATGCAGCTGTGGTACGCAAAGATGAGAGCAAAGGTGAGGCGATTGTCTTATTCACTACTGCGGATGAAATTGATCGCAAAACAGTGAGCACATTGGCAAAAGAGCTTGGTTTATCTGAATTATCAGTGGCGCGTGATGTGCGTTTTGTCAAAGAGATTGCCTTGCTTGGCTCAGGCAAGGTGGATTATGCTGCATTAAATCAACAGGTGATGGAAGAGAGCGTATGACAAAAGTGTCGGATCGTTTATTCAATCGGGGCGTATTGAGCGTTGTCAATGCGCAGTTTTTCTCAGCATTGGCGGACAATGCACTCTTTTTTGCCCTCCTAGAATTGCTCGACCATTTAGGTGCATTAAAAGAGAGCACGTATCTATTGCAAGCGTGCTTTTTAGCGGCATATATTTTGCTGGCTCCCTTTGTGGGATTATTTGCGGACAATCAGTCAAAATCCAGGGTGTTAATGCTGGGCAATGGTGCAAAATTGTTGGGTGTCGCGCTGTTATTCATGGGGGCATCACCATTTGTGGCATATGCCATTGTGGGCATTGGCGCGGCGATCTATTCACCTGCGAAATTTGGCATTTTAAGTGAATTGGTGACAACGCGTTTATTGGTTAAAGTCAATGGATTGGTGGAAGGTTCCACCATTTTAGCCATATTATTGGGCGCGTATGTGGGCGGCTTATTGGCAGAATGGAATATGACGATGGCTTTTTTATTTGCAGGCTTAATGTATGGCGTTGCCTTAATCTTTAATGTGTTCATTCCGAAAATTAAACGTGCGCGTCATGACAGCTTTACGCCTAGCGCATTGCTCAAAAGCTTTGGTGAGATTTTATGGTGCTTACTGAGAGATCCTGGCGCGCGTTTTGCCATTTTGGGCACCAGCCTATTTTGGGGCGCTGCCACCACGTTACGTTTATTGCTCAATGATTGGGTGCGCGAAGTGTTAGGCGGCGGCACAGAAATGGTGGCAGCTTTAAGTGCGATTGTCAGCATTGGCATTGTGGTGGGTGCACTGTTTGCAGCGCTTTTCATCACCATTGAGCGTTTGCGTTATTGCTTATGGGCAGGCTTGATGATGGGTATTTTGTGTGTGGTGTTCGCCCATCAAACTGAGATTGTGTGGGTGTATGCTTTGTTGATGTTGATTGGTGCAATGGGCGGTTTATTTGTGATTCCAATGAATGCCTTGCTGCAAACCCGCGGGCAATCTTTTAAAAGCACAGGCACTGCGATCGCTGTACAAAATTTTGCAGAAAACAGCGTCATGATCCTGATGATGTTGATCTTTGGTGCATTGGCAGCGTATCAAGTGCCCGTTCTTGCCTTGATGGTGAGTTTTGGCCTCTTTTTTATGTTCGGTGTTGTGGGGCTCTTTATCCATTTGCACCGCCATCGCACATGAAGCGCGCATTGAGTGCACTGCTTGCATTGAGCATGTGCGCGCCACTTTTAGCGGTGGAAGTGAATTTAGAGATCATTCATTATCCGGTTGTCATCGAAGATGGGCAATCAATCGATGATGCCATCTTAACGGCGGCTAAAGATGTGCCGAATTTAGCGCAATCATTGGTCAGTGATCAACATCATGCCGTGAGCAGTTATGTAGGTTCAGTCACACTTGCATCATTGGCGTATCATTATGAGGCGAGCAGTCAGCGCTGCGTATTGACGGATTTAGTGGTGTCATTAAATGGTGAGATGGTTTTACCCACGTTGTTCGCCGGTTCAAGTGAACAGCACGCGGCTTTCACACAAGAGTATCGCGCCCTTAAAGCCCATGAATGGCACCATCAAACGCTTTGGCAACAAGCGCTATTGTCCTATGAGGAGCGTTTGAAAGATTTGAATCTGGCCGATGATGAGATGTGCAGCGCATTATTTCATGAGATAAATCAAGAAATGGGCAAAACCTTAGCACAAATTGAGGCGGTGAATCTTGCCTATGATTGCGACAGCTATGGTGTGGCATTTGATCTTTCATTCTGTGAGCGTCACAGTGATGACGAAGGTGATTAATTTTTGTTATCATAGCCGCCGTATGCCGAATTATACTCAGAGGGTAAGATGACAATAAAAAGACAACAAGGCTCATTTCTGTTGGAGTTTTTAATCTCGCTGGCCATTTTTTCCATCGCATTGGTGGGGCTTGTGAAATTACAAAACAGAGCAGTCAAGGATCTTGGTGAAGTTCGCACAGAGATGGCAGTGCCCATTTTGATTGCCGATTTTACAGATCGCCTCAATTTACAGCCAAAAGACAATAATGTGTTAGATCCTGCGTCGGTTGCGGCACTGAAAAAGACGGCCAATGCATTATTAAAAGATGTGACAGTTAATGGCCCAATCATCACGATTATTGATTTAGATGATCCCGCCATTAAAACACCTTACACAGTGGTGCTTGATGATAGCCGTCGTGAACCGGAGCCTAATAAATAATGCGTATACTTCAAAAACAACAAGGATTCATCTTATACATTACGTTGATCATGTTGATCATTTTTGCCGTTATTGGTTTAGGACTGTATCAGCAAAACACCAGTGTCACTAGAAGTGTTCAGTATGTGAGCTTTAAGCAAGAAACGGAAGATCTTGCCATGCGTGCTTTGAATCAGATTGAAGAGACTCAAATCAGCGTAGACAATGCATGGAAAGAGTGCACAACAGAAACAGGTGTTTTGTGTGATGCCATTTCAGAAAATGCACTCAATAAAGCTGTGACAGAGATGCGAGAAGGTAAAGCGCCTTCAAAGATTGCTGATGGCGGAGAGTGGAAAAACCTCAAGATGAAAGGGGAGTTTTCTGGCAATGGACAAGTGTATTATGTGATCCAAAATTTGGGTTTAAATCCACAAGAAAAGCGTTATCGCATGTATCGCACCACAATCATTGCGCAAGTGCTCGATACATTCAGCGTGATCAGCTCAGTGATGGCAGCGCCGGCTCAACCTGCGAAAAAACCATAATGTGGATAAAAATTAACCCCTATGTGAGGGGTTAATTGTTTATTTAAAGAAAATTTTTGGCTCTTCGTGATTGCGCTTAAATAAGGTGATCACATTGCCAACGTGTTGAATCATCGTTGCGCCTAAGGCTTCTGTGATTTGTGCAGCAATGGCTTTTTTCGCATCGCGATCATCACCGGCAATACGAATTTTGATCAATTCATGGTATTCTATCGCACGTTCTGCTTCTGCTAAGAATGATTCTGTCACGCCTTTCTCGCCCATGATTAAAACTGGCTTCATGGAGTGAGCAAGACCTTTTAAAGAGTGAATGTGTTCTTTGGTTAATTTCATTTGAGTCATGAGTAACGATCCTAGTCAAAAAAAAGTGGAGGCAAGCTTATCGCAACCTCACAAAATCCAACAGCTTTTCTTAAGCTTAAGAATGCTTGCCGTGACATTTTTGGTTGCGGGCATAATCTTGGTGGCCATTTTACCATTCTTTTCTTTATCAAAACGAGATGAATTCATTCTATTAATTTTTTATGGATTGGTCAGTGGCGGTTTTTTAATGGCCAGGGCGCGTTCTTTTACATTAAAACAAAATAAAACCTCGAAACATTAATGAGATTGTTTCAACTGTTATTAGATGAAGGTTTTTCTAAAAAGCGCATTCATCAGCTGTTTAAAGGCGGCAAAGTCAGCATCAATGGTCAATGTGTGTTAGATGATGCCATTGAAGTTGATGGATTATTGCACACGGTGCACATTGATGGGCAGCCTTTATGCATTAAGCCGCATCACTATTATTTGATGAATAAAGCCAAAGGCGTGGTGTGTGCCGTGAAAGATGCAAATCATCCAACGGTGTGTGATCCATTGCCAAAGGGCGTGGTGCCAATCGGTCGCCTTGATCGCAATACAGAAGGTTTATTAATTTTAACGGACAATGGACAGCTTTGTTACCGCTTGCCATTGCCTGAGTATCACGTCACCAAACGCTATCGTGTGCAAGTCAATGGCACCTTGACGGAACAAATGGTGACACAATTTATGCAGGGCATTGAGTTTATCGGTGGGATCTGTTGTGTGCCTGCTAAACTTGATATTATAAGCAGTAGTGAAACGATGAGCGAAGCCTTTGTGACCTTAACAGAAGGCAAATTTCATCAAGTCAAAAAGATGTTTCTAGCCGTGGATCGTTATGTGCTAGAGCTTCAACGCATTGAGTATGGTCCACTTCGTTTGGGCCATGATTTACAACCGGGACAATTTCGGGCATTGACACTCAGCGAGGTCAAAATGCTCTGGGATTGTGCCCAATTGCAATATTAAAGTGAATAATTATGGGTAAAAAACGTACACCAAGCAGTTCAAGATGGCTTAAAGAGCATCATGATGATGAATATGTATTACGTGCACGCAAGGAAAACTGGCGTTCACGCGCGATCTATAAACTCTCTGAAATGGATGAGAAAGATCGCTTGTTTAAACCGGGCATGACGATTGTGGATTTAGGTGCGGCGCCTGGCAGTTGGTCACAATATGCGATGCATAAAGTGGGGCACAATGGTAAGGTTTTTGCCTTGGACATTTTGCCAATGAATCCTGTGGCAGGCGTGGATATCATCACCGGCGACTTTCGTGAAGAGAGCGTATTGCATGAATTAGAAGCTTTATTAGATGGCCGTAAAATTGATGTGGTGATCTCGGACATGGCGCCAAACACAAGCGGCATGAAAGGGGTGGATCAGCCACGCATGATGTATTTGTTAGATTTAGCCTTTGACTTCTCTTATCACCATTTAAAACCGGGCGGCGATTTCTTAATGAAAATCTTCCAAGGCGAAGGCTTTGAAGAGTATTTAAAGCAATTGCGTGAGAATTTTGACAAAGTCCTCACACGTAAGCCAAAAGCTTCACGTGCGCGCAGCTCAGAGATCTATTTATTAGCGCGTGGTTTTAAAGGCCGCAAAGAGTAACGCAGCCATTGAATTTAATATATTTAGCCCCATTCATGTGTCGATGGTGACTAAATTCAAGATATTCGGTATAGTTGCAGTTTGAAATTTATTCTCATAAACCACAATTTTTTAACTTAGCAAGAGGTTAATCTTTTGAAATATAACGGAAGAGATATCATTGTTTTGATCGTCGCAATACTTGGTGTATTGTTGGTGTTTCAAAACTTTGGCAGCACCCCAGGGCAAGGCATGGCGTATTCAGAGTTCTTGAATGCCATCGATGACGGGCGTGTGAAAGAAGTGACAATTGCAGGACCGGAAATCAATGGTACCTACAGCAGCGGTCAGCGTTTTACCACATATAATCCTGAAACCAATAATGGTATGTTGATCGATTTGTTGCGTGCAAAAGATGTAACGATCGTGGGTAAAGAGATGCGTTCACGCGGAATTTTGCTCTCCATTATCTTGAATTTATTGCCTGTATTGATTTTATTTGGCCTCATCATGTTCATGATGCGTCAATCAGGGGGCGGTGGTAAAAACCCGATGAGCTTTGGTAAATCTAAAGCGAAGATGCTCAACGCCGATGAAGTTAAAACCCGTTTTTCAGATGTTGCGGGCGCCGATGAAGCGAAGCAAGAAGTGGGCGAAGTGGTGGAATTCTTACGTGATCCCACGAAATTCCAACGCTTAGGCGGTAAAATGCCAAAAGGTATTTTGATGGTGGGCCCACCGGGTACCGGTAAAACGTTATTGGCCAAAGCCATTGCGGGTGAAGCGGGCGTACCATTTTTCACGATCTCAGGCTCTGACTTTATGGAGATGTTCGTGGGCGTGGGTGCAGCACGTGTGCGCGATATGTTTGAGCAAGCGAAAAAACACGCACCATGCATTATCTTCATCGATGAGATTGATGCGGTTGGTCGTCACCGTGGTTCAGGTTTAGGTGGCGGTCACGATGAACGCGAACAAACGTTGAACCAAATGTTGGTGGAAATGGATGGTTTTGGCGATAACTCAGGCATCATCATCATTGCGGCCACAAACCGCGTAGATGTCCTTGATCCTGCATTGTTGCGCCCAGGTCGTTTTGACCGTCAAGTGGTGGTGCCATTGCCTGACATTAAAGGCCGTGAAGCGATTTTAAAAGTGCATTTGCGTAAAGTGCCATTGGCATCTGATGTGGATGTATTGAGTTTAGCTAAAGGGACACCCGGTTTTTCAGGTGCGGATTTAGCGAACTTAGTCAACGAAGCTGCCTTGTTTGCTGCCCGTCAAAATAAAAATGATGTGGGCATGGATGACATGGAATCTGCGAAAGATAAAATCTTCATGGGGGCAGAGCGCCGCTCATTGATGATGACGGCAGATGAAATGCGTTTAACCGCCTATCATGAAGCGGGTCATGCCATTGTGGCGTATCGCTTGAAATCTGATCCTGTGTATAAAGTGACCATCATTCCACGCGGCCGTGCGTTGGGTGTGACATGGACATTGCCAGAAAATGACAGCGTGAGTAATTCACGTCAATGGCTCAACAACAAAATGGCGATGATCTTTGGCGGCCGCATTGCCGAAGAGCTCATTTTTGGTTATGACAAAGTGACCACCGGTGCCATGAGTGACATTCAGCACTCCACCAACATGGCGCGCAACATGGTGACAAAATGGGGTTTATCTGACAAGTTAGGTTTCCTATTTTATGCACCCGATGGTGATGGTGGCATGATGGGTCGCCCATCGCAAGGTCAAGACACCATGTCCAATGAAACGGCGTTATTGATCGATGAAGAAGTGCGTCGCATTGTGAACGAAAACTATGCCCGTGCGAAAAAAGTGTTAGAAGATGACATTGAGCGCTTACACCGTATGGCGAATGTGTTGTTAGATGTGGAAACCATCGATGCACAGCAAGTGGATGACATCATGCATGATCGCGAACTCAGTGATTCTTCATTAAACAGTAAGCCAAAAGATGATGGCGGTTCAGCCTCTGAGCCAACGCCACCGACTTTAGATTTCGTTTAATCTAAAAAGTGAAAAAGCGCCGAAAGGCGCTTTTTTTGTGCCACTAAATGGGCAAACTGTGGGTGAGTTTGACGGTATCCATCGGCACATCAGTTTTGACGCTTAAAATGGCTTTGATGGTGGTGAGTTTATTGGCATGAAAATGGCGATAGCTGTCCAAATCTTTCGTGACAATGCGAAGCCATGCATCACATTCACCGGCCATTAAGTGGCACTCGATGATCTCTGGCATGTCTTGAATGGCATCAATAAAGCTGTCAATGGTTTTGGCATCTTGTGCTTTAAACCACACGCGGGAAAATAAGGTTAAGCCCGCATCCACTTTAGCGCCATCAATGATGGCTACATAGCGCTTGATGACGCCCGCTTCTTGCAGTAACTTCACCCGGCGCAAACATGGGGAAGGCGACAATCCCACAAGTTTGGCAAGATCAGTATTCGCTAAGCTTGCATCCTTTTGTAATGCCCTTAAAATGCGGCGATCAATGCTGTCTAATTTTATCGGTGTCATGTGCTAATTTTTCATGAATTTTTGAAATAAAATTGCAAAATATCATTGATGGATGATAACTACAATCAAAAATTTCAACAATGAAAGACTACAATAGCAGCCGTTTTGTATTGGGGTGGAACTCATGGCTTTTGATAATGTGTTGTTGTTTGGAATCGCGGTTTTTCCTTTGGTGTGTACGCCAGGGCCGGATGTTTTATTCATTGCTTCTCAGGGTTTAACGGCAGGGAAGCGCGCGGTGATGATTGCCAATGCAGGGATTTTAACCGGTTATTGTGTGCATGCCATTTTAAGTGCCCTTGGCGTGGCGGCATTGGTGGCAGCCTCCCCGATTTTATTTAATGTGATCCGTTGGGTGGGCGTTGCATATTTACTATATTTAGCGGCATGTATGATCCGTTCTGCCATGAAGCGCGGGATTTTAGAGATTGCCAAAGATGCCAAAATCACGCAGCACCTTTTTCGTAAAGGCTTTTTAACGAGCTTTTTGAATCCGAAAGGTTTGCTCATTTATTTGGCGATTTTACCGAATTTTATTAAATCCTCAGAGCCTTATGCATTGCAAGCCTTAATGCTTGCGGGCATCTTCATTGTGAGCTGCGCCGTTGTTTATAGTTTAATTGGTTTAAGCTTAGCGAGCCTTGGCAATAAGGGCACGCCAAGCGATACGCGCCGCAGAGTTGTGGAAGGATTTTCAGGGAGTTTATTGTTAATTGCGGCAGGTTTCATTGCCATTAACTGATGCATTCAGTGTGTAAAAAAAAGCTGCAATTCTCAGGGTTGTGGCTTTTTTTTATGATTGACTTTCGAAAAAAGAGGCATAAAATACGAAACTTATTTTCCACTGAATACAGCGCACAAGGAAGAAAATGTTCTATCGCATTTTGATACCCCCAAAGATACCGCGACCGCGGGATCAGCATCGCTGTATCCTCCTCCTTTCTAACATTCGCTAGGCGACGCTAGATTAAATAGGTGAAGGAGGTGACTTAAAGACATACCCATAAGAAAAACAAACTTAAGTTACCTTCTCGCGCATCACACATGATGCAACATCTATTATCTAGGAGTCACCCGTGTTAGCTTTTATTGAGCGATACTTTGAACTAAAGCGCCACAATACATCCCTCAAGCAGGAACTCATCGCTGCTTTCACCACCTTCATTACGATGGTCTATATCGCGTTTGTGAACCCAAAAATCTTGGGCGCCGCCGGTATGGACACACAAGCTGTTTTTGTCACCACGGTGTTAATCACCGCCATTGCCTCTGTGTTGATGGGTGTGGTGGCAAAACTGCCGATTGCGCTTGCACCCGGTATGGGCATCAATGCTTACTTTGCTTATGTATTAGTGGGGTCAAATGGCCTCACTTGGCAAACAGGCATGACGCTCATTTTCCTAAGTGCCGTCTCTCTTTTTCTATTGTCGCTTTTTAAAATCCGTTATTGGATGGTTTCAAACATTCCTCATTCGCTGCGCATTGGCATCAGCGTGGGTTGTGGATTATTGATCACGTTGATTGGTCTACACAATGCCCACATCATTGTGGCCAATCCTGACACGATGGTGGCACTGGGTGATCCGAAAAGTTTGTCATTCATTTTGGGATCTTTAGGTTTCCTCATTGTGATTGCCTTAGCGCAGCGCAATGTGTATGCCTCTGTATTGATCTCCTTTGTGGTGATCACAGCCATTGCTTTAGTTGTAGATCCTGAGGTTTCTTATCATGGTTTAGTCAGCATGCCGCCGTCCATTGCGCCAGTTACCGGGCAATTGTCGTTTAAAGAGATCGCAAGTTTCTCGATGGTCGGCGTCATTGTGTCCGTCATGTTGATCAATCTATTTGAATCATCGGGCACGTTCATTGCCGTGACCACCAAAGCAGGTTTAGCTGATGACAAAGGACATTATCCGAATCAACAAAAATCCCTATTGATTGACAGCAGTGCTTCTGCCGTGGGCTCATACATGGGCACATCTGCGGTGACAGCATACATTGAAAGCGCCTCAGGCGTTGCGGTCGGTGGTCGCTCAGGTTTGATGTCTTTTGCAGTGGGCATTCTATTTTTGGCGCTCCTCTTTTTTTCACCCCTTGAGAAGATGATTCCCCTTTATGCCACCACAGGGGCATTGCTTTACATTGGCGTTTTGATGATCTCAGAGCTCTCTAAAATTGACTGGGATGATCTCACTGAAGCCACACCCTCTTTTGTCGCAGCTGTTGCGATGCCCTTTACTTTCACCATCACAGAAGGCATTGCCTTAGGTTTCATCACCTATGTGGTGCTGAAATTGGTGGCAGGAAAATTCAAAGACATTACGGTTTGTACCGGTTTAATGGCGCTCTTATTTTTGTTGCGCTACATTTTTTTATAAGTATTGATTGTTAGGAGTTCATAATGAGAAAAGAATCCATTCAAGAAATGATTGATGCAGGTGCTGCAAAAATCCCCGCAGATCGTGTCATTAAAAACGGTTTATTGGTGAATGTCACATCAAGCGAGATTTATCCCGCGGATGTGGCCATTTATAAAACACAAATTGTTGCCACTGGCAATGTGGATGCTTACATTGGGCAATCCACAGAAATCATCGATGCTAAAGGTAAATATTTGGTGCCAGGCTTAATTGATGGGCATTTGCACATTGAATGCAGCAAATTATCCATGACCAGTTTTGCTAAAGCGGTGGTTCCACATGGAACCACGAGCATTGTCTCTGGGCTTGATCAATATGTGGTGACCACAGGTTTAGAAGGCATCAAAGAGGTTTTGGCAGAAATTGATGCTTTGCCTTTGCATGTGTTTTGGGGTTTGCCATTTTTCACGCCTTATACATTGCCGCAAAGCAATGTGGCGTTCAATGTGACGGCAGAAGTGCACGAAACGGTACAAAAATGGCCAGAAGTGTATGGCGTTTGGGAAACTGTGTCCGAATTTGTGGAAAATAAGCATCCGGATGTGATGCGTGCTTTAGAGCTAGCACGTGACAATCGCTTGCCTATTTTTGGTTGTGCGCCCATGAATCGTGGGGAAAAGCTCAATTCAGTCTTATGCGCGGGCGTGCGTCTTGATCATGAAAGCTATAACCATGAAGAGATGATGGAAAAAGTGCGTAAAGGCATGTTTGTCATCATTCGTGAATCCTCCATTTCTCATTTTTTAGAAGAGAACATGAAGATCGTCACCCATTTAAATCCACGTGTGGCGCGCCGCGTGAGCTTTTGTACGGATGATGTGGTGGCTTCAGAAATTTTGGCCAATGGGCACATGGATAAATTGATCCGCATGGCCATTCAAAGCGGCGTTGATCCATTAACCGCCATTCAAATGGGGACATTAAACTCAGCCGAAGCGTATCGCATTGACCATTTAGTCGGTTCCATTAGCCCGGGGCGCTATGCTGATATTCTCTTGGTGGAAGATTTGGTGAAATTTGAGATCGATGGCGTGATTGCCAAAGGGGAAACAGTGGTCGCCGATGGCAAAATGAGCAAAACATTAACGCCGCCCGTGCGTAGCCCTCTCTTATTGAACACAATGAAGATGCAACCTGTTCAAGCTGCTGACATGTGTGTGCGCACAGAACTTGAGAGTGAACGCGTACATGCTTTATCGCTCGCTGTGGATTTTGATGTGC
This sequence comes from Wohlfahrtiimonas sp. G9077, assembly GCF_002252155.1. Classification (GTDB taxonomy): domain Bacteria; phylum Pseudomonadota; class Gammaproteobacteria; order Cardiobacteriales; family Wohlfahrtiimonadaceae; genus Wohlfahrtiimonas. Next base: position 213,633 of record NZ_NEFD01000002.1, read on the forward strand.
CCTTTGTGCGTAAAGCCCGCGATGTGGAATTGAATGTCGAAAATGGTATCGTCCTGCCAGACATTGAGCAAGATATATTATATGCCACGGTGATTGAGCGCTTTGGCATCACAAATGTGAAACCTGCAGTGGGTTTTGTCACAGGTTGGCAATTAAAGGCGGGTGCGATGGCAAGTTCATGTGCGCCTGATGACAATAATGTGGTGTGCATCGGTACAAACAGCGAAGACATGGCATTGGCCGTGAACCATTTGGCGAAAAATGGCGGCGGGCAAGTGATCGTGAAAGATGGCGAAATTTTAGGGTTTTTGCCCTTGCCGATTGCGGGCATTGTCTCAGATTTAGAACCTGAAGCGATGGCCAAAGAGGAAGAAAAACTCCTCATGCTCGCCCGTCAATTGGGTTGCAATTTACCGGATCCGCTCTTTTACATGTGTTGTTTACAAATTACGGCGATTCCAGATTTTGCCATTACAGATTTGGGCGTCATTGACTTTGCAGCCCAAGCGGTGACTGAACCTGTTTTAAAATGCAGCTGTAGCCATGGTCGCATCAAAGGTTAAGGAGGAGAATATGTTGGATAAAGAGAATCTCAATGCTGTGATTGACATGGCCGCTGGCCGTTTACCGGTGGATACGCTCATCATCAATTGTCAGGTGGTGGATGTGTATAACCAAGTGTTGATGGCAGGGCCTGTGGCCATTGGCAGCGGTAAAATTGTGGGCGTTGGTCATGAGTATGAGGCCAAAAACATTGTGGATGCCAAAGGTGGCATCGTGATGCCAGGGCTCATTGATGGACATGTGCACATTGAATCTTCCTCATTGACGCCGGCACAATTTGCGCGCACCATTTTACCGTTTGGCACCACAACCATCATTGCCGATCCACATGAAATTGCCAATGTTTGTGGTGTGAAGGGCATTCAATATATGCTCGATGCCAGTCGCCATTTACCGCTGCATGTAAAAATTCAGCTGCCATCTTGTGTGCCGGCAACGCCTTTTGAATCAGCAGGCGCTGTGTTAGAAGCAGAAGATCTTGAACCACTTTTTGCCGATGAAGGCATTTTAGGTTTAGGTGAAGTGATGGATTATCCAAGCGTCACGCACCATGAGGATAAAATGATGAACAAAATCATGATGGCAAAGCGTCACAATCGTGTGATTGATGGTCACAGTCCCGGCATGAAGGGATTGGATTTAACCGCTTATGTGGCAGCGGGCATCATGACCGATCATGAGTGTTCAGACACAGAAGGCATGTTAAAGCGCTTAACCATGGGGCAATACATTTTGTTGCGTGAAGGCTCAACGTGTAAGGATTTGTTGAATCTATTGCCTGCTGTGACGCCAAACAATGCGCGCCGCTGCGTTTTTTGTACCGATGACCGTGAGCCTGATGATATTTTAACCACAGGCCACATCAATAAAAGTCTGCGTTTAGCGGTGGAATATGGGGTCGATCCTTTATTGGCGGTGACGATGGCGACCCTCAATGGCGCAGAATGTTTCCGTTTATATGATAAAGGGGCGATTGCACCGGGCAAAGATGCCGATTTATTGATCGTCAATAACCTGACAGAATTTGCGCCGCGCCATGTGTTTTCAATGGGGCAAGAAGTGGCGCGCGATGGCAAAATGTTAGTGGAGTTGCCAGAATATCATTGTGAAGAGGTGCTCAATACCATCAACATTGCCCCCATTTGTGAGACAGATTTTACGTTGCCCTTAACGAGTGATCAAGTGCGTGCCATCGGCGTGATTCCTAAAAGTGTGGTGACCAAAAATCTCACATTGACGGTTGCACGCGATGCAGCCGGGCATTTTCAAGCTGATCTCAATCCTGGGCTCAATAAATTGGCTGTGATCGAGCGCCATCATGCCACCGGCAATATTGGCCTTGGCATTTTGTCCGGTTATGGGCTCAAAAATGGGGCGATTGCCATTTCTGTGGCACATGATTCCCATAATATTGTGGTGGTTGGGGACAATGATGCGGATATGCTGTGTGCGGTTAAAGACATCGAAGCGATGGGCGGCGGTTTTTCTTTAGTACAAAATGGGGAAGTGTTGGCGCATTTACCTTTGCCGATTGGTGGCTTGATGACGCATCAAAGTGCCGAAGAAGTTGCACGCATCATCGATCATCTGATTCATACAGCGCGTGAGCGGTTTGCATTGCCGGATGCATTTCATCCTTTGATGACGCTTGTCTTTATGACGCTGCCGGTGATTCCGGAAATTAAACTCACCGTCAATGGCTTGTTTGATGTTAAAGCCTTTGAGCTTGTGGATGTGTCCACATCTGTTTAGGTGCAAAAAAATCCATCAAAAGCGCTATCGGTGACCATTGATTTCATGGATAATCAATGGTCATTTTTATCGGAATTAAAGTCATGAAATTATTTAAAATCAGTGGTTTAATGTTGTCGATCACGCTTGTGTTGGGTGGATATGCCTCGGCCGTCGCACTGACTGAGTGTGCAAGTCTTAAAGCTGCGGCTGATGCTGGCAATGCAGCCGATCAAGTGCGTTATGGGCAGTGCCTTGCAGATAATACGCCTCGTGAATATGTGGAGTGTGACGCCGATACATTGTGCAGTCATGCGGATTATCGGGCAGGGGAGCAGTGGTTCAGTGTCGCGGCTCAGCAAAACAATGCAGAAGGGTGGATGGGTTTGGCACATGCACACTTTCAGCAAGCCGAAGGCATGGATGACGCATATCAAGCGGGCATGGCAGCACTACAAGCCGCGATGGCTTTAGGCTCGACACAAGCGGTGTATGAGTGGGCGCGCGTGCAATATTTTAACGGGGAGACTCAGCTTTCTAAAGAAGCGGCTGATGCTATGATCACTGCCTTAACACAAGCGGCACAGGCTGGGAACTATAATGCCGAGCGCATGCTTGGCATCATTTATGCAGAAGGGAAAATTGTGTCAAAGGATATGCATCAAGCTGATACTTTGTTCGAATCCTCCGCTAAAATGGGCGGCGCCCCTGCAATTGATCGCTTAATGGCACTCTTTGCATGGAGCCCGGATTGGTATTACCTCAATCCTTTAAATGATGGCAGTGAGATGGATGAGGGGCGTTTTTATACGTGGCTTGAGCGGGCAGCCGAAGCGGGTAATGTTGATGCATTAGAGCGTTTATTGACAGAAACCACTACGATCAATGGCACAATCCGAAGCGTTGCCCCGAAACATCAAGCATTGTTGGCTGCGCATTTAGCCAATATAGTGAACAGCAGTGATCCTTCAGCATTGATGAAAACGTATGAAGCATTGAGTGGTTATGTCTTCAGTCAAAATGATGTGGCAATGCAGCAGCAAATGTTGGGCATTGTGGAGAAGGCAGCGAATCTCAATCATGATCCCGCCCTTTATCATTTAGGCGGATTATATGAAATGGGCACAATTGTGTCGCAAAATGCAGACAAAGCACATGCGCTGTATGAACGCATTCAGTCCCCAGAGTGGCAATACAATGTGGCGATTGACGCTTTAATGATTGATGATCCCACCATGCAGCAACAAGGATTGATGTTTTTGAAAAAAGCCGCCGCTGGGCGGTATCCACGAGCTATGATGCGCTTATCAAGATATTACATTAATGGTGAAGGCGTGGCGCAAGATCTGAAACAAGCGCTACATTTGCAGGAAGGGGTTGCAACATCAGACGATGTCACTGTTAAGCATGAGTTGTTGTCTTTCTATTTAGATCAAGAATATGGGGATCATTTTGATGCAGAAAAGGGCATCTATTTTGCCAAACTCATGCAATGTGATCTTGAGGATGATGCATGGTATTGTTATCCATATTATGTGTTTTTGCGTGATCATTAGGGCTTGGGCTTAAAATTACGTAAAATCATCGTCAATATTTAAGGAGAGAGAAATGCAAAATTTCACCGTTGATCAACGTTTAAACAGCGCTGAAGCTTTATTGCATGAAGAGAAATATCTTGATGCCATTGCACTATTGAGTGATTTAGAGACTGAATTTCCCTTTGATTCTGCACGCCGTTACATGTTGCTTGGCATGGCGCATGCGAAAGCTCATGATGCAGAATCTGCCTTTGTGGCCTGGTGCATGATCGAGATGAGTTGGAGTTTACCCATTTATGCGGTGGCTCAGCTTTATCTTGGGGATTTGGCCGAATCTGCGGGCGATTTAGAGGGTGCAGAATATTATTGGCAAACGATTGCCCTTGAATGGGATGCCACTTGTTATGCTCGCGCACAGCTCAATTTAGGCGAGCTTGCACTTGATCGCGGTCATGAGGCTGAGGCGATTCACCATTGGCAATCAATTGATGCCGCGTGGGATCGCAATTGTTATGCCAAAGCGCTTTTCCATTTAAGTGAGTTAGAAGAGCAGCGCGGCAATTTGGAAAAAGCAGAACAATATTGGCGCGCGATTGATCGAAACGATGATGCCGAATCCTTTGCTTGGGCTCAACTCTATTTGGCAGATTTGGCAAAATCAAAGGATCAGATGGCAGAAGCTGTGCGCCATTGGCAGGCCATTGCCCTTGAGGATCAAGCATGGTGCTTTGGGCAGGCACAATTGAATTTAGGTAAACATTATCAAGCAGAAGGTGATTTAGCGGCCGCGCAGGCACATTTAAGCAGCATCCAACCTGAATGGAACGATACGGCGCATGCATGGGCTGAGCTCTATTTAAAACAATCAGCGCAAAATTAAGGTGAGCTTTGCGCCGCCCCATTCGCTGTCACTGACTTTAATGGTGCCTTGATGGGATTTGGCAATGAGTTCCACATAGGCAAGCCCAAGGCCATGGCCGCCGGTTTCTCGTGTGCGGCTGTTGTCTAAACGGGAAAATGGGCGAAAAATCTCATCATAAGCCTCTTTTGGGATGCCTGCACCATCATCACTGACGGCGATGTGTAATTCATCGTCCACCGTGAAGATGGCGAGTTTCACGCGGCTTGATGTGTATTTAAAGGCATTGAGCAGTAAATTATTGACCGCTAATGTGGCCAATTTCGTGTCGAGCATAAAGGACACATCTTCAATGGCAAGCGTCACTTGTACATGGCTTGGCTTCATGGGGATTAAGGCATCGCACAGTTGATGCGCCCATGTGACAATGTCCACCGATTGTTTTTTCGGTAACACATCTTGCTGCTGCATTTTAAAAAAGTTGAGGCTCGTATTGATGAGGGCTTCAAGCTCCTCTAAATCATGATGAATGCCCGGCAATTGACGGTTAAAGCTCTCTTTGCTCTCGGATTCTGCCATCATGGTGAGGCCAAAACGCAGGCGCGCAATCGGCGTACGCAGTTCATGCGCCATGGCATGGAAAATGATTTTACTGTTGCGCACCTGCTGATCTAAGCGATCTGCCATGGTGTTGACCACCTCGGTTAAGGTTTTAAAGAGCCAACTGTGTGCTTTGGGTGCTCTGGCAGAGAGATCGCCAATGGTGAGCTGAGCAGCAGTTGCCCGTAGACGCATGGCATCGCGCCATAATGGCAGCAGCGCCATGAACAACAAACAGACAAAGATCAAGGCGCTGACCACAGAACAGACCAAAATAAAAATGAGCAGGGCAGAAGTGTCGGCATCTAAAATGTCATTATTGGCAAGGGGGCCGATTTGCAGCAATTGTGCATTGGGGCCGTAACGAAGATAGAGCGTATTTAAGCGATCATCATAGGCTAAATTGTCCCCATTAAACTGGGCTAAAATCTCCGCAGGCAGCGCTGTATCTGTTGGCAAAATCTCCACATTAAAGTTAAAGCGGCTGGCAATGGTATCGACGACGGCTTGATCATGTGCCGCATCACCGGTGAATTGCTCGGCCAGTAATCGAGCGCTTTCACCCAACATTTTTTGATAAAATTCATAATCCTCACTGAGCCCTGTCCATTCAGGCGGCAGTGCCACAAAAATATGGAGAGCACCATAGACGATCACGCTTTGTGCCACAAGCATGATGAGCAAATACAAAATGATGCGTGATGTGAGGGATGGCTGCTGAGAATATTGTTGTGATTTGCCCATGCGATCCTTATGAAATGGTTAATTGTCTAGGGTAAAAAGGTAACCTTTTCCGCGCACGGTTTTGATCCATGTGGGATTGTCAGGATCTTCTTGAAGCTTTTTGCGCACGCGGGAGATTTTTGCATCAATGGAGCGATCATCGCCATCAAAAGTGATGCCGCGTAAATCATTGAGTAAATCATCGCGCGTTAAAATGGTGCCGGCGTGGCTGGCGAGTAACCACAATAGATCAAATTCTGCGGTGGTGAAATCTAACTCATTCTCTTTTAATTGTACGGTGCGATTGTTGCCATCGATGGTTAAATCACCAAACACTAAACGTTGCGGATGATTGGGCGCTTGGCGGCGCAATAACACTCGAATGCGCGCCAATAAGCGGCGGGGCTCAACGGGTTTGGTTAAATAGTCATCGGCGCCAAGTTCAAGGCCAATGATTTCATCAATGTTATCTTCGCTGGCGGTTAAAATTAAGATGGGCTTTGTGTAAAAAGGGCGAATGTCGCGGCAGATGTCAAAGCCTGATTTACCTGGCAGCAATACATCTAAAATCACCAAGTCAGGGGATAAATTTAAAATGGTGGCTTGTGCGGTGTCACCGCGCGCGTGGCACGTGACTGTAAAGCCATGCATTTGTAAGTACTCGCTGGTCAAAGCAGCAAGCCGTGTATCATCTTCAATAATGAGGATATGTTTGGACATAATGTTTCTCTTGCGATGATTTATCGTCGTGTTATCCATTGAGTATAGCACATCAAATTCGCCCTTTAAGGGATCAATGGTTACACAAACTACACAGAACAATCACAACAGCCGGCTGATTTTTTAGGATAATACAGCACAATTATTATTCAATAGGACCATTATTTGTGACAATCAGCAGTATTTTTTTGTGTGACTTTGATGGCACCATTAGCCTCAAAGATGTCACCGACACATTGATCGAATATTTTGGGCAAGATGGCTGCGATGCGCTAGAAGATGCGTGGGAAGCGGGCATGATTGGCTCACTTGAGTGCATGCAAGGACAAATTGCTTTATTAAAAGCCGATGAAGCTGCCCTCAATGCTTGTTTAGATACCATCGAGATTGATCCCACATTTGTGGATTTTTTAAATGCGATGGCAAAGGCTAATGTGCCGGTTGCGATTGTCAGTGATGGTTTAGATTATGCCATTGAGTACATTTTAAAACGCCACGGCATTACCAATGTACCGATTATGGCCAATCACTTGGTGTATGATGGGGATGAATCTTGGCACTTAGAATTCCCTTACGCCACCACATTTTGTAAAAAACAGAGCGGCAACTGTAAATGTCATCAAGCGGACATTTTGTATCAAACATATGATCAAGTGTTGTATGTGGGCGATGGCACATCCGACTTTTGTGTCTCCCATGTGATCGATTTTATCTATGCCAAAGGTAAACTCATCCATTATTGCGATAAACATGGATTGGCGCATCATGCCATTGTTGAGTTTGCAGACATTTTGCCCCATGTCGCACCGCTGCTAAAATGATTGAACATCAATACAAATAGATAAAGAGAAAAGAGAGTAGAAGTATGATTGAAGATGTGAGCTTTATGCTCGAAGGTGATCGCAAGATTGGCGTTTTATTGATTCATGGATTAACGGGAACGCCCAATGAAATGCGCATCATTGCCAAAGGACTCAATAAAGCGGGCTTTACGGTGTATGCAATGCAGCTGGCTGGCCATTGCGGCACAGAGGCCGATTTGTGTCAAACCACATGGCAAGATTGGTATCAAAGTGTTGAAGCGGCCGCAGAGCGTTTGAATCAAGAAGTGGATCACTTCTTTGTGGCCGGTTTATCTATGGGTGCTGTTTTATCATTAAAATTGGCAGAAATGCGCCCTGATTTGGTCAAAGGCGTGATGGCCTATGCCACCACGTTTCGTTACGACGGCTGGAGTTTGCCATTTTATGCCAAGCACCTATTTTTCCTTTTAACATGGTTTAAAAAATTGGGCATTTGTCAGGACAAAGCCTTTTTTGAAGAGCCGCCTTACGGTTTAAAAGATGAAAAAATCCGTAAAGTGGTTTCCGACAGTATGTTAGGCGGTGATGCGGCATCGGCAGGTTTAGCGAGCAATCCGTATCCTGCATTGGCAGAAATGCAGTGGCTTGCCAGAGATGTGCGTAAAAATCTTGCTAAAGTTACGGCGCCATGCCTCATTATGCATTCAAGCAATGATGACATTGCCAACATCAATACCAATGCCCGCGTGATTGAAAAAAATGTCAGCGGCCCAACGGTATTTATCCCGCTTGATGACAGTTATCACCTCATCACCATTGATCGAGAGCGCAAAGTGGTGATTGAGCATTCAGTGGACTTTGTGGAACGAGTGGTGCAAGGAGAACTATGACCGGATTGATCTTTGTTTTATGGATCGCAAATGTTGCCTTTGATACGTTAGGGCAGATTGCTTTTAAATATGCTGCAACCATCGAGACGAAAAATGACACCATGGCGAGCTATTGGCAAGGATTATTGCGTCAAAAGTGGCTGTGGATTGGTGTCATTGCTTATATTATTGAGTTCTTTTTGTGGTTGGCATTTTTAACCTTGGTGCCATTGTCAAAAGGCGTGCTGCTTGCGGCGATGAACATCATTACCATCATGATTGCAGGGCGCTTATTGTTCAATGAAAAACTGATTGCGCTGCGTGTGATTGGCATTGCCTTTATCACAGCGGGCGTAGCCATTGTGGGGATCTTTTAATGAAAAAATTCTATTTGATTGGTTTTGGCATTTTGTTGATTTTTGACACATTGGGGCAAACGAGTTTTAAATTGGCGGCAACGGCCGCAGAACCCTTAGCCATGAGCATGGATTGGGTGGTGCGTGTCTTTACGAATGTTTGGGTGTATGTGGCGATTTTTGGTTACATTGTCACCTTTTTGGCATGGATGACTCTACTTCGCCATGCGCCGGTTGGGCCGGCATTTGCCGCAGCTCATATGGAAGTGGTGACGGTGATGATTGTCTCCATTTGGCTCTTTAATGATCACATCACCTTTGGGCGCTTTTTAGGCGCTTTATTGATTGTGGTGGGCATCATCTGTTTGGCCTTTGCCGAAAAACAGGCAATGGCGCTAGAGGCCGCTGAAAAAGCAAAAGCCTCTGCCAATTAAGGCATTAAGCGATCTAAAATGCTTTGGTTAAAGGCATTTTGGGTTGCTTGCCAGGCAGTTAATTTTTCTAACGCAATGGGCGCTTGTTGATCTAAACGGCTTAAGAAGCGTTTCCAACCGGTTTGATAAGTGTATTCAGAAACATCGCCCGTGACATCCGATCCGATTAAGCGGGGCTTGATGGCATCAATCACCGCCATGATGTGGCGCGCTTCTAAAATCCCTTGATCCCAATTTGTTTGCACCACTTGATCACTTAAAGCATCTTTATCAATGGAGAGATAAACAGGGCGCGCACTGTGTGTTTGGGTTTGTAAAAACGCTGCGATCAAATCATCACTCGTATCAAAGGATCGAAAGGCATGTTTAAGCCCCATTACAGTTGCCCAGTGCGTATTGACCTTCATGGACCAATAAGTGAGTTTATTACCATACAGTGGGCGCAGATGATTTTCCCACGAGTGGGCAAGGCCAATGTCATTTGATGTGATGCCAAGCACATGAATGTGATGAACTTGCGGCAATTTGGCAATGTGCGCCACCCATGAGCCACAATGAATACCAAAGGGAAAGCGCATGTTATCAGGATGATTGTCAAAGATCACCACATCAAATGGCTCATCAGCGGGCATGCGCTCAATCAGCAGTGTGCTGATGTGATGATAATCCCCGCTGCCCATAAACACCGTGCCATAATGGGATGGCAAAATGCGTGTTAAATAGTGATTCAATTGTTGATATGTTTTCAGGCTTGAGCCAAAGCGGATGGCTTCTTGCCAGTTGGATAAATCAATTGTTGTGGCTTGATCTAACGATACGCTGTGATCAAAGTCGAGAATCAAAGGTGTTTTCATGCATTCTCCTGATTGAGTTGATCTAAGGTTTTTTGATCACTCTCAAAATAGCGGCTCAGGCGGCTCAAAATGGCACGCAACATGGGATTTTTAATGTACACAGCATGTTCTGTGAAGGTGAATTTCGCCCCAAGATACGCTTTGATCTGCGGATCGGTCCAACCTGCAATGTAATGGGTCAATTGATGCTTTGCTGCATAATCTAAATTATAAAACCAACTGAGATAATACAGATTGTGTTCACGGGCAGCGGGATAAACAAAGCCCACATATTTATCCACCAAGCGCTGATTGAGCACATAACAGATGTTGTAACCAATCAATTGATCCTTGTGATGATAGGTGAAAATGAGGCCGCCACTTTGATCATCTTGCAAAATGGTTTTGAAAAATTCACGGCTCAATTGATCAAAATGGATCTCGCTTTGATTAAAAACATTGAGATACAGATCATAATATTCATTGAGAATGGCGTCTTCTTGAAAGATGGCATCGCCTGTTTTGATTTGACGGATCTCAATGTCCGCCAAACTTTTGAGTTTGCGGCGCATGTCTTTTCTGCGGGATTTAGAGAGGCGCGCGATGTATTCTTCTGAGTTTTTAAAATCAATCGGCACCCATGCTAAGGCTTGGCCAGAGAGTGTGATGAAATTTTCTGCCATCAATGCGGCTTTTAATTCAGCGGCTTTTTGATTGGCCTCATCACTCAATAAGGGCGATTGATTCGGAATGTCTTTGACAATGGTGAGTGCGGTTTTTTGACCATACGCAGCACGAATGGCACGAGCGGTTTGTGTGGCATCGTCATCATTGATTAAGCAATACTCAGACACTGTGGTGCCAATAAACGTGGTTTGCCACGTCAGTGCGCGGTGGATCAGCTTTTGGAGTGGCAGGCGCGCAATTTTTTCAAGGGCATCGGCCTCAAGCGTGGTCAATAGATTAAAGGGTGCGCGAAAGGCAGGCACATTGGGCACGTCCGTTTGCACCACAAAATGGTAGGGCGGAGATTGCTCAAAGGCTCTGATGAGTGAATCAGGTTCTAATTGTGTGAGGTACTGCACTGTCATCCCCCTTGTTGATGGTTCTACAATGCAAATGGATCATAAGTGACTTATGATCCATCTGAAACGCGTCAATGATTAGCTATTTTTAGCGCGTGTTAATAATTGATCTAATAAGGCTAAACCTTGATCAATCTCTTCAGTTGAAATGTGAAGGGATGGCGCTAAGGTGATGACGTTTTTATAGTAACCGCCCACATCGAGCACTAAGCCCATTTTTTTGCCATTCCAATCTAAATCACCGGCTAAACCAATGTCCACCATTTTATCTAACAATGGTTTGTTTGGTGTAAAGCCATCTTCTGTACAGATTTCTGCACGAAGCGCTAAACCTAAGCCATCGACATCACCAATCTCTTTGTGACGTTTTTGAAGATCACGCAAACCTTCTAAGAAATGCTCCCCTTTCTTCATCACCATGGTTTCATAGTCAGTTTCTTGGGTCATTTTCATCACTTCTAAACCAAGAGCAGTGCCAAGTGGGTTAGAGGCAAAGGTTGAGTGAGTGGAGCCTGGAGGGAAAACATCTGGGTTGATGAGTTCTTCGCGTGCCCATAAGCCGCCCAGTGGATTTAAACCATTGGTTAAGGCTTTGGCAAATACCAATACATCTGGCGTCACATCAAAGTGCTCGATTGCCCATAATTTACCTGTGCGGTAAAAGCCCATTTGAATTTCATCCACCACCAATAAAATGCCGTATTGATCCAAGACTTTTTTCAAGCCTTTAAAGAAGTTGCGTGGTGGAATCACATAACCGCCGGTGCCTTGAATGGCTTCAACGTAAAATGCAGCATATTCTGCTTCTTTAACTTTAGGGTCCCAAACGCCGTTGTATTCTGTTTCAAAGAGGCGCGCAAAATCATTCACACAATGTTCGCCATACTCTTCTGCCGTCATGCCTTTCGGGCGACGGAATGGATAAGGGAATGGGATGAATTGTGCACGTTCACCAAAGTGACCATAGCGGCGGCGATAACGATAGCTCGATGTGATGGAAGAAGCGCCCAATGTACGGCCGTGATAGCCGCCTTCAAAGGCAAACATTAAGCTTTTACCATTTGTGGCGTTGCGCACCAATTTTAAGGAATCTTCAATACATTGAGAGCCGCCCACGTTAAAGTGTACGCGGCCTTCTTTACCAAATTTGCGTTCCATATCGGTGGCAATGGCTTTGGCCAATTCGATTTTCGTTGGGTGCAAATATTGGCTGGCCATTTGTGGCAATGTATCGATTTGGTGTTTTAACACATTGTCTAAACGTTCGTTTTTATAGCCAAAGTTAACGGCGGAATACCACATTTGAAGGTCAAGGTATTGAACGTCATTGGCATCATATAAATAGCTGCCGTTACAATCTGTGAAGATTTTTGGGGGATTGACATAGTGAACGGTGTCACCAAATGAGCAATATTTAGCTTCATCTTTCAGTAATTGTTGTTCATCGATAGAATGTTTTTCCATGTGCAAAGCTCCATGTTGTCAATGAATGAAATGTTGTTATTGTTGCCAATTGTTGTTCTAAAAACCGCACCATTATCAGAAATCTGATGCGGTTTGTGTATTATGATTGTGTGTGACTTTTGTAACATGAGCCCAAAATTGAGTTAAAACTCATAGGCAATGCCCAGTTGAAATGAGTATAAATCGCTTTTATCCACCATTGGACTGTGGCGAATGTTTTTATGTAAATGATCATAGCGGCCGGTGGCCATGATTTCCCATTTCGGCGTCACTTGATAGCTTAAGTTGAGCTCTAAATAGGGATTGACACCTTGTTTGCTGGTGTATTCAGGCAAGCCAGAACGCATTGATTCACTGTGATTGATGCCGTAGTAATAGTTGTTGTAACGCTTGTTGTGCCACTCAAGGCCAATCACAGGCATTACAGTTAAGTCTTGCATGGTCAATGCCGCTGAATAATTGATGGCAAATGTGGTGCCTTTATTGCGCCCAAGCAGATCCGTGTTAAGGGTTGCGCCAAAGCCGCCAAAATCTGTGATCAATGTGTAATCAAGGGTGGCCATCACGCTCTCTTTGCGGCGATTGAGCTGTTTGATGCGCCAATCATCGCTGTCTTTTGGCTTAAAGCCCGTTTGATCATAGAGTGCACCGAGCGTCAATTGCTGCGTGTCTGAATGGAGAATGTAAACGCCCGCTTCTAAACCATCGATGTAGAACACAGGACTTTCATAGTTGATGTAAGGCTGTACGCTGTTGTCATGATCGATGCCTTTATAGGGGGAACGGTCAATTTCGCCTAAGACCCCCAGTTTAAATGAATCTGCAAGGGCAACGCTGCCGATGCTGCCAATGAGCGCAATTGTGCATAAACGAGAAAGTAACATAATCATTATTCCATTAAAGTGATGAAAATGATGGGTTATGGTTATTGTACTGAATTTTCTCTCTCTTCGCTAAACTCATCGACAATCATCATGTTTGGCAGCTGCAAAAAAGCATCGGGAAACAGATACTGCCCTTGAAAAGGCCCAACATCAATTGATTGCCAAGTGAGCTTGAGCTCAGGTTTTAGGCTGATTAAGGGTTGCTCAATGAGCGTGGTGCAATAGAGATTCTCTTCGGTGCGTGCTTTTAGAACATAGGGTGCGCCGATTTGATCTTTAATGTGTTTGCTTAATTGCGCACGTTCAGAGATGGATAAAAAGGCAGGGCGCACGATCACATAATCTTTGGCCATGTGCGTGGCCAAAAAATCTGTCAGTGGCGTTGTGATCACTTGATTAGGATGCAGCGGATCATCATCGGTGGTGGAATGTGTGACCATGATCGGCTCAAGATCGGTGATGATGCCGATGTGAGAAAACCTACCGCCACTTAATTTTTGGATGATCAGGCTATCAACATGATTACCGGTGCGCAGCACAATGTCCCCAAGGGCAAGTGTTTTCGCACTGACGCTTGGGCATAAAAAAAGTGCTGTGAGGCTCACAACACTGATTTTAATCCATGATGCAATGATCATCTTAAAGTGCGATTTTCCAGCCTTTTGCTGTTTTCACTGTCGTCATGTCGCCAGCGTCTTCTTCACCTTTTTTGAATGTCACAACAAAATTCACAGTGGCACGTGATTTATCGTCATTAAGATATTTCACATCTTTGATGTCAATTTTAGAGATGCCGCCTTGTGCTTCGCTGTTTGCTTTAGCTTCAGCCGCTGCCATGCCCATTTTACCGACGATCATTTGTTGAACCATAGGATCTTCGCCATCTTTACCTAAATCTAATGCTTTAACCATCGCTTCAGCATCGCCTTTATAGGTGCTTTCGATGAAATGCTTGGTAATGCCTTCAGGAGAATCACTGTCTGAACAGGCAACAATGAAGAATGAAAATAAGATAACCAAAGGATATAAAAGGATTTTTCTCATGCTTTAATACTCGTTATGTATAAAATAAATGACTGAATGCGCATCATATCACGATTGTTAATTTTATATGCAGCAAATATATCGCTATTCTGTTAAATGGTATATACTTAATGGTTTGTTAAATAGTCAATCCGTGGAGTTTTGAATGGTTGTTATTACCCTGCCAGATGGTAGTCAAAGAGAGTACCCAAATCCTGTTTCAGGTTTTGATATTGTAGAAAGTATTGGCCCAGGTCTTGCAAAAGCCGCTGTGGCAATGGTTGTTGACGGTACCCAAAAAGATCTCTCCACGGTAATAACGGGAAACGCAACGGTCAAAATTCTCACGCCGAAAGATGAGGAAGGTTTAGATGTTGTTCGTCACACATTAGCGGCGCAAGTTTTAGCGCGTGCCGTGAAAACCTTGTATCCAGATGCATTGCTGGCCATTGGCCCAACCATCGACAACGGTTTTTATTACGACATCGATTTTAAAGCGCCCATCACGCCTGAAGATTTACCCGCCATTGAAGCAAAAATGCGCGAAATCATCAAAGAAGGTTTAGATGTGACGCGTGAAATGCATCCACGTGCAAAAGCGATTGAATACTTTGCAGCACGCGGTGAAACATACAAAGTGGACATCATTACACGCGCCCCTGAAGATCAAACAGAGATCTCATTGTATCGTCAAGGCGACAATGGGGAAGATGTCTTTACCGATTTATGTGTGGGTCCTCATTTACCGAGCATCAAAAAAGCAAACATTGCCTTTAAATTGATGAACGTTGCCGGTGCTTATTGGCGCGGTGACTCAAACAACAAAATGCTCACGCGCATTTATGCGGTGGCATTTGCCTCTGAGAAAGAGTTAAAAGCACATTTGGCCTTCTTAGAAGAAGTTTCTAAGCGTGATCATCGCCGCATTGGTAAAGCACAAGAGTTGTTCCATTTACAAGAAGAAGCGCCTGGCATGGTGTTTTGGCATCCAAATGGTTGGCAGCTTTGGCAGATCATCGAGCAATACATGCGCGAGCGCCAAAAAGAAGAAGGCTATTTAGAAATTAAAACCCCAATGGTTGTGGATCGTTCATTGTGGGAAAAATCGGGTCACTGGGAAAACTATCGTGAAAACATGTTCACGACGGCTTCTGAAAACCGCGATTATGCAGTGAAACCGATGAACTGCCCATGTCACGTTCAAGTGTTTAACCATGGTTTGCACTCGTATCGTGATTTACCTTTGCGTTTGGCTGAGTTTGGCTCATGTCATCGCAATGAACCATCGGGTGCCCTTCACGGCATCATGCGCGTGCGCGGCTTTGTGCAAGATGATGCGCACATTTTCTGTCGCATTGATCAAGTGGTGAGCGAAGTAGAGAACTTCCACCGTTTTGCCATGAGTGTGTATGATCGCTTTGGCTTTGAAAACATTGCCATCAAATTGAGCCTTCGCCCTGAAGAGCGCGCTGGTTCTGATGAAGTGTGGGACAAAGCAGAAGAGGGTTTACGTGTTGCATTGAGTGCAGCCGGCGTTGAGTGGGAAGAGTTGCCTGGTGAAGGCGCATTCTACGGCCCGAAAGTTGAATACCACATCAAAGATGCCATCGGCCGTTCTTGGCAAGTGGGCACAATTCAGTTAGACTTTGTATTACCAGAACGTTTAGACGCAGAATTTGTAGATGAAGATAATACGCGCAAACGTCCTGTTATGCTTCACAGAGCAATTTTAGGCTCATTTGAACGCTTCATTGGCATTTTAATTGAGCATCATGCAGGATCTTTCCCATTCTGGTTAGCGCCTGTCCAAGCATTTGTGGCAGGGATCACAAGTCATCAAGACGACTACGTCAAAGAGATTGAAGCGAAGCTCAAAAAAGCGAACATCCGTACGAAAATTGACTTGAGAAATGAAAAGATTGGATATAAAATCCGTGAAGCTACGATTGGTCGAATCCCTTACCTTTTAGTTGTTGGTAAGCGTGAGGCAGAAGAAGGCTTAGTGTCCGTGAGAACTCGCGAAGGCGAAGATCTTGGCACGATGACTTTAGAAGCTGCCATCGACTTAATGAATAAAGATTAATACTTAATGGAGATAGAGTTATTAGCACACAGAATGAACATAGGTTAAATGACGAGATCACTGCACGTGAGGTTCGTTTGATCGATGCAGAGGGCGAGCAAAAAGGGATTGTTCCGCTTGCGGAAGCCCTCAATATGGCTTATGATAGCGACCTTGATCTTGTGGAGATTTCTCCAAATGCCGCTCCGCCTGTTTGCCGAATTATGAATTATGGTAAATTCAAATTCGAACAACAGAAAAAGCAACACGAAGCGCGTAAAAAGCAGAAACAGATCCAGGTCAAAGAGATCAAGTTCCGTCCAGGAACTGATGAAGGGGATTATCAGGTAAAACTACGCAACCTGATCCGTTTCCTTAGTGATGGTGATAAAACCAAAGTCACGCTGCGTTTCCGTGGTCGTGAAATGGCTCACCAAGAGTTGGGAATGAAGCTTCTGAACAGAGTTGAGGAAGATTTGAAAGAATATGGTGTGGTTGAACAGCGTCCTAAATTTGAAGGTCGTCAAATGGTTATGGTTTTAGCACCTGCTAAGAAATAATCTACCCATCTATTTGGTTCCTATTTGTTTTAATTATTGATTGAGAAATGCGAGTTAAAAAACTATGCCTAAAATGAAATCAAACAGCGGCGCTAAAAAGCGTTTCCGCAAAAACGGTGGCGGCAACTTTAAGCGTCACGCATCACACCGTAGCCACATCTTAACTAAGAAATCAACTAAGCGTAAACGCCATTTACGTAATGCTTCTGTTATCAAGAAAGTAGATACAAAAATGGTTAACCGCATGTTGCCTTACGCATAATTGAAGGAGTTTAGATCATGGCAAGAGTAAAACGTGGTGTTATCGCTCACGCGCGTCACAAAAAGGTTTTAAAGAAAGCAAAAGGTTACTACGGTGCACGTTCACGTGTTTATCGCGTTGCTAACCAAGCAGTTATCAAAGCGGGTCAATACGCATACCGCGATCGTCGTCAGAAAAAACGTGATTTCCGTTCTTTATGGATCGTACGTATCAACGCAGCTGCACGTGAGTGTGGTTTGTCTTACAGCCGTTTCATCAATGGTTTGAAAAAAGCAAACGTTGAAATCGATCGTAAAGTATTAGCTGATATTGCTGTATTCGAAAAAGAAGCATTCCGTGCTTTAGCAGAGCAAGCAAAAGCAGCTTTAGCTTAACTGTCAGTATTGATACTGAACCTTCAAGATTGATATTATCAAAGGAAAAGTAAGCATAGCGCTACTTTTCCTTTTTTTATGGATATAAATATGTCACTAGAAAACATTCTTAAGACAGCATTAAGTTCAATTGCTGATGCCAAAAATTTATCAGAGATCGAAGCCGTTCGTGTTGGGCATTTTGGTAAAAAAGGTGTGATCACTGCATTAATGCCTGAGCTTGGAAAGTTAAGCCCAGAAGAGAAAAAGGTTAGAGGGGCTGAAATTAATGCCGTTCGCCAAGAAATCATCAGCGCATTAGAGGCGAAAAAAACAGCGTTAGAAGATGCATTGTTGCAAGAAAAATTAGAATCTGAACGTGTGGATGTGACGCAACCTGGCCGCGGTCAAATGACCGGCGCTATGCACCCGATCACCATTACGCTCAATCGCATCAAATCACTCTTTGGCTCCTTAGGTTTTGAAGCTGTAGAGGGCCCTGAAATTGAATCGGCGTTCTACAACTTTGAAGCTTTGAACATTCCCGCACATCATCCTGCGCGTGCAATGTTTGATACATTCTATTTTAATGAAGATATGTTGCTGCGCACACATACTTCAAACACTCAGATTCATGTGATGCAAGCCCAAAAGCCACCAATTCAAATGATTGGCTATGGTCGCGTGTATCGCTCTGACTCAGATCAAACACACAGCCCGATGTTCCATCAAGTGGAAGGCTTAGTGATCAATAAAACTGCCACATTCAGTGACTTAAAAGGTTTATTGACTGAGTTCATGCAAAAATTCTTTGAAGAGGATTTAAAACTTCGTTTCCGCCCATCATTTTTTCCATTCACTGAGCCGTCAGCAGAAGTGGACATTGAATGTGTGATGTGTCATGGCGAAGGTTGCCGCGTTTGTAAACAAACAGGTTGGTTAGAAGTTTTGGGTTGCGGCATGGTTCACCCAAATGTCTTAAAAGCTGTGAATATTGACCCAAATGAATATCAAGGCTTTGCATTTGGTATGGGCGTTGAGCGTTTGGCAATGCTGCGTTATCGCGTGAATGACTTGCGTCTGTTTTATGAAAATGATTTGAGATTCCTCAATCAGTTCAAATAGTCATCCGAATCCTAAATTTTAAACAAAGAATAATTGTATGAAAATATCTATCTCATGGTTAAAAGAGTGGATTGATGAAATTCCACAAAACATTTCCAATCATTTGACGATGCTTGGTTTAGAGGTTGACTCAGAAGCATTGGCAGCACCTGCTTTCACAAATATTGTGGTGGGTGAAGTGTTAACGGTTGAACCGCATCCAGATGCTGATAAATTGCGCATTGCCACAGTGAATGTGGGAGAGGCTGAGCCATTACAAATCGTGTGCGGCGCGCCAAATGTGGCGGCAGGCATTAAAGTGCCAACGGCTGTGATTGGTGCTGTGTTGCCAGGTGATTTTAAAATCAAAAAATCCAAATTGCGTGGCGTTGAATCTTACGGCATGTTGTGTTCTGCCCGTGAATTGGGCTTAAGTGATGATCACGGCGGCTTGATGATTTTGGCGAAAGATGCGCCCATTGGTCAAGATTTCCGTGAGTATTACAACTTAAATGATGAAATTCTCGAAATCGATTTAACGCCAAACCGCGGTGACTGCTTAAGCATTTACGGCGTTGCGCGCGATTTAGCATTGAGCACAGGAACAGCTTTAAAAGCATTGCCACAGCATCATGTGGATGCCGTGATTGCTGATCAAGTCGCCGTGAATGTTCAAGATACAGTGGCTTGCCCACGTTATTTAGGCCGTAAAATTACTGGCTTAAATATGAATGCGCCATCTCCTCTTTGGATGACAGAGCGTTTGCGTCGTGCGGGCGTGCGCCCTCATGGCATTCTAGTGGACATCACTAACTATGTGATGTTAGAGCTTGGCCAACCATTGCATGCATTTGATGCCGATAAATTGGTAGGCAATATTCATGTGCGTCAATCTGCACAAGGTGAAACGGTGCAATTGCTCAATGGCGATACGGTGACATTAAAAGCGAACACATTGTTGATTGTCGATGATGAAAAAACGGTGGCGCTGGCTGGCATTATGGGGGCTGATAACAGCGTTTGTGATGACAATACTACGGCCATTTTCTTAGAATCTGCTTGGTTCAATCCATTGGCGATTGCTGGCCGTGCCCGTGAATATGGTTTGCACACAGATGCTTCGCACCGTTTTGAGCGCGGCGTAGATTTTAATCTACCCATGATTGCGCTTGAATATGCCACCCATTTATTGGTGACATTGGCAGGCGGTCAAGCGGGCGCTGTGACCGTTGCTGAAGATGCCGCATTATTGCCAAAGCGTGAAGCCATTACTGTGCGTTTTGCACGCATCAGCCAAATCGTGGGTCGTGATTATGCCATCGATCGCATTACAGAAATTTTAAGCCGCATTGGGAACACTCAAGTGGCGGATGATCATGCTGTGGTGGTGCCGCCATCTCATCGCTTTGACATTGAAATTGAAAATGATTTGATCGAAGAGATTGCGCGCATCGATGGGTATGACAACATCCATTCGCATTTTAATAACCGCATCTCCACCATGACGCCAATGACAGAGTACACAACGCCTGTGAATGCGTTTAACAATGTGTTGGTGGATCGTGGTTATAACGAAGTGATCACCATGAGCTTTGTGGCGCCAAAATGGCAAGCCATCATTGATAAAACTCAAGCGCCGATTGCGTTGAAAAACCCAATCTCCGCCGATCTTTCTGTGATGAGAACAACGCTTGCAGCGGGGCTCATCGCAACGATTGATTACAACTTAAAACGCCAACAAAAACGTGTGCGCATCTTTGAAACAGGTTTAACCTTTAAAGGTGAATTGGCAAACGTGACGCAACAAGCCTATTTAGGCGGTGCGGTTGTGGGCGATGTATTATCGGAACAATGGGGCGAAAAAGCGCGTAAAGTTGATTTCTTCGATGTGAAGAATGATGTGGAAGCGTTGTTAGCTCTATCCGCTCACGAGAGCGAAGTGCAATTTGTGGCCAAAGCATTTGATTTATTGCATCCTGGTCAAAGTGCAGAAATTTTTGTACGCGGTGAATCTGTCGGTTACATGGGCAAGATTCATCCGAAAGTGGCAAAAGAGCTCGACGTCAGCGCGGACATTTATTTGTTTGAATTAAATTTAACTGCCATCAAAACAACACAACCCACAGTGTTTAAGCCTTTGTCTAAGTTCCCGCAATCGCGTCGTGACTTAACATTGGTGGTGCCTGAGCACATGACTGTGGCGGCCGTGATTGATGTAATGCGTCAAGTTCAATCGCCACTCCTTCAATCCATTCAATTGTTTGATATTTATCAGTTGGCAAAAGAAGACAAAACAGAAAAATCTTTCAGTTTTGGCCTGATTTTCCAAAATGATATGGAAAATATCAAAGATGAAGAAATTGATACTATACTAACCAATATACTCAAGAACCTCGGTGAGGTTCAGGTGTTTTTGCGTCAATAATTCGTAGGGGGTAAAATGGCGACTTTAACAAAAGCTGAGATTGTGGAAAATTTGTATCATGATTTTAACCACATTCAGCGTGAAGAAGCGAAGCAATTTGTTGAAGATTTTTTCAATGAAATTCGCGAAGCTTTAACTAAAGGCGAATCTGTCAAATTGTCTGGTTTTGGTAGTTTTGAACTTCGTGACAAAAAGGAACGTCCTGGGCGTAATCCAAAAACTGGTGAAGACATTCCAGTTTCTGCGCGTCGTGTGGTGACTTTCCGTGTCGGTCAAAAGTTAAAAACTCGTTTAGCCAGCATCACCGTTGACGAATAAAGATCAGCTGTAAAAAAACCCCGAATTTCGGGGTTTTTTATTGCGTGGATTTAGGCGGATTTGACCTTTGCAATAAAGGTTTGAATGTCCTCTAGGAAGCATTCATCCGTTAAACGCACCATTTCAAGGACCTCTGTGCGCTCACCGTGCTCTAAAAACTCATCTGGCAAGCCAAAGGCTTTAAATGGTTTATAGATCAATTGACTGGCCAACAGTTCCAAAATGGCGCTGCCAACGCCGCCGGTCACAACACCATCTTCAATGCTGATGAGAAAATCGTGTGTTTTTGCCGTTTCTACGATCAGATCTTGATCGAGCGGTTTAACAAAGCGCAGATCAATCAGTGTGGCATTTAATGCTTCTGCAGCATGTTTGGCCACATGTAGCAATGTACCCGTTGCAAAAATGGCAATTGTGTGACCTGATCGAATTGTACGCCCTTTACCAAAGGTGATGTCTGAAGTTTCCGTTAAGGCAACGCCTTGAGCACTGCCACGTGGATAGCGCACAGCCGTTGGGTGATCAATCGTCAGCGCTAAATTGAGCATGTGATATTGCTCGTTTTCATCTGAAGGTGCCATCACCACCATATTGGGAATGATGCGTAAATATGCCAAATCAAATGCGCCAATGTGCGTTGGGCCATCTGGTCCCACAACGCCCGCGCGATCAATGGCAAACACAATCGGTAAATCTTGTAAAGCCACATCATGAATGAGTTGATCATATCCACGTTGTAAAAAAGTGGAATAGATGGCAACCACAGGTTTTAAACCCTTCATTTGCATGCCAGCGGCAATGGTGACGGCATGTTGCTCAGCAATGGCCACATCAAAAAAGCGCTTGGGAAAGCGCTGCTCAAACTCCACTAAACCTGAGCCTTCACGCATCGCAGGCGTGATGGCGACAACTTTATGGTCACGCGCCGCTGCATCACAAATCCATTGGGAGAAGATTTGCGTATAGGTTTTGGGTTTCGGTGCTTCAATAGGTTTCGGTGTTGCTGGTGCAGAGACTGCATGGAATTTAATGGGCGCCGATTCTGCGAGCGTATAGCCTTTGCCTTTTTGCGTGATCAAATGCAGCAGTTTTGGGCCACGTTTTTGTTTTAAATTATTGAGAATGGCGATCAATGAGGGTAGATCGTGTCCATCAACCGGCCCAAAATATTGGAAATCCAGCGCTTCAAATAAACCACCATCACCGGCCACCATGTTTTTAATCTGCTCTTCGGTGCGCTTTGCGAGCTCTAAAGCGTGTGGCAGCGGCAATTTTTCAATGAGTCGCTTACTCTCTGTGCGCAAAGATTGCAAAATGGGGTTCGACAATGTCTTAGTGAGCATGTTGCTCAGTGCGCCCACATTCGGGGAAATGGACATATTGTTGTCGTTTAAAATCACCAACATATCCGCTTTGATGGCGCCTGCATGATTGAGGGCTTCAAACGCCATGCCCGCTGTGAGGGCACCATCACCAATGACGGCAACAGCATGATGCGGATTGTGAAGTAGCTGATTGGCAATGCTCATGCCAAGGGCGGCACTGACGGATGTTGAGGAGTGCCCAACGGTAAAGGCATCATAGCGGCTCTCTTTCGGACAAGGAAAGGGCTTGAGACCATTTTTCTGACGAATGGTGCTGAGCTGTTCACGGCGCTCTGTGAGAATTTTATGGGGATACGCTTGGTGTCCCACATCCCAAATGATGGCATCGTTCGGCGCATCAAAGACATAATGCAGCGCCACCGTCAATTCAATGACGCCAAGGCCAGAGGCAAAGTGTCCGCCACTTTTCAACACGCTGTCGATCAAAAATTGGCGAAGCTCTGCCGTCAGCTGTTCGAGCTCAGGCATTGATAAGCGTTTAAGATCTTGCGGTGTTTGAATTTGGTTCAAAAGTGACATATTAATTCTGCCTTTCGATCACATAATGAGTAAGGGTATTGAGGGCATCGGCTGCGGCATCAAAGGGTTTTAGCATTGATAATGCTTCTGCCGTCAATTGGTTCATATAATCTTGCGCAGTCTCAATGCCAAGCAGGTTCACATAAGTGGCCTTTTCTTGGGCAGCATCTTTACCAACACTTTTGCCGAGCACTTCAGCGGTGCTGGTGGCATCTAAAATGTCATCTTGAATTTGGAACATCAAACCCACTTTTTGTGCATAAATCGCCAATTGATCAAAGGCTGCACGGTTAAATTGTGGCCCCACGCAATAACCCATCAAAATACTGGCTTGAATGAGTGCGCCGGTTTTATGTAGATGAATCTCTTGTAAGCCTTCAAGTGTGATCGGTTGATGCTCTGCCTGCATGTCCAAAAATTGACCTTTGATCATGCCAAGGGCGCCAGATGCGGTGCTTAAGAGTTTAAAAAGTTCTACTTTTTGCTCAGCACTGTAAACATCGGCATGGGCAAGGAGGGCAAATGCTTCGGTTAATAAAGCATCGCCCACCAAAATGGCGGTGGCTTCATCATAAGCTTTGTGGTTACTGAGTTTGCCACGGCGATAATCATCATCATCCATTGCAGGAAGATCATCGTGCACCAGTGAATAACAGTGGATCATCTCAATGGCAGCCGCGATGGGTAGGAGCGCTGCATTGTCCGCACCGCTCAATTGGCCGCCTGCAAAGACGAGCAACGGGCGGATGCGTTTACCACCATCGAGTGCACTGTAACTCATCGCTTCTTTCAATAAAGGCACAGTGGGCAGTTGATCTAGGTATTGTGCTAGATGGCACTCGAAGGCTTCTCTAAATTCGAACATGGTTATACTCAAAGGATTCTCTAATTAAAAAGGAATGTCATCGTTGTCAGTGGTCAAGTCATCAAAAATATCATGCCTGGTGGGCTGCGCGACTTTAGGGGGGTGAGCATCATCTTTAGCAGTGATGGCCTCAATTTTTGCAGCGGTTTGCTCTAATAATGTGCGGCAATCTTGAATGAGCTTTGTGCCATCGGTAAAGCATTTTAAAGATTCATCTAAACTCAATTCGCCAGACTCAAGCTGCTCAATCATTTGCTCGATTGCAGTGAGTTTGCTTTCAATGCTTTCATCGCCAGTTTTGCGTTTTGCCACAATATTCCTCGGTTAATTGTAAAGTAATGGAATGGTCAAAAACATATGTCATGACAGAGTTAAACTCTGCAATTTTACTCAAATGAAGTATATAATACTAGCTCTTTGTCTTTTTGCTTTAGAAAAAACGAATCACGCAAACATTATCGGGCGCTCATATTTTGAATAAGGTGGTTATGTGAACAAAAGAATCGTGGCTTTGCTATCCTTGATGTTTTGTGGATTACTCATTGATCTGCCTACGAATGTTGCGATGAGCCAAGCGTTACCCATCAATACGATTCTCAAAGATGGTTTAGGGGGCGAGAAGAGCGAAATAAAACAGCACGAATTGCCCGATCCTTTAAAGTTGAGCGCCACTTGGTGGGGATATTTTTCAAGTAAAAATGAGGATGACTTAAAAGGGGCGATTGAGGCTTTCACTAAACATGTGAGTGAGCAAATTGCTCAATTGCCTGCAGAAGAGCAAAAACAGTATCAAACGGTGGTGAATCAAATTTCTGCAAACTTAACCGCTTATGAAGCGTTTAAACGTAAGTCCGTCAAGAAAACCAGCGTCGCTAAAATCGTCATTGCTCAGCAATACAGCATTAAACAGCTCATTGATTTGATGCATCAGGAACGCGATTTAGAGGGCAATGCCCAGCGCCTTCGCTTAGAAGTGAGCGAGTATGAAAAGCAACTGCGCGCCCTTGATCGTCAGCTCAACACCAGTTTAGCTCGTTATTTAGAGATGACAAGCACCGATAGCCATCGCTTTCATGAAGGGCTCAACATCATTCAGCTGCAAACGGATGCCGTGCTGATCGATGAGCGCTATAAAGCCATTAAAATTGAGCTCGAGGGCATTTTAAAGCAGTTAGATGATGTCAAAATGGTGATGGGCGTTGCCGTCAATAGCTTGGTCACATCTGAAGCGGAGATTCAGCAACTGCGTGATGCCATCAATCAATCTGAGCAGCGCATGCAAGAGTTGTCCGCTAAATTGTCCCGCGAGCAGCAGTTTGCGGCTTTGATGGATTCATCTGGCACAAAAGAAGATGCCGCCGTTGCCCGTTATCGTGAGTTACGTGTTTTGAATACGCAAGTGCATTTGGCCACCATTCAAGCACAAATTGTGTTGTATAAGATGGAGGAAAATCTCCTGCAATTGCTCTTTGATGGCCATTCGGACAATGAAAAAGCAATGAAGATGGTGCGCCGTTATGATAAAGAGCTCAGTGAATTAAATGCAAAGGCATTGAGTCGTACGGAGCAAAATGAGATTGAGCGCATTCGTTCCACTGAATTGTTGGCAGAATCTCACGCCGATGGTGAGCAATCCCTCTTTTTACGCAACATCATTCAAGATCGCTCAAACCTCATTCAAGATACATCCATCACATTGCAGCGCTTGAATGTTTTGATCGAGGACAGTAATTATGTCTCGCGCCTGACTAAAGAGAAGGTGCTCGCGTTAAGTGGCGGCTGGCGCAATACCTATTATAAAGCGCGTCTATTTTTAAGTGATGCTTGGAAAACCGCCAAAGAATCCACATCAACCTCCCTTTTTAAAGTGGGCGAAACACCGGTGACCGCAAGCGGATTGGTGCGTTTTGTGGTGGTTTTATTTGTCTCTTGGTGGATTGCATTTTGGCTAAACCGCTTATTGCTGCGCGTTGGCAATCGCAATGGGGGCGATAAATTACCGGCGTACTATTTAACGGGGCGCTTGACCTATTACTCCATTATTTTGGTGGGCTTTTTAGGTGGGCTGACCATCATTGGGATCGACTTTACCAACTTTGCCTTGGTGGCCGGTGCGCTTGCCATCGGGCTGGGTTTTGGGTTGCAATCGATCGTCAATAACTTTGTTTCAGGCTTAATCATTCTCTTTGAGCGCTCGATTAAAGTGGGTGACTTCATTGAATTGCAAGACCGTAATTTACGTGGGGAAGTGCGCGCCATTAACGTGCGTGCCACCATCATTGCAGACAATGATAATGTGGAAATTGTCATTCCAAATTCAGAGCTCATCAATACCAAAATGCTCAACTGGACGCTCACAGAGCCCCATCGACGCATTCGTTATCCATTTAGGGTGGCTTATGGCACCGATAAAGAATTGGTGCGTGAAGCGGTGCTTAAATATGCAGAAGAGGTGCCACATACATTAAAAGGCATTCCCGGGCGCAATCCTGCAGTGTGGCTCAATCGCTTTGGGGATTATTATTATGAATTTGAGCTTGTGGTGTGGCTCACCGCGCGGGCCGTTAAACGCCCAAACAGCGTGCATGCAGCTTATATGTGGGCAATTGATACAGCGCTAAAAGTCAATAACATTGAAGTCCCTGTGCCACAAAGTGAATTGCGCTTTAGAGATAAGAGTGCAATGGCCATCAAGCCCTTTGAAGATGATACAGTGGAAAAGAGTTTTAAAGATGATCTGCGCGAAGTTCAGTTATCATTGTTCAAAAAAAGTGATTAAATGGGGTTGAACTCGCTATAATGTCGTCAATTTTTTAAGGTATAACGCAATTATGTCAAAAGTATTAACATTTCAGGAAATTATCCTCAAACTACAAACATTCTGGGCAGAACATGGCTGTGTGGTTTTACAACCCTATGACATGGAAGTGGGCGCAGGTACGTTCCATTCAGCCACATTTTTACGTTCATTAGGTCCTGAGCCTTGGGCATCTGCTTATGTACAGCCATCGCGTCGTCCAACCGATGGTCGTTATGGTGAAAACCCCAACCGCTTGCAGCATTATTATCAATTCCAAGTGGTGATCAAGCCTTCACCTGCGAACTTCCAAGAGCTCTATTTAGAGTCGTTAAATGTGCTTGGCATCAACACGAAAGTGCATGATGTTCGCTTTGTGGAAGACAACTGGGAATCGCCAACGTTGGGTGCGTGGGGATTGGGTTGGGAAGTGTGGTTAAACGGTATGGAAGTGACGCAATTTACCTATTTCCAACAAGTGGGCGGTTTAGAGTGTAAACCTGTGATGGGTGAAATCACCTATGGTTTAGAGCGCTTGGCGATGTATCTACAAAATGTCGAGAGCGTTTATGATTTAGTGTGGTCAGAAGGTCCATTTGGCACGATCACTTATGGGGATGTGTTCCATCAAAATGAAGTGGAACAATCAACGTATAACTTTGAACACGCGGATGTGGATTTCTTATTAACGGCATTCAGTTTTTATGAGAAAGAAGCCAAACGCTTGATTGAAGCAAAATTGGCATTGCCAGCGTATGAGATGGTGTTAAAAGCATCGCATACTTTTAACTTGTTAGATGCGCGTAAAGCGATCTCTGTGACAGAACGTCAATCTTACATTTTACGTGTGCGTGAATTGGCCAAATCAGTGGCAGAAGCCTATTACAACAGCCGTGAAGCTTTAGGTTTCCCGATGTTGAAAGATTAAGTATATGCCTATGAAAAAAGCGATCCTTGGATCGCTTTTTTATTGCCGGAGAGTATTAGACTTGTAATGCGTAGATCAAATCGATCATAAAGGCAATTTCATCTTTATTTTCAAGGATTTTCCAATCAGTGACGCCAATGTCATCTAAAATGGATTGACCATTTGGCAAGTTTTTCATCTCTTTGAGCACTTGTTTGATGGGCTCTGCAAATTCTGCCATTTGTGGGGAAAGCACAAAGCAATGGGCCACACTTTCGATGTCACGCGCTTGCGTTGACACCAATGGATTGAGGTCATTGGCAATGGTTTTACTGAGGCCATTGAAGATTTTGGTGGGAATCATGGCGATGTCTGCTTTGCCAGACAATAATGCTTTGATGGCTAAAATGTGATTGCTCACATCCACAAAAGTAAAATCATCTTTAGTGAGGTTTGCAGGCTCTAATAAAATGGCGCCTAACATGCGAAGATCAGCATTATCGGCCGCTGCAACATTCACACCTTTGGGAATGTCCACAACCGCTGTAATGGCACCGCCAACTTTGGCAACCACAGTCACTTCTGCCACATCGCTGGTGGGTTGCGCTAAAGCAATGAACTTTTGTTCGCGCACAAGCCAGCCAGCATCGTAAGGATTGGCGTATAAGAAATCTATTTTGCCATCTAACAGTGCTTGTTTTTGTTTTTCAAAAGATGAGAAATCTGTTGTTGTAATGGGGGTGTTGATCTGTTTTGATAGCCATGTCGCAAAGATATACCAACCTGGTAGACGTTGTGGCGCGATGTCTGGTGCTATTGAAAAAGAGATTGTTGACATATAATACTCCATGTAATTTTTATCTTTTTACATTTGTCTGTGAAGAGTTGGTCTCAATTCTAACAGAAAGTAAAAAAATGATCGTTAATTTTGTGCTTAATTGGGCAAGGTAATGTCATTTTGTCATAGTTTACATCTTAATATTGAGGAAAATATGGAACAGTTTTTAAAGGTTGCACTTTTAGCCGCGGCAGAGTCTAAAAAAATGATTCGTCAAGCGTACGAAGCACAAGGTTTTAACATTACGATTAAGGGTGATTATACACCAGTTACCGAGGTCGATGTTAATGTGGAAACCCTGATCAGATCAATTATTGTTGAAAATTTTCCTGAGCATGGATTTTGGGGTGAAGAAGGTGGAATGATCAATCCTGAGTCCGATTATCAGTGGCTCATTGATCCGATTGATGGCACCAAAGCCTTTATTCGCCGCCGTCCATTTTTCTCCACACAAATTGCGTTGATGTACAAAGGTGAGATCATTTTAGGTGTTTCATCGGCGCCATGTTTTGGTGAAGGCGAGATCGCTTATGCCACAAAAGGCAATGGGACATTCATCAATGGTGAGCGCGTTTATGTGAGCGACATTACTGAATTGAAAGATGCCGTATTTTCCTCAGGCAACATCAAATCATTGGCAAAAGACAGCACAAAATGGCAAAACTACGGACAATTGTTATTGGCCATCAATAGCACACGCGGTTTTGGTGATTTCTTGCATTATCATTATACGGCTGCAGGCAAAGTGGACATTGTGGTGGAATCTGATGTGACGATTTTAGACGTTGCGGCGCTTTCCATCATCGTGACAGAGGCGGGCGGTAAAGTGACGGATTTAAATGGTCAACCTTTGAGCTTAGAGAGCACAAACATCGTGGCAACCAATTGTGCATTGCATGATGCTGTTTTGAGTTATCTTCAATAAAAACGTTCGCCACAGGATTGTATGAAGAACATTTTAATTTTGTGCTGTGTGTGGATCATTGGTGCATGCAGCACACCTTCTCGTGCGCCGTATATGACGGATGCGCCCCTAGAACAGCGTTTAAAGAGCATTCGCGCGAAAAAGGGTGATCCCATTTTTGTGCGCATTTTTAAAGAAGAACGCATGCTTGAAATTTGGTATGAAAAACATGGCAAATATCAGCAATTGACCAATTATCCCATCTGTTACTATTCAGGACCTTTAGGGCCGAAGAAAAAGCAGGGTGATCGAGTTTCACCGGAGGGTTTTTATCAAGTCACGCGCCGCGCGCTCAATCCCTACAGCCAATATTACAAGTCGTTTGATTTAGGTTTTCCGAATCAATATGACCGCTTTAAGGGCTATACGGGCGATTATTTGATGGTGCATGGTGATTGTGTCTCCGTTGGCTGTTATGCCATGACCGATCAGCAAATGGAAGAGATTTATCAGCTCGTGGCCGCTTCATTGAATCGTGGGCAAGCGACAGTGCCGGTGCATGTGTTTCCCTTTAAAATGACGGATGCGCGCTTGAGCCGAGAGAAACATTCGCCCCATTATGCGTTTTGGTTAGAGTTAAAAGAAGGGTATGATTATTTTGAGAAATATCATAAGGTTCCGAATGTTGGCATCCGAAGTGGTAAATATACGATCAATCAATAATTTGCTATTTGGTTTTAAATCGGGTATATTTCTGCCCTCAAGCATTAATGGAGAAGTGGCCGAGTGGCTGAAGGCGTTCGCCTGGAAAGCGGATATACGTTAATAGCGTATCGAGGGTTCGAATCCCTCCTTCTCCGCCAGATAATGTAAAAAAGCCCTTGTTTTCAAGGGCTTTTTTATTGCCTAATTTAAATATCATTGTGCTGCAATGATTCTGCCCGAAAAGGGCAGGTAACAAGGAAAAAGAATGACAACTGCTGATTTTTATATCTATAAAATTAAAAAAGATGCGCAAGGCAACATTGCAGGCGCAAGAATTCGACGCGTTGATGTCGATCAAACAGGCAAAATCTCCGTGAAAAGTTCACGTTATGCCATCAAATCATTATTGTGTGATCTATTGAAAACACAAAAAATTGCTTTTGCAACGGCGCATTATGCGAAAAATCAAAAATTGTGGACGCCAATGCACGCGGTGAATTTAGTGATCATTGGCGATGCAGAATATTTACGCATTGATGAGGCTGAGATTGCCAAAGATGATTTAGGGCAATTGCCTGAATTTTTATAATTCAATGGTTCGGATTAAAAAAAACCTCAGCATGCTGAGGTTTTTTGATAACTTTTGAAAATGCTGCGATTAATTGAGCTGCAATGATTTTTTAGATTCCATTAAAAGATCAATCACATCGAGCGCTGTGATGATGATGGCATCTTTGAGTAAATCCTCTTCTTTGACGCCATTGTGGATCATACAGGCTTTACACACTTTCAATTTGCCGCCTGCTTGTAAAAAGGCTGGCAATAGTTCACGGAGCGCTTTAAAAGGTGCGCCAATGTCAATTTTTTCATCATAGCCTTGTTGTGCTAAAGCCACAGCATCAGACAACAGGACAATGTCCACGCTGTAGCCTTTATTTAAGGCTTCGTTGCCCATCGTAAAAGCGATGGTGACATTGTTCGCATTTGATTCATGTTGCGTTAAAGTGATTAATAAATCCGCCATAATTTACTCCTTAGGGTTGATTACATGGTCACAGCCATGCGCTAATTGCGTACAGATTAAACGGGTGACATTGTGAACCATCTCATCTTTGGTGATCAAACCATTGAGCAACATGCCGCCGGCGGCATTTGTGGCGCCATAGATCATGATCAACGTGAGCTTTGGAATTTGGTAGCCTTCCGGTAAAAACGGGGCAAGGGATGATTGCAATGTATTGCAATAAAAGTCTTGGACTTCTAGGTCAATCTGTTCATATTCAGGATAGGCTTTTAGTGCTGATATGATGGCAGAGAACTCTTTACCATGATTGTCCATGCAATTGATGCAAGTGCCCGCAAAAATACGCACGGCATCTTTTAAGCACGTGGCATCTTTGAGGATTTGTTGCTGCATCGTTTCGGCAACTTGCGTATAGGTTTGCTGAAAAAGGATGTGAAGCAGCGTTTTACGATTGCCAAAATGACGATAGGTAATGGGTTTGGTAACGCCTGCTTTATCCGCTAATGTGATCAATGTGAGGGCTTCAGTGCCTTCTTCACGAATGATCTGATTGGCAACAGACAATAACTGTTCATGGCGTTCATCTTTGTGTAAACGTTGGCTTCTCAACGGTTGTATCCTTATTGATCAATAAAATGATGATTCTCTATTATAGGCACAAATGTGAGAAGCACATAATTTTGTGGGGATAAATTCTCAAATATCGCGCAATATGTTAGATTATGAGCATGTTACAGCACTAAAATGTTGAAGGAATGAATTCAATGAGTAAAAAAAGTAAACCTTCGTTCAATCCGCAGATCGCGGCGAATAAAAAGGCTTTTCATGATTATTTCATCGAAGAGAGGATCGAAGCAGGCATCAGCTTAGAAGGTTGGGAAGTTAAAAGCATTCGCGCCGGTAAAGCTCAGATGAAAGAGGCGTATGTTACATTTAAAAATGGGGAAGCATTTCTCTTTGGCGCGCACATTTCACCATTGATGTCCGCATCGACCCATGTGCATCCTGATCCTATTCGCACGCGTAAATTATTGCTTCATAAGCATGAGATTGATCGCTTGATGGGCAGCATGGACCGCAAAGGTTACACCATTGTGCCATTGGCGATGTATTGGAAAAAAGGGATGGTGAAGGTGGAAATTGGTTTGGCGAAAGGTAAAAAAGATCATGATAAACGCGCAACCATCAAAGAGCGCGAATGGAACATCGAGAAACAACGTGTGTTAAAAGGAAGTGTGTAATGGTGACGATGTCAAAAAGTCGCTTAGATGAAATTGTGGCAAAAGCGAGAAAAGAAGCAGATCAACGTGCGGCAAGTTATCGTGAACGTGCCCTTAAAATGTACTCTTGGATTTGTGGGCGCTGTGCGCGTGAGTTTGATCGCAGCAATCTATTTGAATTGACGGTGCATCATCGTGATCATGATCATGACAACAATCCGCCCGATGGCAGCAACTGGGAGTTATTGTGTTTGTATTGTCATGACAATGAGCATCAGCGCCAGGAAGAGGCTTTGCGTGCAAAATATCATGTCAGCGAAGATGAAAAAGTTGAGGTAAAACATAATCCTTTTGCAGGATTGGCGGACATGCTCAAAAAATAGGCGCAATAAAAATTGACAGCGCCGGAGATTACGCTATAATGAGCACCTCTTTTGAGACAAGCGCCCATAGCTCAGCTGGATAGAGTACCTGGCTACGAACCAGGCGGTCGGAGGTTCGACTCCTTCTGGGCGCGCCAATTGATAGAAACCCTGCACGAAAGTGTAGGGTTTTTTGGTATTGAGCGGATGAAAAATGATCGAAACATTTATTTGACAGATCTAAAAATCACGCTATAATGATTGCCTCTTTTGAGAATGCGCCCATAGCTCAGCTGGATAGAGTACCTGGCTACGAACCAGGCGGTCGGAGGTTCGACTCCTTCTGGGCGCGCCAATTGATGAAAACCCTGCACAATGTGCAGGGTTTTTTCATTTTTGGCATTTCATTTGATGGATAATAAAAAAGGCTGAAAATTCAGCCTCTTATCATGTAACTGTTTTACATTAAATGCGTTTTGCCAACTCGGCTGCTTGACCAATGTAGTTGTGTGGCGTTAATTTTTTCAATTCTACTTTGACATCTTCAGGCAATTCAAGCGTATCGATAAAGGCCGTTAATTTTGCCGCATCCACTTTTTGACCACGCGTTAAGGCTTTGAGTTTTTCATACGGCGCTTCAATGCCATAGCGGCGCATGACGGTTTGAATTGGCTCAGCTAAAACTTCCCAGTTGTGATCTAAATCCGCATGAATGTTCGCTTCATTGACTTCCAATTTAGATAAACCTTTTTGTAAGCTCTTATACGCAATCATGGTGTAACCAAAGGCAGAACCTAAGCTTCTTAAAACAGTGGAGTCACTTAAATCGCGTTGCCATCTTGAGATTGGCAATTTTTCTGCAAAATGGGTGAACAGAGCATTTGCAATGCCAAAGTTGCCTTCTGCATTTTCAAAGTCAATTGGGTTGACTTTATGCGGCATGGTTGAAGAGCCCACTTCACCTGCAATCACTTTTTGTTTGAAGTAGGCAAGGCTGATGTAACCCCAAATGTCGCGGGCTAAATCAATCATGATGGTGTTTGAACGACTCATGATGTGAGAGAGTTCAGCCACATAATCGTGGGGTTCAATTTGTGTGGAATAAGGCATGAAGCTTAAGCCTAAATGTTTTTCCACCAATGTCATGGCGTGATTTTCCCAATCCACATCCGGATAAGCCACCATGTGCGCATTGTAGTTACCCACAGCACCATTGATTTTGCCGAAAAATTCAAAATTCTCAAGGGCTTTGTATTGGCGTTCTAAACGATACACCACGTTGGCCATCTCTTTACCGAGCGTTGATGGCGTTGCAGATTGACCATGCGTGCGTGACAATAATGGAATGTCTGCCAATGTGTGTGCCATTGTGCGAAGCGTTGCGATGATGTTGGCCAATTCTGGCATCATCACATCATTCACGCTCTCTTTGAGCATCAATGCATAGGATAAATTGTTGATGTCTTCAGAAGTACACGCAAAGTGTAAAAACTCAGAGTATTGTTCCACTTCAGGGACAGAACGGAACGCATCTTTTAACCAATACTCCACGGCTTTGACATCATGATTGGTGGTTTTTTCGATCTCTTTGACGGCTTTAGCGTCGCTTGGCGCAAAGTTTAGATAGATGTCGCGCAATAACTGCACGGTGTCATTAGAGAATGCTGGCACTTCAGGAATGCCTGCATTTTCAGACAATGCGATGAACCATTCAATTTCTACAGTGATTCTGGCTTTAATCAAGCCATATTCACTCATGAGTTTTTGTAATGGTGAGGTTTGGCGTGAATAACGACCATCGAGTGGAGAAAGTGCAGTAATTGCATCCAACATATTTAAGCCCCTTTAGGAATAACAATGTTTGAAGAAAATTTAAAACAGCCAATCAAAAATAATAACCACGCAATCATCAATGAGGTGCCGCCAATCGGCGCAACCATTCCGAATGCTGTGATGCCCGTCAATGCGATGGCGTATAAGCTACCGGCAAAGCACACAATGCCAAGCGTGAAGAGTGCGCTGGCAATGAAAAAATAACGTTGGGTTTGAAATAAATATGCCGCAAAAGTCGATAAGAGAATGGCAACGCCATGGATCATCTGATAATAGTTGCCGCGTTCCCATAAACTCATTTGATATTCGTTAAACATGGGTTTTAATGCGTGCGCACCAAATGCACCAAACGCCACGGCAAGGGTGCACATCAATCCGCCAATGATGAAAAAACTACGCATCTGTTGTTTCCTCAAAAAGGGTGAGAAGGGCTGTGTGATCCGGGCGGCCAATTTTGGCGCGTTGATCATCTGTCACCACAATCGGGCGCTCTAATAGGGCAATGTTATCCGCTAAATATGCGAGTTTTTGTGCATCTGACCAAGTGGCCCATTGATCTTTGATGGGGGTAAATGCATCATCTTTCATGCGCACCATGGCATCAATGTTGTGATCAAGATAGCCTGCAATCTCTGTTAATGTGGCCAAGCTTGGCGGCGTTTGTAAATAATGGATGACATTAAAATCCACGCCTTTTTCTGTCAATAGAGCAAATGCTGCCCGTGATTTAGAACAATTGTCATTATGATAAATGGTCCACATTATGGCCTCCCGAGACGATAAAATTCTTGTAAATAATTGACGCGCTGCTTTGGACTCATGATGCGAATGCCAGGCAGCTTCGGAAAATTTTTGGGCAACATTGATTCGGCAATGTATAGCGTGTGTTTTGTGCGCGTGATGGCGACATATAACAGGTTGATCTCTTCGATGATTTTGAGGATTTGGCTGGCATCTGCGCTTTTTGCTAAACGTTTAACTTCATCTTCTGTGATGAAATCCTCAACCAAATAAACCTCATCATATTCAAGCCCTTTACTGCGATGCACGGTGGAAAAAACTAAATCGGCTTGATCCTTATTCTCTTTATCCACTAAGCGTGCTTTGAGCTTTTTCATCACATTAAAGAGATTTGGTCCATAGAGCCGCACCAGTTCAATCAGCATTTTAAGTTGTGCATCATTGGTGGTTTCGGCATATTCCTCAAGAGCTTCAAGGCTTGGGAATGTTTTGATCATAGGACTGTGGATTTTATCGAATTTGCCCAAGTGTAGATTCACCACATCATAAAGGGATGTGCCTTCCTCTGTATGGGTATAAGCATGAATGCTGCCTTCAAAATAGAGGCTGCCAGTTAGGGAAGGATCATGAATGTAACGAATGGCTTCGCGCAATAAACCTAAATTTGTGCGGCCAAGCACGATCTTTTGATGTAAATTTTCACGCTTGCCAAGACCTTTGATTTCGGTCTCTTCTTTGATATGTAGATGGGCTTTCCAACCTAAAATCGATTGCGCAAGTTTGGCAATGTCTGATGAAAATCGAAAGCTTGAGCTCAATGGAAAGGTGATAAAATCTGTCTCTTCTAACGCATTGACGGCATAACGCCAACTGTAAATTTGTTGGTGGCGATCCCCCACGATCATTTTTTTAGCCGGCTGCTTTAAGAAAATATCGAGCATCACAGGAGAGGCATCTTGCCCTTCATCAAAACAGATGTAATCAAAGGGCAATTCTGGGCTCAACAATTGAAACTTTTTGAGATAAAAATCGTGTGTGATGGGGATTTCGGCCTGATTCATCTTACGCATCCAGGTGCGCGTGTGTTCGATGATCTCATTTTGATGATGACTGACAAAGGCTTTGGCTTTTGCATCATGTAATGTTGCCGCATAATTGAGCTCTGTGGCACTGTGGGCGGCACTGTTGCAATAGAACATCATCAATCCATCGATGTGATGGGCCATTAAATAGGCGCGCTGTATGGGCATTGATTGATTCAGTGCCAACAGTTGAACGATCTCAGAGAGGCCATAGCCATGATTTTTAATTTGATAACCGCCGCGGCGCACCACATAACGATAAGCCAATGAATGGGCAGTTTCTACGGTGACATTGTGCAATTGCGCATCTTCAAAGCGCACAATCGCTTCTTGTTTGACGGTTTGATTAAAGGCTAAATAGAGGATCCGAGCATCAGAAGGGCGCGATTTGGCATAGGCAACGATGGTGGTTGTCTTGCCAGAGCCAGCAACCGCATTCACTTTTAAGTTGGCATCAATTGCAAGAATTGCATCTTGCTCGGGGGTCAGCTTCATTATTTAGGCAAAGTCATAAGATCGAGGTGATATTACAAAAGTGCTATTCTAACAAAGATCATAAAAGATTGAGCGACTAAATTATGGGAGAGCGCATGCGGGTTTTGGTGATTGGTTATGGCGCAATGGCAAAAGCAGTGTTGCAAGCTTTGCCAGAGGGAATGTTTGTGACAGGCTTGGTGGTGCGTCAAGGCAATGAAAAAGCTGTACAAAATGAGGTTGGCCGCTCGATTCAAGTGGTGTCAAACATTGATGAGATTCAAAATGCGCCAGATGTTGTGATTGAAATGGCAGGGCAAAGCGCTTTGAAAATGCATTTGCCCAAAGCCATGACATTTGGCGTGCCCATTGGCATCATTTCTGTGGGGGCATTTGCCGATGATGATTGGCATCAATCCATGCTGGATTCAGCGCGTGTTTATGGCAGCCGCTTGCACATTTTATCTGGTGCAATCGCAGGCGTTGATGCATTGAGTGCGGCAGTTTATGTAGGATTAGATGAAGTGATCTATCAAGGCAGAAAGCCGCCGGAAGGCTGGTAAGGGAGCCATGCAGAACACTGTGTGGATTTGGCTCAATTAACTGAAGCGGTGACATTTTATCGTGGTACGGCTAGGGAAGCGGCAACACTGTTTCCGGCCAATACCAATGTGGCGGCAACGCTTGCACTGGCCGGCATTGGCATGGATCAAACAACGGTGGAGCTCACTGCAGATCCAAGCATTGGCCGCAATCAACATTGCGTGACAGCCCGCGGCGCATTTGGTCAATTGACAGTGATGATTGAAGGTGAGCCGTTGGATGATAATCCCAAAACTTCTCAATTGGCTGCCATGAGCGTGGTGCGTTTTTGTCATGATTTGATGCGGCCAATCGTGATTGCATAATGATTGGGGCAATAAAAAAGGTCGACTTAGTCGACCTTTTTTGAATCATGCATGAAACGATTTACACAGATTTCACCGCTGCAATCATGTCATTGACCATCTTCTGAGCATCGCCATACACCATGTTGGTGTTGTCGAGGTAGAAGAGATGGTTTTCAATGCCGGAGAAACCTGCGCCTTGACCACGCTTAATGACAAACACTTGTTTTGCCATGTCTGCATTTAAGATTGGCATGCCGTAAATTGGACTGGATTTATCTGTACGTGCCACAGGGTTGACAACATCGTTCGCACCGATGACTAAGACTGCATCTGTGTCTTTAAATTCATCGTTGATTTCATCTAAGTCAAAGATTAAATCATAAGGAATGCCAGCTTCTGCTAACAATACGTTCATGTGTCCTGGCATACGACCCGCCACAGGATGGATGGCAAACTTAACATCCACGCCTTTATCTTCAAGCAATTTTGTCAATTCAGCCACTTTGTGCTGTGCTTGCGCCACTGCTAAACCATAACCTGGTACGATGATCACTTTTTGTGCATATGCCATTGTCATTGCAGCGTCGCCTGCACTCACAGGTTTTAAGCTGCCCGTGATCTCTTCAGTGCTGGCTTGTGCATCACCAAAGTTAGAGAACAATACGTTGGACAATGAACGGTTCATCGCTTTGGCCATTAAAATGGTCAATAAAGAACCAGCTGCGCCCACAACCATACCAGAAACCACTAAGCCGTAGTTATTGGTTGCAATCCCTTCAAATGCCACCGCTAAACCTGTTAACGCATTGAATAAAGAGATGACCACAGGCATGTCCGCACCGCCAATTGGAATGGCGATTAAAATACCCAAAGCGGCTGCCACTACGAACAATAACACCACATAGAAGTAATCAGGATGAGTTGCTTCTGGCGTAACATTGGCAAGCATGATGACAAACAAAATGGCCGCCATCAATAAACCTGCATTGATGAGGTTACGACCTTTGATGCGCACGGTTTTGTTCATGCGACCATCTAATTTCATCCACGCGATGATGGAACCTGTAAAGGAGATCACGCCGATTAAGCCGCCGATACCCGCTAACAACAGCATAGGCGGTACGCTTCTAAAGTCTGCGCCACTGTGTAATTCCACCAATGTGCCAGTGCGAAGCAATGTGATGGCTGCAATACATGCTGCAGAGGCTGAACCCACACCATTATAAATGGCGATCATTTGTGGCATGTCCGTCATTTTGACGCTTTTTGCCGTAATGTTCGCAATGATGCCACCGATTAAAATGGCAATGATGATGAGTAAGTAATTGCTGTGCACATCAGGATGAATGAAGGTGATGAGCGTTGCAAAAGCCATCGCATAACCTGCCCAAACAATCCCTGAGCGTGCTGTGGAAGGATGACTCATGCGTTTGAGCGCAAAAATAAAAGTGATCGCCGTGGCAAAATAGCCAAGATTGACGATAAATTGTAATAATCCACTCATTGTTTATTTCCCCTTTTTATCGCTTGGCTTAAACATTTCGAGCATGCGTTCGGTCACAACGTAACCCCCCACAGCATTTGCTGCACCAAAAATCACTGCGATGAAACCTAAAGTTGTTTGCCAAAAGCCCTCAGCTTCACCAAGAGCGATCATTGCGCCAATTAACACGACGCCATGAATGAAGTTAGAACCCGACATTAACGGCGTATGTAAGATTGCAGGAACCCTTGAAATGATTTCAAACCCCACAATCGCCGCAAGTGCGATGACGAAAAGTGTAATCATGATTATTTCTCCAATGTTTGACGAACGCGTTCATGCACGATTTTGCCATCTTTTGTTAAGAGGCATTGCGCGATGACTTCATCGTCATAATCTAAAGTCAATTGCCCATCGGCCATAAATGGAGAGAGCAAGTTAAAGATGTTTTTTGCATACATTTCTGATGCGTGAAGGGCGGCGCGAGAGGCAACATTCACAGGGCCAGAGATGGTGACATTGTTGTATTGCACAATTTTACCCACTTGTGTCAATGCACAGTTGCCGCCTGTTTCTGCCGCTAAATCGATGATGACAGAACCCGCTGGCATCTCTTCGACCATATCTTCTGTGATGATCACAGGCGCTTTGCGACCTGGAATGGCTGCTGTGCTGATCACAGCGTGCGCTTTGCTTAAATGCTTTTTAAGGGCAGCGGCTTGCATGGCAACTTCTTCTTCGGTCAACTCACGGGCATAACCGCCTTCACCGGCAGCATTCACGCCTGTATCAATGAGTTTGGCACCTAAAGATTCCACTTGTTCTTTGGCATCTGGGCGAATGTCATAGGCTTCCACTTGGGCGCCCAAACGACGCGCAGTACCAATGGCTTGTAAACCGGCAACGCCTGCGCCAATGACCACAACTTTTGCCGGACGAATGGTGCCTGCCGCTGTGGTTAACATTGGGAATAAACGTGGTGATAAGGATGCGGCCATTAATACGCCTTCATAGCCCACGATGGTGGCTTGAGAGGAGAGGGCATCCATGCTTTGTGCACGCGTGATTCTTGGAATCAATTCCATGGCAAAGGAAGTGATGTTTTTCGCTTGTAGTGCTTTGACCACATCCGCATTTTGATACGGATTGAGTAAGCCCACCAAAATGGAGTTTGGCGCAAGGGCTTCGATGGTTTCTAAACTTGGGGCTTGCACACAAAGGACAATATCATTTTCACCAAATGTTGGGGCATTGACCGCAACATCTTGGTAGCTTTCATCAGGGAAGAAAGCTTGCTTGCCAGCATTTGGCGTGACAGTTACAGAGAATCCGAGATCACTGAAACGTTTGGCAACTAAAGGATCAAGCGCAACACGCTTCTCCTGAGCTGCACATTCCTTGAGGACAATAATATTTTGTGTCATGTGTACACCTTAAAATTGCAGTTAATATATTAAGTCGGGTCATCCTATCATATTTTTTTAATTATCCGTATTTGCACGAAGTAATTAATTAATTTTGCTCAATATTTGTCGGTTTTTCACCCTGTAAATTCGAGGATGTAATGCGCTGTCTGAAGGTACTGAGTTTGATGGATTGATCCGGCTCTTTTTGAAGCTCATAAATCACCTCATAGACGATGGAGGGATTCTCAACGTATGTGGGGACATTTGGCCCTTCCACTTTATATTGCGCAAGCACGCCACACAAGCGTTTGTTGCGATTAGGATCAAAGTAAAGCTCTTGATTATACGCATAATTTTGAATGGTTAAGGTGGCATTTGGCGACGTACTTTTAACGAGTTCAGGAATGCCTTGGGCTAAGATTTTTTCAAGCAGCGCCGTGCTGCTCTCATCGGTGCACTCTTCGATGATGTTGATGTCATCAGTCTCAATGCCTGTCACCGTGGATTCTGCTTCTAGAGCATTGGCTGCACGAAACTCTATGGCGCCCATTTTCCATGCCACGCCTGCTCCTGCAAGCAATAGCACCACGAGTGACCACGCAAAAACTGCCGAAGAACGCTGTGTAGATGTTTGTTTTAATTCTTGATTATCTGACATAAAAAGTGCTCCATAAAGTTAAGTTATTGACATTGTTATTCGTCTGTACCCGCCATATTGTTATAGTCGATGGTGGTTAAATTTGCAAAGCGAGAGTACTTTCCTTGGAATGCAAGTTTAACGGTACCAATCGGACCATTACGCTGTTTCCCAATGATGACTTCTGCAACGCCTTTGTCTGGGCTCTCAGGATTGTATACTTCATCGCGATAAATAAAGCAAATTAAGTCAGCATCCTGCTCGATGGCGCCAGATTCACGTAAGTCACTCATAATGGGGCGTTTATTGGGGCGCTGCTCAAGGCTTCGGTTGAGCTGTGAGAGCACAATCACCGGCACTTCTAATTCACGGGCCATGAGTTTGAGAGAACGAGAGATTTCAGACACCTCAGCAACACGTTGATCGCCTAAGCCCGGCACTTTCATCAATTGTAGGTAATCCACCATGATGAGCCCTAAATCTTTCTCTTCACGTTTAAGACGACGGGCACGGGCACGCATTTCAGAGGGGCTTAAGCCGCCCTGATCATCAATAAAAATGCGTGTTTGGTTCAGTTGCTTGGTGGCAGAAACCAAGCGCTGCATCTCATGGGCATCTAGACGGCCAGAACGCAAATTGGTCTGTTCAATGCGCCCAAGCGATGAGAACATCCGCATCACGAGCTGTTCTGAGGGCATCTCCATACTGAACACAGCGATCGGTTTTTTAGTCGACAGCGCCACAGCCTCAACAATGTTCATGGCAAAAGTGGTTTTACCCATCGATGGACGGCCTGCAACCACGATCATATCGCCATTTTGTAGGCCTGAGGTCATGTTATCAAACTCAGTCCAGCCTGTGGGCGCCCCAGTGATGCCATCTTCAATTTTGCCAAGTTCATCCAAGCGCTGAAGAGAGGCTTTTAATACGGTATTGATGCCCACTAAACCTTCACCGGCTTTTGAACCTTGTTCTGCGATGGCAAAGACGCTTTTTTCCGCATCTTCGAGCATCTCTGCGGTGGTTTTACCGTCGGGATTAAAGCCTGTGTCGACAATTTTTGACCCAGCACCAATGAGTTGGCGGACAATGGAGCGATCACGAATGATGTCAGCGTACGCCGTGATGTTTGTGGCACCGGTTGTTTCTGCAGCAAGCATTGCCAAATAGGTGCGTCCACCGGCATCTTCTAATTTGTTTTGCTGTGCTAAGTGATCGGCCACCGTTAAAATGTCGATGGGCTTACCATCTTCGGCAAGGGCATGAATGGTGGTGAAAATTAAACGATGATCCCCACGATAGAAGTCAATGG
The DNA here is from genome assembly GCF_002252155.1 of Wohlfahrtiimonas sp. G9077. Taxonomy (GTDB): domain Bacteria; phylum Pseudomonadota; class Gammaproteobacteria; order Cardiobacteriales; family Wohlfahrtiimonadaceae; genus Wohlfahrtiimonas. The sequence continues at coordinate 256,587 of NZ_NEFD01000002.1, forward strand.
CATTGATGCGCCCATCAATGCGTTGCCAACCGTCTGCATCATAAAGCAAAGCACCAAGCAAGGCTTGCTCTGCTTCTATGGAGTGCGGTGGGATTTTAAGTTGTTGAATTTGTTGATCATCCATGGTGCTGACAGATTTCCTAATGATGGACTGAATAAAGGGCGATAATTCTAACATAGATCATGAAATTTTAATTATACGGACATCGATCACGAATTTTTACTTGCAAGTATGAATCGTTCTCGTTAGAATCTTCGTAATTTGTTGAATTTATAGCGAAGTCATCTTGTCAGTTTTTGACATCATTCAACACGTGTGACACATTCAAAATTAGAAAAGAGGTAGCATGAATACTCTCAACGACAACCAGCCATCGATCATTGAAACGGTTGATGACACCTTGTTCTATGAGCAATACATTACTGCACATAATGAATTAGTGTGTGAAAATCGCCGTAATTTATTAAAACTCACCACAGGCGCATTGGCCGCAACTTCTCTTATGGGCGTGTTTGCTATGCAACCTTCGCTTGCGAAAGAAGCAGTAACGAAAGAACGCGAGTTGAGAATTTATACGCCTGCTTTAGGAGAAACCACCCGCGTGATCTATTGGATCCCTGGTGAAGGTTACATCCGTGAATCTTTAGATGAAATCTCTTGGGCCTTGCGTGATCGTCGTACAAAAAGCGCAAAACTCTATGACCCGCACGTGTTAGATCAATTGTATGCCCTTCGTTTGCAATTGGGTTATCACAAACCCACACATGCACTCAGCGGTTATCGTTCACCACAAACAAATGCGATGCTCAGCCGTCAGCAAGGTGGCGTGGCGAAAAACAGCTTCCACATGCGTGGTCGTGCCATTGACATTAGAATGCCAGGCACAGCAACATCAAACATCAGACGCGCGGCGCTTTCATTGAAAGCAGGTGGCGTGGGTTATTATAGCCGCTCTAATTTTGTCCACATTGACAGCGGACAAGTGAGAACTTGGGGTCGCTAATCCGTTAAAAAATTTGTAAGCCATGGGTTCATGGCTTTTTTTTCGTGTATCAGTTGAGTTAGGATTTATTATGAAGGATCATCAAAAAGCATTCATCGAATTAGCGATTCAATACAATGCGTTAAAGTTCGGCGAGTTCACTTTAAAATCAGGCCGCATCAGCCCTTATTTTTTCAATGCAGGTGCATTTAATACAGGTGAAGCATTGGCAAAGCTCGGTGAATTTTATGCCACGATGATCAACGAAGCCGGTTTATCATTTGACATGATGTTTGGCCCTGCTTATAAAGGCATTCCTTTGGTTTCATCTACCGTTTCTGCTTTGTATGCCAAATTTGGACAAAACTATCCTTGGAGCTTTAACCGCAAAGAGGCCAAAGATCATGGCGAAGGCGGCATGATTGTAGGTTCTGCATTAACGGGCAATGTGTTATTGATCGATGATGTGATGACGGCCGGCACTGCCATCCGTGAATCCATTGAGTTGATTGAAAAAGCAGGAGCAAAGCCAACGGCGGTTGTGTTGATGCTTGATCGAGAAGAACGCGGTAAAACTGAGCGCTCTGCCGTACAAGAGATGCGTGAAACATTTGGTTTACATGTCAGTGCATTGATCACCATGAGTGATTTGATCCAATATTTAGAACAAAGCGGTGAGCATGCCGAAACATTGGCAAACATGAAAGCGTACCGCGCACAATACGGAGTGTAAAATGTCTGTGCCTGATCGCGCTAAGATTCATGTGAAATCTCATCAACGCTTGTTTGATGGCTTTTATAAAGTGGATGAGCTCATTTTCGATCACCCAACCTTTAAAGGCGAGATGATTGAGGATGTGCGCCGCGAGATCTTTGTGCGTAAAGATGCCGTTGCGGTGTTGCCGTATGATCCTGTGACGGATCAAGTATTGTTGATTCGTCAGCTTCGCATCGCAGCGATCGGGCACACTGAGCATCCGTGGGTGGTTGAATTGATCGCAGGGCTCATTGATAAAGCAGGGGAAGATGTGAAAGATGTCGCAGTGCGTGAAGCGTATGAAGAAGCTGGTTTATCGCTGACACATTTGCGTCACATTGGTGAATTTTTCCCATCGGTGGGCGGCAGCAATGAGTATATGTATCTTTTTGCAGCGGTGTGTGATTTATCCGCAGCAGGCGGTTATTATGGGCTTTGTGAGGAGAAAGAGGACATCGAAGCTTTTGTCATCAGCCGCACCGAAGCCATGAATCGTCTCAATAATGGAGAAATTCAAACCGCTTCCACCATTATTGCGTTACAATGGTTGGCGCTGAATTATCAGTCGTATCAAAAATAGACACAATAATTTTGAGGTTATTATGATTTTGCACATTCATCCTGACAATCCCCAAGCGCGTTTGATCAATCAAGCGGTGGAGATTTTGCGTGCGGGTGGAATTGTGATTTATCCGACCGATTCTAGTTACAGCTTTTGTTGTATGCTTGGAAATCAAAGTGGTATGGAACGCATTCGCCAAATTCGTGAGGTGGATGATGACCATTTTTTCTCTTTGGTGTGTCGTGATTTATCAGAATTGGCCACGTATGCCATGGTGGATAACAGTCAATATCGTTTGTTGCGCGCGGTGTTACCGGGGGCGTATACATTCATTTTAAAGGGGTCGAAAGACATTCCGAAAAAACTATTGACGCCCAAACGTAAAACCATTGGTTTACGCATGCCAAAGCATAAGATCACTCAGGATTTGTTAGAAGCGTTAGGCGAGCCTTTGTTGAGCACAACAGTGACATTGCCTAACTATTCGGCGGAAGATTTACGGGAAATTTATCAGATCGAGGATTTGTTAGAAAAACGCGTCGATGCAATCATTGATGCCGGTGACTGTAGTCACTTGCCCACGACAGTGATTGATTTAACATCTGGTGTGCCAGAAATTATCCGCGAAGGTGAGGGAGCGATTGATCTATTTGTTTAAATTTTATTGCGTATGATGTAAAAAATATGCAATTTAATTTTAAATGGTATACAATGCTTTCCTTTTTATGGTTACCAAATAGTTGGTTTTGAGTAATAGGTTTATCAATTATGAATATCGTACAGCAATTAGAGCAAGAGATGATGAACCGTGAACTTCCTGAGTTTTCAACAGGGGATACGGTTATCGTTAATGTAAAAGTTAAAGAAGGAAACCGTGAACGTGTTCAAGCATTCGAAGGCGTAGTGATCGCTAAGCGTAATCGCGGTATGGGTTCTGCTTTCACAGTTCGTAAAATTTCTCATGGTGTTGGTGTAGAACGTACGTTCCAAACATACAGCCCATTGATCGCATCATTAAGCGTTAAACGTCGCGGTGATGTTCGTAAAGCGAAGATTTACTATCTTCGTAATCTTGAAGGTAAGGCAGCTCGTATTAAAGAGAAACTTACAATCAAAGCGAAATAATTTTCGAATCATCTCAGCAAAAACCCTAGCTTGTTCTAGGGTTTTTGTTTATGGGGCGAAAAAACATGGTCAAACAAATTTATTGCATCACAGATGGCAAAATGGGGCATCAGCGCCAAACGGAAGGTTTAGCCACAGCATTGCAAATGCTCATGCCTGCAAACATTACATGGTTGCCTGCGTTTTCCTTATGGCAATATTTATTGAGCGGTGGAAAATGTGCATCATCCATTGATAAAAATGCCATCGTCATTGGGGCAGGGCATCGCACACATTTTGCATTGCTCTATTATCGCTTGCGTTATCATGCTAAAAGCATTGTCATCATGAAACCCTCATTGCCAAAATCATGGTTTGATCATTGCATTGTGCCGCGCCATGATCATGTGACCGGTTCAAATGTATTGGTGACAGAAGGCGCGATGAATGTGCTTTCCCTTCAAACAGTCGAGAAAATCCCACAAACGGTGATTTTAATTGGCGGCCCGAGTGAACATTGCGCATGGCGTAATGAAGACATTTATCAGCAGCTCATCGATTGGGTGAAAACAACGAATGGGCGGATGATTTTATCCACATCAAGGCGTACACCTGCGGACTTTTTAAACAATATGCCAGATGCGTTAAAAGCCGCGATTGAGTGCCATGATGTGGCAAATTTACCAAGTGATTGGCTGCCTAAAACGTTGCTTGAAAGTCAACATGCATGGGTAACGGCAGATTCTGTCTCCATGGTGTTTGAGGCTTTAAGTGCAGATTGTGACACAAAAGTGATTGCAGTGGCAGGTTTAACCGGTAAAATGGCGGAAAATTTACAGCAATTACCGCATTTAATGAGCACGCGCTTAAACGAATCGGGGCGTGTGGCACAACAATTATTAGCAATGGGGCTTTTTGAATGACATCAGAGAAATCGTGCGGCTTACCACAAAAGGTGGCCATTTTTTTCTTCTCCGCCATGTTTTGGCTATACATTGCCAAGATGGGGATTTTTAATGGCGTTGTGATTGCCACGGCCGTATGGGGCATTTATGTATTGATTCGCCATCGCTGTGAAGTGATCAGCTATTTAAAATCATCCCAATTTTTATGGCTGTTTTTACTGCTCTTTGTGCCGGTGGTGATTTCTGCCATTGGTAGTTTAACCCCGAAAGATAGTTGGCGCACTGTGCTCAATATCAGCCGCTTTTTCTTCATTGGCGGGTTGGCAATTGTCTTAACACAAAGTTCTGTGGAGAAAATTCGCTGGGTCGTGTTGGGCTTCATTGCCTTGATCTCTGTGGATGCTGTGATTGAATGGCTCACCGGTTATCATTTAACGGGCGCGAGTCGTGATCGCGTGCGCATTATGGGGCTCTTTCAGTTTTACCATTTAGGCTATGTGCTCGGCACATTGACGCCCATCATTTTCTATCAAACGTACCAAAGTTTTGCGACCAAAGAGCGCGGACGCTTTGCATGGTTAGTCATTACAGCCTGTGCTTTGATTGCCATTTTTGTGGCCGGTGCACGCGCAGGTTGGGTCTCTTTATTGGTCAGCGGTGGCTTGTTATTATTGTGGTTGTTGATCCATCAAAAGATCTCTTGGAAGCGCGTCATTGTGGCATTAGGATTGTGTATCGTCGTTGCAGGGGGTATCACACAAATTCCGATGGTGAAAAATCGCTTGGTGAATCCAAATGGTGCGGCCACTGTGGAATTTGGCAGTTATGAATGGTTTGATAAATTATCTTCTGCACGCTTAGTGTTGTGGGAATTTGCTTGGAAACATTATCAAGAATATCCTGTGATTGGCGCAGGCACAGGCAGCTTTCATCAAACCTTTACAGAGCAGCCCCAAGAGTTAAAAGGCGCGCATGATGAGGCGTTCTTCCCACATTTTCATGGTTTAGAAGTATTGTCAGAAACAGGTACTGTGGGCTTTATTTGTTACCTCATTGTGGTATTCAGTGTATTGTGGCTGTTGTTGTCTGCCCCCTATTTTTCAGTATGGTTGGCGGTGGCATTCATTGCCATGATGCCGATCAATACCCATGTGGCATTTTATGGCAGTTTTTGGGCAGTATTGATTTGGGTGCCTTTGATCTTGGGCTTACGCGAAAGATTTTTACGCCGTAAGGCTGACGCAGCACTTGAAAATAGACTAAACTGATAGCATTCATGAATCCATTGAGTTTTTAAGAGGGAGTTTTATGTTTAAACGTATTTTATTATGGACAGTGACGAACGTTGCGGTGATTGCAGTCATCACAGTGATTTTATCCGTCACCGGTTTGAGCGGTGCGTTAAACGGTGGCCAAGGTTTATTGCCAATGTTGCTTGCCGCAGCGGTGGTGGGTTTTACAGGTTCCATCATCTCTTTATTGATGTCAAAAAAAATGGCCATCCATGGCATGGGTGTGCACATTATTACGGAACCTTCTAACCAAATGGAAGCATGGCTTGTGGACACAGTGCATCGCCAAGCAAAAGCGGCGGGCATTGGTTTGCCGGATGTGGGTATTTTTGAATCAGCTGATCCGAATGCCTTTGCAACGGGGGCGAATAAAAATGCAGCCCTTGTGGCCGTCAGCACAGGTTTATTGCACACAATGAATCGAGATGAAATTGAAGCGGTGCTCGGTCATGAAGTTGCCCACGTTGCCAATGGTGACATGGTGACATTGACTTTAATCCAAGGCGTGGTGAATACCTTTGTGATCTTCTTATCACGCATTGTGGCGAACATCATCACATCAGCCTTGCAAGGGAATAATGATGATGAGGCACCAGTTGAAAACAGCGGCACATTCTTCATTGTCTCTTTTGTATTGCAGATCATTTTTGGTTTCTTGGCGAGCATCATTGTGGCGTGGTTCAGCCGTAAGCGTGAGTTTAAAGCCGATGAAGGCGGCGCACGTTTAGCCGGACGCGATAAAATGATTGGTGCATTACAAGCCTTACAGCGCGGTCATGCAAACGAAGATTTGCCGGGCAATATGGCAGCATTTGGCATCTCTGGTAAAGTTGCGAATTTATTCAGTACGCATCCACCGTTAGAAGAACGCATTGATGCTTTACGCTTACAGCCGCGTTAATGAAGTGAATTGAATAAAAAACCGTTGATGATTCAACGGTTTTTTTATGAATCAGCCAAAAATCTTTGCAAGCAGCCAAGCGGACTTGATGTGGTTGTTTAAAAAGAGCTTGGCAATGATGCGTTTGATGAAGGGTAAATCCTGTAAATCGATCATTTGTTCTGTGATTAAGCGGGCAAAGTTTGCTTGAGCAATCGGGAAAAGTGTGGCTTTGAGTACAGGTTCTTTAGTTTTACGGATGATCTTGCTTACAAGCATGCGATACGCATCCTCTGCCATCTGTTGTTTAAGGCGCGCTGCCATTGCTTGAGAAATGCGCGGCGCTTTAAAAAAGTAATCATACGTATATTGCAGGCGGCGCGTGGCATCATTGAGATAACGTTGATGTTTTAAACTTGACGTCACGCTGCTCGGGTGTCTGCGATAAAAATAGAGTGGTAAATCAATGAAGGCATAATCGCGCGTGTTTGCGAGGATTTGCAGCGTGTAGAGTACATCATCTTCATAGAAGATCTCTTCACAAAAGCGCTCATGACGATAGCGCTCGGTTCGGTAGAGTTTATTCCAAACATTTGCTTGCGGCGAATGGGCATCTTTATCTAAAAAGCGCACAAAGCCATCGGAATAAACCGTCACAGGCAAAGGCGAAGGAATCGCAACGGGCTGAATGTGATCCTCATCACTGAATAAAACCTTATCAAACGCCACGCAATCGATGGTGTCAGAGGATTCAATGACGGATAAGCTCATTTTTAAAGCCTCAGGATGCAGCAAATCATCGCCATCGAGAATCATGAAGTAATCGCACTGTTGTATTTTTTCTAAACCCACATTGCGCGAATGGCACGGCGAGCCATAGTTGCGCTCATTTTGTATGGCCACAAAGCGTGGATCTTTTTCGCTAAAGGCCGTGAGCTTTACAAATGTGTCATCGGTGGAACAATCATCAATGCAGTAACAGGTAAAATCCGCATGACTTTGCTCAGCGATTGCCGTTAAGCAAGATGTGACATAATCAGAGAGATTGTAAAACACAACAATGATGCCAACACTTTTCATAAAAAATCTCCATTAAAAAATTGCCCCAATGAAGGGGCAAATCAAGGATTATTGTAAGTAAGCTTTTGTGGCATCATCAAAGCGCTGCTGCATAGACTTTGATGCAGGTTGACCGATTTTGCTGAACACCACAATGGCAATCGTCGCTAAAATGAAGCCTGGGATGATTTCATACAAGGATAAAATCGGCACGCTGTCAAATAGGCCTTGGCTGATGTTTTGGTATTGATCATCTGTTAAGCCGCCGTAAGTGAGGGAAATATAAATCGGGACGATGTTTTTATATAAAATCACCGACAATGCACCCACGATCATGCCTGCTAAAGCGCCATTACGCGTCATGCCTTTCCATAAGAGGGATAAAATCACCACCGGACCAAATGCCGCCCCAAAGCCTGCCCAAGCGTAGGAAACTAAGGATAAGACTTTACTGTTTGGATCTTTGGCAATGAAGATGGCGATCGCTGCAATCATGAACACCATAAAGCGACCGACCCACACAAGTTCTCTATCTGAGGCATTGCGTCTAAAGAATCCTTTGTATAAATCTTCAGTTAAAGCGCTTGATGACACAAGGAGCTGACAGCTCAACGTACTCATCACTGCTGCCAATACACCGGATAACACAATGCCTGCCACCCAAGGATTGAGCAGGTATTTGGCCAATTCCATAAAGACTTTTTCAGAATCACCATTGACGATGCCAGCAATCGCTGCATTTTGCGTAAAGTATGCACGGCCAAAAAAGCCAATGCAGATGGCGCCAAATAGACACAAGGCCATCCAAGTGATGGAGATGCGGCGGGCTTTTGGAATGGTGTTCACAGATTCAGCCGCCATAAAGCGCACCAAAATGTGTGGCTGACCAAAATAACCCAATCCCCATGCTAAAAGGGAGATGATGCCGATGGTGGTCATGTTGTGGAAGATGTTCATGAAGTTAGGATTTTCTTTTAATACGATCTCCATCGTTTGTGGAAGGTCAGACAAGGAGAGGATCACCATGGTGGGCAGCAGCAATAAAGCAAAGATCATCAAAGTCGCTTGAATGGTGTCTGTCCAACTGACGGCTAAAAAGCCCCCAATGAATACATATAAAATGGTTGCCAAAGCGCCCACCCAAAGAGCCGTATCATAATTCATGTTAAAGGTGCTTTGGAATAAGCGCGCACCCGCCACAATGCCAGAGGCACAGTAGATCAAAAAGAAGAATAGGATGATGAGGGCTGCGAAGATTTTCAATAAGCGTTTGTCATCTTCAAAGCGGCTATGAAAATAGTCTGGCAATGTTAAGGCATTGTTATTGAATTCAGTAAAGACGCGAAGGCGTCCTGCCACAAATAGCCAGTTTAAATACGCACCGAGGGTTAAGCCGATGGCGATCCATGATTCTGATAAGCCTGCTAAATAAATCGCGCCGGGTAAGCCCATTAAGAGCCAACCGCTCATGTCGGATGCACCCGCAGAGAGCGCCGTGACCACACTGCCAAGGCTGCGACCCCCTAAAATATAATCGGATAAATTTTGCGTGGCGCGATAAGCGATGAAGCCAATGGCGATCATCGCAAATATGTATAAGAAAAATGTAATGGTTAATGGGTTAAATGACATGTCTACCTCCTAGGAGGTGACATTATACTCAAATTTCGTAAGGATTTTTGATGGATAACGCCTCTAAAATCTCAATTTCCAAACTTTCCATCTCTTCGGCCTCTTCATCGATGATGTGATCATAGCCTAAAAGGTGCAAGACACCATGTGTCACCATGTGGGCTAAGTGATGATCGAAGGTTTTTTCTTGCTCGGTGGCTTCCGCTTCCACCACGCTCAAACAGATGATTAAATCTCCAAGAAAATAGACATCACTCTCTGGCAGATTACATGTTGAAGGAAAAGAGAGCACATTTGTGGGCTTATCTTTGGCGCGATAGGTGTGATTGAGGGCTTGAATCTCCTCATCATCTGCAAAACGAATGGTGAGCTCTACAGTTGGCTCATCAATGGCGATGAAGGACAGGGCATTATTGACCCAAACAGCCAATTGATCATCCGTTGGGATGCTTGGATGGGTGGATGCATTTTGTACATCTAGCACTAAATCACTCATGACTGTTGTCCTCAGCCTTTTGATAAGCATTGATGATTTTGGCCACAAGCGGATGGCGTACCACATCTTTTGAGTCAAAGAATGTCATGGAGATGCCTTCGACGCCTTCAAGCACATGCATGGCATTTTTAAGCCCTGATTTGACATGTTTAGGTAAGTCAATTTGGGAAATGTCGCCTGTAATCACCGCTGTTGAGTTAAACCCTAAACGGGTGAGGAACATTTTCATCTGTTCAACGGTTGTGTTTTGCGCTTCATCTAAAATAATGAAGGCATCGTTTAAAGTGCGACCACGCATAAAGGCAAGGGGGGCAATCTCGATCACGTTGCGCTCGATGAGTTTGAGCACCGTTTCAAAACCCAGCATTTCGTACAATGCATCATATAAAGGGCGCAAATATGGATCGACTTTTTGTGTCAAATCACCCGGTAAAAAGCCTAAACGCTCGCCTGCTTCAACGGCAGGGCGCACTAAAATGATGCGGCGAATGGTTTGGCGCTCTAAGGCATCCACGGCCGAGGCCACCGCTAAAAATGTTTTACCGGTACCGGCAGGGCCAATGCCAAAGTTGATGGCATTTTCTGAAATTTCATTGAGATATTGTTGTTGATTGAGGCTGCGCCCGCGGATCATGCCGCGCTTATTTTTTAAGACCACCTCTTTGCGCTGAGTGTGTGCCGTATTGATGGCAGAGGCAACATCAAAGTTCGCGCCATGAAGGGTTAAACGCACCACGTCTTCATCTAAAATTTCTTCAGCTGTGGCATCATAAAGGTGTTCTAAAACCAATTTAGCCGCAGCTTCGGCTTTTTCTTCCCCAATGATTTTAAATTGAGTGCCACGATTGGCAATCTCCACAGCAAAATGTCTCTCCACTAAATGTAAATGGGCATTTAAATTGCCACAGAGATTTGCGAGGCGTTCATTGTTGTCTGGAAAAGTCAGCTCAATCATTCATCTACCATATCCAAAAGGAAACCATTATACACCCAACGCCCCTAGAAGAAAGAGTGCATCTCTATTTCTAAGGTGGCAATAATTCGCTATAATCAAACCCATGAATCGATTGACCTTTAAAAGTGAGAATCTGGTGTGGCTATAAATCCAACGCAAAATAATACGAATGATGCAGCGCAACCGAAGAGTCCTTCATTGATGCGATTGATGCACAATGGCCTTGTGAAGGCATTGATGGAAAAAGGATTGGTGACCGAAGCGCACTTAGACCGAGCCGATACCATCATGCAGGCCGATAAATGCTCCTTAATGCGAGCATTGATCACCTTGAACATTGCGCCGCAAGCGCTGTTTGAAGTGACGCAGAGTTTGTCAAACTTGCCGCGTTTTGACTTTAGAGCATTTGATCTACGCACAAAACCGCCTGAGCTGTTGTCCACAGAAGAGATGGAAAAAAACCTTGTGTTTCCGCTTCGCATGAAAAATGGCACGCTTTATGTGGCGGTGGCGGATCCGACGGATAGCCGCATGCTTGAAACATTGCGCTTTAAGTCACGCGCCATCATTGAGCCCATTTTGGTGGCGCCCATGCAATTGGTGGCACATTTTGAATCGTATGGCGGCGTGAACCGTGAGAAGTTGCAAAGCATCTTCACCCAAATGGAGACGCAAAAGAAAGAAGAAACCACAGATCCGGATGCATCGGTCACTTATAACTTAATGAGTGACAAAGACAATTCACCGATCGTGCGCTTCATTAACGGCGTATTGGCCGATGCCATTACGCGCGGTGTGTCGGATTTGCACTTTGAACCGTATGAACACAGTTATCGCGTGCGCTTTCGCATCGATGGTGTTTTGCAAGAGGTGTATACACCGCCAGATAGCTTTAGAGATCAAATTGCGGCGCGTATTAAAGTCATGTCCCAATTAGACATCACCGAAAAGCGCGTGCCACAAGATGGTCGCATTAAAGTGGATTTGAAAGGCCGCATCATTGACTTTCGTGTGAGCATCTGTCCGACCCTTTGGGGCGAGAAGATTGTTATGCGTATTTTAGACAGCTCGGCTGCGAACCTTAACATCGAGATTTTGGGCTTCAGTGACATTCAAAAGAAAAACATTCTAGAAGCCATTCAAAAGCCACAAGGGATGATTTTGGTCACAGGTCCCACAGGTTCGGGTAAAACGGTGACGCTTTACACCTGTTTAGGCATTTTAAATCAGCCGACCACAAACATTTCGACGGCAGAAGATCCTGTAGAGATCAACTTAGAAGGCATCAATCAGGTGCCGGTGAATCCTAAAGTTGGGCTGAACTTTGCGGCGGCGTTAAAATCCTTCCTTCGTCAGGATCCGGACATCATCATGGTGGGGGAGATTCGTGACTTAGAAACGGCAGACATTGCCATTAAAGCGGCACAAACCGGTCACTTGGTATTATCAACCTTACATACAAACTCCGCACCTGAAACGTTAACCCGTTTGATCAACATGGGCGTGGAAACCTTTAATATTGCCTCTACGGTGCACTTGATCATCGCTCAGCGCTTAGCGCGTCGTTTATGTTCTTACTGTAAGGAGCCAGTGCGCATTGAGTCAAAAGTGTTGGAAACTTTAGGCTTTTCCGCAATGCAGGCTGCAGGACAAATTTATGGTCCTGTGGGTTGTGAGATGTGTAACAAAGGCTATAAAGGGCGTGTGGGTATTTATGAAGTGATGCCCATTTCTGATACCATGGAACGCATGATTTTAGACAAAGCGAGTGCTGTTGACATTGCAGAGCAGGCTCGTTTAGAAGGGGTGGATAGCATTCGTCAATCTGCCATCAAAAAAGTAGTAGAAGGGGTGACCAGCATCGATGAGTTATTGCGTGTCACCACGGATTAATGATGCGGTCTTGTTTAAGTTAATGATATGGAGACTATGATGAAAAAAGTGATTGATTCACCAAAAGCGCCAAAAGCCGTTGGCCCTTATTCACAAGCACAAGTGTTTAAAGATTTATTGTTCACATCGGGTCAAATCCCATTAGATCCAGACAGCGGTGCTGTTGTGGGCAATGATGTGAAAACCCAAGCCCAGCGCGTATTTGAAAATTTACGTGCTGTGCTTGAAGAAGCAGGTGCAAGCTTTGATACAGTGATCAAAGCCACTTGCTATTTAGACAATATGGAAGATTTCGCGGCGTTTAACGAAATCTATGCTCATTATTTAGGTGAAAGCTTGCCTGCACGTTCATGCTTCGAAGTGGCACGTTTGCCAAAAGATGTATTGTGCGAAGTTGAACTGATTGCATATGTCCCATAATTTATGCGTTTAGATCAATTCCTACAAAAGACTTTAGGGGTTTCTCGCCAAACGGCCAGAAGCATTCTTAAAAGCAAACAAGTGAGCGTCAATGGGGAAATGGTCAAACAAGCAAAACATCAACTCGATCTTGCTGTGGATCGAGTTTTTTATGGCCAAGAGCCGCTTGTTTACCAAGAATTCTACTATTGGATGCTCAATAAACCGAAGGGTTATGTCTCAAGTCACATTCATGATGGTGGCATTCCCATTTACCAATTGTTAGAAGATTTTAGCCATGTGGAGATGCATTGCGCAGGGCGCTTAGATGTGGATACCACAGGTTTAGTGCTCATCACGAACAATGGCCAATGGTCGCACAGAGTGGCGCACCCAAGCCAAGCGTGCTTTAAGCGTTATCGCGTGATGACACAATTGCCATTGTCAGATGATGCCATTGCAGCCTTGGAAAAAGGTGTCACCCTTGGCAATGGTGAAACCACATTGCCAGCTAAAGTGGTGCGTTTAGCGGACAATGAAATTGAGCTGTCCATTTGTGAAGGCAAATTCCATCAAGTCAAACGCATGCTCAAAGCTGTGGGCAATGAAGTGATTGATTTGCACCGTTTACAAATTGGTGCCATCACCCTTGGCGATCTCGCTGAAGGGGATTACCGAGCATTAACAGAAGCAGAGATTGAGGAGTTTGCATGATGCAAGATGCATTTAGCGCCCTTTATCAGCGCGCTGCCCATCAAACCTTTGATCAAAGTCTTTGGTTTGTGGATGAAAATTATGATGTGGCAAGTCGCCCATTGATGATCAATGTAACAGATGCCATCACCAACCGCATTGACATTGCAGATTACTTAGCTGAGCATTGCACGGTGAATTTATCGGATTATGATTGCGCATCGTATGCCGATCATAGCATTGATGCAGTGTATTTGCGCGTGCCTAAATCTAAGGCATTGCTCAATCATATGGTGCGTGAATCATTGCGTGTCTTAAAGCGAAATGGGCGCTTAATTTGCGTGGGCTTTAACGATGAAGGGATTAAAAACACCTTTAAAAAGATTGAAAAAGCCACCGGTGAACTCATCGAGCAAGAGTTATTAGGCAAAGGGCTACGCATTGCAGAATTTAGCGTCACTGCAGTGAATGCTGCGGCGATTGAAGATCGTGGCTATCAAAACACCCTCAATGTTGCCAATGATTTAGGTTTAACGATTGTGGGCAAAGCAGGTGTGTATGGGGCAGAGAAGATCGATGCGGGCAGTGCATGGCTGTGCGATGTGATGTTAGAGAATCTCTCGACCTTGCCAAATGCAGTGTTAGATTTAGGCTGCGGCAATGGTTTGATTGCTCTGCGTTTAGCGCAGCACTTTCCGGCAACCCATTATGTGGCGACGGACAATAACGTCACCGCAGTTGAAATGTGCCGCTTAAACTTTGCTAAAAATGGTGTGCAAGGTGAGGTAATTTTAGCTGATTGCGGACAGACTTTAGCTGATCGCAGCTTTGAGATGATTGTGTGTAATCCGCCTTTTCATCAAGGTTTTGACACCTCTGAAGCCTTAACATTGAAGTTCTTAGCCACCATTGAGCGTTTGCTCACTAGAAAAGGGCAAGCGTGGCTTGTGATGAATCGATTTTTAAAAGTCGAGCACCTCATTAAAGGCACAGGGCTACAATTGACGAAGATTGATGAGAATCATCAATTTAAAATCTTAAAGCTCAATCGATGAGCATAAAAAAACCCTCAACATTGAGGGTTTTTTATTAGATTAGAGATGCATTAATCTTTTTGTGGACCTGCAGCCACTAAAGATTTGCCTAAATCTGTGTCTGTGTATTGGGCAAAGTTTTTGATGAAGCGGTTCGCTAAATCATCTGCTTTTGCTTCCCATTCAGCAGCATTGGCATACGTATCACGTGGATCTAACAATTTAGGATCAACATTTGGTAATTCAGTTGGCACTTCTAAATTGAAGATTGGGATGTGTTTAGAAGGCAATTGATCAATTTCACCACTGATGATGGAATTGATGATGGTGCGCGTATCTTTCAATGAGATGCGTTTACCTGTACCGTTCCAACCTGTGTTCACTAAGTAAGCTTCTGCACCTGATTCTTGCATTTTCTTCACCAATACATCTGAGTATTGTGTTGGGTGAAGCAATAAGAATGCTGCGCCAAAACATGCTGAGAATGTGGGTGTTGGCTCAGTAATGCCGCGTTCTGTACCGGCAACTTTTGAAGTAAAGCCTGATAAGAAGTAGTATTGCGTTTGCTCTGGGGTTAATTTAGACACCGGTGGGAACACGCCAAATGCATCCGCCGTTAAGAAGATCACTTTTTGTGCAGGACCTGCTTTAGAGATCGGCTCCACAATGTTTTCAATGTGGTTAATCGGGTAAGACACACGCGTGTTTTCTGTTTTAGAACCATCGTTGAAATCTACAGTACCATCTTCTAACACCACAACGTTTTCTAACAATGCATCACGGCGGATCGCACCATAAATTTCAGGTTCATGATCTTTAGATAAATTGATGGTTTTTGCATAGCAGCCGCCTTCAAAGTTAAACACGCCATCATCATCCCAGCCGTGTTCATCATCACCGATCAATTCGCGGTTTGGATCTGTCGACAATGTGGTTTTACCTGTGCCAGATAAACCAAAGAAAATCGCCACATCGCCATCTTTACCCACGTTTGCAGAGCAGTGCATGGAGGCAATGCCTTTTAATGGCAATAAGTAGTTCATGACAGAGAAGAGACCTTTTTTCATCTCACCGCCGTACCATGTACCACCGATCAATTGAACATTTTCAGTTAAGTTAAATGCCACGAAGTTTTCTGAGTGTAAACCGTGTTCTTTCCAGTTTTCATCAGTACATTTTGCGCCATTCATCACGGTGAAGTTTGGTTCAAATGTTTTGAGCTCTTCTTCCGTTGGGCGAATGAACATGTTTTTCACAAAATGTGCTTGCCATGCCACTTCTGTGATGAAGCGTACGCTTAAACGTGTGTCTTTGTTTGCGCCACAAAATGCATCAATGATGTAGAGTTTTTTGCCTGTCAATTGATGCGTGACCACATCTTTTAACTCTGTCCAGACTTCTTGCGTAATGGGATCATTATCATTTTTAACGCCACCGGTACCATTCCACCATAAAGTGTTTTCTGTGGTGGCATCTTTGACGATGAATTTATCTTTTGGGGAACGACCAGTGAAAATACCTGTATCCACTGCCAGCGCACCTAGATTGGTTAAGGTTGCTTTTTCATAGCCAGTTAATGATGGATCCATTTCTGCCTCAAACAGCACATCATAACTCGGATTATAAATAATCTCCGATGCTACAATATTGTGTGATTGCAAAAAGGCCTTAATCTTATCGATCATTTCAATCTCCAGGATGAGTGTCAGTGTAATAAAGTTAAATAATAAAGTTGAATATTATACAAGAATGCTACAATTTTACTACAAATAGTTCGAGTTATTTCGATCACATGATTTGTGCTTTTAGCTTTTGGAATTTGTTTTGGAATTTGTATTTAAACTGATCCCAATAACGCTTCATAAAGCTTGCTTGTTCCACGGTTTCTTGTGCATAAAGTGGGGTGTTTAAAATGGTTTGTGTGCCATTTTTAACGATGAATTCGCCAATTTTTTGACCTTTTTCGACAGGCGCAATGAGGGGTTTTTTCACCTCAACGCTTGCACGTAAATTGTCATATTGACCACGCGGATAAGTGATGTAGATGTTTTTATCCGACACTAAATTCACGCTGTTGCTTTCCCCTTCATGAATGGGAGATTGCAAAATCACTTGGTCAGCATCGTATAATTTTTTGTGCTCAAAGTTCATAAACGCATAGTTCAAAAGCTCTGTCGATAACTGAGCGCGCTCTTTTTCGCTGTTTGTGCCAAGCACCACAACAATCACGCGAAAGCCATTACGAATGGCGCTTGAGGCTAAGTTATAGCCCGCTGAACGGGTGTGACCTGTTTTGATGCCATCCACACTTGGATCAGTCCACAATAATGTGTTGCGGTTTTTTTGCGTGATGCCATTCCAAGTGAAGGATTTGTGTGAGTAGATTTCATAATGTTCTGGGAAATCTTGAATCAAATGGCGCGACAAAACAGCAAGATCATAGGCGCTGCTGTAATGATTCGGATGAGGTAAACCTGAAGCATTCATGAAATTGGTGTCATTCATGCCAAGTTCTTTGGCTTTTTTGTTCATCTCAACGGCAAAATTTGGCTCACTGCCACGTAAATATTCTGCTAAAGCAATCGATGAATCATTGCCTGATTGAATCACAAGGCCAAGCACTAAATCATGCACGGTGATCTGTGTGCCAGCTTCTGCAAACATGCGTGAACCTTCTTGAGATTGGGCATATGGCGAGATGCTCACTTTAGCATCGGGTGCAATGACCCCTTTGTCTAACGCTTCGGCGATGAGGTAGCTTGTCATCACTTTGGTGACGCTTGCAGGCTCAAGGCGCTCTTTGCCATTGTAATCGGCTAAGATTTCGCCAGTGTCATAATCCATGATCACCCATGCTTTGACGGGGACATTGACGTGAATCAGGGGCAATTGCTGAGCAAAGCTCGCAGTTGAAAAAATCGAAAGACAAACCAGTAGAATTTTTTTCATGAATCGACTCTATGTTTATGACTGAATGTGGAAGGTTTTTGCCGATAAACCCTCTTTTTTGAGGGCCAATGCTGCTTCATCGGCTGCTTGTTGGGTATTATAACGATGAACAATCACGCGGTAAAACTGTCCGTCGTAATGAACTTCGGTGGGTAATTGATAGGCTTGCTGAATTTGCTCTTTAAAATTGCTCGCATTGTAAGGGCTGCTGTAGGCATTGAGCTGAATGGTGTAATTGCCATTAGCATCATGCTTTGGCAAGATCGGCGCATCATTATTGACCAAAGGATCACCATGGGAATCGGAGATCACATCGGTGGCCTCTGGAATGTATGTGTGCCCATAGGCTGCTTTTTCAGCGTTTAAGTGTTGGTAAGGCTTTAATGCCACCACGCGCACTTTCGCTGTCCCTTTGCCGATCATGCCCAAATCTTTAGCGGCTTGATAGGACAGATCAATGATTCGGCCTTTCGCAAAAGGTCCGCGATCATCAACGCGCACATTGACGGATTTACCATTTTCAAGATTTGTCACTTGCACATAAGTGGGGATGGGTAATGTGCGATGCGCCGCTGAATAAGCATACATATTATAAGGCGTGCCACTTGAAGTGCGCTTAGCATGGAAATCTTTCCCATACCAAGAAGCAATGCCCGTTTCGCTGTAGCCTTTTGAGGTTTCTTTGACATGATACGTCTGCCCAAGGGCTTGATAGCTTTTCGGGTTGCCATATTTACTGACGGGCTCTTTTTTCGGCACGGCACCATGGCTGTTTTGTTCGGTTTTTGGTGCACTGCTACAGCCTGCAATGATGAGCGGGACTAAAGCGGCGACAAGTAACAGAGGTTTACGCATCATTATTTTCTTTCGTTGATGGCATTGGCCAATTGAGAAACCGCCAACGCATACATATTTGAGTGGTTGTAACGGGTGATCACATAGAAGTTATGAAACCCTAACCAATATTCATAATGATTGGGCGACACTTCAAAATCCATCAAGGTCACAGGTGCTGTGGTGTTAAGATTCGT
Organism: Wohlfahrtiimonas sp. G9077; assembly: GCF_002252155.1. GTDB lineage: Bacteria > Pseudomonadota > Gammaproteobacteria > Cardiobacteriales > Wohlfahrtiimonadaceae > Wohlfahrtiimonas. The sequence continues at coordinate 275,211 of NZ_NEFD01000002.1, forward strand.
TTGAACACCCAGTGATTTGAGTTTGGCAAGGCTCGTTTTAGGTGGCAATACGCGCCCACGTTGGAAATAGCTGGCCACTGCCTGAGGATTGGTGACATCGACTTTAGCAATCAATGGACCATTGCGCTGCCAACCATGTTTAGATAAATAGTTGGCCACAGAGCCAATCGCATCCACAGGATTGTCCCATAAATCTTTCACGCCATCGCCATCAAAATCGACCGCATATTGTAAATAGCTTGAGGGCATAAATTGCGGATAACCCATTGCGCCAGCATAGGAGCCTTTAAAGCTGAAGGGATCACGTTTCATGCCGTAAGCGATTTTAAGGAAATTGGCAAGCTCTTTAGAGAAAAACTCAGCACGACGCGGATATTCAAAGCTCAAGGTTGCGAGTGCATCCACCACCGCCCAATTGCCTTTATTGGTGCCATAACCCGTTTCTACACCAATGATGGCGGCAATCACAGCAGCCGAGACGCCATATTCGCGTTCAGCACGTTCTAAGGCGGATTGATATTGATGGTAAAACGCCACGCCTTGATTGATGCGCTGTTCTGTCATGAAAATGGGACGATAGCGACCCCAATTCATTTTTTCCGCAGGGCGATTCATCGCCTCAACAATCGTGGGCTTAATCGATGCACGGTTCATGGTTTGTGTGAGCCATGCTTGATCAATGCCGGTGGATTGATGGGTTTTTTCAATGAAATTTGCCACATCCGCACGTTCTGCTAAATGTGTTTGCGCGCGCGGCACCGCTTGCTCAGGATGCGCTGTACGCGTTGGCACAGGTGCATTTGAGCATGCACTGATGAATAGGATCGTTGAACAGGCTAACCAGAGATTGAGTCGTTTCACGTTGTGTATTCCTTTTCTTTTTTAGGCTCGGGGTGGGCGAAAATGCTCATGATTATACCAAATGAGATGAACAAGGTCACAATGGATGTGCCACCGTAACTGATGAAGGGTAATGGCACGCCCACGATTGGTAATAAACCACTGACCATGCCAGCATTGACAAAGATGTAAAAGAAGAAGCATGCCGTAATCGATCCGCCAATCAGTTTATTAAAGGGCGTTTGGGAGCGGTTGACTAAGTAAAATGCACGCAAAATGATCATAAAGTACAAGGATAACAAAAAGGCGATGCCCACAAAACCAAATTCTTCTGCTGTGATGGCATAGATAAAGTCAGTGGAGGATTCTGGCAGGAATTTCAAAGAGGCCTGTGTACTGTTGAGCCAGCCTTTGCCATACATACCGCCTGAGCCAATGGCAATTTTCGATTGAATGATTTGATAACCTTTGCCAAGTGGATCAGATTCAGGATTAAGCAGCGTTAAAATTCGGCTCTTTTGATACGCTTGTAAGCCAAACTCCCACACAAACGGCAGCGCGCTGCCCACAATCACAAGGGTTGCAATGATGTAACGCCACAATAAACCACTGAAAAAGAGCACCGTAATGCAGGCAAAGAGAATCAAAAGCGCTGTGCCTAAATCGGGCTGACGTAAGACCAAGGCAAAGGGAATCAAAGTGATGATGAGGGCCAATATGATATTGATAAAGCTTGGCGGTAAATTGCGATTGCTGAGGAAATAAGCCACCATCATTGGGGCGGCTAATTTGGCAAATTCAGAAGGCTGAAAGCGCACTACTTTTAAATCGAGCCAGCGGTGCGAGCCATTGACCTCAACACCCACCACATAAATGAGGGCGAGCGCAATGAGCGTGATGCCAAAAAAGTAGGGCGTCAAACTTTTAATGACATGTGGCGGAATGAAGGCGATGAACATCATGGCGATGATGCCAATGATCATGCGTAGGGCTTGGGCTTGGACAATGGCAAAATTGCCGCCTGAGGCACTGTATAAAATGGCCAAACCACAAGCGCACACCGTTAAAAGCAATAAAAATAGCGTGGTATCCAAATGAAAAAGCGCCAATAAACCTTTGGGTTTAGGGGCGAGATGTGCGTCGAATCGTTGCATTATTCACCTGCCTTTGCATTGGTTTTAGGGGTTTGTAGCGGCGCTTTAAAGCCCGTCATCCATGCGTGGATCACCTCTTTGGCAAGGGGTGCGGCAACGCCTGAGCCTGAGCCACCATTTTCTAAAAAGACCGTCACCACAATGCTTGGGTCATTTGCTGGCGCAAAGGCTGTAAACCACGCGTGATCGTGATGTTTTTTGGCCAATGCATCTTTGTTGTAAACGGCATTTTGGGCAATGGATTTGACTTGTGCTGTCCCTGATTTACCGGCAATTTTATAGTTTAAACCGGTGGCGATGCGCCGTGCGGTGCCTTTATTGTCATGCACAACACCCACCATTCCATCGATGATGCTTTGCCAATATTCAGGGCGGCTGACGTGAATGGGCTCAATGGGCACCGGTTCATTGATCACTGTCTCATTGGTGCTTGGATTACGGATGGAGTGCAAAATATGTGGCACAAAAGCTTGGCCACGCTGAGCCACAATCGTAGTGGCTTGATTGACCTGTAATGGCGTTGTCAGCCAATAACTTTGCCCGATGCCCGCGGTGACGGTTTCGCCATCAAACCAAGGTTGATTAAAACTCAAGCGCTTATATTCTGGCGTTGGCAGAACGCCACGACTTTCACCAAGTAAATCAATGCCGGTGGGCTGGCCTAAATAGAACTGTTTTAAAAAGTCCGTCATCGGCGTGATGCCCATTTTATAAGCTAAGTCATAGTAATACACATCACATGATTGCACGAGGGAGAGGTATAAATTCACTTTGCCATGACCCCAACGGCGCCAATCGCGGAATTTATGTTTATTGCCGGGCACTTGGAAATAACCTTGGCAATTGATGTGGGACGTTGCTGTGATGATGCCGGCCTCTAAACCTGCTAAAGCAATTTGTGGCTTAATGGTGGAGCCCGGCGGATAACGACCTTGCATCACTCGATTAAGAAAAGGTTTATTCGGATTGCTGTTTAAATCATTAAAATCTTTATGGCTGATGCCGTTCACAAATAAGTTTGGGTTGTAATTTGGTTTTGAGACAAAGGCGAGCACTTCACCGGTTTTGGGGTCAAATGCCACAATGGCGCCGGTGTGATCACCGAGCACCTCTTCTGCCACTTTTTGTAAGCGCATGTCGAGCGTGAGATAAATGTCGCGTCCGGGCGTTGGCAAAGTTTGCTCAAGGCGACGGATGATGCGGCCATTGGAATTGGTTTCCACTTCCTCAAAGCCCATGGTGCCGCGCAATACATCTTCAAAACTCTTTTCTGCCCCTTTTTTACCAATGTGAGTGAGGGTAAGGTATTGGTTTTGGATGTTTTTTGCCTCGATGTCCTTCATGTCGTTTTGATCGATCCGCCCAACATAGCCGAGCGCATGAACCGCCGTATTATATTCAGGATAAAAGCGCGTGAGTTGAGATGAGATGTCCACGCCATCGAGCTGATAGAGATTGACCGATAAGCGATTGATCTCCTCTTCTGTCAGTTGCTCTTTTAAAGGCACCGGCGTTTGGCGCGCGGTGACGCGATCGGTACGATAATATTTGTTGATCTCTTGCTCAGAAATATCCACCCATTGTGAGAGCGTCTCGATGATTTCAGCCACCGGTTTTGAGGTGTTTTGACGCGTGATGGTGAGATTAAATGAAGGCACATTTGTAGCAAGTACCACGCCATTGCGATCAAAAATCTGCCCGCGCGTTGGCGGCATTGGAATGAGTTGAATGCGGTTAGAATCCGACATGGTGGAATATTTGTGGTGCAAATTGATCTGCAAGTGAAACAGCTGCGTCAGCAGCAGCGTAAAGCACGCAATGATGATGATCAGCATGAACAAGACGCGATTGCGAAAAATGATCTGTAATTTAGCTTTACTTCGTTTTTTTCGCGCAATGACTTTAGAGAAAAATACCATACGTTTTTATCGAGAAGGGATCTTCAGTATATGACAAGCTTCGTTCAATAACGTCAGAATCAATGGCCAAAAGAGGGCGGAGGTGACAATGGAACCAAACATCCAGAAGTTAAACTCATTGGTGTTGCCCACCATGTTATTGATGATCAATGAGAGTAACACTTGTAACACATAAAAGCCCATAAAAGCTAAGGATAGCTGACCGATGGAAATTCTGTTGAGCCATTTGTTGTGGCGTTTTGTAATGTAGGCTGTGATGGCAAAAATGAGCGCATTGAGCCCAAGGGGATAAAAGAGCGTGATGTCTAAGAGTAAGCCCACGCTCCATGCTGAAAGAATGCTGAACTGTTTTTTGGTGTAATGGAGCCAAAAGAGCGTGATCATCAATAAAAATTGTGGGCGAAAGGGCTCAAGGTAATTCGACAGAGAGATGAGCTCTAACGACAATCCCAATACAATGGAAACAATTAATAAAATGTAGTACTTCATTGTGCCGCAGCCTCAGGCAATGGGGATAAATCAGGTTCGATGGATTTGAGCACCAAAACTTCACGGGTTTTATTGAGTTCTGCCGTGGGCTTTGCACTGATTTTGGCAAAGTGGTTGGTGGGATCGTGCTCAATACTCGTGACAATTGCCACAGGATAACCTTGTGGAAAACGTTGATCTAAACCTGAAGAGATCAACAAATCCCCCACTTTAATGTCTTCATCAATGGGGATGTTTAAAATGTTTAAGGATTGGCTATTGCCGGTGCCTTGTGCAAGGCCGCGGATGCCATTGCGATTGACTTGCACCGAGAAAATGTGCTGTGGATCTGAGATTAAAATGGCTTTGCTCGAGCGCGGATTGACTTCAATGATCTGGCCAATGACGCCGGATGTATCAATGATGGGTTGATGCACCTCAACGGCATCATTGCTGCCGCGATTGAGCTCAACAATGAAGCGATAAGGATTGGTGTTTGTGCTCATGATCTCGGCAATGATCGATGGATATTGCAGAGTGTTTGAAGAGCGCAGCAACAAGCGCAGACGGCGATTTTCTGCCAATAAGCTGGCATTGCGCTGTACTTCAAACTCTAAAATGTATTGACGATTTTGTAATTGCTCGATGGTGTCAATGAGCTCTTTTTTATCGCTTGCCCAGATTTTGATCTGTTTGCCAAGGGTGCTTGGCAATTCGGCCAATAATTTAATGGGATAAATGACAGAATTGACCGATGATTTAATGGGCATCGTGTGCAGTGTGCGTGCATCTAAATACAACAAAACAACTGACGCGAGCACAGCAATCACCATTTTAATGGTGATGATGCTTTGGTTCGGAATCAGTTGCTTTTTTTGCGCGCTTGATTGTGTCATTCAATTTATTCAAGTGCAAATGCGTTTAAACCATACATGCCTTGCATTTCTAGCGCTTTACCGCCGCCACGCACAACGCAAGTTAATGGATCATCAGCAATGAGGGCATCTAAGCCGGTCTCTTCTGAAATTAACTTATCAATATTGCGAAGCAGGGCGCCGCCGCCTGTGATGACAATGCCGCGCTCTGAGATGTCTGCGGCCAATTCAGGTGGCGTTTGCTCAAGGGCTAAACGCACCGCGCTGACGATGCCTTGTAATGGTTCCATCAAGGCTTCTAAAATTTCATTGGACGTTAAAGTAAAGGTGCGTGGAATGCCTTCACTTAAGTTACGGCCACGCACTTGTGTCTCTAGCACTTCATTGAGTGGGTAGGCGGTGCCCACATCTTGTTTGATGCGTTCAGCGGTTGGTTCACCAATGAGCATGCCATAGTTGCGACGCACATATTGAATGATGGCTTCATCAAAATGGTCACCACCAATGCGGATGGAGTTGGCATACACAATCCCTGTTAATGAGATCACCGCCACTTCAGATGTACCGCCGCCGATGTCTAAAATCATGGAGCCTGTGGCTTCATGCACGGGAATGCCAGCGCCGAGGGCTGCAGCCATCGGTTCAGGAATCAATTTAACATCAATGGCGCCCGATGCTTCTGTGGCTTCTTTGATGGCACGCTTTTCAACATGGGTTGCGCCTGATGGAACACAAACAATGATGCGTGGCGTCGGTTTGATGAAGGCACGTTTGTGCAATACGCGATTGATGAAGCTGCCGAGCATGTCCTCTGTGCGTTCGATGTCTGCAATCACGCCATCTTTTAATGGGCGATATGCATCGATGCCATCAGGGGTTCTGCCAAGCATGCGTTTGGCTTCATGGCCGACAGCGGCGACTCGTTCACGGCCTGTTTTTTTATCTTTTTCCATTGCCACAACGGACGGCTCATTTAAAATGATGCCTTGTCCGCGAGCATAGATGAGTGTGTTCGCTGTTCCGAGGTCGATTGAAAGATCACAAGAGAAGAGTGACTTTAGTCGTTTTGGTATCATAATTTGTCCATCTGCCATCAGGAAAATAAAAATAAGGTGCCCATTTTACATGGTTTTGAGGGAATATAAACCTATGGGGCTATAAAAAAATGTGACAATGCAGTAACATACAGTGGCTTTTAAAAATAGACATGTATAGGTGCCTTATGAAAAAGAAAAAGTTGATTGCAGGAAATTGGAAAATGAATGGCGACGTTGCACTCGCGCAAACCATCGTCGATGGCATTAAAGATGCTGCTGATCAAAGCAATCACGATGTGGTGATCGCGCCGCCTTTTGTGTATTTGCCACAAGTGGCTTTGTGGACAAAAGAGAGCAACATTCAGCTCAGTGCACAAAATTTAGCAAAATTTGATCAAGGCGCTTATACCGGCGAAGTCTCTGGCAAAATGCTCAAAGACATTGGTTGCCAATATGTGTTGGTGGGGCATTCAGAGCGTCGTCAATACTTTGGTGAAACCAATGAGATTGTGGCAGAAAAAGTTGATTTTGCCCTTAAAAATGGTTTAACCCCGATTTTATGTGTGGGCGAAACCCTTGAAGAACGCGAAAGCGATGCTTGGAAAAGCGTGATCGAAGCGCAGCTTGAAAGCGTGGTTAAACTCATTGGTATCGAAGCGTTTAACAATGTTGTGGTGGCGTATGAACCTGTTTGGGCAATTGGCACAGGCAAGTCAGCGAGCGCAGAGATTGCCAACGAAGTGCATGCGTTTATTTTCTGTACATTAACAGGCAAAAGTGATAGTATTCGCGATTCTTTACGTATTCTATATGGTGGAAGTGTCACGGCTGATAACTCCGCACAATATATGGCCATGAGTCATATTGATGGCGTGTTAGTGGGCGGCGCTTCATTGAAACCAGATGCATTTTCACAAATTATTCGAAGTGTTGAGTAACATTGAAGGTTTAATATGGTATTAACAACAATCATTACAGTGATTCACGTTATTGTGGCTTTGTGTATTGTCGGATTGGTTTTGATTCAACACGGCAAAGGCGCAGACGCAGGAACGGCTTTTGGTAGCGGAGCTTCTGGTACAGTATTTGGCGCTGCCGGTAAAAGTAACTTTTTAGCACGCATGACAAAATGGTTAGTGGTGGTGTTTTTCCTCACCAGTTTTTCCATGATGGTTTTGTATGGTAAAAAGGCAACAATTGAAGGCGAGAGCGTGTTAGATGTGCCAGCTGTATCGATTGTGCCAACGATTGAAGATCTGTCTGTTCCTTCTGTTGATCCTGTAGAAAATTCAACAAAATAAATTAATGTGCAAATCGCGCATTAATTATGCAGACAAATAGAAAAATTAATATATACTGTTTGAGTTAATTGCCGGCGTGGTGGAATTGGTAGACACGCTACCTTGAGGTGGTAGTGCTGAAAGGCTTCCCGGTTCAAGTCCGGGCGTCGGTACCATTATACTAATAAAGAATGGAAACCTATGGCTTTAGATAATCGAAAAGAAGTCGACTATAATTGGGTTGGTCGTGATAAGTTAGGTAATCGTGTTGAAGGTGTTTTAAAAGCAGCCTCTCCCACTAAGGTGAGATCTCTGTTAAATGCCCAAGGCATTCAGCCACTCAAAATTGTCAAAGCTAAAGTCAAAAAAGGTAAGGGCGGTAAAGTTAAGCCCGATGACATTATGCTCTTCACGCGCCAATTGGCGACGATGTTGGCAGCAGGTTTACCATTATCTGAAGCACTCTCTATGCAGGCTTCAGGTGCATCTAAAATTGCTTTAAGTGAATTGTTATATACAGTCAAAACCGACGTTGATCGCGGTGGCGGCTTGTCGAACGCTTTAGCAAAACATCCTTTTATCTTTGATCGCACTTATGTGGGCTTAGTGGCCGCAGGTGAGCGTTCAGGGACGCTTGAAATCATCTTAGCGCAATTGGCAGACTTCTTAGAGAAATCAAGCCGCATCAAAAAAACCATCAAAAAAGCTCTGGTCTATCCTGCGATCGTGATTTTTATCGCGTTGAGCATCACCGCTTTAATTTTATGGAAAGTGGTGCCCGTTTTTGCGGACATGTTTAAAGAGCAGGGCAGAGAATTGCCAGGGGCAACACAATTTGTGGTGAACATCTCAGAAGGGATTCGCTCGTGGGGCTTTATTTATACCTTGATGGGCATTGGCGTTTTCATTTATCTCTTTAAACGTTTACTGCGTACCAATCTTAAATTTAAACGTAAATTCGATGAAGTGGTGTTAAAACTGCCCATTTTTGGTAACTTAATCGTTTTATCTAACAGCGCAAACTTTGCAAGTACGTTGGCAACGATGTATGAAGCTGGTACACCGATGATTGCAGCATTAACAACGGTTGCAGACTCAACAAGTAACTCAGTCTTTAAAGAAGCGATTGAGAAAATTAATGCGAACGTTTCCATCGGCCAAGAGCTGAACTTTGCGATGCGTCAATCAAAAATGTTCCCCGACATGGTGAGCTATATGGTGGGCATTGGCGAAAAATCCGGTAACTTGTCTGAGATGTTAAATAAAGTCTCGAACTTATACATGGAAGACATTGACAATGCTGTGGGCGCGATGATGTCAATGATTGAACCGATTTTGATCGTGATTTTAGGTTCGCTCGTGGGTGGTATTGTTGTGGCGATGTATTTACCGCTCTTTAGTATGGCTGAAGGTATGTAGTGCAAGCAGAAATCCCCTTATTCATTTTAATTTTTATTCTCGGAGCTGCCATTGGCAGCTTTTTGAATGTTGTTGCCTATCGTTTGCCCAAAATTCTGTTTGATCAAGATTATCGTGTGATCTCAGGTTTTTTGCGTGAAGAAGCGGCCAAGTCCGATCGCTTTAAAAGTGGCATTCCCATTTTAGATCGCATTTTATCCCGTCAAAATGCCGATCAACTCTTAACAAAACACGATGTATTACCGGCTAAAGGATTATTGTATTTAGCCACGCCCGCATCAAGCTGCCCAAACTGTGGCCACAAAATCCGCGCCTATGAAAACATTCCTGTTTTAGGCTGGCTCTTTTTAAGGGGCAAATGCTCAGGCTGCCATTCGCGCATTTCTGTGCAATATCCACTTGTGGAGCTTTTGACAGGATTATTGACGGTTGCGGTGGTTTACGTCACGGGTTTAGATTTAAATGGCGCGCTCTTTGTCTTTTTTATGTGGATTTTAATGACGCTCTCATTGATTGATTTAAAATTCTACGTATTGCCGGATCAATTGACCTTACCCTTGATGTGGCTAGGCTTATTATCGAGCTTTTTTGGTTGGATTCAGGTGGATTTCAAGGAAGCTTTTTTAGGTGCAATCGTCGGTTACCTCTCTTTGTGGTTCATCAATCAAGTGGCGCGCCTCATTTTGCGCCGTGATGGCATGGGCAATGGCGACTTTAAATTATTGGCCGCCCTTGGCGCATGGCTGGGTTTAGGCAATCTCTTTAATGTGATTTTACTCTCCTCCATCAGTGGCGCAGTGGTTGGCATTGTGGTGATGATGATCTCTAAAAACCGCATGATCCCGTATGGTCCATTCTTAGCGCTCGCAGCTCTATTGATTGTGCTCTTTGGCATTGAGCCGCACACCTTTTTCTATCTTGCCTCATGATGGATCGACAGATCATCGTTTTAACGGGTGGCATAGCTTCTGGCAAAACATTGGCATCGAATGATTTAGGTGCCCTTAATGCTCATGTGATTGATACAGATGTCATTGCGCGCCAATTATTAACAGTTGATGGCAATCCCTATTCTGACGCCGCTCTTACAGCCGTTAAAGATGCCTTTGGTGATGCAATTTTTAAAGATGGCGAGATTGACCGCGTGAAACTGCGCGCGTTGATCTTCAGTGATCCCGCGCATAAAGCGACGCTTGAAGGCATTATGCATCCACTGATTTTCCAGCGCGTTCAGGATCTTTTAGGCAAAGGCGATGGCTTGTATGATTTAGTGGTGGTGCCTTTATTGCATGAAGGCTCGCCATATGTGGCGCTTGCTGACCAAATTCTGGTGATGGAAGTGGATGAAAACACACAACTTCAGCGCGTCATGGCGCGTGATCACATTGATGCAGATTTGGCAAAACGCATCATTGATTCCCAACCGAGCAATCAAGCACGCCGCGCTTTAGCGAACACCATCATCATTAATACGAATGCTCAATATACGCAAAAAGTATTGAAACAGTTAGATAAACAGTATAGTCTAGCACCATCTAAGAATAGGGTGACATGATTTATGATTTATGAATTTCCTCTCAGTGAGGGTGTTCGCCGTTTGTTGCGTGCGGAGATGCTGTTTAAACAGAGCCAGTCGCACATTGAGTATGACAATCCATTTAGCACGATTGCAGCATTGTCGGCATTGGTGGATTTAGTGGAAGTGATCTCGAAAAATAATTTAAAAATTGAGATGATCAAGCAGTTAGATCGTTTGCAGTATAAAGAAGAGATTAATGATGCACAGCGTCAAGAGATGAAAGAGCTCAGTCAAGATTTAGTGTTTGGCAGCGTCAAAGCTTTTGATGAGGTCAAAGAGAATATCTTTTTAAATGTGGTTCGTCAGCGTTTGAAAATGACGGGAGGATTAGGCGCCTTTGATTTGCCTAATCTTCATCATTGGTTGCGCTTTGAACACGGATTGCGTTTAGAGCACATGGATCGTTGGTTTGCCCAGTTTGCGCCCACAGAAAAAGCATTGAATTATGTTTTATCGATGTTGCGTACGTTGTCAGATCAAGAAGTGTGCCATTTTAAACAAGGACTATTTTACAAAACGGTAAAATGGGACGCTGAATTGGTGCGCGTGGACATGGGCGATCGAATGATCTACCCAGAATTCAGTGGGAATAAACAACAATTGAGCATTCGATTAATGGAACAAGCATCACCTTTTGATCCTGTGACACAAGTCAAAGAGGATTTAGAGATGGTGGTTGAACGTTGTGGTTAATAGAGGTTTTTTTATGAGTCAAGAAAAGAAAATTGCATTGGTAACAGGCGCAACTCGCGGGATTGGTAAAGCGATTGCCGAAGCTTTGGTGGCAGCTAACTACTTTGTGGTGGGCACAGCAACATCGGACAACGGTGTGGCAACCATTCAAGGTTTTTTAGGTGACAATGGGGATGCACTCGTATTGAATGTTGCAGATGGCGAAAGCATTGATGCAGTATTAAAAGCCATTACCGAAAAACATGGCGCGATCTCTGTATTGGTGAACAATGCAGGCATCACAAAAGATCAGTTACTCATGAGAATGAAAGACCAAGATTGGTCTGATGTGATCACGACTAACTTAACCAGTATTTATAAATTATCGAAAGCAGTGATGCGCGATATGATGAAAGCGCGTTTTGGCCGCATTGTGAACATTACCTCCATCGTGGGTGTAACAGGCAATGCTGGGCAGACGAACTATGCAGCGGCAAAAGCAGGTGTAATCGGCTTTACAAAATCCATGGCCATTGAAGTTGCGAGCCGTGGCATTACGGTAAACTGTGTCGCACCCGGGTTTATTGACACCGATATGACAAAAGATCTGCCTGAAGCAGTGAAAACGTCATTACTCAAAAATATTCCAATGAATATGCTCGGTCAACCTGAAGATATTGCCAATGCAGTGAAGTTTTTAGTGGCGGATGAGTCAGGTTACATCACTGGCGAAACGATCCATGTGAACGGCGGAATGTACATGCCATAGTGCAGACTTGAAAAAGTCTTGGACTTTGTGCAACATTTTTTCTAAAATACAATTTGGTAATTTGATACCTATATTTTTTATTAAGTTAAGGATTTTTAAAATTATGAGCGATATCGAAGCACGTGTTAAGAAGATTGTTATGGAACAACTTCAAGTGAAAGAAGATCAAGTCACAAATTCAGCTTCTTTCATTGATGATCTAAGCGCGGACTCTTTAGATACAGTTGAGTTGGTAATGGCTCTTGAAGAAGAGTTTGATTGTGAAATTCCAGATGAAGAAGCTGAAAAAATCACAACAGTTCAACAAGCGATTGACTACGTGACAGCAAACTTAGATAAATAATTTATTCAATGTCATAATTTGAATAATCTGGTCAGAATTGTCGATAGAGCGGTTCTCATAGGACTCAAAGGTTTTATGAAACCGTTCTATTTTTTTATCATATAAACATTAAGGAAATCGGTTATGAAACAGCGAGTAGTTGTCACAGGCTTAGGCATCGTTTCTGCATTGGGTAATACTGTGGAATCGGCTTGGACGAATATTTTAGCTGGAGTGAGTGGTGCTGCACCCATTACTGCATTTGATGCAACAGGGTATCCGGTCACTTTTTCGGCATCAACCAAAGATTTTGACGTTTCAAAATACATGAATCCGAAAGATGCCAAACGTATGGATCTATTCATTCAATATGGTATTGGCGCGGCTGTGGATGCGATTAAAGATGCAGGTCTTGAAATCACAGATGCCAATGCAGATCGTATTGGTGCAATGCTTGGCTCTGGCATTGGTGGCTTGCCCGGCATTGAAGATAACTGCGAAACTTTATTGAAAAAAGGCCCGAATCGAATCAGTCCTTTTTATGTGCCACGTTCAATCATTAATATGTTGCCCGGTCAATTATCCATTTTGACTGGTTTTAAAGGCCCTTCCATTTCCGCTGTGACGGCATGTGCCTCTGGAACACATTCCATTGGTTTAGCGGCGCGCATGATCGCGTATGGAGATGCCGATGTGATGATCGCAGGTGGTGCAGAAATGGCCACAACCCCAACAGGTATCGGTGGTTTTGCCGCTGCGCGTGCCTTATCTGCTCGCAATGATGAACCCACAAAAGCCTCGCGCCCTTGGGACAAAGACCGTGATGGTTTTGTGCTTGGCGATGGTGCGGGCGTCATCATTTTAGAATCCTATGAACATGCTGTAAAACGCGGTGCACGCATTTACTGTGAATTGGTGGGCTTTGGTGCCACAAGTGATGCTTATCACATCACATCCCCCATGGAAAACGGTGAAGGCGCAGCGCGTTGTATGCAAATGGCATTGAACGATGCAAAAATGAACCCTGATGCCATTGATTACATCAATGCGCACGGTACATCCACAAAATTGGGTGACATGGCAGAATTAACCGCTGTGAAATCCATTTTTGGTGAGCATGCGTATCAATTGGCCATGAGCTCAACAAAATCCATGACCGGTCACTTATTGGGTGCTGCCGGCGGGATTGAAGCGGTGTTTGCCATTTTGTCCATCCGTGACAATGTTGCACCGCCCACCATTAACTTAGACAACCCAGATGAAGGGTGCGACTTAAACTTAGTGCCGCACACTGCTCAAGCACGTCAAATTGATGTGGCCATCTCCAACTCCTTTGGCTTTGGCGGCACAAATGGCACCTTGATCTTCTCTAGGATGCAAGATTAATGGCATCACTGTTGCATTATCTTCAAAAAGCATTGCTGTTCATCGTTAAATATGTGCTCTCGCGCGCCATTTTATTGGCGGTCTTTGTGGGGCTCTTTTTGTGGCTCGCACAATTTGGGTACAACTTTTTAACGTACATGAAAACGCCCATGATCACCACCGAAACGCCTGTTTTGGTGGAAGTGAAACCGGGCATGAACAGCGATGCATTATTGCGTGAATTAAAAGCGAAAATCCCTTCGACAGATCCAAATTTCCTTAAAATCTATGGCCGCTTAACGGGCACGCTCAGTGACATTAAAGCTGGTGAATATGAGATCACCGATCAAATGCGACCAGCAGACTTTTGGACAAATGTCATCAAAGGGCGCAGTATGCAATACAGCTTTACGTTGGTGGAAGGTTGGAACTTTAAACAGATGCGCGATGCGATGATCAATCATCCAAACATTGTGCAAACCATTCCAAAAGATGCATCACCAGATGAAATCATGACATTGATTGGCCATAAAGGTGAACCTTATGAAGGTTACTTCATGCCGGAAACGTATCTCTTTCCGCGTGGGTATACGGATGTTGAGCTTTTAAAACGCAGTTATGAATCCATGCAGCAGTTTGTCAATCAAGTGTGGGACAAGCGTGATTTAGACTTGCCCATCAACAATCAACATGAATTATTAACGCTTGCCTCCATCATTGAAAAAGAGACAGGCGTTGCCCATGAGCGCCCAGAAATTGCTGGCGTCTTTGTGCGCCGCTTACAAAAAGGCATGCGTTTACAAACGGACCCAACGGTGATTTATGGTTTAGGTGATCGCTATCGCGGAACGATTTACCGCAGCGATCTTCAGCGCGATACGCCATACAACACGTATACACGTAATGGTTTGCCGCCAACGCCCATTGCCATGCCAAGTGTTGCGGCCGTTTATGCTGCTGCTAACCCTAAAGAGGGCAATAGTCTTTACTTTGTGGCCAAAGGCGATGGTTCGGGCGAACATGTCTTTAGCGCAACGTTAGAACAGCACAATCAAGCGGTTCGCAATTATCGAGCGCGCTTAAATAATGGAAATTAAACATGCAAACAGGACGTTTCATTACGTTTGAAGGCACGGAAGGCGCGGGCAAAAGCACGCAAATTCCATTGCTCAAAGCTTGGCTTGAGGCGCACGGTAAAACCGTCATCACCACAAGAGAGCCGGGCGGCACGCCCTTATCTGAAAAGATTCGCGGTTTATTATTAAATGATGAGATGACGGCAGAAACTGAGCTGTTGCTTATGTTTGCTGCGCGTAAAGAGCACATTGAACAGGTGATTGGGCCAGCATTAGCGCGTGGCGATTGGGTTTTGTGTGATCGCTTCACAGAGGCAACTTACGCTTATCAAGCCGCAGGACGCGCCATTGATGTGGCACGCATTGCCTATTTAGAAGATTGGCTGCAAGGCACATTGCGCCCAGATTGCACATTGTGGTTTGACATTGATGTGGCCAAAGGCATGGCGCGTGCGGAAAAACGTCATGCGCTTGATCGCTTTGAGCAAGAAGCCATGAGCTTTTTTGACAAAGTGCGCAGTGGCTATGCTGAGCAAGCCGCAAAGCGACCAGCACAATTTAAACGCATTGATGCTGCATTAAGCATTGATGAGATCACTTTGCAAATCACAGAACAGTTGCAACCGCTGCTATGAGTCAAGCCCTTTCGTTTCATGCATTGCCATGGTTTGATCAGCCCTTAGCCGAGTTAATGGCGCGTTATGATCATGGGCAGTTTCCGCAATCTCTGTTGATACTCGGTGAGCAAGGCATTGGCAAACAACAGTTTGCTGAAGATGTGGCACAAAGCATGTTGTGCTTAAATCGCACCCATCATGAGCCGTGCGGGCAGTGCCAAAGTTGTGTGTGGTTAAAGCGCGGCAATCATCCGGATTACTTAGCCGTGATGACAGAAGAAAAAAGCCAAGTAATTAAGATTGACCAAATTCGTCAGCTCATTCAATTCGCGCAAATGACCAGTGAAACGGGGCGCAAAGTGATCGTGATCCACAATGCCGATGAGATGAATGTCAATGCGGCCAATGCGCTTTTAAAAACGTTAGAAGAGCCAATGCCAAGCTGCTACCTCATTTTGGTGAGTGATCATCCCAAAAAACTGCCCATCACCATCCGAAGTCGCTGCCAACGTTTGCCATTGATGCTCAATGATCCCGCTTTGGCGTTGGATTGGTTGCGCACAAATGTGCCGGATGCCGCGCCTCATGCCATTGAGCAAGCGATGGCATTGAGCCATCATCGCCCGTTACAAGCCAAAGCCTTGTTAGCGAGTGATGGTTTAGAAACACTGACAACGCTGCAAAAGCAGTTTGCCAAATTTACGCAGCAGCCCATCGACAATTCCGAGCTTGTGGAGATCATGACAAAAAATTGGGCGCTGGCCAGTTTGGCCATTCATTTGTGGCTTTCACAGGCATTAAAAGGGCAAGGCAACATCGCAGGGCTCAGCGCAATGGCACCCCAAAAATTGATGGTACTGTATGATGATTTCGTCCGTTTGATGAATTTATCGAGCACCACCGTAAAGCAAGAATGGCTCATTGAAGATTGGTTGACAAAATTTGTCACCCCTTAAACCAAAATATAGCAGAGATTAAGTTGCTACATTTTTATCCTATTGATATTAATATAAAATATATTATTGGCATGGTTTGTGCTTTATTAAAAGCATGTCTGACAGGCTAATATTAATTTTAAACTAATTTATTTAGGAGTCGTTATGTTACAAAAAGGTTTTACATTAATTGAGTTAATGATCGTTGTTGCGATTATCGGTATTTTATCTATGTTTGCATTGCCTGCATACCAAGATTACACAAAACGTACCTACGTTGCGGAAGGTTTAGGCTTAGCCTCTGCTGCGAAAATGGCTGCTACTGAATACTACTCTTCAGAAGCTAAATGGCCAAAAGATAATCCTGCAGCAGGTTTGCCAGATAAAGCTCAGATCAAAAGTGGTGATTCAGTAAAATCTGTTGAATTAAAGTCAGATGATGGTGAAAAAGCAGAATTGATCGTCACATATGGTAAAAAAGTGGAGGATAATAGCAAGATTACTTTAGTGCCAAACGCAGCAGCAGGTTCAGTGACTTGGGTGTGTGACAAAACAGGTACGAATGTACAAACAAAATGGTTACCTTCTAACTGCCGTGATCAAGTTAAATAAATATTTGATATGAAATTGAACTTTCAATTCATTTTATTTAAAAATAAGGAATAAGAGATGTTACAAAAAGGTTTTACATTAATTGAGTTGATGATTGTTGTTGCCATCATTGGTATTTTGTCTATGTTTGCATTGCCTGCATACCAAGATTACACAAAACGTACCTACGTAGCGGAAGGTTTAGGCTTAGCCGCACCTGCAAAAATGGCAGCAGCAGAATATTATGCCTCTGAAGCATCATGGCCACTCACAAATGAAAAGGCTGGTTTGCCAGCGCCGGACAAGATCAAAGGACAATCTGTAGAAGGACTTGGATTAGTGGGTGGAGGTTATGCAAACTCAGGTTCAACCAAAGGTGCGGCAGCAGGTAAAGATGTGACAAACATCGTTATTTTTTATAATCAAAAAGTTGCTGAGAAAACGAATACGGTTCCTGCTGATGGAGCTGTCGCAGGTACGGAACTAGGGACATTGGTGATTGCACCAGTTGATGGTAGTACAACGGGCTCAATTGAATGGGCTTGTATTAAGCAAACTGGATTAGAGCTCAAATGGTTGCCAAGTAATTGTCGTGAAAAAGTACCAACGGCATAATAATATCAATAATCGAGGAATTTAATATGTTACAAAAAGGTTTTACATTAATTGAGTTGATGATCGTTGTTGCGATCATCGGTATTTTATCTATGTTTGCATTGCCTGCATACCAAGATTACACAAAACGCACCTACGTTGCAGAAGGTTTAGGTTTAGCCTCTGCAGCAAAAATGGCTGTCACAGAATATTACTCTTCAGAAGCCAATTGGCCATTAAATAATACAGCTGCAGGTTTACCAACTGACACCGATATTTCAAGTGGTGATTCTGTAACATCCATTACAGTTAGTGCTACGGAAGTTAAGGATGGTTTAAATACAGATCCGAAAATTACGATTAAATATGGTAAAAAAGTAGCTGATGGTAAAATTATCACTTTAGTGCCAAATGCAGCAGCAGGTTCAGTGACATGGACGTGTTCTGCAAAAGATAAGGAAGTTACTGTACTTAAAAAATGGTTACCATCTAACTGCCGTGATCAAGCAACTAATGCACCTACAAAATATTAATCAGTACCGTAATAAGGTTACTTTCTAGATTTTTGTGATGAAGCAATAAAAACTTAATACATAAGGAATTTAATATGTTACAAAAAGGTTTTACATTAATTGAGTTGATGATCGTTGTTGCCATCATCGGTATTTTGTCTATGTTTGCATTGCCTGCATACCAAGATTACACCAAACGTACCTACGTTGCGGAAGGTTTGGGCTTGGCAGCACCTGCAAAAATGGCAGTGACAGAATATTATGCAACAGCTGCTGAATACCCTACCGATAATGCTAAAGCTGGCTTACCAGCAGCCGGTGATATCAAAGGGCAAAGCGTTACGGGTGTTGGTATTGGTAAAGATGGTATCGTTGTTGTAACTTACGGGACTAAAGTAGTTAAGAAAGAAGCCAAGCCTGTCGCTAACGCAACCACCGGTGCAACACCTGTGTTAGGTTCTATCACATTAACACCAGATGCGACCTCGGGTTCTGTGACATGGAAATGCTCGCATTATAATGCGGATAGTACAGATAGTGATGATGGTTTGAAGAGTAAATGGTTGCCATCTAACTGTCGTGCAACAGCAAACGGTAAAACAGGAACACCATAGTTTTTAGGTGAAGCAATAATAATTTTAAAACCCCGCTTCGCGGGGTTTTTTATTGCTTAGATTAAATTAGCACGCGTCTAAGGTGCTCGATTTGGTCCCGCACGCGGGCAGCCTCCTCAAATTCTAGGTTTTTCGCGTGTTCCATCATCGCTTTTTCAAGCACTGCAATTTGAGCGGTGACAGTTTTGGGATCTTGCACTTGATGGAGATCAATGTCAGGTGACCAAATTTGTCGCTCGTCATTTTGCTCGGTGATGTCACGGGCGCCTTCCATAATGTCCGCCACTTTTTTATGCACGGTTGTGGGCGTAATGCCATGAAGCGCATTGTATGCTTCCTGCTTTGCACGCCGTCTTTCTGTCTCCTCAATGGCAAAGGCCATCGCTTTGGTGATTTTATTGGCGTATAAAATCGCTTTACCTTCTGAATTGCGTGCCGCGCGCCCGATGGTTTGGATGAGCGAACGCTCAGAGCGCAAAAAGCCCTCTTTATCGGCATCTAAAATCGCCACGAGGGAAACTTCCGGAATGTCGAGCCCTTCGCGCAATAGGTTAATGCCCACTAACACATCAAACACGCCTAAGCGCAGATCACGGATGATCTCGGTGCGCTCGACGGTGTCAATGTCCGAGTGCAAATAACGCACCTTGACTTGATGCTCGCTTAAAAAGTCCGTCAAATCCTCGCTCATGCGTTTGGTTAAGGTGGTGATGAGCACGCGCTCATTTTTGGCCGCGCGGATGTAAATTTCACTGAGTACATCATCCACTTGTGTATCGGCCGGGCGCACTTCAATGATGGGATCGAGTAAACCGGTCGGGCGCACCACTTGCTCGGCGATGTTGTCCGCATGTTCGGCTTCATAGGTGCTTGGCGTTGCTGAAACGAAGATCGATTGCGGCATTAGCTGTTCAAACTCATCAAATCGCAAGGGGCGATTGTCGAGGGCTGAGGGCAAGCGAAAACCATAAGTGACCAAGTTCTCTTTGCGGGAGCGATCGCCTTTATACATCGCGCCAATTTGTGGAATGGTGACGTGGGATTCATCAATAAAAAGGAGCGCATTGTCAGGCAGATAATCAAAGAGCGTGGGCGGCGCGGCACCGGGATTTCTGCCAGAGAGATAGCGAGAATAGTTTTCGATGCCTTGGCAATAGCCGAGTTCCACAATCATCTCAAGATCAAAGCGCGTGCGCTGCTCAAGGCGTTGGGCTTCTACCAATTTATTCTGTGCCCGTAAATGCTCAAGTTGTTGCACCAGTTCGGCTTTAATGCCATCAATCGCGCCCAATAATGTTTCCCGCGGCGTCACATAATGGCTGGATGGATACACCGTTAAGCGCGGCACTTTGCGCTCAATGTGGCCCGTTAATGGATCAAAAAAGCTTAAGCGCTCCACTTCTTCATCAAAGAGCTCAATGCGCACAGCATAGCGCTCACTTTCTGCGGGGAATACATCAATGACATCGCCGCGCACACGAAAATGCCCGCGCTCTAACACGGTATCATTGCGGGTGTATTGCAGTTCAGCCAAGCGCTTTAAAATGCTGCGCTGATCGATCACTTCACCGACTGAGAGATGTAAAATCATCTTCATGTAGTGATCTTTATCCCCAAGCCCATAAATGGAGGAAACCGTTGCCACGATGATGGTGTCATTGCGCTCTAAAATGGCTTTAGTGGCCGATAAGCGCATTTGCTCGATATGATCATTGACGGAGGCATCTTTTTCAATGTAAGTGTCCGATGCTGCCACATAAGCCTCAGGTTGATAATAATCGTAGTAAGAGACAAAGTATTCCACGGCATTATTGGGGAAAAATTCTTTCATTTCCCCATAAAGTTGGGCGGCCAATGTTTTATTTGGCGCAAGAATGATGGCAGGGCGCTGCGTTTGTGCGATAATGTTCGCCATGGTGAAGGTTTTGCCTGAACCGGTAACCCCAAGCAGCGTTTGTGCCGCTAAGCCATTGTTTAATCCATCGATCAAACTTTGTATGGCAAGCGGTTGGTCCCCCGCGGGCTGATAGTGACTGTTGAGTTCAAATGCGTTCATTTTGATAAAATATTCTCAATAAAGATTGAATTTTAATGGTGTTGCCACCATCCATATACAAGTGTGAAATTTAAATTGTATGATTTAAAAAATCAGTTACGATGGTAAAGTTTACCGATCGTTATCTAAAAATTATTTTGGAGTCGTTATTATATTATGTCACATTCCCCAGAAGTTCATCAGCGTCCAATGATTGCAATTCGTGATTTGGTGGTGTTTCCGACATTAACCGTGCCACTTTTAATTGGTCGCCCTCTATCTATGGGTGCACTACAGGCTGCTGAGCATTTTAATAATGAAGTTATCTTAGTGACTCATATTTCAATGGATAGCGAAACTGTGAACATGGAGAGTGTTTACGGTACAGGCGTGATCGGGCGCATTATCCAAAAAGTGCAGATCGAAGATGGTACCTATAAAGTCCTTGTGGAAACAGAAGAGCGCATTAAATTGCACAGCATCACGCAAGTGGCCGCAAAAGATGATGAAGAATATGATCATTGCATGGCAGATTATGAAGTGTTGCCGGTGGAAGAGGATTTGTCCGAAAACTTAGCCAAAGTTTATGGCAATGTGATCCGCAATCTCTTTAACAATGTGGCAAGCCTGACAAAAGTGCCAGAAGATCTGTTAAAGCATCTAAAAAATGAAGAAGATTTATATAGTTTAGCCGTGAAGGTGATCAACTATTTGCCGGTCTCCATTGCCAAAAAGCAAGAGATCCTTGAAGAGGATACCATCGGGCAATTGGTGAAAAATTTAGTCTCTCAGCTCACCTATGAAGTCGATGTGCTTGAGACACAAAACCGCATTCAAGCGTCTGTGCAAAAACAGATGAGCAAGAATCAGCGCGAATACTATTTAAATGAGCAGATCAAAGCAATCCGCAGTGAATTAGATGATTTAAATGACACAGGTTTATCTGAATTGGATCAACTTGAAGCGCAAATCATCGCTGCAAAAATGCCAAAAGAGGCAGAAGAGAAAGCATTGCTTGAGTTGAAACGCTTAAAGTCAATGCCAGCGATGTCATCTGAAGGCACTGTTGCGCGCACGTACATCGATTGGTTATTGAAAATGCCATGGAATCAGCGCTCGCGCCTTAAATATGACATCACCAAGGCAGAAGAGCGTTTAGATCAAGATCATTCAGGCTTAGATAAAGTCAAAGATCGCATTTTAGAGTATTTAGCGGTCACAAATCACACCAAAAGCGTGAAGGGCAACATTTTATGTTTAATTGGTCCGCCCGGTGTTGGTAAAACCACGTTGGCGCGCTCAATTGCTGAGGCAACAGGCCGCGAATTGGTGCGCATGAGCTTAGGCGGCGTACATGATGAATCAGAAATTCGTGGTCATCGCCGAACATACATTGGCGCATTGCCGGGTAAAATTGTGCAGATGCTGGCAAAAGCCAAAACGAAAAATCCGTTGATGCTTTTAGATGAGATCGACAAAATGGGTTCTGATTACAAAGGTGATCCTGCCCATGCCATGCTTGAAGTGTTAGATCCTGAGCAAAACTCAACATTCAATGATCACTACTTAGATGTGGATGTGGATTTATCAGAAGTGATGTTCATCGCAACGGCCAATAGCTTTAACATTCCAGGACCTTTGCGTGATCGCATGGAGATCATTGAATTATCAAGTTACACAGAGCTTGAAAAACTCGACATCGCGAAAAATTACTTGTTGCCAAAGCAGTTAAAAGAGCACAAGTTAAAAGAGAATGCCATTGAGATCTCGGATGATCTATTGCTCGACATCATTCGTTTATATACGAAAGAAGCCGGCGTACGCTCTTTAGATCGTCAAATTGCGAAAATCTGCCGTAAAGCGATTAAAGACATCCTTAAAGCTGGTGAAGCTGCCCACAAAGGGAAAGGCAAAGCAAAAGTGAAGGTCAGTGAGCATCCAACCATTGTATTGACCAAAGCATTGCTTGAACAATATTTAGGTGTGCCGCGTTTCCGCTTTGGCGTGAAGGAAAAAGAGGATCAAGTGGGCTATGTCAATGGCTTGGCTTGGACGCAATTAGGCGGTGAGTTGCTCGGCATTGAAGTGGAAGTGATGCCGGGGAAAGGCAATCTCATTACGACAGGCAGCTTAGGCGATGTGATGAAAGAATCGATGCGCACCGCCATGAGCCTCATTCGTGCCCGCGCGAAATCTTATGGCTTGGCGGATGATTTTGCCGACAAGATCGACATCCACGTGCATGCACCAGAAGGTGCGGTGCCAAAAGATGGGCCAAGTGCCGGCGGCGCCATCACGGTGGCCATTTTGTCTGCCTTGCTAAATCAAGCGATTCGTTCAGACATCGGCATGACCGGTGAGGTCACTTTACGAGGTCACATTTTAGCCATTGGCGGCTTGAAAGAAAAGCTGCTGGCAGCGGCTCGTGCTGGGCTTAAAAAGGTGCTCATTCCTGAGGAAAATGTGAAGGATTTAGAAGACGTACCGGCAGAAATCAAGGCTCAATTGACCATCATTCAGGTGTCGCATTTTGATGAAGTGGTTTCGCACGCTTTTGTCAAAAATATCGAGAAAAATGAAGAATTTCAACGATATAGCGGTTTAAATGACTTTTCTGTGCCTGTGACGAACGTCAAGAGTGTTGAAAAACACTGCTAAAATTTCTTGACTCGTCAGTAATTGCAACGTATAAAGCATATTGAGCTCCCCAGAATAGGGGAGCAGTCATTCAAATGTGATAATAAACTAGGTAGGTATTTTATGAACAAAACAGAATTGATTGCTGCGGTTGCAGAAAAAGCGGAAATTAGCAAAGTATCAGCTGCGAAAACAGTTGATGCAGTAATGGAAACAATCAAAGAAACTTTACAAGCTGGTGATAGCGTAACGTTGATCGGTTTTGGTACTTTCTCAGTACGTGATCGTGCAGCACGCACAGGTCGCGATCCACGTAACCCATCTAAAACAATTGAAATCAAAGCTTCTAAAGTACCTGCATTCAAAGCTGGTAAAGGCTTGAAAGATGCGGTTAACGGTTCTGCAAAAAAAGCTAAATAATTTTTAGTTTTTTTATCTGAACAGGCTCTAATTCGACACGTTCGAGTTAGAGTTTTTTTATGTGTTATTCTATGGGCTTATTTTCATACTGATTGAATGAGCCATGAGTCAAATTTCTTTATCATCTCTGTTTGAACTGTTGCCGCACACTGAGTGCAAACGTGCCCACGCCTTTCGCCGAACATTACACACATTAAAAAAATCGCGCGGTGATGAGCCTCAAGCTTTAGAGGCATTGGCAACGGATATGATGACATCCGCAGAATGCGTGCTTGCTAAAAAAGCGGCCTTTCCTGAAATTACTTACAATGAATCCTTGCCCATTTATGCCGCGCGCGATGAGATCAAAGCGGCGCTTGAAGCGCATCCTGTCATTGTGGTGTGCGGGGAAACGGGCTCAGGGAAAACCACGCAATTGGCCAAATTTTGTTTGGAATTGGGTTTAGGGGCGCGCGGGCTCATTGGCCATACGCAACCAAGACGATTGGCCGCACGCAGCGTGGCCGACCGCATTGCAGAGGAGCTACATGTCCCCATTGGCGGTTTTGTCGGCTATAAGATGCGCTTTTCGGATCAAACAGCGCCTGAAACCACCGTCAAGCTCATGACCGATGGTATTTTATTGGCAGAGCTCACCAAAGATCCCTATCTCAATCAATATGAAGTGATCATCATCGATGAAGCCCACGAGCGCTCATTGAACATTGACTTTTTGCTGGGTATTTTAAAGCGCATTTTAGAAAAGCGCCGTGATTTAAAAGTCATCATCACCTCAGCAACCATTGATCCTGAGAAATTCGCCACATTTTTTAAAACGCCGCATCATACTGTGCCCATCATCAATGTGTCAGGGCGTACTTATCCTGTGGAGATTCGTTATCGCCCGCTCATTCAAGAGCGCGAAGGGGATGATTTAAGCCTCATTGAGGGGATTACAGCAGCGGTGCATGAACTGAGCACAGAGCAACCGGGGGACATTTTGGTCTTTTTACCAGGAGAACGTGAAATCCGCGATGCTGCCGATGTGCTGTCTAAAGAATTTTCACGGCATTATGATGTCTTGCCGCTCTTTTCCCGCTTAAGCAATGCTGAGCAAAATCGCATCTTTAAGCCGCATCATAAACTGAGGATTGTACTGGCCACAAACGTTGCGGAAACCTCTTTAACGGTGCCTGGCATTAAATATGTGATTGATTCAGGCATTGCGCGCATCAGCCGATACAGTCCGCGTTCACGCTTACAGCGTTTATTGATTGAACCCATTGCCCAAGCATCTGCAAATCAGCGCAGCGGTCGTTGTGGCCGCGTGAGTGAAGGCATCGCTATTCGTCTCTTTAGTCGTGAGGATTTTGAGGCGCGCCCGCTCTTTTTAGATCCAGAAATTAAGCGCACGCAATTGGCCTCTGTCATTTTACAAATGGCGCATTTGCGTTTAGGCAATCCTGAGGATTTTACCTTCATTGAGCCGCCAGAAGCCCGCCAGATCAAAGAAGGTTACATGGCGCTTCGAGAGATCAAAGCGATTGATGATCAAAGTCGCTTGACGCGTTTAGGGCGCCAATTGGCATTGCTGCCGATTGATCCACGTTTTGGCGCGATGATCTTTAAAGGGGCAGAGCTTGGCGTTGCCCATGAAATGCTGATTTTGGTGGCGCTGTTATCCATCCAAAACCCCAATGAACGCCCGATTGATAAGCAGCAAGCAGCCGATGAGAAGCATCGCTTGTTTAAAGATAAACAGTCCGATTTTATGGGCTATTTGAATTTGTGGTTTTGGTATCAACACAGCGTCAAGGGCAACTCCCAATCGTATTTGCGAGAATTGTGCCGCAAGCATTTTATCTCTTTTATGCGCATGCGCGAATGGTTTGAGCTCTATCAGCAGATTCGTGAGATGCTCAAATCAAGCAATGTGCGCCTCAATGATTTGCCGCAATTGGCAGAAACGCAAACCGGCGATTATGATTTTCCGGCCTTTAACAGTGATTTGATTCATCAGTCGCTGTTGGTGGGTTTACTCGATCACATTGGCGCATTGGGTGAAGAGGGTGCTTATCAAGGCGCAATGGGGCAAAAATTCCGCATTTTTCCGGGCTCAAGTTTATATAAAAAGCCACCTAAATGGCTGATGGCGATGGAAATCGTGGAAACATCCCAAGTCTATGCACGCATGTGTGCTGGCATTAAACCTGAATGGCTGGAGGTCATTGGCAGCCATTTAATTAAATCGCAATACAATGAACCTCATTGGAGCAAAAAACAGGGGCAAGCGGTGGCAGAAGAGACAGTATTTCTCTTTAATTTGGCCATCATTCGCAATCGTCCTGTGAGCTTTGGCGCCATTAATCCTGAATTGTCCCGTGAGTTGATGATTAAAGAGGGCTTGATTCAAGATGACATCGCCACACGAGCACCGTTTTATCGAAAAAATCGTGCCACCATTGAAAAAGTGGAAACGATGGAAGATAAAACGCGCCGCCGTGACATTTTGGCCGAAGAAGTGGTGCTGTATGAATGGTACGATGCACGTTTACCAAGTGATTGCTACAGCGTTAAAAAGCTTGAAAAATGGTGTCAAGTCAAAGCCAACAATGATGCGCTGATTTTTTCAGAGCAGGACATTTTGGCCCACGATGGGGATTTGAATTTAGAAGAGTTTCCGGAGGTTTTAGAGCTCAATGGCCTAAAACTCAATGCGCAATATCTCTTTGATCCTGCGGCAGAAGATGATGGCATGACGCTGTTGGTGCCCTTGGCCGCATTAAATTTATTGGATCAAACCCGTTTAGATTGGCTCTCGCATGGTTTGATCTTAGAGAAAATCACAGAATTGCTGCGCACATTGCCAAAAAGTTATCGTCGTCAATTTGTGCCGTTGCCGGATTTTGCCTCAGAGATTTTTAATGCCATTGAGTTTGCCGAAGGCAATCTCTATTTTCAGCTGCAAACCATCATTCAGCGTTTGCGCGGCATTGAGATTGAGCCCCATGAATTTGATGAAAAAGCCTTGCCAAAGCATCTACGCATGAACATTCGCATCATTGATGCGGGCGGCAAAACCCTTGGGCAAGGGCGTGAGCTCGATGCATTGCAAAAGAAATTTTGCCACAAAGCAGAATCGGCCTTCCAACAATTGGTGGCAACGCAATCGCCGTCGAAAAAGCGTAAAAAAGTAGCGCCGGCTGAAAACGTCGTGGCCAATGAGCCGCAATCCGTTGCCTTTACCGATGACAATTGGGTGATTGAACCGGAAGTGAAGTTTACCCGTAATGGCATTGGGCTGGTGGGTTATGTGGCGCTTGAAGCCTCAGAAGATGGGTTAAAAGCCAAACTCTATGATCGACAAAGCGAAGCGAGCCGTGCGCATCTTCACACTTTGATTGAGCTCAGCTTAAAAGCCCTTCGCCAAGAAGTGAAATATCTACAAAAGCAGTGGCCGCAGTTTGGTAAGCTCGCGCTGATGTTTAGGCAAGTGGGCAATGAGGCGATTTTAAAAGAGGATTTGATGAAAGCGGTGATTCGCGATTACCTCGATGAAGCCACATTGCCGCGCGATGCGAAAACCTTCAATCAGCTCATTGATACGATGCGTAAAGGCATTGTGAGTGAAGCGACCGATTTGACCAAATTGGTGATTGAAATCTTTATGGAGAGCGAGAAAGTGTCTGATGCGCTGCGTGCGCTGCATCCAATGAATCGCGCGCTGATTGAAAAGCCCATTCAAAAAGCGAAAGATCGTTTGATTTATGCTGGCTTCATCAGCGAAACGCCGGCCTTTTGGCGCGCACAATTGCCGCGTTATTTAAAAGCGATGGCGGTGCGCGTAGAGCGCTTTAGCCAAAACATCCGCCGTGATGAGGATCATGCTGCCATCATCGCCAACCATTTAGCGCAGCTTGCGAAAGCATCAGCGAAGTTTGGCAACAGTCCTGAAGTGGTGGAGTATCGTTGGATGATCGAAGAGTTGGCGGTGTCGTTGTTTGCCCAGCCGATGAAAACAGCGGTGCCAGTTTCAGAAAAGCGCCTCAATAAAGTGTGGGAAGCCCTCGATTTGATGATGAAGAATCAGCGGTAGCTTGATTGAATAAAATGAGCTTGCAATGCCCAATAGTTATGTTATATCTAGATAGCTATTGGGATTTTAACTCACAAAGTTGCCAACGTTAGTGCAAACACCCTTGCCATAACACCCATAGATAAAATAATACATTGAAAATAAAGACAATTGATAGTCTTAAAGGGTGATTTATGTCCACAGTTTTTGAAAATACAAGCACATTTAATGCGGCCGAAAATGCCGCTCCAACCAATTCATATACGCGTGTTGCTTTTGCGAGTTTCATTGGCACGGCAGTTGAATTTTATGATTTTTATATTTTTGGTTTGGCAACAGCATTATTTATTGGGCCACTCTTTTTTCCATCAACAAGCCCTGAAGCACAATCATTATTGGCCTTTTTGACCTTTGGTGTGGCATTTGTGGCTCGTCCGGTGGGCTCAGCAATTTTTGGTCATTTTGGCGATCGCATTGGGCGTAAAACTACGTTAGTGGCCTCCTTGTTAATCATGGGAGTCAGCACCACATTGATTGGATTTTTACCTACATATTATTCAATTGGTTTTATGGCACCAATTTTATTGTGTTTATTACGCTTTGGACAAGGTTTAGGATTAGGCGGGGAATGGGGCGGTGCAGCTTTGTTGGCTACAGAAAATGCGCCAAAAGGTAAACGCGCTTTATTTGGTATGTTTCCGCAATTAGGTCCACCAGTTGGATTCCTTGCCGCTTGTGGCATTTTTATTTTCATTGAACAGACATTAAGCAGTCAAGCCATTAACAGCTGGGGATGGCGTGTTCCTTTTATTTTGAGTGCAGTTTTAGTGATTGTAGGGTTATATGTACGATTAAGTATTATTGAGAGCCCAGCTTTTAAAAAATTAGAAAAAAACAATGATCGCGCACAGGTTCCACTCTTTGAAATGTGCTCTAAGCATATGCGCATGTTGGTATTAGGCTCAGTCAGTATGGTTGCGTGTTATACCATTTTCTTTATCATCACAGTTTTTTCTTTGCAATATGGCACCGTGACTACAGGTGCATATTCTCGTACAGAATATTTGGTGATGTTATCGATTGCAGTTATCTTTATGGCTGTGGCCAGTCCAATTTCTGCACTGTTGTGTGATCGTTACGGACGTAAGCCAATTTTTATCATCAGTTATTTCATCATTATCGCCGCAGGATTACTGTTTGGTAGTGCCATTTTAAGTGGCAGCACAGTTTTAACAACGTTGTATTTATCATTTGGTTTATTTGCCATGGGTTTTAACTTTGCGCCGATGGGTGCATTTTTACCTGAAATTTTCCCCACAAATGTGCGTTATACAGGTGCATCAATGACCTATAATTTGGGTGGAATCTTAGGTGGCTCAGTGCCGCCATTTATCATCACCTATTTGATGGGATTTGAAAAAGGCATCGATTATGTGGGGTATTATTTAGCCATTGTGGCAGTGATCAGTATGATTGCCATTTTGATGACGAAAGAGACGCGTCATGTGGATTTGATGGATTGATGAATCACGGATTAAAAGCCCCGATGTTCGGGGCTTTTTTATCTCTGTTTTGCACAGAGCGCTTGATCAGTTAGAATGGGGCAGCATTAGGAGACGCACTTCATGAAAAAAGGACTGATCAAATCCATGGCACATTTAGATTTTACGTTACTGTTTTTAATCATCATTGCAGGGCTTGGATTGTTGAGTAAAAACGATACAGTATTGATTGCGATGCTTGTGCTCATTGTGATGAAAATAACGCCGCTCAATCAATTGTTGCCATGGGTGGAGAAAAAGGGTTTATGGCTTGGGGTGATTGTGCTTACCATTGGTGTGATGTCGCCATTGGCAAGCGGCAAAATCAATCCGCTTGAAGTGCTGGGAAATTTAAAAAATTGGCAATCGGTGATGGCAATCATCATGGGCATTGCCGTGGCATGGCTCGGCTCACAAGGCGCTGCCTTGTTAGAAACGCGCCCGATGTATGTGCCAGAACTGTTGATTGGAACGATCATTGGCGTTGCGCTTTTTAATGGTGTACCTGTCGGCCCTCTCATTGCCGCAGGACTTTTATCTTTATTGGTACGATGGCAGTAAGCTTTAGCGTATAATGAGCTTTTTTATCCCAAAATGTGAGGGCAAAATGCCAAAAGATTTCTTACAAAGCATGGCCGGTAAAATCCAAGAATCATTACCTGAAGGCCTCAAAAATACTCATGCAGAGATCGAAAATATGGTCAAAACGCAAATGGAAAATCTCTTGCCAAATTTTAAATTTGCCAAGCAAGATGAGTTCGAAATTCAGCAAAAAATCTTATTGAAAACCCGCAGCGAAGTCGATGCATTAAAGCAGCGCATTGATGCATTAGAAGCGGTGATTGAATCATTGAAAAATCAAAAGGCGGATTTGGCAGAATGAAACAATTGGCAGCATGGCAAAATCAGCGTTGGCCTTGGTTGCTTGGCGGCTTGATTGCGCTTGGGCTTGAGCTGATTGCGGTTTACTATTTTCAGGGGCATTTAAAACAAGATCCCTGTGAAAAGTGTGTTTACATCCGTTTTGCCTTGGTGGCAGTGTTTGTATTTGCCATGATTGCGGCGATTAACCCGTGCGCATTGATTTTAAAAGCGGTGGGTTATGTGGGTGTTTTGTGGGCATTGGTGCAAGGTTGGTTGTACAGTTATCAGTTAGAGCGCATCATTTTAGATCGCTTAAGCCCTGATTATAATCCCTTTACCAGCAGCTGCTCGCTAACGAATGCCAATTTTCCCTTCGGATTGCCCATGAATCGCTGGTTGCCATCGCATTTTCAGCAGTTTGGCATTTGTGGGGAAGACACATGGCAGTGGATGGGCATGAATATGGCAGAATGGATGTTGATGATTTTTACGGCATTCATTGTGGTTGTGAGCGTGATGCTCTTGTCCGCCTTGTATGATGCATGGAGAAAAAAAGTATGAAACGATTGTTATGCCTATTGATGACAATGTTTGCTCTGCAAATGGGGTTTGCGATGGCACAGAGCCATCTTCAGCAGCCTTCAGATTACGCGGTGCTCAACCGCACGCAGCAGTTGATCGATGTGCGTACGCCTGCAGAATTCAGTGAAGGGACATTGGAGAATGCCCAAAACATCGACTTTTTAGCCGATGATTTTAGAGAGAAAATTCAAACGCTCAATAAAAATGAGCCTGTGTATCTATTTTGCCGCTCAGGCAATCGCAGTGAAAAAGCCCGCAACATTCTCTTAGAGGAAGGCTTTAACGAAGTGTATGATTTAGAAGGTGGCTACAAAGCTTGGACATTGTGGCAAGAGATGAATAAGGAGAAAGAATCATGATGAAAGCCATTCGTTGGATTTTAGGCAAAATCATTTTGGCAGTGGATGCCATCACCGCACCAACGCCGATGGCGCGTTCAGTTGAGGCGCAGCAAAAACTGGATGAAGCCACTGCAAAATTAAAATTGTATCAATATCATGCGTGCCCATTTTGCGTAAAAGTGCGCCGCGAGATTCGCCGCTTGAATTTGAACATTGAACTCATTGATGCCAAAGAACCTGCAGCAGAAAAACGCTTGATGGAAAATGGTGGTAAGCGCCAAGTGCCATGTTTGTACATCATCAATCCGGATAATTCCACAACGTGGTTATATGAATCCGATGCCATCATCATCTTTTTACAAACCTTGGCGAAGGAAGCGGTGTAATGGCAGTTTTATTACCTGAAATTGAAACCTTTTTACAGTGTGAAACGCCACAAGCTTGGATCGATGAAGCAAAGAAGCCGGAGAACATGGACATTTTGCTCATTGATCATGCCAACTGTGAGAAAAAGGCGGCATTTACAGCGCTCAATCTCATCATGAAATACACCGAGCTTGAGGATTTGCAGCACAAAATGTCCCGTTTAGCGCGTGAGGAATTGCGCCATTTTGAGCAAGTGGCCGCCATCATGAAAAAGCGCAATGTGACCTATCGTTATTTAGAGGCCTCTAAATATGCTGAGCGCTTGCGTCAACATCTGCGTAAAACTGCCAAAGAGCGTTTGACGGATATTTTGATCATCGGCGCTTACATCGAAGCGCGTTCCTGTGAGCGTTTTTATCGCGTTGCGCCCCATTTAGATGATGAGCTCAACCATTTTTACAATGCGTTGATTAAGTCAGAAGGTCGCCATTATCAGGATTATTTAAAATTGGCAGAAAAATATGCCGGTCAATCCATTGATGAGCGCGTTGCTTTTTTTGGGGATGTGGAAAAGGCAGCGATTTTGACGCCAGATCCTGTTTTTCGTTTCCACAGCGGCATTCCTGCATAAGATGGTGCAAATTGATTGGGTGGTGATCAAAAAGCCCATCAAGCATTTGTACATTCGCATTCAAAAAGATGGCAAAGTGCGTGTCAGCGCACCGAAACATTTATCACAAGCGGCATTAGATGCCGCTTTGTTGCATCATGAGTCTTGGGTTTTAACAAAGCTTGCGGCGTTTGATGCAGCAAAAACCACAGATGGTGTTTATCTTTGGGGGCAACCTTATGTGGGTGATGAGAATATGGATGCACTGTATCGGCAAGCATTGAATGCGGCGATTCCGCCATTGTTAGAGAAATGGCTGCCCATGATGAAGGTGCCATTAAAAGAGTGGCGCCTTAAAAAAATGAAAACTCGCTGGGGCACATGTAATCCGCGGGCACAGCGCATTTGGCTCAATGTCTATCTTGCTGCGTATCCACAAGACTGTTTAGAGTATGTGATTGTGCACGAGCTCACCCATTTATTAGAAGCGAGTCATAATCACCGCTTTAAGGCATTGATGACTCACTTTTTGCCCGATTGGCGCGCCCGTGCTGAGTTGCTTAAAACGCTACGACATACGATTTAACTGCGCGCCGATGCCGCTGAAACGCTCGGTATGATTGCCAATGGTGGTTTTGATGATGCGCGGCGTGCCAATCAAAGTGAGCTGTTTTTTTGCCCGCGTGATGCCTGTATATAAGAGTTCCTTGGTGAGGATTTTGCTATAAAAATCCGGCAACACCAGCATCACATGATCAAATTCACTGCCTTGGGATTTATGGATCGTCATGGCAAATGCGGTTTCATAATGGGGCAAGAGTTGAACCGGCAGCGCCCTTAGCTCGCCATTGTCGCTTTCAAAGTAAGCAATGATGCGGCCATTGTCTTCGGTGATGATGCCAACATCGCCATTGAAGATGTGATTGACATAATCATTTTGTAAAATCATGATGGCTTGGCCATGATAGAGCGCATTGCCATCGGCATGAAAGAGCGTGTGGCTGATGTATTCATTGAGCGCATGAGTACCAAATTCTGACACATTGGTGGCCGACAAAATGCGCACCGATTGTAATGCCTGAAAGAGCAAGCGAGGCTCAGCTTTGTCTTGGCACAATTGGACATAATCTTGAAGCAGCAGATGGATCAAAGTGCGCCAATCGGCAGTTTCTCCGGTGTTGATGAAGGTGAGCTCATCGGGCGATTGTGACACAATGGGTAGAAAATCATTCACCCGCTGTTCATTCACCGCTTTTGCCAATTGCCCGATGCCTGAATCCGCAGAGAAGCGATGACTTTTGGTTAACAGCGTCACATTGTTGAGCGGCACCTGTTTGGGGGTAAAATCTGTGGGCAATGATTGCCCCATGATTTTTTCAATGAGGGCAAGGCGCTTGGCATCATAGCCAATGTTTTGGCAAATCTCTCCCATAATGGCACCAGCTTCCACGGAGGCCAGCTGATCTTTATCGCCCAAAATAATGATGCGCACATGCGGCGGCAACGCTTCAATTAAGAGATTAAAAATATAGAGATCAATCATGGAGGCTTCATCGATGATGATCAGATCTGTCGGCAAAGGATGATACTGATGATAACGTGGCTTAATTTGATTGGGGTTAAAGCTCAATAAACGGTGCAGCGTGGTGCTTTGACTCGGGATTTTATCCAGTAAATGGATCAGTTCTGGCCGCTGGGCTTTAAAATCGGTTTTTTGCTTTTCAATGGATTCACTCAAGCGTGCCGCTGCTTTCCCCGTGGGGGCAGCAAGTGAAATGTGTAAATTCGGATGCTCATTGAGGAGCAGCATCAAAATGCGAATCACCGTGGTGGTTTTACCGGTGCCGGGCCCGCCAGAAATGATGGAGGTTGGCGAAAGAAGTGCATTAATGGCGGCGATTTTTTGATGATCAATGGCATCACTTTTGGGAAACAGCTGATGCAATAGTTGCAGCGTGCTTTCTTTTGGCATCGTGGCTGCGCTGTCTTGATGGCGCTTTAGAAAGTCCACAATTAAGGTTTCATAATGTAGGTTCTTTGCCAAATAAACGCCGCCGTTGGCGATGGCTAAGGGATAATTGGGTTGCTGCTCAATCCAAGCGAACAGAGGCGCCCAATCCTCTGGATCATGAATGCCGGCCAATTGCTTGAGCGTTGTCATGCATTCTTGAATCTTTTGGACATCAAAACCGGTCAACCAACGTGCATGATAGATGTATTCAAGTGGCACCATGGTGTGCTTTGAGCCATATGCGTGGCTGACAATCAAGGCAAGCAATTGTAGTTTTGGGTCTGTTTTGCTCAAAATTTTGGCAAAATGGCAATCAATGCTGTTAAAAAAGCCAGAGTTTTTGGCATAGGTTAATAAATCGCTCATGGTTGCTCCATCAATTGATCTAGGGCTTCAATGACTGCGCGATCTGGCACGATGTGATAAATGCCACTGTCGCCGCTGCTTGTCATACCGCGCACAAATAGGTAAAAGATGCCGCCAAAGTGGCGATCATAGTCAAAATCCGGCATGCGAAAACGCAAATAACGAGTCAAAGCGACGGTGTAGATGAGATATTGAACATCATAATAATTGTCGAGCATCGCTTGATGGAGCGCATCTTGATGATAATCCGCGAGCGAATGGCCAAGGTGATTGGTTTTATAATCGATGATGTAAAATTTCCCTTCATACATGAAGATCAGATCAATAAAGCCTTTCATCATGCCCTCTAAGGTGAAAAAGTCGAGGGTTGCGGGTTGATCACGGTGCTGGTTTAAAAAATCATTGAAGCGCTCAGGCGTTAAATGTGCCACCGGAAAGAGAAATTCCAACTCATGAATGGCATTGGTATGCAGTGCATCCCCAAAGGTGTAATTGGGTAATAGGGGATTGGCAAAAATTTCCGTGAGCCATGTTTCTAGAATGGGCACCCACAACTCTAATTGTGTGGTGACGGTTTCAGGCAAGGCACTTTTTGTGATGAGTTCGGCCAAACGATTCTCTTCAAAGATGGCGTAGGGCGCATACTTTTCAAATAAAGTATGGATGAATGTGCCCACTTGCGCCCCTTTTGGAAAGGTGAAAATGGATGGCGCTGTCGCATCATCATGAATGGGTGCAGGTTCAAGTTCAGGATGAATGGGCGATTCATCACTCATGTTATCTGCAAAATATGAGTTGGGCGCATGGCGCGTCAATTGCGTGAAGCTTGAAATGTTCCATTTACGATTAATCCGGCCATGAAAATGGGCCGCGCTTAAGTGCTCTTCGGTCATCATTGGCGGATCATATTCAATGATCGGTGCTTCATTCATCGGCACGACGTTGACGCATTTGAGTTGCGTTAAGGCATCAAAGGCAAATGGCTCATTGTCTTCGTGATTAAAGAGTTTGGCATAGACGACTTTGTCATTGATGTTGCTTTTGCCTGAGAGGAAGTTTTCTGACAGCGCAATCTCACAATAATATTTTGCGCGCGTGAGGGCAACATACAATAAGCGCATGTTTTCGGCCTGCATTTCAAGAAGGGCATCGGCCTCAAACTCAGGATTGGCCTGAAAATCAATGGTTTTTAAGGTTGGATCATCTTGGCAATTGATGATGAAGGGCGGTTTAATGCTGCGGGTTTCTAAACACGATGGCACAAACGTAATGGGGAATTCAAGCCCTTTTGAGCCGTGAATGGTCATTAATGTAATGACATTCATTTCGCTCTCTAAACGTAAGCTGTAGCTGCCGCCGGCGGTTTCATCGCCGCCTTCATCCGGCATTTGCATCTGTAGATTGAGCCAATCGAGCAAGGCTTCTTTGGTCGGGGCCAGTAAACTTTGGGCTTGCAATAATTCACATACATGGCGAATGTCCGTCATGATACGGTCAAAATCCGGATGATTGCGAAAACGGTGAATGCGATCATGGCGATGCAAGAATTTATCCATCATCGGAATGATGCCAAAGCGTTCCCACTCTTCAACGCATTGTTCGCGCTCGGAGAGTAAAGATTCATATTGCAAGTGATCATGGAGCACATTGTGCAGATCCTGCAAAGTGAATTGATATAAAAGGGAGGCAAAGGTTTGCTTCATCAGCTCTTGATTGCGTAGGTTCAGCAAGCTTTTTAAAAAGAGATGGATGAGATGCGCCGCTTCACTTTTAAAGACTTTGTTTTTATCCGATAAATACACCGCGGGCAAATTGGCCGCGCGCAGGGCTTTTAAAATGACTGTGGCATCATTTTTATCCCGCACCAAAATGGTGATGTCATTGTTCTCAATTTTACGGCAGGTACCATCTTTATGGATTTGACCCTGTTTGAGTAAACATTTGATGCGCTCGGTGATGTAATGGGCTGTTGCCGTTTGAAACGCGGATTTATTATTGTTGCCCGCTAAATGGGCAATGGTGATGCCCGCTTGTGGGACATCATCAATCGATAGATAGCTCAGCGCCGCTTTTTCCGGCGTTTTGACCGCTTGAAAGGGGATGTTTTCATTTAAAAATGGATGGGGCGCTTGTTCAAAGAGTTCATTGACGCTTTCCACCAATGCGGCGCTTGAACGGTAATTGGTGCCAAGCGAATAGCTGTGCTGCGCGCACGCTTTGGCCTTTAAGTAAGTGTGAATGTCCGCCCCGCGAAATTGATAAATCGACTGTTTAGGATCACCGATCATCAATAATGTGCGCGCTTTGGTGTTGCCAAAGAGTTTTGAGAAGATCTCATATTGCGTGTGATCCGTATCTTGGAATTCATCGATCATGGCCACTTGATAGCGTTTTTGAATGTGCGCTAATTGGCTTGGTGTTGCTTGTTCAATGAGTTTGGCGGTTTCATAAATGAGATCATCAAAAAATAAGATCCCATGTTTACCTTTCAGGCGCAAAAAGATGCGGTTAAATGCCTTTGTGGCATAACACCACAGTAATGATTGAATGGCATGTTGATCCTGCTCGCCGTCATCATTGATGGCATTGAAGACAGCCTCTTCTAGGGCAAAGAGATTGTCAGGGGCGTTTAAGGATTCTGCCACCGACAAAAAGGCGGATACTTTTGCTTGGACATGTTCCGGAGTTTGATACAAAGGAAAGGCAATGGCCGCTAAACGCTCTGAGAAGAAATAGCACTCTTCGCGCCAAAATTGTTTGGCGGCTTGGGTTTTGAGCTCTGTGTCTGATGTTTCAAGGCGCACATCAAAGGGCAGATGTGAATCTAAAGGATTTTGGCTCAAAAAACGCTGACAAAAGCTGTGAATGGTAAAGATGTTTGCATCGCTCATCAGGCGTTCGGCCTCTTTTAAAATGAGGCGCGCTTTATAGTGCTCTGATTGAGGGATCATGTTGAGCATCTCAACGATGAGCTGATCTTCGCTGTGACCGGTTTTAAATGCTTCTTGCACCTCTAAAATGCGGCTATAGATGCGAACGCGCAGCTCAGCGGTGGCAGCTTTTGTGAAGGTGACGATGAGAATGTCTTCAAGGCGCAAAGGCGCAACACCAATGCCAAGAAGATAACGGATCACCAATGTGGTGATGGTGTAGGTTTTGCCGGTGCCTGCCGATGCCTCAATGAGCACTCTGCCTTCGAGTTGAGAGGTCAATGGTTCGATAATTTTCATAACTATTTGTTTTAATTCGCCTTACTGAGATCATTACGGAAGGTAATTATTTCATTAGGATATTTGAGTTCGATTGGTTTATAATCATCTGATTGAAAGGCAAGTGTATTACAGAATTAAACGAATTGTAATAACAGAAAATCAAAAAGGTTAGGAACTATATGAAATTCGTTACAGTTAATATTTTGGGAACGGTTGACCGTGACACGGGTCGAGAGATTATTGTGGGCGCCGCGCATCGTAGCCAGTATTCATTTGTAGCCATTGAACACATCACCTTGATCAATGTTAAAGATAAAAAAGTCTATTTAACCCTCACGACGGGTAAAGTTTTAATCTGCACATTAGGTGTGCTCGCATTATTAAAAGATCACATTGATTAAATCAGACGAATCAAATGCAGATAAAAAAAGCCAAACAGTTGTTTGGCTTTTTTGTGATCTCTCATTGGCGTTAGCTAAAAGACATCGGTTGTTTTAACACCACAAGTAATACAATCGCCACGAGTAAGACCGTTGGCAATTCATTGAATAAGCGATAGAACTTATGGGTGTGCTTGTTGAGGTCTAAGCGGAATTTTTTCACATAGATGCGGCACATCACATGATAAGCCACTAAAAACACCACCAATAATAATTTAATGTGTAACCATGCCATTTTTAAAAGGGCAGGGTTTTTAACGATTAAGGTAATTCCGAGGGCAATGGTGAAAAAGGCGCCAATGTCCATCATGATGGCCAATTTACGCTCCATCACTTTAAAGGTTTCATTTGTTTGTGGATCTTTGTTCATGGCGTGATACACAAATAAGCGCGGTAGATAAAAGAGGCCTGCAAACCACGTCACCATCGCGATGATGTGCCAAGCCTTGAATGCTAAATAACTCATAAAACAACTCCCTGTTGATAAAAAGTCATCCATTGTAACCTTGAAATCATCTTTGGGGAATTTTCTCTTCTTGAGTTATAAGGTGCACTTAGCGATAATAAACGCTTTATTTTGAGTAGGATTTGTCTCTCTAATGACTAATACAATTGTACGACGTCAAACCACGCAGGTGATGGTTGGAAAAGTCGGCATTGGTTCGGATTATCCCATCCGTGTGCAATCGATGACCAATACAGATACCGAAGACGTCGCGGCCACCACACAACAGATCATTGAATTGGCGGATGTGGGCTCTGAATTGGTGCGCATCACCGTCAATACCGAAAAAGCGGCTGAATCTGTGCCTAAGATTGTCGATGAGTTGTTAAAGCGCGGGTACGATACGCCGGTCATTGGCGACTTTCATTTCAATGGCCATCGTTTGGTGACGAAATATCCAGAATGTGCTGCTGCATTGGCAAAACTTCGCATCAATCCTGGCAATGTGGGGCGCGGTCAAAAGCGTGATGAGCAGTTCTCCGCCATGATTGAAGCGGCTGTGAAATTTCAAAAGCCGGTGCGCATTGGCGTTAATTGGGGCAGTTTAGATCAAGCTGTGCTGGCTAGATTGTTCAGCGAAAATCAGGATCGCGCGGTGCCACTGAGCAATGA
Organism: Wohlfahrtiimonas sp. G9077; assembly: GCF_002252155.1. Lineage (GTDB taxonomy): Bacteria > Pseudomonadota > Gammaproteobacteria > Cardiobacteriales > Wohlfahrtiimonadaceae > Wohlfahrtiimonas. Next base: position 314,445 of record NZ_NEFD01000002.1, read on the forward strand.
GATGATCATGCGTGAAGCGATGATTGTGTCAGCATTAGAGAGCGTTGCGTATGCCAAATCTTTGGGGCTTCGTGATGATCAGATGATTTTATCGGTCAAAGTGAGCCAATGCCAAGATTTGATCGCCGTGTATCAGCGCATGGCGACGCAAACAAATTTACCGCTCCATTTAGGGTTAACGGAAGCGGGCATGGGCACTAAAGGCATTGTGGCATCGACGGCGGCGTTGTCCGTGATTTTGCAGCAAGGCATTGGTGACACCATTCGCGTTTCTTTAACGCCGTTGCCAGGCGCGCCGCGCACTGAAGAAGTGATGGTGGGCAAAGACATTTTACAAAGCTTAGGGCTTCGTCTCTTTTCACCTAAAGTGACAGCTTGCCCAGGTTGTGGACGCACAAGCAGTGACTATTTCCAACGCTTGGCCCAAGACATTCAAGGCTATTTAGATGAAGTGATGCCAAAATGGAAGGGCATCTATCCTGGCGTTGAATCGATGGTGGTTGCGGTGATGGGCTGCGTGGTCAATGGTCCTGGGGAATCAAAATTAGCGAACATCGGCATCAGTTTGCCCGGCAGCGGTGAAGCGCCGGTGGCACCTGTGTATGAAGATGGTCAAAAAACGGTGACTTTAAAAGGTGACCACATTGCAGATGAATTTATAGAGATTGTGAAACAATATGTCGAAAGAACTTATGGATAATATAGAAAAGCCGGTTTACATGCGTGAAGTACGCAGCTTTGTGAAACGCGAAGGGCGCTTAACAGCAGGGCAAGAGCGTGTTTTGGCAAGCAGCGAATATTTACTGCGTGAAGAAGATTTAGATCAAATGCTCGATTTAGATCAAATCTTTGGGCGCACGAATACAGAGCGCACTTTAGAAATCGGTTTTGGCAATGGTGAGTCTTTAGCTACGATGGCACAAGCGGCACCAACGCGTGACTTTTTGGGCGTAGAAGTGCATCGTCCTGGCGTTGGCCATTTGCTCTTAGAAGTGGAAAAACGTGAATTGACCAATGTGCGTGCAGCGAATGAAGATGCTGTGGAATTGTTGAAACATAAAATCAAAGATGGCAGTTTTGATCGCGTGCAAATCTTCTTTGCCGATCCTTGGCACAAGAAAAAACACCATAAACGTCGCTTGGTGCAAACAGAATTCATGAATTTGTTGGCGACAAAAATGAGCAAAGGTGGCATTTTGCACTTGGCCACCGATTGGGAAAACTATGCTGAACAGATGATGGAAGTGTTAAGTGCACATCCTGATTTTGAAAACTGTTATGAGGGCTTTGCGCCGCGTCCTGACTTTAGACCAAAAACAAAATTTGAAGCCCGCGGCGAGCGTTTAGGTCACGGCGTTTGGGATTTGTTGTTTAAGCGTCGCTAAGCTTTGAGCCGATGCTGATGATCATCAAACGCATGCTTCACGCAAGTCTCTTGACGTTGATGCCGCTTGTTGCACAGGCGGACATTTATGCGTATTTAGATGAATTTGGGCAAACCCATTATGTGAACTATCCCATTGAGGGCGGTGAGCTTGTGAAACGGCTCTCGCCCATTATGGAAGAAGAGAATGCGGTGGAAAATGTGCAGCAACTTCTCAATGCGCCGCGTTTTAGCCGCACGGTGACGATGGTGTCAGATGGCTCTGAGTTTCAAGGCGATTTCCCGCGTCCGCGGGCATTTGCCAATCATGGCATTGAAGCTGCAGGCGTCAATCCTGTACTTCAACCACCGCCTTCATTGCCCACTATGAAAGGGCGTGACAGCTTTGCGCCTTACATCACCATGATTGCACGTCAATATGATCTACAGCCAGCGCTTTTGCACGCGGTGATTACGGTGGAGTCGGCTTATAATCCAAATGCCATGTCGCATGCAGGGGCAAAAGGCTTAATGCAGTTGATGCCAGCTGCCGCTGCACGCTTTGGGGTCGATGATCCTTATGATCCCATTCAAAACATGCGCGGTGGCGCTGCTTATTTGCGTTGGTTGTTGGATTATTTTGGGGATGTGTCACTGGCTTTAGCGGGCTATAATGCCGGTGAAGGCTCTGTACGTAAATATGGCAATAAAATCCCACCTTTTAAAGAAACGATGAATTATGTACCAAAAGTGTTACAATACTATCAACAGTATAGGGCACAAGGTTACTAAAATTAACATAAAGTATGATCTAGCTCAGGATCAATGGCAGATCACTTCTGTATAGTGAGTAAAGTAGTCAGACAATAATAAAGTTTTATTCAATCACCTCTTTAAACGTAAGGAGTATATTATGGCCACACAATTCTTAATGCCTTCTAAAAACATTATGGGTGCAGGTGCACTGGATCTCGCGTATGACGACATTAAAGCCCAAGGCTTTAAAAAAATCTTAATCGTGAGTGATGAAGGCTTAAAAGGCGCAGGTATCATTGACTTAGTTGTAAAAGGTTTGAAAGATAAAGGCATTGAATCTGCCGTTTACTCAGGCACTAAGCCAAACCCAACCACAAAAAACGTGGAAGAGGGTTTGGCAATTTTAAAAGCAGAAAACTGTGATGCCATCATCTCTTTAGGTGGCGGTTCTCCTCATGACTGTGCCAAAGGCATTGCTTTAGTGGCAGCAAATGGCGGTAAAATTAACGATTATGAAGGCATCAATAAATCAGCAAAACCACAATTGCCATTGATCGCCATTAACACAACGGCAGGCACAGCCTCTGAAATGACGTATTTCTGTATCATTACAGATGAAGCGCGTCACATTAAAATGGCGATTGTGGATGCGCACACTACGCCATTATTATCCGTGAATGATCCTGAATTGATGAAAGGCATGCCAAAATCATTAACAGCTGCCACAGGGATGGATGCATTGACGCATGCTGTGGAAGCTTATGTATCAACGGCTGCAACACCGATCACAGATGCATGTGCCGTTAAAGCGGTGGCGCTCATTCATAAAAATTTACGCGATGCAGTGAATGACGGTGCAAATATGCATGCCCGTGAACAAATGGCATACGCACAATTTTTAGCAGGGATGGCATTTAACAACGCATCTTTAGGTTATGTGCATGCAATGGCGCATCAACTCGGTGGTTTTTATGACTTACCACATGGTGTATGTAACGCAGTCTTATTGCCACACGTACAAGAATACAATGCGAAAGTGGCGGCAGGGCGCTTAAAAGATTTAGCCGCATGCTTTGACATCGACACTCGCGCGATGAGTGATGAAGAAGGTGCAAAAGCGTTAATTGCAGCGATTCGTACATTAAGTCAAGATGTGGGCATTCCTGCAGGCTTAAAAGATTTAGGCGCGAAAGAAGAAGATTTCACCATTTTGGCAGAAAACGCATTGAAAGATGCATGCTCCTTCACGAACCCACGTAAAGGTGATGAAGCAGAAGTAATCGCGATCTTCAAAGCAGCATTCTAACTGTAACAAATTGAACAATTGATTATAATCCCCACTCGTTGGGGATTTTTTTATGAATAAAGGTGGCAAAGTGCATGATTATCACGATTTGATTCGTCTATTTAAGGATGAGTTTTACGATGAATTCAATACTCTATTGGTGAAAGGGGAGGATGAGCCCATTTATATTCCTGCCAATGATGTGGTGCCATATCATCAAATTGTCTTTGCCCATGGATATTTTACTAGCGCGCTGCACGAAACCTCGCATTGGTGCATTGCAGGGCAGGCACGCCGTTTATTGGAAGATTATGGCTATTGGTATTGCCCAGATGGGCGCACGGAAGATCAGCAAAACCAATTTCAACAGATGGAGATTCGTCCGCAATCGGTGGATTGGCTCTTTTGTTTGGCGACCAATGTTCCGTTTTATGTCAGTTGCGATAATTTAGAGGGCGATTTTGAGCCTAATCATGTGGCATTTCGTGAAAGTGTGCGCCAAAATGTGATCAAAATGTTGGCAAATGATGACATTCCGCCCCGTGCCGCACGTTTTTTAAAGGCATTAAATGGCTTTTATGGTACAGAAAAGATGACGGTGTCGCGCTTTATAGAACTCAGTGCACAATAATTTCAATTATTTTTATGCTTTATCTTGTTGTTAAATATCATTTTTGTGAAATAGTTTAAAATTAATTGAAAAAGGGTGTTGACACATCTCTGAATTTATCTATAATGAGCACCTCTTCTGAACGAGGCGCTGCTGAAAAGCGGTGAGTTTGAAGAGTTTTGAGAGGTTGAGATAGTGGTTTAGTCTCCCTTGCTGAAAAAACTTTTCAAATTAGGTGTTGACAAATGATTTAGATCATGTAAAATAGCCTGCTCTTCACGAGGTTGAAGTCATTTGACTCCCTCGAGTTCTTTAACAGATTAATCTTAAGTGGTTTGTGTGGGAGCTTGTATTGAAGTGATTACAGAAATACAAGTTTCGAACCAAATCAATTCCAGCGTATATTTATATATACAGTAAT